>JAAERP010000418.1 GCA_024230215.1 Fuerstiella sp. | reverse complement strand
TATTGTTCATCGAGTAATTGAAAATGAAGCGGAATGCCCGACGGCGCAAAGAACGAAAGCGATCCATCCTTTTCAATCGGAACGGTGCCGAGGATTCGCTTGACGCCTTCCGACTGCACACCTGAAACAACGGGGCCTGTCGAAATGTAGGGCCGCTTGTACCAATATGTGTAGGTCTTGGCGTCAATGGTCAACACGCGCAGGAATCGTGCCTTGTCGCGCAACGCGTCCGCGACGCCGTCGTACACGTTGTTGCTGAAGATGATCCCGTCCTTCGGTTTGTCGCGCTGTTTCCCGGTGGGCCAGATGACACCGTCCGGGCGAACCGGCGGAACCATCCTCGGTTTCAGCGGCATCGCGTGAAGAATATTGTGATGGCCTTCGTGAATCAGTTCGCGGTTGCCATCGACATCCATCAAATACAGTATGAACTTGCCGCCACGATTGGCTGAGACCAAGAAATCAGCGGGCCCGATCGGATAAGGCGAGTAATACCCGTCGTACTTTCCGCTCGCGTGGTAGCTCGGTGATTCAATCGGGTCCACGGGACCATTACCCGATTCGGGCCACGGCATTTCAGCGGTGACTTTTGTCACGCCGTTGGGGAAGTTGAACCCCTTGGCGGAATCAATGATCCCGATCGAGCCGGAAAACCAGTCGTGATGAGCGCTGCCGGTGAACATGATGCGGTTGCTGTTGGGGATACTCCGCGCGTCCTTGAGCAAATCTGGCCACACACTTTGATTGCCCCAGAACACGTTCACCTGCGTACCATCGGGATTGACCGTCCACAAACCCTGCGCCCGCCACAGCGGTTTGTCGGTGTATTCCCACCGCGTGTAGATCACGCGGCCGTCGTTCATCACGGACGGAAGATAGTCAGGCTCGTTGTTGCGCGAGATAAGGTAGATGTTGTTGCCGTCGGTATCACATCGACCGAGCACGTAGGCATTGGTCGGCGGCATGCAGCGAACATAGGTGTGGCCGCGCGACGTCGAAAACAGGATGTGTTTGCCGTCGGGCAGATAGATCGGATCGAGATCGTCATAGACGGAGTCGGTCAGTTGACGAAGATGCGTTCCGTCGGCGTGGATCTCATAAAGGTGAAACGACTTTTCGTTGTGCGGCTTGAAACAGAAGAGAACGTGCTTGCCGTCGTAAGAAACATCGGGCCGCCAAAACGATCCGTGCAGCGGTTCGATCGGCATGAGCTGTTTCAGTTTGCCGCCAGGTGAAAGCCCCTTGAGAACGAGCAATCGTGCGCCCGGCACCGCCATGTAGCCAAGACGATGCCGCGTTTCGTGACGCCACTCGCTGCCGCCCGGAT
>JAAERP010000417.1 GCA_024230215.1 Fuerstiella sp. | reverse complement strand
TCAGCTCGACTTT
Organism: Fuerstiella sp.; assembly: GCA_024230215.1. Classification (GTDB taxonomy): domain Bacteria; phylum Planctomycetota; class Planctomycetia; order Planctomycetales; family Planctomycetaceae; genus Fuerstiella. The sequence continues at coordinate 21,543 of JAAERP010000417.1, read as the reverse complement.
GGGTCAAGGGCCACGCCCTGGAGCAGCCTACTAATTGTTGTGGACAATACTGGCGTTGTGGGAGCAACGAAACTGCCACTCGATAACGCCCTTTGATAACGCCCTTCGCGGCCACAAGTCAGCGTAAAACCTGTATCAGAACTTCGGCAGCATGTTTGCATTGAACATCTGCCCACGGTCGTTCAACTGCTCGATAATCTTGTTCATCTGCCGGCTGTCTGGTTCTTCAGTGGCCGGAGGTTTCGGCGCGTCAACGGTCATTCGCGATCCACCGGGCGGAATCCCGAACGAAAGCCCCGGACTCACGGGCTCCTGATTTGCAGGCTGAGGACCGGCCGGTTGATCCGTCATCTGCCGATCAACCGGCGAGTTTGGGGGGATCGGCAGGCAGAAGAGTCCCCCCAGACAACAGACAGCGGCAAAACTTCCTGCCACCTTCAGTCGAAATGCTCGCCGCGCGGTAGCAATACTGACGCCGCATTCCGCGACCACTCGGGACTTGAAGCCAGCCGACAATTTCGGCATTGGCATCGCGTCCCGGATCAATTCATGTTCCGGCAGAGCGGGTTCGGCAATATTCAGTCTTTGACTCATCGTATCGTTCGCAATGTGGCGGGATGATGTTCAGGAGGGGCGATCCGGCATGTTGTGTTGAATCGATTCATCGCACAACCTGAGAAGTTGTGCGGGACCTTTTCTGATTTGGCCTGCCCGTATCATGCACGACTGATTCCAGGCTGCGTTGAAGTTTTTCCATCGCATATCGGTAACGACTGCCGACTGTGTTCTGTGATTTGCCAAGCACGTCGGCAATTTCGGCAAAAGTAAGTTCTTCCCAATGCTTAAGGATAACGACCTCGTACTGCGCCTTCGGCAAAGTACGCAAAATACGCTGTACGTGGGCTGCCGTCTCCTCACGCTGAACCGTGAATTCGGCGGTATCCTTCTCACACTGAGTATCGATTTCTCCCAGACGAGTGGTTCTGCGTTTCTGAACGATTCGCAGTGATTCGTTTCTGACGGCCCGGATCAGATAAGGCCACGGGGCATCCGCGCGAGCCAGCAACCTGGGTTTGCCCGCAATTCTGGAAAAAGCCCCCTGAACCGCATCTTCAGCATCTGCCTGATTTCCAGTTACACTCATCGCCAGGCGAACCAATCGCATGGCAGCGAGGTCAAATAGCTCACCAAGGGCTTTCTGTGGATCCTTCGTCAGTCGCCTGACGCAGGACCGGAATTCCTGGTGAAAATCTGTAGGGAATTGATTAGACACGGCATACTTCGCGAGTCAGGAATTGAGAATCTTTGTCTGAAAGAAATGGAAAAAAGGCGAGGAATCGGTACTTTCACCGGAATATGTCACAACAATACCGGCCGACAGATTCTTTGGCGGCAGTGGAAGACACGATTGAAGTGTACACGTTGTTCACTGCTGGATACCACTGACAAATCGCCGTCCGCTGTGAACTCACAAACGTATTTGCTGGAAATCGTCCGGCTGTTATCCACTAATCCCCTTTTCGTGATCAGGAATCGTCGTGTTTGAGACCGTTGCCGTTGTTGGTGCCACCGGAGCCGTGGGCACTATCATCCTTGAGTTGCTGGAGAAACGAGACTTCCCGGCGAAAAACTACCGTCTGCTTGCATCCGCCCGCAGCGCCGGTAAACAGTTGTCGCTGGCCGGTCAGACGATCACCATCGAGGAACTGACGCACGACTGCTTTGCAGGCATTGACCTGCTTATTGCCAGCACTCCCGACGACACGGCAGCCGAATATCTGCCGTCCGCTGTCAAGGCCGGTGCGAAAGTCATCGATGAATCAGGCTACTGGAGGATGAACCCCGACGTCGCGCTGGTCGTCCCGGAAATCAACCCGGAAGCTGCGATCAACGCAAAGGGCATTATCGCCAGCCCGAATTGCTCGACCACGCAGATGGTCCTGGCGATGAAGCCACTGCACGATGCGGCTCGAATCCGTCGCGTTGTCGTGAGTACCTATCAGGCAACCAGTGGAGCCGGTCTGCAGGGCAACACGGATTTGCAGGAAGGTACCAGAGCTGCGTTGAAGGGTGACAGCTACGAGTATCAGGTCTTCGACCATCCCATCGCCTTTAACGCCATTCCGCAGATCGGCAGCCTGAAAGAGGAAGGCTACACCAGCGAAGAGATGAAAATGGTGTACGAAACTCGCAAGATCTTCGGTGACGATTCCATCATGGTCTGCCCGACCTGCGTGAGGATCCCGGTGTCCAATTGCCACAGCGAAAGCATTCTGGTCGAAACAGAACGGCCGATTGGCGTTGAGGAAGCTCGCGAGCTGTTTGCGAAGACTCCCGGGATTCAGGTTGTCGACGATCTGGTCAATGGTCAGTATCCCATGCCCTCCAACTGCGACGGCAGTGACGATGTGTTTGTCGGACGCATTCGCAAGGATTTGTCGAACCCCAACGGACTGTCGTTCTGGTGCGTGTCGGACAACCTGCGAAAAGGTGCGGCGACAAATGCCGTGCAGATCGCCGAATTACTGGCACAGCAGCAATAAACGAACACCGACACTATGAACGACCTCACTCATTTTGACGAACACGGCGCCAGCCGCATGGTTGACGTGAGTGCAAAACCCGTCACTCAGCGCATGGCCCGGGCCGAAGGCTTTGTGTCTATGAAGTCAGCGACCCTGTTGACGATTCAGCAGAAGGGAATGTCGAAAGGCGACGTGCTTGAGGTCGCTCGACTGGCGGGAATTATGGCGACCAAACGCACGGACGAGTTGATCCCTCTGTGCCATTCCCTGGGACTCGATTCAGCGGCCATCAGCTTTGCGTTCGTGTCAGATACACAACTGCGGATCGAATCGACGGTCTCCGTATCCGGACGAACCGGTGTGGAGATGGAAGCCCTGACGGCAGTCAGCGTCGCAGCATTGACCGTGTACGACATGTGCAAGTCGATCGATCGTGACATGGAGATCACAGGCCTTCGTCTGCTTGAAAAATCAGGCGGCCGCAGCGGACACTATGTTCGGCCGGGCCCAGACACTGAAGGCGGCTGATATCGTGACTTCAGGTCGAGTCGCAAACGCGTTCGATCCTGAAAAGGAGAATCGAACAGAAACGCTGAGCGCGTCGTGGACCGGCCGGTTCATCTGCAGGAGGTGCTTGCCACGATTTACCACAATCTGAGGATCGACGTCAAAAACACGACGATCACAGCCCCTGCCGGCCGACCGCAGTAACTTGTGGACCACCGCGATCGAATCCGCGAACTGATCTAAATCCCTTTCTGCAATTCGTCAGAAATGCCCGCTGGTTGCCTTTGTTCGAGAGAGTGTTTCACTGGGGAGTGCAAACAGCGTTGATGCTGCTGCTCGGCTGTCGCACGCTGAGGTCGATAGTTATTGCGACAGGTAATCTGCCGAAGCAGAATCCTTCATGAAAATCCTGGCTCCCATCGATGGACTCTTAACCGCCTCCCAGCAGGTGGGCCACTATGGCTGAAGTATCTGATTCCGGCCGCGGATGCGATCCGTGCCACGGCACCATCCCCGTGCGGTCGATCAGGAACACACCGGGTTGCGTGCCGGCTGGCTTGTCCAGCGACGGCGGTTCGACAAAGCAGCCCCATTTTCGGTGGACCGATTCGGACGCCGTGGCCGCAACGTCAGACAGGATTGGAAACGGAAACGGCTGGCTGGAGTTGTTTCGGATATCCTGTGGCAACGCTGTCGACACACCCAGAACGATGATGCTTTCTGCCTTCAGTGCCGCATGAAATTCACGCAGCGTCACCAGAGTTTCGTTTGCTTCCGGACCGGCCTGGCCGTCGAAAAACACGATTACAATCCTGTGCCGGTGCAGAAAGGCCTCCAGATTAACAATCGTGGAATTCTGATCATACAGCTGAATTGCGGGTGCCGGCTGTCGCATCTCAGGTTGTGTGGCCGCGGAATCGGACAGCCCACCAGGATTCATGATGCGCCATCCACACAGTGCCGCAATCACCGCAGCTGACAGTGGAAGAATCATGATTCGTTTGGAATGCAACATGATGGCGGGTGGGTTCAACGGACAGAACATGCATCGGTAAAAGGACTTTTTGTCGGCAGTATTCGACATTACCTCCGCATGTCCAGTGCGTATCGGAAACAGAACTGCAGAATGTCGAACAAGGGATGACCAATGTCGATGTACCGGCACTTACTTCGTCATTGGACATTCCCTGTTCGACATTGGACATTTATCCTACCGGCTGGACGACATGCCAGTTCCTGCCCCGGCCCCTCGGTCGACCAAACACTGAGATTTCACCTGAATACCACATGACAAACGCGTGGGCACAACTCGAATTCAACCGGCCGGAGTGGCTGTGGGCCGTGCTGCTGCTGCCGGTGCTGGTGGCGTACTTTTACCGCAGCCTTGTCGATTTGCCGTGGCGACAAATGGTGGCCTCGCTGGCGGTGCGCTGCGTCATTGTGCTGTTGTTGATTCTGGCGCTATGCGGCCTGAACTGGATGAACAGTACACAGCACGTCTTTGTCGTTTTCGCGGTCGATGATAGCCTGAGCGTCGGAACCAAAGGACATGAAAAGGCCGAGAACTTTCTTCGCAGGGCCACTGCCGGTCACGACGAGGAGTCGTTCGCCATTCTGCCGTTCGCCTCAGTGCCGGGTGATTTTCAGACCAGGCTTCGGGCAGACAAGGATGTTGTGGGAGCGCCGGAAAGCCGTTCAACGGATATTGACGCCGCCAGTCGCGTTCCCGATGCGGCTGCACCGTCTGATCAGGCCCGCCGCCAGTGGCAGGAGGGCACTGACCTGCAGTCGGTGGTCGATATTGCCACCGCCGGAATGCCGCCTCACTTCGTCCCACACGTTGTCTTGTTGAGTGATGGGAATGAGACCGAAGGTGACGTGATGGCAACCGTGGCATCATCCGGACCCAGGGTATCGACGGTTTCGTTGCCCACTCGTGACGTCCCGGAACTCCAGGTTTCAGCCGTTAACGTGCCAGCCCAGGTAGCGGAAGGCGAGCCCTTCCGAATTGAGGTTGTGATCGATTCCAACCACGACGACCAGGCTGTTGTGGAAGTCTTCAGTGGGGAATTCCGCATTGCCTCCGAGTTGCAGCAAATCAAAGAAGGCGAGAATGAATTTTACTTTACGCAGCAGGTCAAACAGCCAACCGAGTTTTCGGCACGAATCACACGACCAGCGGTCTCCGAATCGTCTGAATCGGGCACAGCCCCGGACACTGCACCGTCCGAACATTTTCACGATACGCTGCTGGACAACAATATTGCGTCCGGCATCGTCTTCACAGCCGGCCGTCCCCGTGTTCTGCTGATCGAGAGTATCCCGGAACAGGCGAGGAATCTGGAATGGGCGATGAACGAGGAAGGCATCGCCGTTGATACGCGTCCTGCTCAGGGGATGCCGGACGCGCTGACGGATCTGCAGAATTACGAAGTCCTGGTTTTATCCAATGTTCCGGCCACTGATCTTTCGGCACAGCAGATGGACGTCATCCGTGCCTACGTCAGCCAGCTGGGTGGTGGCTTCATCATGCTGGGTGGCGACGAATCGTTTGGGCTGGGTGGCTATTACAAAACGGTTGTGGAAGACGTGCTTCCCGTTCGCAGTGACTTTGAAAAGGAAAAGGAGAAGCCTGGCCTGGGGATGGTGCTGATCATCGATAAGTCAGGCTCCATGGGCGGTCAGAAGATCGAAATGGCTAAAGATGCCGCTCGTGCAGCGGTTGATCTGCTGGGTGCCAAAGATCAGATCGGCGTGATTGCGTTTGACGGCTCACCGTATTGGGTCAGCGAAATCCGCGGAGGATCTCAGAAGGGCGCCGTCATGGACCGAATTGCATCAATCGAGTCCGGTGGTGGTACGACGCTGTATCCGGCCATGGAGCAGGCGTTTGAGGCTCTGCAGGCGATCAGTGCGAAGCTGAAACACGTGATCATTCTGACCGATGGCAATTCGACTCCGGGTGACTTCGATGGCATCACAAATCAGATGGCAGCTTCCCGGATCACCGTGTCGACGGTCGGCATCGGCGATGCGGATCAGAATCTGCTGGAACGCATCGCTCAGGCGGGCCGTGGACGGTATTACTTCGCCAGGGATGTGAATTCGATTCCGCAGATCTTCGCTAAAGAGACGATGACGGCCAGCAAATCCGCGATCAACGAGGAACCGTTCCTGCCAATGGTCATCCGTGCGACGCCGGTGCTGGACGGAGTGAACTTTGATGAAGCACCATTTCTGCTGGGATACGTGGTGACTCGCCCCAAAGCCACCAGCGAAGTCATTTTGACGGCAGAAACCGGTGACCCGCTACTGTGCTGGTGGCGCTACGGGCTCGGCATGTCGGTCGCGTTTACATCAGATGCAAAAAGCCAATGGGCGGCCGAATGGTTGACGTGGAATGGCTACAACAGGTTTTGGTCACAGGTGATTCGACACTGCATGAGAAAAAGCGAAAGCAAGGGGTTCGTTGTTGACATCCAACGACGTGGTTTTCACAGCAAGGTGGTCATTGACGCCGTGGACTCTGATGGTCAGTTCCTGAACATGGCCGAAACGGAAATAACACTGGTCGACCCGCGGTTGAATTCCAGGTCACTCGCTGTCCGGCAAACCGCACCCGGTCGCTACGAAGCGGAAGTGGAAATGGCAACGCCGGGAGCGTGGCATGTGCAGATGACTCAGAAGCGTGACGGGCAGACACTGTACCAGCAGTCACGCGGCCTGGTTGTTGGATACAGCGACGAACTGCGGCTGCGAACAACCAACGAAGACCTGCTGAAGTCCATCGCCCGTTCTACCGGCGGCACGTTCGATCCGGATGCTGCATCCGTCTTCGAACCTCTGGAATCCGAAACAGCAGCAACAGCCACACCACTGTGGCCCCGGCTGCTGATCATCGCCATGATTCTGTTCGTGGCTGACGTCGCGCTGCGACGACTGGATATGTCCAACATTTTCGGCCCGGAGCTGCATCGGAGAGAGATGCGATCCTGAGCGTTCTGCGCTGGTGCTTTGTCAAAGGCAAAAGTCAGGGTGGAAGCATTCCCAGGCCCGACGGTCGGGAACGACTGCTGGGCATCGCATCGCTGGAGGACAAGATTGTCCAGAAGGCAACTGTCTGGGTGTTGCAGGCCATCTACGAGCAGGACTTCGTCGGTTTCAGTTATGGCTTTCGACCTGTGGATCAACTGGTGGCGACAGCAATGCTGCGGTGACGTGGTGATTGTACGATACGCGGATGACTGTGCGCCAGGCAATGTGCACTTGAGATGAGGGTTTGTTTGGTCCCTCGGAGCCGGCTTGCGGAAGCAGGCTTCAAACCACCATAAGCGGCTGTGGTTAAGAGTCATGGTCGTGAGCGTTATGGAAAACGCAGCCAGCGAGGTCGTCGTGGCTGGACATGGGAACGGATGCAGCGTCTTTCACGCCTGCATCTTCCTCGTCCCCGCGTGACTCATCCTTACCCAAACGAACGCTATCACGCCCGACTTAAGGTAGCAGCCGTATGAGGTGATTCTTCAAGTACGGACCTGTGCGGGGGGCCGCTGGCAACGGCGGTCCCTACCGCGATTACCAAAAATGCGAAGCACCCTTCGGGCCGTTCCGGTTTTTGGTACCTGACCCCGTGTTCCTCGCCAACCCTAAAACCTGGCTTTGACAGAGCGCTAGCCGCCGGACTTCCCCAACGAACCCGCGGCTGGCGCCTTGCGGCTGACATCCGGGATTGACTAAATCTGAATTGCCGTGGCATTCAGCAGGCGGCACGTCCCTCAGGTTACTCCGGTCTGTAAGCTTCGCTAATCGCTCGTACAGCCAGTATTGCTGCACGATGCAGCGCCGCCGGATGGCTCACGAAGACGAATGACTCGATTCAAGTCCTCAGTTTGGAAACCGTAGTTCTGGTGCTCTTCATCGTATAATTGGCTGCTGCCTTCTCCGGCGATGAATCCGTTCAAACGTGCAGCGGCAGTTGAGTTTTTGAAGTCATCGAACTTCGGGTACATCGCTCTGAAGTGACTTCGTAGCGGCGAGTTCTGTAAGCAATACTTCTGGTGGTAGTCCTCAGCGGGATAGAAGACATCCAGTGGCATGACTGGTGTCTGCACTTTCTCACTGGGTAACACTTCAATTGATTCTTTCGCCGCGTTGATGATGTCACGCTGTGTGTCGTCATGGAACCAGATTGCCGTCATGTACTGTGAACTGCGAATTCCACAGCGTGGGTCGTGAGTCTTCCAGAAGATGTCGACGATGTCAGCAAACGAAATCTGAGTCGGCTCGAAATCGATCTGCAAAGCTTCTGTGTGATTTCCCAGGCTGTCGTAAGTCGGGAACTTCTTCCGCCCTCCCGTGTAGCCAACGCGAGTACGATACACACCTTTGATAACCCCAAACTGGGATTCGGGCCCCCAGAATCAGCCAAAAGCAAACGTGGCAGTTTGCAGCATCCCGGGCACAGATCTGTCGATCTCGGGAATGGAAGTAAATGTTGATGTGTCAGTCGGTTTCATAAGTGCGTCCGTCTTGATTCTCAATACATGGCGCGTCGTCTGAACGCGTCCTCTATCGCCGTTACAACCTCACGTTGAAGTTCTTCCAGGTCCGCTCCGCACCCAATCGCGATGTTACATCCTGGACAACGGTACGTCATGGCGCGATGTTTCGGTTGAACGGATTTTACGGGAATTGACTCGCCCAGTAACTGTTTGATTGTTTCCCCGCACGAAGGGCATTTGCTGTGCATATCAGTTTCCACTTTATGGCCCTGTCCATGGTGCTTCATCGCCACTCGAACCTATCGCACTTGAGACCGAAATCATCGCTTCAGTCGACAGCTTTCTACTGTTCAAACGTCAGCAAGTGTGCCTGTGCTGTCGGCGAAACTGTCCGTCTGGACGCCCAGTCGTTTAAGCATGGTGACAAAAAGATTCGACAAAGGGATGTCTTCGTGGGTGACCTCTTTCTGCCATGGTTCCCTGCCACCGTTCCATGCGCCTCCTGCCGGGTTGCTGCCTGCGTGATTGAGGTATTGGCCGTGCCTGAATCCCAATTTGTTTCCACCGGCCAGGATCAAGGGGTAGTTGCGAGACAGATGAAAAGCGCTTGACGCAGAACCAAACAACAGCAGCGTGTTGTCCAGCATGTTGCCATCTCCACCGGCTTCGGGAGTAGCTTTCAGCTGGTGAATGAACCGCCCGTATTCTTCGCTCAAAAATCGACAATACGTTCCGAAGTTCTTCCAGCCTCCAGGCTCCTTTGTCTCGTGTGAAAGTTGATGAGTCAGATTAAACCCGACCGCTCGAGCAAGATAGTCGCTGACGCCGACGCCGTTTTCCCTGCCAATCTGATAGGTCGCCACGCGCGTGGAATCGGTTTTGAACGCCAGGTAAATCAATTCGAACATCGCCTGAAGATATATGCGTGGATCTTCAGGAGTGATGTCGAGCTTCATGTGATCGACGTCAACCGCGGGAAGCGGTATATTGATCCACCGCTTCGCTTTTTCGACTTTGATCTCGGTGTCGCGGACTGACTGGAGATATTCATCCAGTGTCTTCTGGTCATGAGCGGATAACCTCTTCCGCAATGCCACTGCATCGGCCAGCAGGTCGTCCATGGTGCTGTGATTCAGCGCGAGACGACGAGCCGCATCGCCATCGCTCTTTACAAACAGCATGTCAAAGATTCGCTTTGGCCTGTGCTCGGCCGGGATAGCGCGTCCACTTCGATTGAACGACGCGGTGTGTGCACCGCGCGGAGTTCCCGTTCCGCCATCTGTGGACATAATGAGCGATGAAAAACGAGTTTGATCTCCGACGTGGGCAGCGAATTCCTGATCCAGTGAAATGGAATTCACGTAATCACCTGACGGCCCGGTGGCGGCCCCGGTGAGGAACTGGTCGGCGTTTGAATGGCCGTGAATACTCCGTACTGACGGATGGGACAAGCCGGAAAATACGGTTACGTTGGTGCGTAGCGACTCCAGCGGATCGAGACATTTTGTGAACACAAAGTCCTTTCCGCTTCCGTGAGGAAACCAGCTCCAGTCTTTGTGCGCCGGATCTTCTGCCAGCGGCATCGGCACGCCATCGGGGATGTAGAAGCACGCCAGGCGTTTCGGCGTCGCTGGTTGTTCCGCGTCACGCGCAACACCAGTGGAAGATTCAAACCACGGCAACGCGAGTGCGACTCCGGTTCCACGCAGGAATTTTCGACGGTCGAGAGATCTGAGACTCGTTTTCATTACTGTTGTCTTTTTCCTGACACCTGGAACACACACACCTGGAGAACGTGTCTCTATTTGGATCGAAATAGATTGCTAGCGACAATCAATGTCACCATCTTAGCAAGTCCGTCGCCGTGTTTTCGAACATTGGCGGTAATCCGGTCAACGCTTGAGCGATCACCAAACGTGAGGGGGCGCCCAAGGGCGTAGGTCGTCATTTTGTGAACCAATGCCCGGGCGAACTGGTCCTGTCGGTTGTTCAGCAGAAATCTCTTCAGCCCATCCATGCCATCAAGTTTCTGTCTGTTGAACAATAGGCTGGAGGCATCGACGGGTTTGCCCTGTATCTGCGCTCGCCAGTTCCCAACGGCGTCAAAGTGTTCAAAAGCGATTCCCCATGGATCAATCTTAACGTGACATGACAGACAGGCAGCATGGTTTCGGTGATTTTCGATACGTTGCTTTTGCGTGAGCTTCGCAATCTCAGGGTCAGCGAGATCAATCTCAGGAACAACTGGCGGCGGCGGTGGTGGTGGATCGTTCAGCAGACTTTCCAGCAGCCAGATACCACGTTTAAGCGGATGCGAATCCTTGCCGTCCGAATTCATCGCCAGCAGACCTGCCTGAGTCAGCAATCCTCCTCGCCTGTGGTGCGATTCAAGCTTCACGGGGCGAAAGTGATTTCCATAGACGTTGTTCAGCCCGTAGTGCCTTGCGAGTCGCTCGTTGGCCATCGTGTGATCTGAGTGAATGAAATCCAATACGCTGTGATTATTCTGCAGGACCCAATGGAAGAAAGCAATAGGTTCCTCCTGCATCGCCTCTTTCAGCGACGGGTCGAACTGAGGGTAGACTTTTCGGTCGATCGCCAGAAAGTCCAGCAACTGCATGCCCAGCCATTGACGCACAAAGTGTTTAGAGAAACGTCGTGACCGTGCATCGGTTAGCATTCGCTCGACCTGGCTGCTCAGCGCATCGGGGCTGCTCAACTGCCCGCTGGCCGCAAGCCCCAGAAGCTCCTCGTCGGGCGTACTGCACCATAAAAACAACGAAAGACGAGTTGCCAATTCATAGTCACTCAGGGAGTCGTAAGGAAGCTGCTGCCGTCGTGGCTCGGGCGGCCCGCCTGAGACCACCGACGACCTGTTAAGTTTCGAAGCATCTGGAACGACATACAGAAAACCGGGCGAAGCGAGCACCGTTGCCAGCACTTCTTCCATGGCTTCCTGAAAATCATCGCACTCGGGACGGATCTGAGTGAGCAGGGCCAGTTTCTGATCGATCTCGAGAGTCGTGACGTGCCGTCGCCATGCACGCGACATGAAACGACTTAACACTTCTCGCGCATAAACGGCTTCGTCCTCTTTGTTCGCGCTGTCGAAGAAGATTCTGTTGTGCGAATCTGGTGGCCAATGATCGTAAACCGGTGCTGTGATCTCCACATAGTCGATCTGAATGTCACCTTGTAAGTCCGAACTGTTCACCAGCTTTACATACTCAGACGGACTTGGCAGGTCGCCCATCTTTGACGTCTTGCGGACCGAATTCCGTGGATAGATTTCACTCAGCGGAATATCCCACTGAAAGAACTGCGGCTTATCCGGGGCAGCATTGATGGCTAAGTCGCGACCGCTGATTCTTACGGAGGCCTGCGAGTCGTTGCTTGCCTGCCAGCCGAATTCCAGTTGCAGGCTGGGGATGCGATTGCCCTCAACCGACGTCCGTGAAGCGCGTACGCGAACTCGAAGCGTCCCCACATCAGGAATGGTATCGCCAAGTTCGACGATCAGCTTCTGTTGTGGAGGGATCACCACAACGTGATTCGAAACCGGCGGCACTTTTGGGGGCGTCCGTGTCGGGGTCCAGGCGTATTTTGCGCCCCCATAGCTCCACGACACTCTGGCGGTCCGTCCCGTACTTTGATTCCTGTAGTGAGTACCGGGTGGCCGTTTTCGAAATCCTTCAGTTCGCCGCTCCAGTTCCTGTTTCAGCGTTTCCGGATCGTCCCTGTGTTGTTGTCGGACCTTTTCCAATTCTGCTTCCTGCTTCGCCCATTCACTGGCCGCAGCGGCCTGCATGGACACACCCCAGTAAACTGGCGCCGGCCGCTTACCCCGCACCGTCGCCTGCCGCACGGCCTTACGGCTTAATTCGTGGTAAGTCCCGAACTGAATGGCCGACATGTGCAGCATCTCAGAGCTGTTCTGGAAGCCGTCTTCAGAATTCGACTCCGGCGGCAGGTCTCTCGCAAAATCATAAGGAAGCCCGAGCAGGTCCTGCAGTACGTAATTGTACTCGTAACGAGTCATCCGCCGAAAAGACGAGTACCCCTGCTGATCGCGACGCACTGTTGACGCCACCAGCAGTTCCAAAGAAAGCCACTGAATCAATCTGCTGCGATCACCGTCCGCCAGCTGCGTTTCTTCCGCGGGCGGCATTTCGCTATTGCTCAGCACCGCAACAACTTCAAGCCACCAATCCACATCGCTTCCGTGCAGAAGATCGGGGTCCAGCGTGTCGATCCGAATATTGCCCTCCTGAGTCTCAGGACCATGACATTGAACACACGCTTTTGTCAGGATCGGCTGGATGTCCTTTCGATACGCCGCGAGGTTGGGCTTCAGTTCTTCTGTTCCGACGGAAGGCTGCTGATGCTCCCGATAACTCGATCGAAGTGCTCCCGCCGTTTTCAGCTGCTCGAGTGTTGCGGGTGTGGAATCACGGCGGTTCACTTCGCCCGCCCGTGCTGCCGAAACGGACGCGGACCTGAGACCTCCGTGGTTCTGCCCGATTGCAACACCACACGTTGCGCACAGCAGAGCGGCCAGGTAAACGACGCGGTGGCCTGTTTTCTCTTCAATCATTTCGGCGTGATCTTCTCGTGGTGGACGAACGTCTCCAGTATAGCACAGAATCGAAAATTGTTTTTAAGAGTCTGAAGGACGAATTGGGCAACGGATTTCGACCGAAGGAAATGCCTGCCGTCCCTGTAGACCTCTCGGATTAAGACGAACCACCCAGGTCTCACTGTGGCCGCTGCGCTGTATTCCGCGAAGGGGAAGCTGCTTAATGTACCGCCAGTCGCGGAATGAACCAAACCGATCCATGTCGGCTAAGTCGCGAGTCGGTGTTCCGTTCTCGCCAGACCTTCGCACAGTTCAGCTTCATCGCTCTTACACGAAGTTCGCGCTGTTGACGTGCTTCCTCGGATTCGTTCTGCGGGGTATTCATTAATTCTCGCAATTGGCGCCGCAGTTTCGATTCCTCCATGGACAGTGCTCTGCTTCTTTCCACTTCGTCCTGCGTCTTACTAACTGAGCGTCCATGGACCATCCATGCGTCGCCAATAATCAAGTCAAGGCGCCCGTCTGAATTGAAGTCCGCCACACAGAGTCGGATGTTACTTGTAGGTAAGTTCGGGCTTTTATACGTGCCATTGTCGTCACGACGCAGCATCGCGGAGACTCCGGCGCCAACCAATTGTTTCGGATTTCCCAGTTCGGGTTCGGCGTCGGTGGCAGCTGTATTACGACGCCATGCCACACTGCCATCGGTCCGAGCAATCAATAGATCGTGCCGACCATCGCTATTCCAGTCCGCGACGACTGGCGCCTTGAATGTCGGTTCTCCGTGAACCTGAGTGACGAGCTCTTCGGGCTGAGCAAACAGCGGTGTGTTTGCATCGCCGTCGTTTCGAATGAGCCAGATGGTCGCGTTTCGGGCCGACAGCAGATCCTGATCGCCATCGTTGTCCCAGTCGTAAGCGAAGACTCGAGAGTTGTAACGAAAACGCGGCTGCGTTCTTTCGTCCGGCACATAATTCACACTCTGGACTGCTCCGAATGTCTGGTTTCGTCTGCCCGCAAAAACGTAGAGTTGGCAGTCTCGTGATCCCGTGATGAGGTCCCTGATGTTGTCTCCATTGAAGTCGACAATCTGAGGGCCAAATCCTGTGTAGCAGAATTCGTCGCATGCGGCATCGTTTCCGCCAGCCTGCAGGAACTCACCTTCGCCGAATTCCGGTGTCGCTTCAGTTCCGATGTTTCGAAACAACTTCACTCGCGCACCGGTGTATGGGTCGTCTCTATATAATCCAACCAGCAGGTCCTGTTTCCCGTCTCCGTTCACATCGCTCAGGTACGGAGCTGCATGAGGCAGATTCTGGTTCATGATTCGAACCGGCGTACCCAGTTCCTCGCCTGCATCAGCAAGTGGCATCAATACGGCAATGGTCATCAGTGAAATGAATCTCATACCCGCTCCTTAACCAGAGGAAAGTTCTGCCGCATGATACCGCAATTTGTTCCGGCTGCCCGAAGAAACAGCAAAGAACGTTAGACAAATCTGCGTTGTGGCGTTCGCCGCTGGAATCTGCGAATATGTCAGACGTCACGATTTAGTGAAGCGTCTTGCACAGGGAAATCGCCATTAATCAGTTCAGCAGCCTCTGCTTCATCACCACCATACTCTGGGTAACGACGTGTTCGCCAGCCTCTGCATTGGAGGCTCCCAACCTGTTGTTGTTTATGGCGGATGACATGACGTTTACCGATCTGGGTTGTTACGGGAATCCGGATGTGAAAACGCCGCACATTGATCGTCTGGCGACTCAGGGCGTTCGCTTCACGCACTGTTACAACGCTGCTCCCACGTGTTCGCCATTGCGACAGAGCCTGTTCACCGGAGTGTATCCCGTGCGAAACGGTGCTCATCCGAATCACAGTCGCGTATACGAAGGAGTGAAGTC
Organism: Fuerstiella sp.; assembly: GCA_024230215.1. GTDB lineage: Bacteria > Planctomycetota > Planctomycetia > Planctomycetales > Planctomycetaceae > Fuerstiella. Next base: position 6,536 of record JAAERP010000417.1, on the reverse strand, counting down.
ACTTCCTCACTATTTGAGTCCACTCGGGTATCGCGTCGCGATCGTCGGCAAACGGCACGAAGCTCCGGCCTCTGCGTTTCCGTTTGAAATGCTCGGCGGCAGCCACGGCGACGGCGGAAAGACTCCGGACGGTGCGGATTTACCGCTCGCCAAAGCACGCGAATTCATTTCTGAAGACCGATCGCAACCGTGGTGTCTGGTTGTAACCTCCAACCAGCCGCATACGCCCTGGAATCGAGGCGATTCGTCGCAGTATGATCCGGAAACGCTGACCGTTCCTCCGTATCTGGTCGACACCCCAACCCTGCGCGAAGCGATGTCGCGATACTACGCAGAGATAACCTACATGGACGAACAGGTCGGCACGATGCTGCGCCATCTGGAGGATCTGAATCTTCAGCAGAACACCGTCGTGCTGTGGCTAAGCGAACAGGGATCGCAGTTGCCATTCGGAAAATGGACGTGCTACGACACGGGAATTCATGCTGCCGCAGTTCTGCGCTGGCCGGGAAGAGTAAAGCCCGGCTCCGAATCAGAGGCACTGATCAGCTACGTCGACATCGTGCCGACTTTTGTTGAACTCGCTGGTGGGACTTCGACCGACGTGGACGGAAAGTCATTCGCACCGGTACTGCGCGGTGAAACCAAACGTCACAACGACGTGGTGTTTAGTGTGAATACAACTCGAGGTATCTACCACGGTTCGGAAGCCTTCGGAATTCGTTCGGCCACCGATGGTCGCTGGCTGTACATCCGAAATCTGCATCATGACAGCGAGTTTCAGAATATGGTGACCCATCGTGACCCCGTTTTTGCATCATGGAAAGCGGTTGAATCTGATTTCGCACAACAACGAGTGAAGTCGTATGTCCGGCGTGCGCCCGAAGAACTCTACGACCTGGCCAATGATCCCTGGTGCGTGACGAATCTTGCCACCAAACCCCGTCGCCATGACAAGCTGACGCATTTGTCTGCAAGAATGGATTCCTGGATGAAGCAGCAGGGAGATCTTGGGGATGCGACAGAACGCGCCGCGGAAACTCGACAGCCCAAACAGAAGCCCTGGTCCAGGAACGGGGAATACGCCCAACAGGCGAAATGATAGCTGCGCCGGGAATTCGGTAACGCTGATGATGTCGAACATTCACACGGCGAACAGTGCCTTTCTTCACGTAGACCATTCGAACCAGTAGCGCACGAATACAGGAAATAATGTCACCAACACCAGGCAAACATTTCTTCGTCAGCATTCTGGCCACGTTGGTTTCCGCCACATTGACCTCTGCTGCGGAGATTCACGTTAGCGATCCGGACGCGTTGGCCGCCGCAATGCGGAAGGTTTCGAAAGGTGACACGATAATCCTGCAGGATGGAGTCTGGGCCGACGCCAGGTTGTTGGTGCGTGCACATGGCACTGCAGAGAAACCCATCACGATCAAGGCTCAGACGCCCGGTAGAGTCATTCTGACGGGCGATTCCAGGATCGCCGTTGCCGGAGAGTACATCGTTGTGGACGGGCTGTGGTTTCAGGATCCGGCCGGGACAGAATCGATCGTGCTAAGGACCGGCGTCCGCGAACTGGGCAACGACTGCCGCATTACCAATTGCGCCGTTCTGAATGATCTGCCCGCGGCAGAGAATAAGGATTCATCGCGATTCATCTCCGTTTATGGATCGCGTCACCGGATCGATCACTGCTATCTGGCGGGCAAGACAACCGAGGGGCCCACCGTGGTGGTCTGGCTGGCCGAAGGCCACGAAGCCGCCCACCGGATCGATCACAATCACTTCGGACCTCGCCAGCGCCTTGGCAGGAACGGCGGTGAAACTATCCGGGTTGGCGACAGCAAGACATCCATGCTCTCTGCCGCCTGTGTCCTCGAACATAACCTGTTCGAAAAATGCGACGGCGAGGCTGAATGCATCTCCAACAAGTCCTGCGGCAACGTTTATCGACACAATCGGTTCAGTGGGGTCTCAGGAACGTTGACCCTGCGTCATGGTAATGGCTGCCGGGTTGAACATAACGTCTTTCTGGGTGATGGTGCCCGGGGAGCAGGAGGTGTCCGGGTCATCGGAGAAGATCACGTTATCACCGGAAACCATTTTGAGGATCTCACAGGCGACGATGAGCGGAGCGCAATGTGCTTCATGCTTGGTGTTCCCAACTCGCCAGTGAATCTGTACTTTCAGGTGAAACGGGCCACTGTCTCCGGGAACACCTTCCTGAATTGCAAGCACAACATCCTGATCGGTATGAAAGGCGACAGAAATGCCACTCTGCCGCCGCTCGAAACGAGCATCGTCAACAACTTCGTCCAGACCAACCGTGCGGAAGCCTTCGAGATTAATTGCGATTTGTCCGGCGTTACGATGAAGGATAATCAGACTGGAAGAACCCGGCCGGAATCGATCACGCCCCCAGCGGCGCCCGAAACCGCCGGCCCAACATGGCGAAATTGAAACGTCTGCACAATAAGGAGGCTGCGTGAGAGGCGGTGTCAATGACTCATGATCGACATCACGATGTCTGCGACGTCACCATTCTGCGTTTCGCGCGGCCTACGGAAACTGCCCGCTGGCATGCAGGACATGGCTTGCACGGAGAGGGCCCGGGGCTCTTTACCTGGATCAAACTGTTCTTGTCCTGTTGGTAATCGTATTTGTGTCAGCTGTCCTGTTCCATTACGCTGTCATAATTGCCGGTACCGAAATTCTGACGTAGGACAGGGCCATTTTCCTGTTGTCTGTATTGCACAACACAACGGTCCCGGACCACGAACAAAGAAAACCCCACGCCCATGAAACCCATAGTCTCTGCGTTGTGTCTCGCCGCAATCTTCACACTGCCCGTCCTTGCCGAAACCAGGAAACACGATTTCGAGGGGGCTGCGACGGCTCAGGTTTACAAACAGGCGTCCGGTGATGATCTCTGGATCTATCGATTCGATCCCACTGGGCACGACCCCGCAAAAGACAAGCGACCAGCTGTGGTGTTCTTCTTCGGAGGTGGCTGGAATGGCGGAACGGTGACGCAGTTTGAGCAACACTCGAAACATCTTGCTTCCCGCGGCATGGTCGCGTTTGTCGCAGATTACCGTGTGAAGAGTCGGCAGAAAACCGAACCGGATGCCTGCGTCGCCGATGGGAAATCTGCGGTCCGTTGGGTGCGGACAAACGCCGAACGACTGGGCATCGATCCGGATCGCATTGCCGCAGGCGGAGGTTCAGCCGGAGGTCACGTTGCGGCAACGACCGGGATCTGCGACGGGTTGGATGATCCTGCGGAAAAAGATTCAGACGTCAGTTCCAAAGCCAACGCACTGCTGCTTTTTAATCCGGTATACGACAACGGGCCGGAAGGCTACGGACATGCCCGAGTCACACAATGGTTCCCGGCGATCTCTCCTGCGCACAACATCAGTAAAGATGATCCGCCAACGATCGTCTTTTTCGGTTCCGAGGACCCACTGGTTCCGGTTTCCACCGCTAAGAAGTTCGACGCCGATTTAAAGGCTGTCGGTGTCAAGTCCGAGGTGTGGATTTACGAAGGTCAACCGCACGGGTTTTTCAACGAAAGCAAGAGTCAGGAATCGTTCCTCGATACCGTGCTCAAAATGGATCACTTTCTCGTTTCAATCGGCTGGATGGATGGAAGAGCCGACGAAGCAAGGCTGAAGTCGCTGTTGAAGAAGCCACTGAAGGGGTAACTGATCGTTTGTCCGAGACCCGCGTCCCACAACAGAGTCCCTGACGTCCATTTCTTTTTCCTGTCAATTCGAAGCAGTTACTTCATGCAAACACATCGAGTTCTTACCGGCGTGTTGGCGGCGGCGACGGTCATTGTCTTGTCCGCATGCCAGGCCGATGAACCGCCGAACGATGTCAACGGACGATTCACTCAGGCCCGCAGTCGCACGTTTCGGACGTTCGCCGAAAAATCGCAGCAAACCTGGCAGGGGCCATACTTTTTCCTGCAACTCGCCGACACTCAATATGGAATGTTCTCAGGCAACAAGGGTTTCGAACAGGAAGCGGCCCTGTCGCAGCAGGCTGTGGAGCACATTAATCGTCTGCGACCGCGGTACGTGATTGTTTGTGGTGACCTGACCCACGCGACTCCCGGACACGCGCGCTATGACGCTCAGGTGAAACAGTACAAACAGGATTTCTCAGCGATCCACGACGATATCCCGCTGGTCTGCGTTTGCGGCAATCACGACATTGGGGGCCGGCCAACGGCCACGTCCATCGCCTCCTACACACAGAATTTCGGAGACGATTATTTTGGGTTTTGGGTTGGAGGAGTCTGCAACATAGTTCTGAATTCCAGCGTGTTGAAGGATCCGACCGGGGCGCCTGAAGTTCTGGATGCTCAGCAGAATTGGCTGGAGCAACAACTTGCAGCCGCGCAGGAAGCTCGGGCCAAACACATATTTGTGTTTCAGCATCACCCGCTGTTTCTGACAGAACAGGACGAGCCGGATCAGTACTTCAATATCCCACTGGCTCGACGGACTCCATTGCTTGAAGAACTGAAACAGGCAGGCGTCCGAGCAGTCTTTGCCGGCCATTACCATCGCAATGCCTACGGGCGAGCCGGAGCGATGGAGATGATCACGACCGGCCCGGTCGGCCGACCACTTGGCAAAGATCCGTCTGGCTTTCGCATCGTGACCGTGCACGAAACGAAAATCCAGCACCAGTATTACGGGATGGACGACGTTCCGCAGACAATCGACCTGACGGAAACAACCAACGTGCAGTGACCTTTCAGCGTGGCAACGTGCCGCAGCGTATCATGCTGACTCGTGGTCGCAACAGATGCGTTCCAGCCTTGAAAGAACGGTCTGCCACAGGCCAGAAGCTTCCCCCTGCTTAGGCTCGCCCCTCCTTGGCAAGGAGGGGCATGAAGAATGTGCGAGTGCTTTGTCACAGGTGAATGTTAGGGTCGAAGCATTACCTGGAAAAGGGGGTCAGGTCAATACTCCCACTACACCACGGTTGTTCCCGTGGCAATCCTGGCGAAGACCTCATCAATCGAAGTCGCTTGCGACGCAGAAGTCAGCACTTCCAGATCGTCGTAAGAACGACTATCAAGCTGCCCGATCTGTGTTCCGTCCATGCTGCCCGTCGTCCATTGAAACAGCGCACCATCCGGCAGGAGGTAGTACCAACCCGCCGCCCCCCAAAGCCAGCGTTCCTGCCTGCCAATCCAGTTTTCAAAATTGTTGGACGTGCTTCTCAGCCCGAGTTCGGTATCCAGACGGATCGCTTCAGCCGCGACGTTGGAATTCGTCGGGGCCGGCTCAGGCTGCTGTTCAGAAGCAGTCGTCAGCAGTGTCGGATCCGCGTGAATCGAAGGATCCAGCCGAGCGATCAGCACATCGTCAGACGTGCCACCACCCCACTCGTACAAAGCACCGACTGGCGTTATGAAATGCCAGCCGGATGTACCCCATATCCAGCGTTCGCCCTTTCCCATCCAGTTGTCGAAGAAGTTGCCGGTAACGTTCAGGCCAAGCTGTGCATCAATCTGAGCTGCCGTTGCCCCGGAAAATGTGCCGCCAACGTTCTGCCCGGTGTCTTCACTTTTCCGGGCAGCTCTCAGGGCTTCCGTATCGCCCTTCTCCTGGTCGCCGGACGAATCGACGCCGTTCAGAGCGTCCACAGAAGACTGGCTCCCACTTACCAGCTCAAACGGTAGCGGATGAACGCTTAGGTCGTGGCCCGGGATCCTGGCGACTGTTCCATCATTAAGCGTGACTGTCGCTTCCGGCAGGTGAGTGAAATCCAGCGGCGGGATTGACGTGTCTCCAAGACCAAAGAAGACGTTGTCTGAATTCAGATCGTTGATTGTCACTCCCAGCAACGCCGTAGAGGAACTGCCAGATTCCCCGTCGACAACTATGACCAATGCAGTTTGCCCCTCGATCGTCGCCTGTGTCGAATTGGCGGCGATTGCATCGAGCGACGTCAGCACTCCAAATTCATCCGACGCTCGAGCGAAGTCACCCACGTCGATGACATCTTCAGTTGGCTGGAAATCGGTGACAACGTCATTGCCTGCGGTCAGTGGAAACAAGTCCGGTCCGCTGCCGCCGGTGATTCTGTCGTCGGATTCATAGCCTTGAAGTTTTTCCGATTCCGGGGTGCCAACGAGTCTACCGGTGACAGCAAACACATCGCCAATATCAACTCCAGCCTCGTCGTCACCATCTTCGGTGTCGTCTCCGTCTTCAGCTTCGTCGTCACCATCCTCGGTGTCGTCTCCGCCTTCAGCTTCGTCGTCACCTTCCTCGGTATCGTCTCCGCCTTCAGCTTCGTCGTCACCTTCCTCGGTATCGTCTCCGCCTTCAGCTTCGTCGTCACCTTCCTCGGTATCGTCTCCGCCTTCAGCTTCGTCGTCACCGTCCTGGGTCTCGTCTCCGTCTTCAGCTTCGTCGTCACCTTCCTCGGTATCGTCTCCGCCTTCAGCTTCGTCGTCACCGTCCTGGGTCTCGTCTCCGTCTTCAGCTTCGTCGTCACCTTCCTCG
>JAAERP010000416.1 GCA_024230215.1 Fuerstiella sp. | reverse complement strand
CGCGCAGGAACATGCGGTATTCGTGTTTGGGTGGAATCGGGATCTCGAAATCATCGCCGATCCATTTCGGCCCTTCGTACAACCGCCGATACCCTTGGTAGAGATAGTTATCGCCAGCCCAGTGACATTTTTCCCAATCGTTGCCTGCGATGCGAAACACGTCCGGTCGAGCCGGTTCGATATTCGGCATCGCCCGGTCGACGATCTGTTCGAGTGCATCGGCGTAGAGCTGAAGGTAGGAACCCGACAGATCGAGTTCTGCCTGACGAGAAAAACCATGCTTATCGACCGGGTCGCCGATGAGTTGGTCTGCGATATGCTCGTGCGTTTGCAGTAGGTCCTGAAGACTGTGCGCGATCTGATTGTTCGTCAGTCGCACCAGCGGATCAGAAGTGGCGTTTGATTCCGCTGTGTACTTTTCGAGATTCGGAATGACCTCTGCGAGAAAAACCTGTCGCTGCGTATCAGTCGGCTGTCTGGCATCTTCGGGTGGCATATCGCCACGCTGAAGGTTGTGGATGACCTGTTTCCACAGTGCCTGATTCTCGCCTGTCACGCGCAACGCCAGCTGATCCAGTCGCACATCGCCTTTGTGTTCATCCGCGCCGTGGCATTTCACGCAATACGTCTTCAGAAATGTGACGTCCGGATTTCCATCAGCAAACGCCGCCTGCGCCGAGGAAGCCACCAGCGCAATAACGAACAGAATCCATTGATGAAAAACGG
>JAAERP010000415.1 GCA_024230215.1 Fuerstiella sp. | reverse complement strand
TCTCAGGTACTCCGTCGTTCGCGGAAACAATTGAAAGCGAGTGGCTACCAAGCCAACGCTGTAGAAATTGGCTTGCACGGTCAGCATCAACGCCGAATGCAAGCGACTTTGGTTTTTCTTCCGACAACCCGGCTGCATAGCTCAAAAGGTCATCGACGTGGCGTGCGAGCGGTTGTGCATCAAACATGCCTTCGGGGTTTGCTGCTGGTTCGTCGACAACGTCAGCGGCTCGCAGTTTCGCCAGGCGAACGTGCGGCAGGTTTTTTGTGTTGTTTTCGTCTGGCGAATCGAACCCGTCACTGTCGCTAAAGCTCGCCCGGTATGCTTCTTCTCGCTCGGCGTCATGCTCAAACACGATCGAAAGCCCTGCAGCGGCTGGGTCTTCTTCTGCCAGTTCCATGACGTATTCGGCAAGGTTGCCGTCTGGCGTCGAGTGTGCTGACTTGGCAAAGTGCAGGTCACCCAGAACGCGGTCGCCATCAACTCTGACGTCTTTGATTCTGCCCAGGTGTCGGCCCATGCCGTCCGCACTCATGCTGGGATGCGTGAAACGGGACTTGATCCCGTGCTTGCCCTGCCCTGCCTGTTCTGCAACTTGCGACAGTGTCACGTCGTCAATCCACATGTCGTGCCCAAGTGCTTCGCCCGCTGCGATCAGTGAAACGCCAGACAAGATGCCTGCACCGTTGTCACCGCCATCGCGTGATACTTGCACGGGTTCCGCTGCCGGCACTCTTGCACCGCGAAAAAGTGACTCTTTGACCGCTAGTTCAGGATGCGTCATTGGTTGCCTCTGGTTGTTCTTCTTGCATGGCGAACTCAAGTGGCACGCCTTTTTCTTCCGCGTACTGAATCGCTTTTTGGATAGCGTCGACGTTGTCGAAGTAGTCGGTTCCAGTGCTGCGGCAAATTCGCTGCGGTGTGTCGATGCCTGCTTTGATGGCTGAAACGTGCCCGCGTATCTCTTTAGATGGGTCCCAGAACGGCATCCCGCGTGGCACCCACTCAAACCGCACGTTGCTTGGTAGCACGCCAGCAGGTAGCACCAGACGCCCGCCTGCGATCCATTGCTGCAACTTCCACTGTGTGTAGTTGCGTCGCATCTCAATCTGGTCGTCGCGTTTGTCTTTGCACGATCGCTCGTAGTGCAACCAAGCAGCACGCGAACCAAAGAAGTTGGTGTGCGATTCGTCGTAAAACGAAAACGGCAGGTCAAGGCTTTTGAGTGCGACCTGTATCACCAACGCGGTAAAGTTCTGAAACTCGGTTGACGGTTGCTTGCTTTCGATGACCTCAGCTTTTTCGCCGGGGTTTAGGTCGATGTAGCGGGTGTCAGACTTCATAAATGCCTGAAAGCCCCGTGGCTCTTCGATCCCGTCAACGTCAGCGTCAAGACTGCCTTGGTCGGCGTCTGCCTCAACCGGCATCACTGAGTCTTGCGAGTCGCGGTAAAACGCCATCGCAAAAAGTTGACTGACCTTGGCTTTGGCTAATGCAAACGAAAAGTTTTCGTAAACGTCACGCAGGGGGTTTAGGGCACTGACCAAAGGCGAAACGCCGCGCACCTGGTCGCCAGCGTACCGGTCAAAGAATCCGTAGTGGATCATGTTGGTGGCGTTCACTCGCCGCGTGAACTCGGTCGCAGAGTAGCCTTTTCGCTTGTGGACACCGTAGGCAAGCGGTCTGCCGAATCCATTGACCAAAACGCCGTTTATCCACTGCTCATTCGCTGGCACTTTGCCTGGATCGCGTAAAAGGTCTGCCTGAATACCTTGCAGGCGTCCGTCGCGTAGCTTTACCAGTCCGGTGTCACCATCAAGCACTCGGCGAGCTTCTGCCAGGCGAAACATCTTTTCACGACCAAACCGGCCCGAAACATCGCAGCGTGAAGGTCGGGCGTCTTCCGCCATCAATGCCTCAAGCTGCCGGTTGAGTTCGTCGTTGTCGTTCCTGCCGTGGAACTCAAATTGGGCGACGTAGTCGAGGTGCCGGCGAACCATCCAACCAGCCAAAGACAGGTTGCGAACCAGATCAGCGGCGTTTTCTTGGAGTCCCCGGTGCTTGTTCCCGCGAGTGTGGAAGTCTTCGCGGTAGACGTGCCGGCTTGTTTTTTTGCGTCGCCCATTGGGTTC
>JAAERP010000414.1 GCA_024230215.1 Fuerstiella sp. | reverse complement strand
TTGGATGGACGAAGGAATGAATTCTTTTATCCAGTTTCTTACCGAACAGGAGTGGGAAGACGCCTACCCCAGCCGCATATTGAGGCCGGATCGCAGGAAGAAGATGCGAGCCTATCTGCTGCGCGGCGATGTGCGGCCAATAATGTCGGCGGCCGATGACCTGATTGATGGCGGGCACAATGCCTACGCTAAACCAACGCTCGCCCTGACGGTCCTGCGGGAATCGGTATTGGGACGGGAGCAGTTTGACTTTGCCTTCAAAGAGTACGCCAATCGCTGGAAGTTCAAGCGGCCGACGCCATTTGACTTCTTCCGCACCATGGAGGAGTCGTCGGGACGCGATCTTGATTGGTTTTGGCGTAGCAGGTTCTATTCGACCGATCACGTTGATATCTCGATCGATAGAACGTGTCCGCCGTTTTCGACTCGATAATCGGAGCCCCGACGTCGCATCTGAACGTCAACGCGAAGAAGACGATCTTGCCACACCATCGCTGACCGTTCAGCGTAATCAGGATTTCCCAAAGCGTGTCGATCAGTCGGACGAACTGAACGACTTCTATACTGACTTCGATGCGCGGCACGCTCTTTTTCCACGCCGGCGGTGATCTCTTCGCGTGTCAGGATGTTATCCCCGTCAATGTTCCACTTGTCGAAAGACATGTTAACGAGTGAGCTCTTGTTGTTCGCCTCTTCGCGTGTGAGTTGATCGTCATTATTTTTGTCAAAGCGGGCGAATATTTTGGGCCCGACATTGGGGCCGTAGGCGCGGCCGCCGGGGTTGCTCCCACGTTGAATGATGAAGTCAAATTGTTTTCGCGTGAGTGAATCAGAGGGCGCCCGCGAGGCTTTGCGCAGAAAATTGCTGGCGAAGAGCCGGTGTTCTTCTTTGGCTTCGGCGACGGTGATCGATCCGTCCCGGTTGGTATCGAGCGTTTCAATGAGATCCTGTGTATTCTTAACAGGTGATTGAACGCGTGGGGGGTGAAAACGGATTGCCGACCTTCGCGTAGTGACGCGTGATCTGAACTTGTGAGGCGGTGATCGGGTTGGTACGAGTGGGCACGCGGCTCGGCCTGGCCCCCATCATCAGGTTGTTGTTCTTTTCGAAAATCGCGTGGGGCAGGCCGAGCGCGTGACCAAGCTCGTGCGCGAGCACCACGGGCTTTTGTTCACCTCCGGTGCCGCGTATTCTGGCATAGAAGAGCAGACCATCCGGGGCAGGGATGAAGACTCCGCCCATGCCAAGTTCGTAGTCTTCTGCGATCACGACATTGAAACCGCTGGAAAGGAGTGTGTCGCGGGCGACGTTTTTTACGATGGCGGGCGCCAGATTACCGCGTGGGTTGAGCATCGCCGTCTTGAGAGCTTCTGACGCAAGGGACAGGGTCTGAACATTCAGCATTGCGGCGTTTCCGGGACGCGTGCGAGATTGAATTTTCATTGTAGCCGTTGATCGTCGAATTACTTCCCTGCGTATGTTGTCGCGCATCCTCGGACTCTGTCCCAGGTCGTTCTCACCGCACTCCCAGCAGGATTTCCACAGCTTCGTGGTCGCCGGTGTCCGCAGCGTATTGTCGCAGTAGATCCTGATGCCTCTTCAGCGCTCGATGATACGACGGATCGCGTGACAGGTTTCGCATTTCATGGGGATCCTTTTCCATGTCCACCAGCGATTCACGGTGTTTACCCAGATCATAAACCGCATATTTATGATTTACTGTTCGCAGCATTCGTCCCCGGCATTGGGGCACTTCTGTTTCACCTCTGGGCAGAGCACCTTGCACCATGTGATTCGAAACGACAATGAACTCACGCCACTTCGCCACACTTGAATTCCTGCAAACAGGTTTCAAGGAAAGACCCTGAATTTGATCCGGGATATTGATCCCCGCAAAGTCCATCATCGTGGGCAATATGTCGATGCCCACGTTCACAAGCTTACGTGTGACCCCCTCGTCAACATGCCCCGGATACGAGACAATCAAAGGAATGCGTGCTGATTCATCATAGAACACTGTCTTCTGAGCGAACTGATGTGCACCGGTGCAGTCGCCGTGATCGGCCGTGAATATGACCAACGTGTTCTGCTCGTGTCCGGATTCTTTTAAAGCCGTCAGCACTTTTCCGATCTCGCGATCGGCTCGTTCAATCAGACGATAATATCCCCAACGCATTTGTCGCCATTTATCGGCATCGAAGTCGGCGATCGGTGTCATCTCAGTGGCTTGATAACTTCTGCGCATCAAAGCCATACTGTCCGTTTCATCTTTCGGTGGCGCGAAGTTGACAGGCACAGGTGGACAATCCTCTGGCTGAGGAAACTCCCCAATCGGTCCACCGGGAATCTTCTGGCCTCGCACCAGTTGACAGATGTCATGCGGACTGGTGAACGAAGTCACAAGCAAAAAAGGCTTGTCTCGTTTCTGATTAAGAAAGGTGATTGCCGGCGCGGGAATAGCATGATCGGCGCCATTCCCTTTCAGCACGCCGGTTTGATCAAAACCATGACGTGCGATGTCGTTCGATTTGATATTCAAATGCCATTTACCAAAATAGCCGGTGTCATACCCAGCATCTTTGAGGTGTTTTCCCATACAAACCATCTGCGCCGGCAACGGCTTTTTGGCGTTGGATTGCAGGCCGGTCTCAAACGGGTAATAACCGCTGAAGATTGAGTTGCGAGAGGGCACACAAATCGGGTTCGACGCATAGGCGCAATCAAAACGCATCCCTCGTTTTGCCAACGCGTCCAGATTCGGCGTTTTGACATAGCGCTCACCCATCACACCGCTCATCACATCTGCATAATTCTGTTCGGTGATGATAAACAGAATGTTCGGTCGATCGGCGGCCGCAACTGAAACCGCAGCCCAAAGTAACACACCTGTGATCATGCCCGGTTTCATAGTCATTTCCATTCCAGTTTAGAAGCATTCCAATTTAGAAGCGTTCGCGCTGCCGCGGCGGATTCACCGGACTGCCCACACCTTGAAGTTGCGAATCGGAACCGGGTCCACTGCATCTGTCGCAGAGCGATTCTCATTGCTCCCCGCAGTTCGCCAGAACTTGTCCTGGCCTACGCAACGGGTCGTGTAATCGGTGGGCCCTTCGCCGACAGCTCAGTGGCTCTCGTCGACGGCACTCTTCTTCAGCTCGGCCATTAGCCCCGCCAGTTTTTCGCGTGCCGCTTTCGCGTCGGCGCCGCCGACGCCCTTTCTGATCGGCATCGTCTCAGCCGCATCCTCTTTCATGTGATAAAGCCGTCCGTCAGCGTAGAGCTTCCAGTCCTTGTCGCGCAGCCATTCCTTGCCGCTCCACCAGGTGTAGACCCACTGACGCGGCTTCGAATTATTTCCATTCAAGGCCGCCACGAAGCTCTGCCCGTCGATCACCCTGTCCGCGGGCACAGGCGTCCCCGCCAGCTCTGCCATGGTGGGCATGAAATCAGTGAAGTCGACCAGATCCGTGTTGATGGAGCCCGCCTTAATCGTACGCGGCCAGCTCGCGAGCAAAGGCACTCGAGTGCCGGCATCCGTCAGCTTGCCTTTGCCGCCTTTAATCTGCCTGCCATTCATGATTGATGTCACATTCGTCGGCGTCCCGTTGTCGCCGGTAAACAGTATCACCGTGTTCTCACGCAGTCCCAAACGGTCGAGGGCCGCTGTCAGCTTGCCAACCTGACGATCCATCTCTTCCACCATCCCCTTAAACTCCAGATGTTCGCCATTGGCCCCGGGCGGCTCGTCCTTCTTGGGCCAGTGAGTGAGGGCCATGGGGTAATAGGCCAGGAACGGCTTATCCTTCCTCGTCTCAATAAAGTCGATGAGAAAATCGCAGTACAGATCCGGCCCATACTTATCCTTTGTGTTCGGCATGATCGTGTCGTTGTGGTAGAGCATCGGTTGGTAGTAACGAGCGCCCTCGTGCCATGCCCAGACCGCGCTCTCCTGGAAACCGAAGCGGCGCACATGCCCGGGATCCGTCTTTTGCAATATCATTTGCCACTTGCCCGCCAGCGCCGTGGCGTAGCCTGCCTCGTGCAACACACGGCCGAAGGTGATTTCGTTCCTGGGCAGCAGGCCCCAGGTCGTCGTTGTGCGCAGCGTGTAACGCCCGGTCATGAGCGTCACCCGCGAGGGACTGCATTTCGGAGTGGAGAAACAGTTGGTGAATCGCATTCCCGAGTCGGCCAACGCGTCCAGGTTCGGGGTCTTATAGGAGGTGCCGCCATAGCTGCCCAGGCATTCGTATCCCAGGTCGTCCGCCATGATCAGCACGATGTTTGGCCGCCGTGGTGGGTCAGGCTTGCGTTCCGCAGCCAATGCACCGCCTGCGGCGCCAATGCAAAGTGAAAAATGTGAAATCAAGAGTGCAAAAGTGTTGAGACGCATCAAATTCATTTGCTTGGGTTTTCGTACCAGAAGACGCCTAGTTGATCGCGTTCTTCGCAACTCATCAGGTCAAGGTCGTCGTCACCGTCGACGTCGACCATTTCGATGCGGTCGTATTTTAGCCCGAGCGGTCCGCCGATGTCATGGTCCGTCCACTGCTTGTCCGCCGAGGATTGGGAATAACTCAACCAGAACACGCCCGATAGTTCCTTGTCGGCATGCTCGCAAGTGCCAACGATATCCGTTTTCCCGTCGCCATTGACATCCACGATGCAACCCCCCTTGGAGGTGCCGTATTTCGCGGGGAAGCTGATTCGATGTTCCTGCCATTTCTCCCGGGGATCCCTGGGCTGTGACAGAATAATAAAATCCCGCTTCGGTACCGGCACCACGATCTCGCGACGCCCGTCGCCGCTCAGGTCGGCGATGTCGAGAAACATAACCTGCTCGCCCACCGCACCGATCACATGCTCCTTCCACTTGCCGGCAGCGTTCGGGTTCTCCAGCCAGAAGACCCGAGAGTTCTGTCCCTTTCGATCCGACGCCAGAATGTCGAGGTCGCCGTCGCCGTCCATGTCCGTCTTGCGCAGACTCATGATCCAGCTGGCCTGAGCCAGCTTGTGAAACTTCCAGGCCTTCAGGTCCCGCAGATTCTCCGGCGCCTCAAGCCAGCCGACACCGCCGCTGCCCACTTTCCCCTTTGAGGCGACGACCAGATCCACGCCACCCTTGCCGTCCATCTGCAGGGGCATGGCAAACATCCACGACGCTTTGTTCGCCGTCACCGGGAAGGCTTCCGTCTTCCAGGCTGACTCGTCCAGGTACTGGCTCTTTTCCTGCGGCGCCCAGTGGACGAAGACGGTCTTCGTGCCGCCCTCGCAACTGCTCACGACATCGATGGCGCCGTCGTTGTCGACGTCAAAGAAAACTGCGTCCTCGGCGCTCTTCACCCTGCCAACGGTTACCGCCGGCCATTCGGTTTTGGATCTCTTCGGGCCTGGGTTGATGTAGGCACGCACCACGCCGCCTTCTTCCCAGCCGGTCGCCACGTCAAGCAGTCCATCACCGTTGACATCCATGAGACGCACGCCGTCCGCGCCCTCCGATGACTTATCGATGGTGTGCCGTTTCCAGGGCTCAGCATTGGCGCCTGTTGCCAGCGCCACCAAGCCCAACAGCGCGCATGTTACCCCCATGATTCGCACTTCCCCCAACATATCGTCGTAGCCTCCGGCCTTAACCTGAAATTTTCTGTTTGAGTCATGCCCATGACGACTCGACTTCACCGCCAAGCCACGAACTTGCCCATTCTGATGACTCGTCGAGCCAAACGCAAATCTCTCAACAAGCCTTCATGGCCGGGTACGGTGCGCCATCTTTCTGGAAACGGCATGGAGGCGTCGACGGGAACAAAGGGGCAGCCCTTGAGCAAATGAGACTTACTTGGTGGTAGGAAACTCTTTTGATTCCGTGCGTGCGGTTTTCAAATACGCTTCAATTCGGGTGACAATGATTGGGTTCTGTGAAGCGACGTCTTTGGTTTCTCCCACGTCATTTGCCAGATCATAAAGTTCCATTTCCTGACCCGGTTTCAGTATGACGGCCTTCCAGTTGCCCCATCGCACCGCCTGCTGAAAACCGCCTTCAAAGAATTCCCAATACAGAAACCGATCGTCGAGCTCTTGTTGCTTGCCATCAAGGTTGCCGTCCAGATCGACGCGTTGGCGATTGCGCCAGATAAATGTGGGATAGTACGTATGAGCGCGTCTCTGGTTGAGATAGCCGAACCACTCGTCGAATCCCTGGCTGTTTGGTTCGCCCGAGGTATTGGGCTCACCCAGCCCCCATTTCCCGGTCATACCGGTCACGTATCCGGCTTGTTTTAGAATTTCGGCAACAGTGACATCCTGTTTTCTCAACGGGACTCTGCCTTTGCCACCACCCAATCCCTGTACACCGCCGGTGCCGAAATTACCGCGAACAGTTGTGTGTCCCGTGTGTTTCCCCGTCATCAATACGCTGCGCGATGGGGCGCAGACTGTCGAACCAGCGTAGCAGTGCGTGAATCGCAGGCCGCCAGTTGCCAGTTGATCGATATGCGGTGTCTTGATGACCTGCTGCCCGTAACATCCCAGGTCGCCATACCCCAAATCATCCGCCATAACGAAAATAATATTGGGTTTCGCAATCGTTTCGGAAGCGCTAAGAGTGCCAACGAGACACTGCCATAATACGATGGCGGATCCACCGATCTTCAAGACAACTCCGAAACTGCAGTGAATCGCGTTCATTGAAGTCCGACTTTCTTCTATCTAAGTTTGAAGCAGCCTGGAAACCCATTAAACGATGAACCAATTCTCTTCCATCCTGCGAATTCTGAACGGCTTGTTCCTGGTGGTAGGATTCCTGCTTCAGGATGCTTCGGCTCAAAACGACGACTACAACATTATTCTCATCTTCGCGGATGACATGGGCTATGGAGAAGTCGGCTCCTTTTATGAGGATAGTCCGTTCAAAACCCCTCACCTCGATCGTGTGGCGAAGGAAGGCGCCAAGCTGACCAGCTTCTATGTCCCCACTCCTTATTGTGCTCCATCACGGGGAACGATTCTAACGGGGCGCTATCCGTTTCGTCATTCCCTGGTCAGCAATCCATCCCCTGATTCCGGGAACAACGATATCGGGCTGCCTCCATCGGAAATCACGATCGCTGAACTGCTCAAAGAAAAGGGCTATGCCACGGCGGCCTATGGTAAATGGCATCTTGGACACACGAAGCCCTGGTTACCCCGAAGTCAGGGGTTCGACGAATACTATGGCGTCCTTTACTCGAACGATATGTACCCGGTTCAACTGGTTCGCAATGAAGAGGTCGTGGAATACCCGGTCGTTCAGGCGAAGCTTTCACAGACCTACACGGATCTGACCATCGATTTCATAAAACGAAACAGGGATCGCCCGTTCTTTGTGTATCTACCTCATGCGATGCCTCACAAACCCCTGGCGGTTTCGGACGACTTCTATACTCCGGATACTCCAAAAGACTTATATGCCGATGTAATCGCAGAACTCGATCACTGCGTTGGCCAGGTATTGGACGCCGTGAAGAAGGAAGGCCTGCAACAAAAGACGCTTGTCATTTTCACCTCCGATAATGGGCCCAACCAGGGAGGTTCCTCCGGGGGATTGCGCGGCATGAAAGGAAGAACCTGGGATGGTGGACTCAAAGTACCCTTTATCGCGCATATGCCGGGGACGATTCCACCAGGAATCGAAAACTCTCAGCCAGCGGCCACTGTCGATATGCTGCCAACCATTTGCGCACTGGCAGGCATTGACGTTCCCTCGGATCGAATGATTGATTGATGGGAAAAATGTTCTTCCCATGTTAAAAAGCAGCAATGCGCCAAGTCCACACGAAGGCGTGTTCGCTATGAAGGGTGGCAAACTGGCCTGCGTGCGATCCGGCAGGTGGAAGCTTCATGTCGTCAATCCAGGCTCCTCAGATATGCGACAACTTTCTGATGAAGAAGCTGTGAACTGGATCGACCCTCGAGCACCCAATGGAGTGAGTATTCTTGCTCCTTTCGAACAAGCCAAAGCCTATGAGTTGCCAGGGCTGATGAGTGGCGACCCTCCACGCCCAATGATGCTGTTTAACCTGGAAACTGATCCCGGCGAGCAGCACGACGTTGCCGACGAGTTTCCGGAAGTGGTCAAACGGTTGAAGGCCTTGTTTGATCAAACCAATGCCCAGGTAAGAGAGTTTCCCAAACCCAAACTCGACTACCTGTTCCGCGATCCAGCACCTGGAGAAAGTCGCCCATTGATGCACCTCATTGGAGGTGAGCTGCGTTACGACCGCATTCCTGCCTATCAAAGGGAACTGCTGAAGGACCAGTAGTCCCTGGTCATTGGGTCTGACCCTTTGATGTTTGCTCGCCGCTCGGGGACACGTTGAATTCGTTCTGAATGCACTACACCGCAGACCCTCAACCTGCACTCTCAATCCACCATCTTGATAGTCTGCAGAACGGTGTGCCCTTCTTTGGACGTCAGATCCAGCCTGGCTTTGGTCTCTTCATCTACAATCGTGACTTCAAATGTCGCGATCTTCGACCATTCGAGCATCTTTCCGTCGGCACTCCTGAATTCATCTCGGCCGATCACGACATGCTGCGGCCTCGGACCCCGGATACTCTTTGTGTATGAGAAGTTGCCAAGATTATCTTCTCTGCTCAGGAACTGGCTTCCGGCGTTCAGACGCAGCGACAGCCGTTTCCCTTGCGGATCAATGGTCAGGGAGAGCTTTTTGTTGTTCGAACGATCCAGATCGGGGCTCTGAAACTTATACGTTTTAAGGCTCCGCTGATCTCTCGTTGACCAATCCTGAATACCATTTTTGAAGTCTTCAAATACGGTGCGGCTTTTCGGTATCTTCGCCAGGGCATTCAGGTTGACCGCTTCCGGCACGATCATCTGTTCGATGGAGTTCAGCGTGAAGGTCGAAGTTTCGCCCCGCTCCAATGATATCGTTTGCGACAGCCGGTAGTGGCAGATGGCAAACACGTAAAGCGGCAACTCGTCGTGAACGGTGAGGTCCGCCGCCCAGGTCCCGCCAGTCCGCGTCGCGCCGGCCCGACGCCAAAAACGGGTCCTCGAATTAGGATCATAGCTATAATAGATCTCGGTCCCGACGAGTCGTCCCGGATCGGCCGGCGTGACGGCAAAGCGCGCGGTGCTGCCGGCGACCTCCAGGGACGATGGCGGCGTCACAGGGATGTCCTGATCGAGCCCTTTCAGGTATTGGTTGAACCACAGATTCAAGACCGCCCACTGCTCCGGTCCCGGGCCGTGATTTTGGTGAATGTTGCAGGTCACCCGCCAGTTCCGATGTTTCAGCAGGGCCATCGACCGGTAGATCCGCTCAAAGGTCGAATGAAAGTCATTGGAGGAACTGATGAAGACGACAGGGCATGCGACCAACGGCCAATAGGCGCTGGCATCGATGGTTGATTTGTAGAGTTCAAGGTTCTGGAAATGTGCGCGAATGCTGCTGCCCTCGACGCCGGGGAAGTCGATGTACTTGAAGCCCGTGCCGCCGACAAAGGGAGCGACCGCTTTGAGCCGCGAGTCGATGGCGACCAGCGAGGTGATCATGCCTCCCATGGAGAACCCGGTGAACCCGATTTTCCCCGCGTCCACTTCCGGTTGTTGTTCGAGAAAGGTGATTGCTCGCCTGGCCGCGACCGTCAGCAGAAACCAATTGGCGTTGCGCGGGCATGGAACCGGATCAATCGAGTATTCATCCGGCTGAAGATTCTGTTTCCAGCCTTTCCTCAGTGCTTTGGCGTAAAACCTCGGCCCCTGGGTCGGATCGACCTTGCCCCAGTCGGTGTTGACCTCGATTCCCTTTTCCATCGGCCGGCCAAGCCAGTTGATATCGACGGTGGCAAATCCCTGCTTCGCAAAGTAGACGCCGCGACCACGTTCAGCACGTTGTCCACCGCCGTGACTCCAGACAAACGCCGCGTTCTTCTTTCCATTGGCAGGGAAGGAATAGTAAGCCGCGATCCGCGAATCGGCTCCCTTGAACGTTCCTACTTTGAAAGTCACGTAACGCGTGACAACTCCGTCCGCCTGCCATTCTTTGACGACCTTGATGTCAAGCGGTTCTTTCCGCGCGTCATAGTCCTTCCAAAGATCCGTCACAGTTTGCGGAACTTCAGTGGCATGTTGGTAGGGCGTGAAGGTCTCTTCCGCGCAGACCGAAAGACCAAGCAGATTCAGGATCAGAGTGAGTTTCATCATTTGCATGGATTTTCCAGCCAACTTCTTTTCAATTCGTTTTGTCCGTCGCGGAAGCATAGGCCCAACCGTGACCGGCGGGGACAATCGACGCTCCATCACGAATCTCTGGAATTTCGCCAAGCGGCGCCAGCGTCTTTGACCACGCTGCGTGCTGCGAGGCCAGTTGTTTGACAACATCCGAATGTTTGGCCGCAAGATCCCGTTCTTCCCTGGGATCTGACTTAAGGTCAAACAACTGCCACCGGTCCCTGTGGTATTTCCTGTAGAGCCGCCAATCCTTCCAGCGGACGGCAATCATGTGTCTGCGGACCGCGTCGCCCGGCTCGTTGTTGAGCCAGAACAGATACTCATGCGCATCGCTGGTCCGCTCGTTCTTCAGGTAAGGAAACAAATCCACGCCGTCGCAGTGTTCGGGGATCGGCTGGCCGGCCAGCGCCGCAATCGTGGAATAGAAGTCAAAGTTGGCAATCAAGCCGTCGTACTCTTTGCCCTCCGGAAGCGTGCCGGGCATGGTGAAGATCGTGGGCACGCGTACCCATCCTTCTTTCTGTGTCCCTTGTCCTTTCCCACCGGTGTATGGCGTTGACAACCCGCCCTCGCCTCCATTGGCCCCATTGTCGCTGGAGAAGATCACCAGTGTATTCTGACGCAACCCTTGTTCCTTCAGAACGCTCAGCAGCTTGCCAACCTGATCGTCGACCGAAACGATCGCCCCGGCCAACTTCCGTCGTTTGCCCTTGGCTGTCGTCCGCTTCATCAGCCTCTCGGGAGCCTCGATGCTGGGCGAGTGGACCGCTTCGGGCGACCAGTAGAGAAAGAATGGCTGGTCCTTGTGGCGTTCAACAAAGTTGACTATTGAGTCGCCGTCGTAATCGGTCAGCCACATCGGCTCGCCGATTTCGTTGATGCAAAAGTACTTTGATGTCCGGGCCTTTTTGGCGAACTGCGTCCCCACGTTCTCCGGCAGGTGGGCGAGTTCTGCTTTGGTGTACCGTTTCGACGGCGGTTTCTTCCGGACTTCCGTGAACCCCACGTTAAGAGGCGTTTGCAGCTTTGTCCCGATATCCCATTTTCCGATCTGGCCAGTCACATAGCCGCTATTGGAGAGGAACCGCGCCAACGTCGGTCGGTCCTCCGGAATCGGAAGTCCGCGCGACATGCCATACTTCCCAAATCGCTGCCCGTATTGTCCCATCATCAGGCTGCATCGGCTCGGACAACATGGCGGATTGGGGATGTACGACGCCGTAAACCGGACGCCCTCGGCAGCCAGGCGGTCGATGTTCGGCGTCGGGATGTCCTTACACCCGTAGCAGCCAACGTCTCCATAGCCCAAATCGTCAATGTAAATCAGGACAACATTGGGGGGACGTTCCGTCCCATCGCCATGCGGCTCCGCCGCGGAGGCCTGAACGACAAAGGCACAAAGAACACAAAAGAGGATCTGGTGGATTCGTTTCATTTCGATACCTCGACTCATTTACATTTCCAAAGAGAGGGCTATCCAGCGCTATTTGCCGATTCAGATTTCACTTCTATTCAGCGCGCTGTCGCGGTTTCGCCGCTATATGTCTGGTTCAGTGTGAATCTCCCACACTCACCGCAATCGCGTACATGGCGAACTTTTCCTTTGTCCTGTTCATGTGATTTCCACCAGGGACATCCGGATAGCTTACCAGAAAATTATTTTCGTCGATCAGGTTGATGATGTAATGCGTGGTGCCATCGGGCAGCTCTGCCGTGACGGTGTTGCCGTTTGCCAGCGTCGCGGGAATGCGGAACCACTCTTCGTCTCCTGCATTTCCGTTTTGACTGTAGATCAGGTTGGCTCGGACAACTTTGGCTCCGTGTTCCTGAAAGGTGAACTTCACACGGCGGGCGTGCTGCTCGTGCGTGGTCACGGTAGGAACCAACTTGCCCTCGGCACCGACACCGCGAAATGCCGGATTGTTGCAGGGATAGCTGGCCTTCATTTCTGTTAGAATCTCAGAAAGACGTTCATTCATTGCCATCGCACGCTGGGATTGTACGTCAACAAGGTTGTTTGCTTCTTCGATGTCGACGCGAACCTGTTTGCCGTTGACGGTCTTGTACAGCCGATACAGCTCCAGTGGGACGGCACTGCGATCATGAGCGTGGTTGTAGTTGCGAACCAATTTGAAGTCGCCCATTCGGATGGTACTTTCCAGGGCAACACTGTTCGGAAAATGCCAGACCATCGTATCGCGTGGCTTGCCGTGCGCATCGAGAACAAGTGACGCGTCGGTTGGGTCCTGTTTCAGCAGTTGCGAAATGTCCGCGCCGTCAAAGTGTTTGCCTTTCGCTGGTTCGGCGTCGACCCACGAGAGGACCGTGGGATAGAAGTCGAGCCCGTTCACCGTGACATCAGTCTGCGAACCCTTTGGAACATCGGGGCCGGCAATGACCAGCGGGACGCGCGTGCCACCATCCATCAGCGAAATTTTGCCTCGGTCCAGCGGGTAGTTGTCCGTGATGATCTCGCCGGGAACCTGCTCCATGCCGCCATTATCCGAAGTAAAGATCAGGTAAGTGTTCTCGCTGAGCTTATGCCCCGGCCAGCGTGGGTCTTCGGTCTGGTCCAGGTAACGGACAACCTTTCCGACGTAGTAGTCGAGTTGTTCGACCATCGCGCAATAGAAAGGATTGGTCTGTCCCTTGCCTGTCCATTCCTGGGGGTTCTGCGGTCGTTCCACACCGAGTTTTCTGCAGTACTTGTCGAGTAGTTGTTCGCTGCGCGTGTGGATGGGAGTGTGTACGAGCCAGGTGGCGTAGTAGAGGAAGAACGGTTCGTTCTTATTTTCACGCAGGAAGCTGAGCGCGTCTTCGCTGTTTCCGTGATGGGGAAAACCGTTTTTATCCAGGCGATAGGGATCGTTCTGTTTCGTGGTGGCAAAGTCGGTCAGGCGGTGCGGTCGCATCGGCCTGGTCGCTCCGCGCTCGCTTCTGGTCCAGTCGAAACCCTGGTCCTCGGGTTGCGGGTAGGCATTGTGATCGATGGCCATGTGCCATTTGCCCACGTGGCCGGTCGTGTAACCTTCCTTCTGAAGCGCTTTGGCAAGCGTGAACTCGTTGGCGGGCATCCGCCCGCTGTACCAGGGCGGCATCATCGCGTGAGCCGCCTTGTGATGAGGCCGCGGCGGATTGCCTCCGACCACGTGAGTCTTCTGTGCCCTGGCCGGATGCACACCGCTCATGATCGCACATCGCGAGGGAGCACAAGTCGGAGCCGGTGCGTACGCCTGCCAGAACATCACACCCCGCTGAGCGAGCGCGTCGATGTTCGGTGTCTCCATTGGGCTGGGCTCGTCGATGTCGTAACATTTGACGTCCTGCCAGCCGAGGTCATCCGTCAGGATCAGGACAATATTCGGTTTCGCAGGGTGCTCGTCAGCCGAGACAGTCGCAACGAAGGCGAGTGGAACGATCACAAAGCAATAGAGTCGAATTGAATTATTCACTGGATTTTGGCGTCGTTTGTATTTGTGGGATGATCTCTGAGGGCAGAGCTTGTAGGCCATCGTGCTTCGGAATACTACTGCCGAGCGCTTACTTCCCGTAGTCCGCACCGATCAAGCTGTTCTCGACCGACTGCTGCCAGGCGCGAAGCTGCCTGGTCATCGTACACGAGCGGTACTGGCCCGCTATTGTGGGTGTCAGCTGGACGGAAATGACAATGGTTTTCAATCGACTACAACTCTGAGCCCCCTGCGGTTGCCGGTGTGTTATGAAGTCGACTTGCAGTCGCGATTATTCTGTTACTGAACAGGACCGATGGTAAGATCGTACAAAACTTCGCACCACGACCATGAGCTGTCTCAATATGATTTGCACAATTCGAAGCCTTGTTACCTTTCTCCTTTTGACCTGTGCGGCTGCTGCCTTTGCGGAAGAACGCTCTGTCGATCACTTCCGGCAACTGGATGATGTGTGGCCAACGCCGAATGACATTCGGCGACCATCGGGAGCTCCTGGTGAGGAGTATTGGCAGCAGAAAGTCGATTACGACATTCATGTTGAGATCGACGACGAGCGTCAATTCCTGACGGGTTCTGAGACGATCACGTATCACAACAACTCGCCCGACGAATTGGCTGTGTTGTGGATACAGTTGGATCAAAACCGCTACGAGCTCGACTCGGATGACTGGTTGTCGACAACGGCCCCCGATCTGAATGATCTTTCGTATGGCGAATTACGAACCATTCTCTACCGCGAACAGTTCGATGGCGGATTCAAAGTTTCCGACGTGCGCGACAAGCAGGGCGACAAACTGAAGTACAGCCTGGTGCACACCATGATGCGTTTGCATCTGCCCAGGCCACTGAAGCCTGGCAAGGACACAACCTTTTCAATCGACTGGCGGTTCAGGATTCCGAATGCCAAAGCCATGAGAGTACGTGGTGGGTATGAGTTCTTTGAGAAGGACGGCAACTACATTTACAACGTGGCCCAATGGTACCCACGCTTATGCGCGTACACTGATTATCACGGCTGGCAGAATCGGCAAACGCTCGGTGCTGAATTTGCTCTCGAATTCGGCGACTTTAATGTCAGCATCACAGTTCCTGACGACCACGTCGTCGCCTCAACAGGCGAGCTGCAGAACGCGGACGAAGTTCTGTCGTCAAAGCAACGCAAGCGTCTTGCCACGGCCAGGAAGAGCGATACTCCCGTTTATATCGTGACCGAAGAGGAAGCGACGAAAAACGAATCGTCCACGCCTACCGGGAAAAAGACGTGGAAGTATTCGGCCAAAAAAGTGAGGGACTTCGCGTTTGCATCGTCGCGGAAGTTCTTATGGGACGCGCAGGAAATCAAGTTGGGTGGCAAACCGGTCATGGCGATGTCGTTCTGGCCGAAGGAAGGGCAACCACTGTGGGGGCAGTACTCGACAGCGGCTGTGATCCACACGATCCGCACCTATTCGAAATTCACGTTCGACTACCCTTACCCGGTCATTAATTCGGTGAACGGGGCGATTCCCGGGATGGAGTATCCAATGATGACGTTTCAAAGTCGGCGGCCGGAAGAAGACGGTACGTACAGCGAGTCGACCAGGAACAGTTTAATCAGCGTCATCATTCACGAAGTTGGCCACAGCTGGTTTCCGATGATCGTGAATTCCGACGAGCGGCAGTGGCGTTGGATGGACGAAGGAATGAATTCTTTTATCCAGTTTCTTACCGAACAGGAGTGGGAAGACGCCTACCCCAGCCGCATATTGAGGCCGGATCG
>JAAERP010000413.1 GCA_024230215.1 Fuerstiella sp. | reverse complement strand
TTGTCCGCCGTGAAACGGCGACAGCATTGGTCGTGTTGCGATTGCTGTGGCCGTTTCACGGCTGTGTGTTTGTGTCGTGGATATTCCATGGGCTGACGCCTATGGCTAAGTGCTTATGCCGCTTCGCGGCAGGGAAACGCAAACCGGAATAGACTGTGAACCCGGGGAGGGGCTGACCGGTGGGTGAGGGGTGCTGCTTCGCGTTGTCGTACCGGCCTGTTTTGTGGTCGGTTCGGTGTTTACCCGCTCGATGCCTTCACGGCATCAGTCAGATCGCCGAACAGCGTTTCCGCTTCCTTACGGAGCAGATGCAGGGTCAGTTTGCGATTCCATGCGGGTGGGTTGTCAGTATCGTTGAGTTCCTGTTCGGCAAGCTGGTTGGCTCGGGCCAGTGAGGTTGTTGCGTCGTCCTTTCGATCGAGTCGGTACTCGGTCATCGCTCGAAAATACGTGATGTACGCGGGCGATGTGTTACTGTTTTCGTCATTGCCGACGGCCGTGTCGAATCTCTCCAGAGCTCTGGCATACTCGCCGGATCGAAACTGAACGACTGCCAGGCCGTTGCGATATTGTTGATTCTGTGGTTCCGCATCGAGCGCACGTTGGCTCAATTGCAAAACTGGTGCATAGTCGTCGGTTGCCTGTGGTCCGAGGACGCACGACCAGGTGGAAAAATGCAGTTCGATGGGTCTGTCAGACGATTCGAATCTGGCAAGCATCTGCTGGCAGAGTTCCTGGTATCGCGGCATATCGTCGCTGGAGACAGCCAGCAGGGCGGCGTAATACCAGGTGGACCAGGAAGCATCTTCTCTGGTGATAAGGGTCTCCAGGTCGTTGCGTGCCTGTTGGTGATAGTCGAGCGCGAGCAGAATCTTTAGCCGGGCAGTGAGAGAGCGAGGGGATTGGTCGTTCAGCTCAACCGTACGATCGGCGAGCGTCAGTATGCCAGTGCGAAACGCTTCGTCCGAACAGTCTGCGATTTTTTCGGTGCCGATCCAGTACACGGGCGAGATGTCACTCGGATTTCGCTGTAGACTTGTGTTTAAATCCGCCAAGGCGTCGTCGAATCGATTCAATCCGAACAGTGCTTCCGTACGGCGTTTGTAGATCGAGGAGCCGTCCTTGCCTTCCTTCAGGCTGTTGCAGGCGGGATCCAGAACATCCACTGCCTTCTGATATTGTTTGGTCTTGGCAAATGAGTGCCCCAAACCGGCAGAAATACGGTGGATGTCACCGTATTGATCGTACGTGGCTGGTACTAGTTTCATCACTTGGGAGTAATCGGCGATCGCCCGATCGTAATCGCCCTTGTCTTCGAAATAATCTCCGCGCGATTGAAAGTAGTTGTGTCGCTGAGGATACGAATCAATCAGTGCGGTCAAAGCGGCAACGGGATCATTTACGCTCGTGAGCCGTTTGGTATAACCGGCATGCAGTGTATCCAGATGATCTGGAAAACGATTCTCAAGCTCCGAGAGCATACCCGCCCAGTCCGCTGCGGAGGCATTCTGTGGAATCGATGAAAGTCGGCTCCGCAAGGCTTTCAACAGGAGTTCTTGATAGACCGGACTGCTCGGAAATTCGGAAACCAATTCTTCCGAAATATCCAGCGATTCCATTGCCAGTTTGGTTGCATCTCTGTGCTGGCGTTTTGCTAAGAACTTCGCAGCACGCAACAGGAGAAGAACGTTGGTCCTCCGTATGCCCCGTACTTCTGACCCAACGTAGGGAAGTCGCCTTAGCTCGATCGCCTCAAGGTACAATG
This sequence comes from Fuerstiella sp., assembly GCA_024230215.1. GTDB lineage: Bacteria > Planctomycetota > Planctomycetia > Planctomycetales > Planctomycetaceae > Fuerstiella. Next base: position 71,374 of record JAAERP010000413.1, on the reverse strand, counting down.
TCTCCGCTCGTGTAGGATCTGTCGTTTCGAGGACCTGGGCCATTCGGGTCGTCACAACGGCCTGGTTGTCGAGAGTATCTGGAGAAGAATCAAGTTGGGAAATGATCCCATAGGCTGCAATAGTGAGTTCACGAAAGCGGCCCTGATGTCCCATCTCCTTGTGTGCGTCAGCGATGCTTTGAAGAGCATGCGCTGAGTGGCTTTGCCAGATCGCACTCTTCGCTGCATCGAGTTTGGCCAGAGAATCGAATTCATCCTTCGCCTTCTGGAGGTGAATAATAGCCTTTTCAAAATCGCGGATTGATTTCTTGTAGAACCAACCAAGATGCAGGTCGGTCGCAGCGAGCTGGTATCGATAGTCGGTGTTATCAGGGAACTCGACTTTCAAATGCCAGAAACTGGCTCGAGCGTCTTCCAGGACCTCCGGTGCCCTTTCGGGTTGCCCCAGATTTACGGCGAGAATCCCAAGCGATAAGCGACTCACCGCTGCACGGTAGCGGATTTCGGGAGAATCTCCGGTCGTCACCTTGAACTTGTCATAGAACGCCAGCGAGTCGATCAGAATCTCTTGCCGCAATGGCTGAGCCAGGGGAATTTCAGCCAATTCTGAACCGGAGGCATGCGAGAGAAGTTGTTCCACTGCGTCTAACGCAGCCACGAGATTTTGCTCGGACTGCCGCTGCGCTGCGACCGCCTTTTTGGCTTCCGTGTCGGCGTCTTGACGGGCGTGATCCGCTTGAAACGCATACGAAACGCTGACACCGGTCGCGACCAGCAACGTTGCGACTAACAGGGTTCCCGTTGTCAGCAGGCCTTTGTGCCGCGTCGCATATTTTCGTAACCGATATGTCATCGACGGCGGACAGGCCTGGACCAATTCACCATCCAGGTAATGCTGTACGTCAGCCGCCATAGCACTGGCGGATTCATATCGTCGGTTGCGATCCTTTTCCAATGCCCGCATCACGATCCAATCGAGTTCGCCTTCGACGGTGTGATGAAGATGTCTGGCATCCACTCCTCGTCGTTCAGAGATTGTGCTGCTGTCAGAAGCATTCAGCGTGCCAATGCGTCGACTGGGGCGTGGGGGTTCATCTTCTCGGATGATGCGTTTGATCTCTTCATATTCGATCTGACGGAACTGCTCCTTATCAAAGGGTGTGCATCCGGACAACAGCTGGTACAAAATCACACCCAGTGAGTAGACATCGCTGCGCGTATCGACATCCACGCCGCTTAAGCCCGCCTGCTCGGGACTCATGTACAGCGGAGTGCCAATCATTTCCGAAAATTGCGTGTACACTGACTGGTCTGTGAATGGCTGCTGCGTCGCCTTTGCAACCCCGAAGTCAATTACTTTGGGGATGGCCAGGCCATCGATTTCGGTCACCAGCACGTTGGACGGTTTTAAGTCCCGGTGAATGATCCCCTTGTGATGGGCATGCTGAACCGCATGACAAACGCTGACAAAAAGTTCCAGACGCTGCCGTGTGGTCATCGTCGCCTGATCGCAATAGTCCGTGATTCGCAGGCCGCGAATCAGCTCCATGACAAAATAGGGCCGACCGGTGTCCGTACTTCCACCGTCGATGACTTTGGCAATGTTGGGATGATCCATCATCGCTAGCGCCTGCCGTTCGGCCTGGAACCTGGCGATGACTTCTCTGGTGTCCATTCCCGGTTTGATAATTTTCAGCGCGACCTTCCGCCGAACCGGCTCGGTTTGCTCGGCAACGTAGACGACTCCCATACCTCCTTCGCCAAGTTGTTCACGAATTTTGTAGGGGCCTACGATCTCACCGACCGCTTCTACTACATGCGAGTTCCATGCTGCGGCGGCCAGTTCGGACGGCGGAGCATCAAGAAACGGGTCTGGATACTGGTGAGCCTGCAGCAAAGCAGCCAATCGAGACCGCAATTCAGGGGCGTTTCTGCACTGCTCATCCAGAAACGCCTGACGGCTGTCTGCGTTTTCGATGTCGAGGGCACGCTCGAACAGAAGTTCTTCGTTCATAAGTAATCCGCGTTTCCGGTCTTAGGGACCAAGCCTGGCGACAATAGGTAATGCGAATTCGGCGCGCGGGTTCTATCAGGAGAAAAGAAGAAATACAGGAAAATCCGAATTCTGCAGTCTTAGATGTCAGCACCTGCGCTGAGTTCCGCCTGAAGCCAGGCGCGTGCGAAACTCCAGTGGCGATCTGCTGTGGCGGTGGAAATGCCGAGAGCTTCGGCCGCCTGCTGGATGGTCAAACCAGCAAAATACCGCAACCTGACGACTTCCGCCTTCCGGGGATGGTCGACAACGAGCTTCCGAAATGCCTCATCGAGAGCCAGAAACTGATCCGCAGACGTTGATGTTTCGGTTTCCGCCTGTTCAAGAGAAACCCGCTGCCGGTCGCCGCCGCACTTAAGGCTCGATTTTCTGCGGGCATTTTCGACCAGGATCCGTCGCATGGCTTCGGCGGCTGCCGCGAAGAAATGCCCGCGGCTCTCCCAGCTCTGGACTACTTCGGTGTCAACCAGTCGCACGTAAGCTTCATGCACTAACGCCGTCGGCTGCAGAGTCTGTTCTGGTGCCTCCTGCTGCATTCGCAATGACGCCAGGTGTCGCAATTCGCCATACACCAACGGTAAAAGTTGCTCAGAGGCTTGCTGTTCGCCGGATTCGAGCATCGAGAGGATCTGAGTGACGTCGGACATGGTTTTCAAAATACCCAATGGATTCAGTAAGAGCCAGCAAACAATCCGGCGCCGCCCATGGGGTCCTGAGAATAGACACGCGCCTCTAATTTACTGACGACTTCCGATCTTGAATTCTAACGGTCGATCGCCGGGCGGTGTGGCATCTGCGCCCGGCAGATCTGGTCACGCTCGCTGTCCTGCAGAGTACATCACGCAGCGCACCATCGATATGAATCAGCGGTTTGCCGGTGAATCTGGATACGTTCAGCCGTTCGCAGAGTTTGTTGCAATGATCGGAATCGGTGGCAGGCATGCCACATACTGTGCCGCGAGCATCCAAAATTATGGTCAACTGCTGTAGTTGGGCGGAGTTAAGACAAATCGTTCGATTCTCATCCTGTTCCGTTCAAGGTCCTACAATTTTCTCGATTTTCCTTCGTATAGACCAGATTTGCAGGGAAATGCTGTGTTTGCTTTTCAAAGTCGTCGATTGCCGTCAGAATGCCGAGCCCTTCTGCGCACCGGAATGTTCGGAACATCTCAACCTCAAACCGGCGATGGCGACGGTGTGTCGCCCGCCCGCGATTGAGCATTACAACAAGGCAACTCTACTACCATGGTCAACGTCGCTTCGCTTGCGTCTGACGCTCTGACTGCCGGCAACGGTATTCTTCGACTCGCTCCCACCTGGGTGCCTCGTTCCTTTCTTCAGCCTGATGCACCGGCCATGGGCCCGCACCGGAAGTAATTCAACCCCAACGGCGAATCACCGAACTGTTCTGCTCTCAACAAACAACAATTTCGATCAGGAAAGATCAATATTATGTCAGCACCAAAACTGCACAACGCCATGTGGCCCGGACTTGTTGGTAAAGGCGACGACGGAGGTCAGGAGCCGCCGATCGGTCTGAAGGAGATGCTTGAACTGACGGCTGCGGCAGACGTCAACGGTCAGAAGTACGATGGCATCGACTACTTTCTGTTCCTGCCACATACCAATCCGGAAGCCAGTGACGACGAGCTAAAAGAAATTGCCGATATGATTTCGGGATTTGGCTTCAATGTCGGTTCACTTGTTGCTCCCGTGTGGCCGGGAACTGTCGGCGATTCTGCCATGGGCGACGATGAAGCGCGTGGCAAGTTTCTGGATGCCGTGAAGATGGCTTGCCGCATCGCTGGTGTCTTTAACGATCACGGCGTTCGCAAGTACGGCGTGATTCGCATCGATTCTGCCGAATTTGGTATCGAAAAATGGCGTGAGGACACCAGGGCCAACACGTCAAAGATCGCTGCAACTTTTAAAGAAGCGGCAAAGATCGCAGCCGATCACGGAGAACGTCTGGCAGCGGAAGGCGAAATCTGCTGGGCTGGTATGCACAGTTGGAAAGACATGCTGGACCTGCTGGAAGAAGTTGGCATGCCGGAATCGCTGGGATTCCAGGCAGACCTTGCTCACACGTATCTGTATACGCTGGGCTATAACGCTCCGGAGCACGCCCTGGTACAGCCCGGCTACAGCGACGAAGAATTCTACGCGGCCTACAAGACTATGACCGATAAGTTGCGGCCGTGGACGATCGATTTCCACGTGGCTCAGAACGACGGTGAAGTCCACGGTGCGGGATCCCACGACAAGACGGGCAAGCACTGTCCGGCCGACGATCCAAACGGAAAACTGGATGTCGTCAAATGTGCGGGGTACTGGCTGGAAGGGGCCACTGAACGAGGCATGCAGCACATCTGCTGGGACGGATGCATGTTCCCCAACGAAATGCTGGAGAATCCGTCCACGTGGAATACGATCCTTGACACAATGGTCAAGGTCCGCGATTCGGGCACATGGAGCTAAGCGAATCATTGTAACGGCGATAAAGACCACCAAGTCGAATCGATGAGGTGGCTTTCCACTTTCCGCCCTCCGCTTTCATTCTATATCCTCAGAAAGACCCCAATCAATATGTCTCAAAAACCGCTCAACATCGGACTCATTGGCTACGGCTTCATGGGTCGTACTCACAGCAACGGCTACAAGCGAGTCAACGACTTCTTTCCTGAACTGCAGTACCGTCCGGTTCTGAAAGCTGTCTGCGGCCGCAACGCCGAAAATGCTCAGGCATTTGCTGATCAGTGGCAGTATGAAAGCATCGAAACCGACTGGCGCGCACTGCTCGCGCGTGACGACATCGATGCGGTCGACATCTGCACGCCCAACAACTCGCATGCGGAAATCGCGATTGCTGCGGCCGAGGCCGGGAAAATGATTCTGTGCGAAAAACCACTCGCCCTGAATCCGGCAGAAGGCGAGAAGATGATCGCTGCTGTCGAAAAGGCGGGCGTTGCCAACACGGTCTGGTACAACTACCGCCGAGTTCCCGCCGTCAGTCTTGCCAAGAGACTGATCGACGAGGGGCGGCTTGGAAGAATCTTCCACTACCGAGCCAACTTCCTGCAGGACTGGACGATTAATGAAGAACTGCCGCAGGGGGGCGCCGCGCTGTGGCGTCTGGATGTGAAAGCAGCCGGGTCCGGCGTGACAGGCGACCTGCTGGCTCACTGCATCGACACAGCGATCTGGCTGAACGGCTCCATCACCGACGTTAGCGCGATGACGGAGACATTCGTCAAGGAACGCATGCATACTGAGACCGGCAAGGTCGAACCCGTAGGCATTGACGATGCCTGCACGTTTATGTGCCACTTCGGCAATGGATCGCTCGGCCTGTTCGAAAGCACTCGCTACGCCCGTGGTCATAAGGCTCTGTACACACTGGAGATTAACGGCGAAAATGCATCGATTCGCTGGGACCTCCATGATCTGCATCGCCTGGAATATTTTGATCACTCTGATGATTCTGTGGTTCGAGGCTGGCGTTCGGTGCACTGTACAGATGATGACATGCCGTACATGGACAAGTGGTGGGTGCCAGGCCTGCAGATCGGTTACGAACACACGTTCGTGCATCAGGTGGCTGATTTCCTGAAGAGTGTTGAAACCGGCGAGCCGTGCAGCCCGACGTTCCGGGAGGCTCAGGAAACGCAGCAGGTCTGCGACGCAGTGCTGGAAAGTGCGAAGACTCGCCAGTGGAAGGATGTGGGATAGTACGTGTCGCACTGACGTGTAGCCGCTCCGGCGAGCAATTTTGCAGCTGATGAACGGTGGCGGAAGTCGCTACATCTCGGTGAAGCGTGCTCTGGCCTTTTCCCTGGCCAAAGCTATACTTTGTACCTGACGTACAGAGACACGGCGGTTGGAAGTTATCACTTCCAGCCGCCGTTGTTGTTAGTTACTGGCGGAACTTGTCACCAGTCCACGGCCGCAGCGAACTCGCGCGGACAGCTTGTGTCCTTTCTGCCCGTCAAAATAGAAAACACCGAATCACCGTCTGAACCAGTCGCCATCAGAAATTCACAAGCGGGGTCCTGTTATGGAACGTCAGCCGATCTCAAAGGAAGGATACGCCAAAGTTCGCGCTGAGATTCAGGAACTGGAAGATCAGAAACCAGCGATTCTCGAACGCATCAAGCTTGCGCGCGAAGAAGGTGACCTCAAAGAAAACGCGGAATACCACGCAGCTCGCGAAAATCTGGCCCACGTGGAACGGCAAATCGGAGAAAAGCGAGTCAAGCTGTCAAAGTGCGAGATCGTGGACAAGGCCAATATGCCCAAGGGCGTGGTCGTTTATGGTTCTCGAGTCACCGTCAAAGACCTGTCGGACGGCATGGAAGAAGTCTACGAAATGGTCGGCCCCGGTGAAGAAGACTACGACGGTGATATTCTCAAGATTCTGACCTCCAGCCCGCTGGCCCAGGCCATGATTGGCAAGAAAGTCGGTGAAGAATTTGAGGCCGACATTCCCGCCGGAACGCTAAAGATGCAGGTCGTAACGATCGAGGATGCGTAGGCCAGGCTGGCTGGTGCCTAGCCTACGCACGAGATCCCGGCTTTGCAGTCAACCTCGTTATCCGGCTTGTAGACCGTTTGCGAGAGTCGTATGGGCAACCTCACCCGGGCAGGGGCGGAAACCTACGAATTCTTCTGTTGCGGTTCTCTCAATGCTCATTCCGCTTGCAGAAGGTACGCCGCGTGAACGGCAGGCTTTTCGACTGCTGTAACGGACTTCGCTGTGTCGGCGATTGTGGGACTTACTCCTTTCCTGCCATGATTAGGTGATCCGAACACAGGCCGTTATCGTTCGACGCAGCAACCTGCCCCATCCCGCTGTGACCGATCAAGGACGCCCGATGAAACATCGAATTGCGGAAGAACTTCATGGCGTCGGGATCTTTGTGTCGATCGTGTGGGCCGTGTTCATTCTCGATGCATTCTTGCCTGGCGACTTCAACGCCTTCGGGCTCTCACCACGTTCGATGACGGGGCTTGCAGGAATACTGACGATGCCGTTTCTGCACGGTGGGTGGGATCACTTGATCGGCAACACCTTCCCACTTGTTGTGTTGCTGTGTCTGTTAGCGGGGTCACGAGCCAATACCTACGCCATCGTTCCGCAGATTGTTGTGCTGGGAGGAACTCTTCTGTGGGTCTTCGGTACAGGCAATTCCGTACACGTGGGCGCAAGTGGTTTGATCTATGGACTGATCGCATTTCTTATCGTGGCAGGTTTTCGAGAAGGACGACTGGGTGCGCTGGCGATCGCGGTCTTCGTAGGATTCACATACGGTGCCACATTGATTGGCGGTGTCCTGCCGACAGTCGGTCCGGGTGTCTCGTGGGACGGCCATCTGACGGGGGCCATCGCCGGGGGCATTGTCGCGCGCATTTCCGTGACGCCGAACGGCGCAGCAGCCAGTAGCTGATTACACACGCAGCCTGCCTGGCCGCTCGTTCTCTCACGCAGCCATATTCACTACAATGGTAGTGTCGCCCGACCCCTTGTGCTTCTACCCGACACCATGGAGATACATCGATGCTGAACGTTCTGTGTACGTCTCTCAGTGGCGAAGAAGGCCCTCATTTTGAGTTGCTTGGAGCCGCGGGGTTTGAATGCCGTGTTGTCAGTCGAGACGTGGATCTTTGGAACGCAACGTCGTTCACAGCGGCGCTGCAAGGCTGTCACGCTGTGATCGCCGGAGCGGAACCATACACACCGGAAGTCCTTTCCAGCTGTCCGGAACTACGCGTGATCTCCAGAACGGGTGTGGGATTCGACGCGGTTGACCTGGCTGCGTGCGATCGCCACGGCGTCGCCGTTTCCATCACTCCCGGTGTGAATCATGATGCTGTCGCTGAACACGCTATCGCTCTGCTGATGGGCATCGCCCGAGGATTTCCGTTCGCGGACCAATGTGTGCGCGACTGTGCGTGGAGTCGACAGGCTCGCCCGCGAGTTATGGGCAGCACACTTGGGATTGTGGGTCTGGGGCGGATCGGCCAGGCGATGGCCACTCGAGGTATCGGACTCGGAATGAACGTCATCGCGTCTGACCCGTATGCCAGCGTCGAATTCGCAAAGCAGCACGGCGTTGAACTGCTTTCGCTTGATGAATTATATGCCCGTTCAGACTACATCAGCCTGCACGCTCCCGTGACTGACGAAACAAAAGGAATGATCAACGCCGATACGATCGCCAGGATGAAGGATGCGACAGTGCTGATCAATACGGCGCGGGGCCAGTTGGTCAATGAAGCTGATCTTTGTGCAGCGCTGGCGTCGGGGAAACTCCGCGGTGCCGGATTGGATGTGTTTGAGGTGGAACCGCTGCCAGCAGACAGTCCATTGCTGCAGGCAAAGAATGTTCTCCTTAGCAATCACATTGCCGGACTGGACCGTGAGTCGTTTCGAGACATGTTTTCAATGGCGGCCGACACGATCATCGTGCTGCACAGCGGACGCTGGCCTGCCGAGCGAATTGTGAATCTGAAGAGCCAGTCCGACTGGAGTTGGTGTTGAGGTTGTGGAATGCTGAGGCCTGTTCAGTATAGAGCACTTTACTTATTGTCGTGAACGATACTGGCTCGTGGGAGCAGCAGAACTGCTATTGAAAAGCGATCTTCGGGGCGGCAAGTCAGCGTGAAACGCTGAAGTGTGAAATAATTCACACAGCTACGGGTTCTGACTCAGACAGTGTGAGCTATAACTCACACCGGCGGCGATATTACGTCGCCTGAGACAATCCAAACACTCAGATTAAGCAGAAGGGTGAATCAGATGCTAAACGACTTTGCCCGAAAGATCGCTGTTGCCATGTTTGCGCTCGTCATGGCAGTCGTCGGCGTCGGATGTGACGGTGGCGACAGCTCGGATTCGGCAGCTGCACCAGCCGTCGGAGAAAGCAGCGGCAGCGACACTGAAGGTGGTAGCGCCGGCAGCGATTCCGAATAACGAGGTGGTGTTTCAAGCAATCGATATCAGAGTCCCGGTCTTTGCAAAGACCGGGACTCTGTTTTGGGCAACTGCCGACCGAGTCAATCAGCGGTGTCAGGAAGCAAGTCACTTATCCATTCCCGCAGGCGTAGTGCAGAAGCCTTAAAATCACAGGGACCAGCCTGGACGGGGCCCCAGGTCGGCGATCGCTGACACTTCTGTCTGTTCGCTTCGACTCTAACTCAGCTGCTCTTCCCGGGGACGCAGCCACACCTCACCACGATCAGTCATCTGCCTTGTCACCGTCTTTGATGACGAAGCGGGCCTTTAGTCTGGCAACTTCCGTTGCCAGACCAGCGGACTTGACTGATCGCAGAACTTCGTCGAAATTCTTGTAGGCAGCCGGAGCTTCATCCCTGGGGTAGGTTCGGCAGTTAGTCATGATGTCAGCGTCGTCGAAGGACCTATCCACTGTGGATTGATCCAGCTCCCGAAACGCTCGCTTGCGCCCCAGCGCACGTCCGGCGCCGTGGTTGACGCTGTAGCAGGTGGCTGCTGCTCCTTCGTCTGCCACCATGACGCTGGATCCTGCCTGAGGATTTCCCGGCAACAGAATCGGATGCCCTGTCGTCTCGTACATTGTGCCGTTCAGCGCATGATGTCCCGCCGGAAACGCGCGAGTCGCCCCCTTACGATGCACCCACTCCATCGTTGATCGCTTCTTCGAGCGACCGCTCGGATCACGCGCATCGTTCTTTGCTACGCAGTCACCCACGATTTCTTTTCGGGCGATGTTGTGACTAATGAAGTACACGAGCTTTCCCTGCACTCCCGGAATCACTTCCTGAAATGCCTCCAGCACCAGGGCGTTGATCAACAGATGGTTGACCGTCGCAAAGTTTGCTCCCAGCGCCATGTCGTCAATGTAGGCGTCCGCCTCTGCTGTTCCCAGAGGCGCGTACACGAGCTGTCGGTCGTTGCCAGGTAAGGGGATGTTCCACTTTTCAAAGTGACGCTGTAACGTCCTGAACTGACCGGACGCAAGATCGTGTCCAATTCCTCGAGAGCCGCAGTGAGACAGAAACGCCACGCGGCCATTCTTCAGGCCGAATCGATTTGCCACCCGGCGAGCTCGATCATTGTCACAGACGTCCACCACTTCACATTCTCCGAAGTGGTTGCCGCCACCATACGATCCCAGCTGCTGCATCTTATCGCTGAATCGCTTGCTGAAATTCTCCTCATGCAGGTGTTTGTCCAGTCGCAGAGCCAGCGCAACGGCCGTTTCATCGTGTCCGACGTGGAACGAGTCTTCGCAGTGTCGAGTCCAGTCGAATGGAATTCCCAATTGCTGACAGACGTCCTTTGATGCGCCTTCGATCAGAAGCTGACGGCCCAGTCCTTCTCCCACGTATCGAGACTTGTTCACGTGTCGCTGGCCCCGACCGGCTCCTGTTGGCGTACGTTCGCAGACGGCGTCAATGAGCGAACGCCGAGTAGGCCGGTCGGTGATTTGATCAGCTGGCAGATCCAGCTGCAGCAGGCTCATCGAACACTTAATGTCGACGCCGACGGGACCCGGATAGATGTGAGTTGGCGACGTCATCACACATCCAACGGGCGCACCGTAGCCGCAGTGTGCGTCCGGATTCAGAACCAGATCCGTTACTCCGGGAGCCAGGCGTGAATTCACCGCCTGCTGCAGGCACAGATCGTCGAAAGTACTGCGAATCGTTTCGGTGCCGATGACGGTAATCGGCTTCGTCGCCGAGCCAGGTGTCGGCAGAATCGCTGTTGCTTCGCCAGTGGGTACGAGCTCGTTTGTCATTGCGTTTTGCTCCGGGATGTCTTCGGGCGAGTTGATCCGTCCGGGAATGACACCATTGCGTGCGAACATGTTCAGAGTCTGGCGGATTCTGAACCTTTTCGTCGGGTGCTGCGTCTGCGGTGTTCCATGTACAGAACGATGAACAGCGGGACGTATTCCAGCCAGACGACGACAAAATTGAAAAATGCTCTTCCGTCATACGTCGTTCCCGGAATCAATTGTGCGCCCCAGGTGTTCTGGAACCAGAATCGTGAGTAATAGATGGTGACGCAGCCTGACATGAACAACCAGCTGCGCAATCTCGCAAACGGCAGCAACGGCATGGCCCAGATCCAGTACCACGGATTGAGCGTTGGCAACAGCAGCCAGAACCAGGCCATTGACAGAAACACAAGACCCGGCAGTTGACGCAGATTTGCACGCCAGGCAGCGGATGCCAGCCACGCCGTGATGAGCATGTGAATGACAGCTGTGATCGCCCGCGAAACCCGGAATGCGGCGGCCTCTTCTGACTGATTCGTCCATTCGGCAACGGGCAAAACAAACAGACGTTTTGCAGTGTCCGGCGGAATTGAAAACCACGCAGTGGAACCAGGCGTCAGGTTTTCGTTGACAATCAGAAAGAGCAGGTCGTTCATCTTCCACGAACCCATGAACGCGGACAGCCCCTCACCGGTTACTTGTTGTGATCGTTCCGAAGGAGCTTCAGGTGCTGCGTCCCGGTTCTTTGAAGAGACCGGGGCTCCGGGAGGCTGCACCGTTCGTTCAGTGTCTGCACTCGTCGTGACTTCCTCGAAATCAGTCGGCAGCGGTGGACCGTTAATGTCTGTAAGAGTGACAGCGTCGAATACCGAGGCCGAGGAGGACTTGCCTGCTGGTCTTTCAGTTTTCGTTGCCAGCATTGGCCATAGTGTCACGGCAGAAACAACAGTCACCAAAGCACCACTCACAGCGAACTGTCGAAAACCAAAATGTCGCAGCACACTGACTGCGATCACGGGCACGGCCACGGCGGGCGACAGCTTTGCCCCGATACCCAGCCCAAGTAAGACGGCGGCGGCAGACAACAATATTGCCGATCTTTGCCGCAGCGCCCGCGACCAGAACACCACGGACCACACCGTGAGCCCCACCGCAATGGCGTCCAGATGTCCACTGTTGGCAAACTCCTTCAGGACCAGCGGTGACCATGCGTAACAGATTAGCCAGCCGGTTGGTTTTCGAAAGTGCTGCAACAACGCCAGCAGCCCGAACATGGCAAGTTGATCGAACAGTACGATGAAGAACTTGGTGACTAACCGTCGGACTTCCACATACGTGCGCAGCGGTGTCGCGGTCGCCGCTGCGGCAAAGACCGCCTGACTGACGGGCGGATAGATGGTCGTCAGATGGGCAAAGTGAACGCGACTCAAAGTAGTGGTGATGGCGTCGGACGAGTCACGAATCCTCACCAACTCCCCGATTTCCGGGCCACATTCCTGCGCGTCTGCGCGCAGGATGTCGCGAGGACTGAAGCGATACGGATTCTGTCCGTCTGCTGTCACCAATCCGTCCCACATGTAGCGATAGATGTCAATTTCCTGAATCGGATGTGACGGCAGGAACAGAAGCCGGTAGCCGAGTCCGAACAGAATAATCCAGCGCAACGCAGTTCGATTCCTCTTCAATCCGATCGCGGTCTTCAACGCCCACAGATGCAGAACGAACGCCATTGTCATCAAGGTTAGAAACACCCAGACCGGACGCCCTGCCTGGGGACTGTGCCATGAAAACCACTGAGACAGCACGGCCAGCCAAAGATATGTCGCGCACAACCCCCAACCAATGGAAATCAGACGGCGCAACTCAATGCGCTCGTTCGGAGGCAGTGCGGAATCACTCTGGCTCATCAACCGACTCCGCGACCTGACGATCCAGCAGCCCGTACTTCGCGATTAGATACAGGATTTTGTATCCTGCCTTAATAGTACCGGATACCGTACCGCTGATTTTGCTGACGCCCACTCGTCTACGGTACGATACCGGTACTTCGACGGTGCGTAGCTTTTGTTTAGCCGCCTTGATTTGCATCTCAACCGTCCAGCCGAAATTGCGGTCCACCATTCGCAGCTGCTTCAGAGCTTCGTACCGAATCGCTCGGAATGGTCCCAGGTCTGTATGCCTGCCGCGAAACAGCAGCCACATCAGAAAACAGGCGAGCTTGTTTCCGTAGATGCTCTGTGGTGGCATGGCGCCTGATTCCCGATGTCCGGTTAGCCGTGAACCGATCACAAAGTCGGTGGCCTCCTGACGAATGGGATCAACGACCAGCGAAAGCTCGTCCGGATGATCACTGTAATCAGCGTCCATGAAGACGACAATGTTCGGCGCGACTGATTCACCAGCCGTCAGATCGGCAAGTTTCTGCATTCCGCAAAGGCAGGCTGACCCATAACCGCGATCACGTTCCTGCACCACGATTGCACCGCCGTCTGCAGCGACCTGCGCTGTATCGTCATGTGAGCCGTTGTCCACCACAATCACGGCAGCAACGGTGGGCAGGTCACGAAGTACCAGCGGCAGCGACTGTTCTTCGTTTAACGCCGGGATGATGACGACAACGTCGTTGAACTCTCCCGGGGGAGTCTCTGCGACGGTTTCAGGTCTCATCGCGTTTCCGTTACTGTGGCGGGGGGATGCAGGGGCCAGGGATACCACAGTCTCTGCTGAGGCACGGCCTCTCTGGATTCTGACTCAAAGCAACTCGCGCGGAACTTCACCCGCAGGGACCAGATACGTCGGGCGATTCGCGAGATCGGTGATGGTGTCGTCGACTTTCAGGCCAAGGCTGTGGTAAACGATGGCACAGAAATCTTCGACACCGATCTTCCTTGAAGTCGGGTGTTCCGCCTTGTCGTTGGTACTGCCGATCACCTGGCCATGGCGGTAACCGCCGCCGGCAAACAGAATACTCTGAGCACCTGGCCAGTGGTCCCGACCAGCGTTGCCGTTGATTTTCGGTGTGCGACCGAATTCCCCGGCTGTCACCACCAGAACGTCGTCCAGCATGCCCCGTTCATGCAGGTCCTGAATCAACACGCCGACGGCGCGATCATGGCGCGGCAGCTTGTCGTCCAGTCGCCCCTTGATGTTGCTATGGTCGTCCCAGTAGCCTGTGTTTAAGGACACAAAACGCACTCCCGCCTCCACCAGGCGACGAGCAACCAGTGCCTGTTCTCCCCAGCTGTTGCCGTATCGCTGCCGCGTCTTTTTATCCTCGTTCTCCAGGTTGAATGCTTCTCGAGCCTTACCGGAGAGCACGATTTCCATGGCTTGCTGGTCAATGTCATCCATGTTGCTGAACACGCCCTGCTGATCGACGTCGCGACGCATCTGGTCCAGCTGCTTCTGCAGCGAGGCACGGTTCATCACTCGATCCGTTGTTAAGCCATCGACCAGTGAGAAACTGCGAGCATCAGCCGTCGGTAGCCGTCCCGCCTCGTTGCCATAACTGTCTTCACCAATTCGCATCGGGTTATGGGCAACACCCAGCCACGCCGCGCCGTGATAGCCAAAACCTCCGTCGTTCATGTTGATGGTGGCAGGCACGCCCTTACGCCGCGGCCCCAGCAGGTGTGATGCTACAGCGCCCATGGAAGGCTGTCGTGGCCTGCGATCAGACCCCGTCGATCCCAGCCGTCCGGTAAGCATCCAGTGAGCCGCCGCCCAATGGTCTCCGTTACCGTGTGAATAGCTGCGGATGACCGTACACTTGTCCATGACTTTGGCGTGCTCGGGCATCAGGTTGCACACTTCCAGTCCCGGCAGACTGCTTTGGATGGGAGAGTACGGTCCTCGGTATTCCAACGGAGCCGCGGGCTTCATGTCGAAGGTGTCCAGCTGCGAAGGTCCGCCATGCTGCCAGATCATGATGACGGACCGAGGCGAACTCTTTTGATATGAGTTCTTTGCGGCCAGTGCGGTTTCGTTTTTCAGCAGATGCGAAAATGACAGGCCAAATGCACTGAGCGAACCGATTTCGATGCAGCGACGACGACTGATGCCGTCACAGATACTGCGGTGGGATGGGCTTTGAATACTGAGCATCGTGGATCCTGATTTCTATTTGTCCGGAGTTCAGCGTCTGCCGCAGTCAAAGTTGAACGCCACCAGACTCGGCCGATTCTGATTACACTTCGGGCAGAGATTCTCCTTCGTCCAGAACATACTGTGGTCGCCCCTGGGGATCAGCAACAGTGATCTTGCGGGCATCCAGCCCCAGGTTTCGATACAACGTCGCGACAACGTCTTTGTAGTGAACGGGGCGGGAGACCACGGTGCTCGCGATTCGGTCAGTCGAGCCGATGACCTGCCCGTTTTTCATGCCGCCGCCAGCCAGCAGTGCCGGGCCGACTTGCGGCCAGTGATCTCTGCCTCCGTCCTTGCTGTTGATTCTGGGCGTTCGACCAAATTCTCCCCACGCCACGATCGTGACGTCGTCCAGCATGCCGCGTTCCTGAAGATCCGTGACCAGCGTGTGGAGACCGTGGTCGACGATTGGCATCAGATGCCGCAGGCGACCAAAGTTGGAAGAGTGGGTGTCGAAGTCACTGATTGACACGCTGACGCAACGTACTCCCGCTTCGACCAGTCGTCGCGCCAGCAGGAACTTCTGTATACTGTTTGCTCCCTCGCTGGTGGTTGATTGCGTGCCACGGCTGGCCGCAGGGCCAGTGTACCGAGCCAGTGTGGCCGGATCTTCTCGGCTAAGATCCATCGCATTCGCAAACTCTCCGGATGTCAGAATACCGACGGCCTGCTGTTGAAAACGGTCCATGGCGTTCATCATGCCGGACGCATCAACCTCTCGCCTGATCTGGTCAAGCCCCGCTAACAGCGTGCGTCTGTCGTCGAGACGGTTGTGCGACAGCGCTGAGTTGAGTTTCAGACTGACCGTCTGATCCTCTCCCAGACGCGCCAGCTCGTTCTTCATTCCGGCTTCCAGCTCGCGCGGAAATCTCTTCGACATGTCGGGGCGGAACGGCTGAAACGAAGGGCCAAGGAAGCCGGGGCGCGCGGAGTTGCGGACCAGCGGTCGTCCCTGCATCAGGTCGACAAACGCGGGCGTCACGTCGCCCGGTGATCCAAGAAGTTTGGAAATCACACAACCCATTGCGGGCCGCCCGCCAAAGGCTTCCAGAGATTTTTCGTCAAAACCGGATTGGCACTGAAACGCGTGGTGTCGACCAGCAGAACCGACAAGGCTTCGAATGAATACAAACTGGTCGGCCAGGCTGGCGACCTGTGGCATCAGTTCACTGATCTGTACGCCCGGCAGGGTTGTCTGAATTGGATGAAACTCACCGCGGACCTCCGACGGAGCTTCCGGCTTGGGATCGATGGTGTCCAGTTGAGATGGTCCACCGTCCAGGTGGATGTTGATCACGGATTTTTGCGACGTGCGGATTCCCACCGTTTGTTCCGCACGCAGCAGGTCTGCCAGGCCAAGGCCACCAAAGCCAAGTGCACCGGCGGTCAGAAAGGACCGGCGGGCTATTCCATCACAATGTCGAAAGGTCTGACCAGCCACTGATAACATCACTGTCTGCCTTCGGAAGGAGTTGTCTGCAGAGCGGCCGGCCGGAGAGCCACAAGCCGTGGAAGGAACCAGGGTTGCGAGTACTGCGTTCTATTTTGATCGACGAACGTTGCGATGGCTAATGATTGTGTTCCGCTTCGGCAGTTTTTGCCGAAGTCCGCGCCCGGATTGAGGAGGGAAACGGCGCCTATGGCGGAAACGCTCAAAGGAATTACAACAGCCGAAGGCGCAAACGTCTAGACTGTCCGTCCCTCCCGGCCACTCTCCGGTCGAATTCCTTCCTTTCCTGATGTTACGACTGCGCGTCCATGCGTCTTGATGCTCGTCAGACTATTCTGCTGACCTTCCTGTTGGTCGCTGCAGGTTGCGGTACGACGCAGATGCGCACCGGCACCGAACAACTGCTGCTGTCCGATTCTGTTGACCGTACTGTGGACCAACTGGATTTTGCGGTATTGGCTGGAAGAAAGGTGTTTCTTGATACGACGTATGTCAAACCTGTGAAAGGTGTGATGTTCGTCAATTCCGATTACATTATCAGTGCGTTGCGACAAAAACTCACGACATCCGGCTGCCTGATTCAGGACAGCAAGGAGGCAGCCGACTACGTTCTGGAGGCGCGGGTTGGTGCCTTGGGAACGGACTCATTGGAAGTTACCTACGGGCTGCCGGCCAGCACAGCGATAAGTCAGGCAGCATCGGTCGTATCAAGCGTGCCGTTGCCCGCCATTCCGGAAATCAGCGTCGGCAAGAGGAATTCAGCACTGTCTACATCGAAGATTGTGGTGTTTGCGTATCACCGGGAAACCGGGACGCCGGTCTGGCAATCCGGTTCAGCGATTTCCAAGAGCGATGCGAAAGACACGTGGGTCATGGGTGCCGGACCGTTGCAGCGAGGTTCAATCTACGACAACGTCCGGTTTGCCGACCTGAAAATACCCTTATTCAGAAGTCGTCGGCAGAAGCGTCTTGACGCCCGGCCGACGCCATTGACCATGGCCGATTCGCATCAATTCACTCATCCGGCTGTGCTGGAACAGCAACTGGCTGACGCTCACGCAGAAGCAGAACTGAAAGTTGTTCCGGCGTCGCATGAGGAAGTGAAAGAAGAGTGACGGCCTGGACGTGAAAATACCCTTCGCGTGAGAGCAATATCGTCCAGGGCGACGACCTTCGGCGTGTTCACCAACTGCTAAGAGCCCGCGGCCCATTGCAAGCCGTTGATGACGACGTCCAGAAACACTTTGTCTTCGAAGGTCTCGTTGGCATGACCATAGGTTGTGCCGAAGACTCGCGACTTGCCGTATTCGTGAGCCCAGATGACCGGATGCAGGTCGCCCGTCTTTTCACTGACGGAAGTCGCCAGGACTTCCGTGTTCGGCCAGACTTTTTCGATCACGTACAATTCGTCGTTCGGAGTTGTCCATTCTTTGGGGAAGTCCTTCATGGCCGGATGATCGGGCCTGGCGTTCTTCACGAGGTAATTGCTTTTGTGCTCGTGGCGACGACTTGTCACGCCCAGCATTTGTCGCCAGTCATCAATCTTTGCATCCCGGTAAGTGTGCATTGCACAGTGTATCACGACCGCGTTGGTGCCTTCGAAGTGAGGCTTCGTGATGCTGCGCACGTAGTCTTCGTCGGTGGTCTTCGCAAAACACTCGTTGTGGATTACCACGTCGAAGCCTTTGGCCCAGTTGCTGTCCTTGTAAAAGTCAATCTGTGCTGAAGTGCCCTTACCGCCCTCATTAACCACCGTCCAGTCAACGTTCACGCCCCGAGCCTTAGCTGCATCCTGCAGTGCCTTTGTCTGGAAGGGATAGTCGTGACAGCATCCGCCGGTGACGATCAGCACCTTCAGTGTTCTTGCGGAGGATGGGGCATCGGCAAGTGTAATCGCATTGGCGAATACGACGAAAAGGCACAGAACGGACGTGTGAATGAAGTTGAAACTCATTAGTCGGGGTGCTCGCAGCAGATCACGGTAAACGAGAAAACGTCGAGGATAGCGTCAGCAACAAGGAATGCCAGTTTGGCGGATGCAGGATTGAAACAATCGGAGCGGAATGGCCATTTTGGTTCACACGTTGCTGCAGGCGGGGTCGTATCCAGCCTCCATGAAGAAGTCTGACCTGTGGCAACGGGGGAAACAACTCTACGCCAATTCCGCCTTCAGGCCCGTCCGATCGTGGCTGGCCGCTGCATCCGTTTCGTTCAGCGTGGCTCCCGTGCCGGCAGCGAGTTCCGGCAGCAGTCCATTGTACCAACGGCTGAACGTTAAATGCACAACAGTGGCGCCACGTATCTGAATGCAGTTGGTAATGAATCCGGTGCTAAGTTCTGCAGAGCAGTCGTCGCCGGAAATATGCAGCATCAGATCGCTGCGAAGAAATCGTTCGTGCGTCAGAGTCCAGCCAGCATCGGTTTTCGCCAGTTTGCACCGAGTGCGAGCGGACAGTGGCCCGATCTTCGATACAGGAAAGACAATGAGTGGTTTCTTCGAAATCGCTTTTGGCGGTGAGCAGAAGGCCCACACGGTGTCCAGCAGAATCGTGCGGAAGAAAATCTGGCGGCGATATGCCCAGCCAAAGATCAACAGCGCCGCTGCAAACATGGCCAGGTTGATCACCGTCGCCAGTGTCGGACTGATACCGTAAATGACCATCAATGCTGCGCACACGGTCTTGTTGGCGATTTCGAAAATCGCGTCGGCCGTCGGGATCGGTGTGATCCAGATCAACGTCTCGAAAAAGAATTTTACTGTATTGATCACCACAATATTGATTGTTGCAGCGACCATCAGTAGTGAGTTGATGCTGACTGACAGAAAGCCCATCTGAATGACGGCTGTCTCGGCAACGTCCGGTGCGTCGGCACTGATCATCAACCTCAGAGTCAACATCGTGATAATGCCAGCCCATGTCTCGAGCTGATCAATGGCCTGCGCAAACGGTTTGCTGACCTTTGTCAGTCTGGGAATCGACGTGATCAACGTCAGGATCAGAAATGCCCCAAAGACATAGGGGTTGTGGAGCGGTGATCCTTCACCCAGAAATGCATTGTCGGCGGAAATCCAGCCCTGTCCGTACAGAGCCATTCCCGACAGACAGGCGATACCAAAGTAGGGAGACAACGCGACCGGCGCCAGTGGTCCCAGCCAATCGGCAACACTGAGCGTTTCACCAAACTGCTGTGCTGCCACAACGTCGGCTGCCGATAATTTCGGTGCAGACGTTTTTCCTGCGACTTCGGCAGCGCGTGATTCCTGAGCGCCGGAAGACATCGCCGTGGCCAGCACGATGAACAGACAGGCGATCAGGCTGAATAATGTGCGGCGAGACTGCTGCTGCATGATTCGATGTTTCCGGGGATCACGCCTGGCGTAGGTGGAAGGAACGGGATCTTAGACAAAAATTGCAGCGTGCTGAATCGATCCGTGAGTGGATGCAGGTTTGCATTACTCGTAGTCCCCACTGGGAGTCGGCAGCAGGAATGCATGGTTTTCAAACATCGCCCTGGGGCCGGCTTCACTGATCAGCGGGACAGCAAACAGAATCAGGCTGTACAATCCCAGCAGCGGGACCATAAACACTTTTGCCGGCCAGCGAATCAGCCGAGAGGCGCGATCTTGCTTGTGGATACCCGTTCCGTAGACCCAGCCGATTAGAAGTCGTGTGGGATAAATGACCAGAATGAACAGCGGCGTGAACACCCAGTAGGCATCAGCAGGCGGTAGCACAACTTTGGAAAGATACAGCGGTATTGCCAACGCATACAACAGGATAGTGGCGATCGCCCAGCGAATCGGAACTCGACAGATAATCTCACGCACGACCCGCACTTCGAAGATGGCCTTAAAGCGACCGGTCGTGGCCTGGTGGACCTGTAACAGTGGCAGCCATGCGGCGACGGGAATCATCAATGCTCCGCCAACGAAGGACAGGAATCCTGGCAAACCAGGATTCTCGTGAGGTGATGTGGACGACATGCCCAGCAACACCGTGGGAATCGTCAACCAGCACAAGGCGCCGACGACTGCTTTGACGGCCAGCAGAAAATGATGCCACGGTCGATAGATCGTCGCCAGACGTTCCGTCCACACGTTCACAGTGGGAGCAAATTCATTCGACCGAATACGTTTGAGCAATTGTCGAATATTGCGGATCGGCCTGAGAAAGCATGCGAATGAACCACCATTGGCAATCGCCAGCAACAGGTGTACAAAAACGATAACCTGCAGCACCAACGTTAGAACACTAAAACCGTTCTGTGAGATTCCAGAAAGCTGAGAAATGACCTGCTGAGCACCGGCCACTGACGACGCCATGATGATGGGGACCAGGAAAAGTCCAGTCATGAATCCAATCGTGCCGATTCGTGTGGAGACCGGCAACAGCGGAAATCCGTCTCTCAAACGGCCACTCTTTGCCCCCTGTGCCTGAGCCGCAAGCATGACACCCAGAGCCAACAGACTGAGGCCTGGAATTGCCGCCAATCCCGCCATCAGTGGCAGCAGGAATCCAATTCCAAGAAGGACGTGAGACAGCCACCACAGACTGCGGAACGGTTTGCGAATGCCGGGAAACTCGCCCGGACCAAGTGGAATTGTGGAGCCATCGTCGTCGACAGATTCATCGGCCATCGGAACGTCTGCATCATCAACGTCGATCTTCAACGAATTGTTGATCTCCGGCGCTAAGGTGTCCATTGGACGTTCTTTCGACAACATGAAATATGGACCTGGCGGACGGAGGAGTCCTGTGACCGCCGGACCAACAGGGCACGATACGGGAAAACGCAGGAAGCTCCAAACCCGGAATATGCACCGAGGGCGTTCGTTGCAATGTGACGAATCCTGGAAACAGACGCCAGGAAATGTTCGTTTGCAGCGAATTTTGGCCGGATACCACGAAATCGCGATCTCCCGGACGTAGCGATAGAGTATTCTTAGAGTCTTCCTGCAGTGGTGTCGTTCAACAAAGAGGCTCGTTTCGATGAAGCCGTTCGCTGTCGTAATCTGCACTGCCGCTGTCGGTGCTCTGATGTTGCTGGTCATGAAAGCCGGTGAAATAGCACCGCTCACGTCGCTTCCTCCGTCTCTGGCCACAGCATTGCGAATCGACGACTCTGTGTCATCCGTGAATCAATGGTTGCGCAAGCACTGGAGCGACGAGGGACTTGAACCAGCGGAAATGGCAGATGACCTGACCGTATATCGACGGCTGTCACTGGCCCTGCATGGTACAATTCCTTCGTTGGAAGAAGTTACGGTTTTCAAGGCGGACACTTCGACGGATCGTGTCGAACGCTGGTTGCTGCGGATGCTGGATGATCCCAGGTTTTCGGCGTATTTCGCGGACCGGATCGAACGAGTTCTGACTGGAGTGGACGAGGGACAGTTCGTTATTTTTCGGCGAGACCGGCTGCGAGACTGATTGCATGACCAATTGACGATGGACCGTCCATGGCATGAAATGTCAGCCGATCTCATTGCCGCAGATGGTTTGTGGACCAGTCAGGCCGCTTCTAACTTTATCACCGCCGCCTTTATCGACGGCGAAGGTCTTGACGAAAATGAACTGGCCGGTCGAACGGTGCGAGCCTTTCTGGGGCAGCGCATCGATTGTGCTCAGTGCCACGACCATCCCTTTGACCGCTGGCAGCAACAGGACTTCGAAGGTCTGGCTGCCTTTTATGGTCAGGCTCGAGTGACACCTGGAGGTGTCATCGATCGGCCGATGGAAGAAGGCGAACCGACGGTCTACAAAGTTGTTGATCCGGGTGAAGAAGATGGTCGTGTGATTGAACCTCGCGTGCCATTTCACAAGGAGTGGGCTGATGTGGAAGGATCTCGTCGTCAACGGCTGGCCGCCTGGGTCGTGCACCCGGACAACCGACGTTTTGAACGAGCGATCAGTAACCGAATCTGGGGGTTGATGTTCGGCAGGGCATGGTACGATCCCGTCGACGATCTTGGACATCCGGACGACAACACTGACGATCTGCTGGACGTACTTGGCCGTGAATTTCGTCGACACAACGGCAGCCTGAAGTTCTTGATTCGAATGATTGCTCTGTCCGACGCCTTTCGGGTGAGGTCTGACGTGGCCTGGGCAGACGAAGATCTGTACTCACAGATGAGTCGTGAGTGGGCCGTGTTTCCGCTGGTTCGCCTGCGGCCGGAGCAAATGATTGGATCGATGTATCAGGCAGGACGCATTCGCACGACTGATCAACAATCCCACCTGTTCATTCGTTTTGGAAAAATGACGAACGAGGGCGACTTTTTGAAGGAATACGGCGACGCTGCAGATGACGAACTTCTTCAGCAGAGCGGCACGATTCCTCAGGCTTTGCTGCGAATGAATGGAAAATTCACGCGTGGGCTGACGGAAACCGGGGCGTTCTCGGCAGCGGGACAGATTATGCGGTTTTCCGGCGACGATGAAACAATCGTGCAGAACTGTTTTCTGGCATGCCTGACTCGAATGCCGAATGCTGAAGAACGCGACTTCTTTGTACAGCAATTGCGGGGAATCGAACAGTCGGCTGAGAATCCGAAACAGAACTCAGAGGACGGTGACGACACCCCCGATGAAGTCAAACGTGCCTGACAGCAGATCGTTCGCGACCTGTATTGGGTACTGTTCAACAGCCCGGATTTTTCGTGGAACAAATGATACCGTCGCACGACTGGACGTTGTCGTTCCGAATGAGATTTCAGGATCGAAACTGTCTGGGTTTGAGAGACACGCTGGTTCTTAAGTCTTAGAGCAGTTTACTTCTTGTCGTAAACGATACTGGCTCGTGGAAGCAACGAACCTGCTGTCGAAAAGCGTTTTTCGCGGCCACAAGTCACCGTGCAACGCTGTAGGTCGCAGATTCAATATTGCCATACACAATGAAAATATCTGGAGAGACGAATCAATGAAGAATCGCAACGGGCACGCTTTCAGCCGTCGAGACGCATTTGCGACGATGGCCGCCTGTGGCCTGTCACTGTCGCTGCCCTGTATGTCCGCCCAGGCCGCCGCCAAACGCAGTGCCGAACGTCCCAAATCGCTTATCACGTTGTGGATGAATGGCGGAATGAGCCAGCTGGAAACGTGGGATCCGCATCCCGGAACCCCAACGGGCGGTCTGGTGAAGTCGATTCCGACGAGTCAAAAGGGTCTGAAGATATCAGAGTTCCTGCCACAGTTGGCGGAACAGATGCACAACGTCACGCTGATTCGGTCCATGACGTCACAGGAAGGAGACCACTCTCGCGCTGCGTTTTACGTCAAGACGGGATATCGTCTGGAGCCGACACTGGTCTACCCGTCACTGGGAGCGATTGTGGCTCATCAGTTGCCCGATCCAAATGTCGAAATCCCACAACATGTTTCCCTGGGTGGCGACAACTTCTTTCCCCGTGGTGGTTACCTCGGAAACCAATGGGATGCGTTCCGTGTGTTCGATCCAGGCCGGTCGCTGACGAATCTGAAGGCTGGCATTTCTGAATCCCGATTGGCTCAACGCAAAACAGGTCTGGACATGTTGTTGCGACAGTTCGCAAAAGGGCGTCCGACGGCGGAAAAGGAAACGCTGCATGAGGACAATATTCAGCGAGCTTTGAAAATGATGTCGTCCGAACAGATCAAGGCCTTCGAACTGGACGACGAACCGGCTGCTGTTCTGAAAGCGTACGGCGATTCCCGTTTTGGTCGCGGCTGCCTGATTGCGCGTCGTTTGGCAGAAGGTGGCGTGCGTGCCATCGAAGTGTGCCTCAACGGTTTCGATACTCACGTCAATAATCACGAAGGCCAGAAGACTCAGGCTGCCATCCTGGACCCGGCTTTCGCAACTCTGATAACTGAACTGCGGGAGCGGGACCTGCTGGAATCAACTATTGTGCTGTGCATCTCCGAGTTTGGCAGAGACCCTCGCATCAATGGCGGTGGCGGACGAGACCACTGGCCCGGTTGGTTTTCGTGTGTACTGGCCGGTGGCGGATTTCAGAACGGACTTGTCATTGGCGAAACTGCCAGTCATGTGAGCGACGATAAGGGCAAGAAGGCAAAGCTAAAGCCCAGGGACCCGATCACTGTGCCGCAGTTGTATGCAACAATCATGCATGCCATGGGTATCGGCTGGAATGACGAAATCATTACTCCCATCGGTCGACCGATCAGATTCGCAGATGAAGCCCCGGTAGCCAGATTGCTGAATGCACCACTAGCTGCAACGATTCCGTCCTGAAATTGCCGGACCCTGAGCGGCGGGTGATTGACGTTTTGCGCTGACGTTTGAGCTCCACCAGTCATTGTCTGCGGCGGCCATCAAGAAAATGGGCTCGTGACGCCACCATTTGCGAGCGACTGTGATGCAGCCTATCATGACTGCCATGGCGCAGGATTCTGAACAATTTGAAGACAGTGTGATTATTGTCGGTGTGGGGCTGATTGGCGGTTCGATTGCCGCGGCGATTCGTCAGCGACACCCCGGGTGTCGGGTGACGGGTGTCGGTCGGTCCGAAAAACGGCTGGCAGCGGCACAGAAAGCCGGATTACTGGACGACTGGGCGACCGCGGTGACTGGCGACATGCTGCAGCGGCCTTGTGTTGTTGTCGTCTGTCTGCCCGTAAACATGATTGCTTCTCAGGTCTGTGAAGTTGCTTTGATGGCGACCGAAGATGTCCTCATTACTGACGCAGGCAGCGTGAAATCAGATATCTGCAACCAGGTAACAACCGACCGAAAAAGCGCCCGACTCTTCGTGGGCGCTCATCCGATCGCAGGCGGAGAATCGGGCGGATTCGAAAATGCAGAGGCGGGGCTGTTTGACGATCGAGTGTGTGTAGTTACGCCAGGTGAGCGACCAGACGGTGACGACGGCAGGATCACACGAACCAGTGATTTCTGGTCGGGTATCGGTTGTGTCGTGGCACAAATGACGCCCCGCGAACACGACCGAATTCTTGCCCTGACCAGCCATCTGCCGCACGTTATGGCAGCCGTGATTACATCGGTTGTCGGTCCGGAGAATCTGGCGCTTACGGGGTCCGGATTCCGTGACGCGACCCGCATTGCGGCGGGCAGCGCCACGTTGTGGAAAGAGATTCTGGCAGGAAATCGGGAACAGGTGGTTACTGCTATTCAGTCCGCAGAACAAACGCTTGCAGACTTTCGCACAGCACTGATGCAACGAGATGATTGCCGGATCGAATCGCTGTTGAGCAAGGCTGCGGCGTGCCGCATGTCATTGGACTCGTAGATTCTGCGTGCAACGACAGGACCTGTCCCGCATAGCGAGCATATCGCACTACGCTGACGCAAAGCGACGATAGACACATAGACACGTTCCAGCCTGAGAATACGGCCTGCCCACGAGCCAGAACGGTTCATGAGAAAGGTACACGGATCTAAACGTCACGTACACGAAAACGGCTGAACCCGAATCTCTCCAGCAAGTTCAGCAGGACTGAAATGCGTTGATCGACACACCGGCCTTCAGCCACACCTGCAGCCAATGTTCCCGCCGTGATCGCAGCGACCTCGCATACGGAGATGGGCAGCTTGAATTCCGCCAAATCCGCATACAGCTGTTCCTGTCCACAGATTTCGCCGAACTTCAGGCCCTGATAGGTCAGCTCGACGCCTCGCAAGTCGGGGCTCCATTGGTAATCAAACGGACCAAAACAACGCCCACGGGTGGCCACCCAGAATGCCGTGTCGTCAATTAATATTTCGTTGGCGGTGGACTTCATGCGTTAACTTCGGAATCTGTCATATGCCCGTCTGAGGCAGCTGAATCCCTGATCCTACTGTTTCGAGGCATCTGCGGAAATAGAATTCCCGTTTCCCGTGCTTATTGCGCCGAGGCCATCTGCCAGATGATTCGCAGCATTTCCCCGGAACGAAACCCAGCGAGGGGTTGACAAGAGATTGATACTCCGATTATCAATCCGATTTCAACGGAACCCAATTCATCCGATGGGACTCGATCGAGGGCAGGAACAATGTTGTTGGCAATGTTGCTGGAATCATCTGCTGATCTGAAGGCGGAGCCTTTAGGCCGTCAGCATTGTGAAACAGATGTTCACGAATGGCATTCGGAAACGGTGCTGGTGGACGACGCTGACGAATTGGACGCCGATGATGACGAACTGGATGATGACGAACTGGATGACGATGAACTGGATGACGATGAACTGGATGACGATGACGAACTGGATGACGATGACGAACTGGATGACGATGACGAACTGGATGACGACATCGACAGCGATCTTGACGATGATGACTTCGATGACGACTTCGAAGACGACGATGATGATGAAGACGACGATGATGAAGACGACGATGATGAAGACTTCTGATCAGTGACGAGATCGGAACCGTCATCGATCGCCAGGTGGTTGTTTAAACGCCTCAATTGTTTCCGGGACGTCCCTGATCAGGGACGTCTTTTGTTTTTGAACTGTCAGCCCACGCAAAGGCATTCTTAAGATGCAACACATTCGCCAGCAGGCATCCGAGGCTGTAGAGAGAATTCGTCAGGACTGGCCAGAGACGCCAGCCGTTGGAATGATCCTGGGAACGGGCCTTGGCGGGCTTACCGACCAGATCGAAGTGGCGTGTCGAATACCGTACGACGAGATACCTCACTTTCCCAGGTCAACGGCTCCGTCCCATGCCGGTCAGTTAGTATGTGGCAGTCTGCACGGAGTCCCGCTTGTGGCGATGGATGGCCGATGTCACTACTACGAAGGGTATTCACTGAAGCAGGTCACGTTTCCTGTTCGTGTGATGAAAGCCCTTGGCGCGGAGACTCTGGTTGTCACGAGTGCTGTTGGGGGGATGAACCCTCAGTATCAACTTGCGGACATTGTGATTCTGGAAGATCACATTAATCTGTTGCCCGACAACCCGCTTCGCGGAGTTAACGACGATGAGCTGGGGCCGCGTTTTCCGGACATGAGCGAGCCTTACAGCCGCGATCTGATCGACATCAGCCACCAAACAGCGTTGAATCTGTCAATCCCGGCCCACAAGGGTGTACTGATTGTTGTTCCTGGTCCGAATCTTGAAACGCGGGCCGAATATCGAATGTTGCGACTGATGGGAGCAGACATCGTGGGCATGTCGACGGTTCCGGAGATCATCGTGGCCAATCACGCCGGGATGAAAACGGTTGGGTTTTCCATCGTCACTGACATGTGTCTGCCCGATGCACTGAAGCCTGCCGACATTGACTCGATTCTGAGAATCGCGGCTGATGGAGGCGCAAAGCTGGAACGCATGATTCTGGAAATGTTCTCACAACTCGCGCCGGCGTAACTGTGACGCTTCAAGTTGAATGCAGACGCACGGATCTGCCTCGATCATCGCAATCCCCTCAAATCTCTCCGAAGAGGCCGTCGTGTGAGAATCACCACATGGAACGTCAATGGTTTTCGAGCGGCGTTGCGAAAAGGTTTTGCTGACCATTTGAAACAGATCAATCCGGACATCCTGTTGCTTCAGGAAATCCGAGTCCTGCCGGAGCAACTGGATGAGGAGTGGCGCAATCCACAGGGGTGGCACGTTGTCTGGCATCCGGCTGAACGAAAGGGCTATTCCGGCACAGCGATCTGGTCTCGCCGTCCCTTTGACGTTGCGACCACTGGTGCCTCGGAGTCAGATGCAGACGACGAAGGTCGTCTTATTACCGTTCGTGTCGATGGCCTGGCCGTGTCCAGTGTCTACCTGCCATCCGGTTCGTCGAAGCCCGAGCGACAGACGGTCAAGGAAGAGTGGATGGCACGATTTCGGCCATGGGCGGACTTGTCCGTCAAATCAACGCCAGTCATCTTTGGTGGCGATCTGAATATCGCTCATACAGAGCAGGATATCTTCTATGCCAGGGCAAACCAGAAGACGTCCGGGTTTCTGCCGCACGAACGAGATTGGTTTGGTGAACTACTTGAGTCCGGCTGGCATGATCTTGCCCGCGAACACTTCGGCGACGTGCAGGGCCCCTATTCCTGGTGGTCCAATCGCGGTCGTGCAAGAGAACTCGATCGCGGCTGGCGGATTGATTATCTGTTGGCCAATGCCGCCGCCCGCGAACGTTTCACCTCTGCAACGATTCACCGCGAAGACGGTTTGACGGTCAGCGACCACGCTCCCGTTTCGGTAGATCTCAGGGACTGAAGTCAGTCCCTGTTTGCCTGATCGCTCCTGCGAGGCAGATTGCGGAGAATCGTTCTTCGATTTAGTGCAAGTTGCCGCTGGCGAGATTCGGGGAAGTTGTCAGGGTCGACCTTACGCTGTGCAGACTGGCTGGAAGGGACAGTGTTCTTCTCTCCAAAAATACCTCACAACACTCGGCAGATCAGCATCTTTAGATACTCGGTTTCCGCACACGTCGCGGACACGGGGTGATCGCAAGGCTGGGAGTGTTGTTCCAGAATCTGGATTGTTCGTTCGGATGTCTGGGCAACACCGCTGATCATCGCATGAAAGTCTTCTCCTGAGACCAGTCCTGAGCAACTGCAGGTAACCAGAATTCCGCCTGGGCTAAGCACACCCAATGCCGCATGGTTAAGCCGGCTATATCCTTTCAATGCGCGACCGACGCCGCCGCGACTTCTGGCCATCCGCGGCGGATCCAGTATAACTGCGTCGAACGTCGTGCCCTGCTCTTTCAGGGATTCCAGCTCTACCCGCACGTCTCCTCGACGAAATTCGCAGTGTTCCGCTACGCTATTCAACTCAGCATTCGCTGTTGCCAGTTTCAGTGCTGATTCGGAAGAGTCGATTCCCAAAACCGTTGTCGCCCCGCCCCGCTTTACAGCCGTGATTCCGAATCCGCCGGAAAAGCAGAATCCGTCCAGTACCCGGCGACCCGCCATGAATCGAGACGCTGCCAGGCGGTTGTCTCGTTGATCCAGATAAAACCCTGTCTTCTGGCCCTGCACCACGTCGATGCCGTATTGAATGCCATGAGCATCAATGAACAGTGGCCGAGGTGGTTCTTCACCGGCAATGAGACCATCGACCGCTTCGAGTCCTTCTGCTTCGCGCATGCCCTTCTCTGTTCGAAGCCAGATTCCTTTGGGGGCAAGTTCGCGAGCAAGAATGCCAACGATCAGTTCGCGCCGCAGATACAGGGCCAGACTTGTGAATTGCACCAACAGATAGCCGCCGTAGAAATCGACGGTCAGTCCCGAGAGGTTATCAGCTTCGCTGAAAATCAGTCGACAGCCCGTGCGGTCATGCTGCAGATCGAATATCGGTCGTCGTAGTATCACTGCGTCACGAATACGAGCGGTCAGAAAGTCCTCATCGATGAATTCGGACTGTTGCCACGAATACAATCGCACCCGAATATTGCTGGCCGAATTCCACAGACCGTGTGCAATGAATCGCCCTTCGGCAGACCAAAGCTGCACGGCCGTGCCGGCTTTCGGCTCTTCGCCTGTGTTCGATTCAACACCTTCGATGGCACTTTCGAAGACCCATGGGTGCCGTCCGAAGAATGGTTGAGCACGACGCGGCTTGACCACCACTCGAACAACGTCGCCTGTGTCAGTCAGATCTGAGTCATTGGACATCTAAAATACGTCTTTCGGGAAAGCAACGATCTATATCGCACATTTCTTTGCAGCGACCAACGCGAGCGAACATTGGTCTCCGAGCAGTAACTCGAAATCGGGCGCGGACGTGCCACGTTCTGGAAAACGTGGCAGAGAGCCTCAGCAGCAGACGACAGCAGCGTCGGGCACTCCAACGCAGAGGTTGAACGTGCGGATGACGCGTAACATATGCCGATTCTCAGTCAGTTTCTCGTCTGCAGTATCTGCTGTTCCATTTCCTCGATGTATGCCAGCAAGCGGTCCCGCTCATTCGACAGGTGACGGACGCGCAACAGTGATCGCACGCGAGTTTTCAACTCCAGCTGATTGACGGGTTTTGTCAGGTAATCATCGCACCCGGCATGGACCGCCTTCTCAATGTCTCCCTGTTCGTTCAAAGCCGTGACCATCAACACCGGGATACTTCGTTTTTCGGGATCAGCCTTGAGCCGTTCACAAACTTCGTAGCCACTCATTCTGGGCATCATGATGTCCAGCAGAATCAGGTCCGGCTGGTGAGCATCGACCTGTTCCATGGTCTTGCGGCCATCGTTCGCCATCAGAATCTGATAGTCCTCGTCAGCCAGATAGGCATCCAGAAGTTCACGATTCTGCTCGTTGTCGTCGGCGATCAGAATTCGAGAGCCGGAAAGATCGATTTCGTCAGCAGACATTAGAATGCCTTTTCTTCAATGGTCATGCCGTCGTCGACGGGAGTGCTGCGGATTTCAGGCAGCATTATAGGCGAACGTCGGCGATTGAACAGCAGACACCTGATGCCCGAGACGCCCATTCGTCCTGCTCATTCGTCCTGCCCTGCGAACAGACCCGGTCTCTGGCTATGTCAGACAGGGAAGGATCCCATGTGTTTTCTGTTCACGGGGACGAATTCTGTCTTGCCGTGGTGCGGAGGCCCTTGTGAGCCATTGGTATCGACACCTCTTTACTCTGCGGTACCGGGAAAATAAACACATGAACCGAACTACCTGAACGCCGGCTCAATCGTTGACCATCGTCCGTGAATGGCCTCCATTGTCGCCGGACAGTCTGCTGCCTCGGAACCGTCCTGCGATTGCAGCGCGATCAGCGTGCCGAGGTTTTCGACTACGTCGATGTCATACCAGAGTTGCAGCAGGGTGACCGAAAGCTCTGCTTCTTTTGCAGCCCGCACAGTGTCCAGCAGAGTTGTGGCGGCGCTCCAGTTCACATGTGCAAACATCCCGGGTGAAAAACTGCGCAGGCCAATCAGGACGTAGCCCCCGTCTGCCGCAGGTGAAAGGACAACATCGAAGTGATCCAGTTCATGGAAGGCCCTGTTGATGATCGCCGACGGCAGGTCCGGACTATCGGATCCGATCAGCACAACTTTTGTATGTCGTTTGTCGAAGGCTTGTTGAAAGAAATATTCGATACGGTCGCCCAGACCTCCGTCCGGCTGAAATTCGACAGACGTGGAATCTGCCGTGCGGGATCTGAACCATGACGCAGTCACGTCATCGTGCGGAGTCGCCGCAACCACAAACTGGTCGGCCAGAGGTTCACAGCGGTGGATCAGATCTTCGACGAAGGCTGCGTAGATGGCTGCAGCCGCATCGTTGCCGATAGATTTTGCCAGCCGGGTCTTCGTCTTCCCGGGGGCGGGACGACGTGCGAACATTCCGAGCAGCTTCATTCGTCGACCTGCTCTACCCGGTCCGGGCTCACGGATTCCGAGCACTGCCGATTCTCTCGAGCAAGAATCATTCGTTCCAGCAATGTTGGGTTCACAATACCTCGGAAATAAACTCTTCCATCGATTTCAACTACCGGGATACAGTCGCGATGCTGTTTCTGTAGCTCCGGATCGCAGTCAATATCGACCACATTGATGGTGGGCAGCCGGTCTGCATAGCCATTTAATATGGCCATTGCTTTGTCGCACAACTCACACCCAGGTCGAGTGTACAACGTGACAGAATTGAAATTCGGGGCGACCGCGTCTTGCTGCTCGGAATCGCGACTGTTGCGAAGTGACAGCCAGCCAGCGACGTACAGGCCTACGCACATCAATACATGGAAATTACGTGTCTGGTACCAGAAGTCGGGGAATCTGAGGCTCAGTGACGTCCACCGATCGGCGAACACCAGCGCCGAGAACGCGCCAGCGAAAATCCAGCAGGCAGTCCCTATCGCAGCGTTCATCTTTCTTTCAACAATGCTTTCCGTCACTGGAAATGTCTCGTAATTGGAATCGAGGGGTGCGGTGGCGATTCGGATATTTAACCAGACTGATTTCCACCTATCCATCTGCTGGGGAATGGTGGCCGCATTTTCCCGATTTAATTCATCTTCGGGTGACGGTCTGCTCCACGGCGTGGTTCTGCCTGATTTCTTCGTGCAGGTGGCCGGTCGCGACGTAAGTTGGAGGTACCCTTCCACAGCTCCCGGATTAGTGATACTCCGTAAAATACCACACATGCTGATCCGAGATTGATGCAACTGTTACAACCCGACCACCGACGTCCATCTGTGACTGTCAACCAACGCCAGCATTGTCCGCTCAGGTCGCCGGCGTGGCTGTTCGTGGCTGTGCTCTGCCTGACTAACGCTCCTGCGTTTGCTGGCGGCGGTCTCATTCGCGTCAGTGATGGCAAGACCACTCATGAAGGCAAGATCGTCGGACTGAGCCGAACAACGTGCTCGTTGATGGATCGACAGGGGCAGTTGACTCATCTTTCGGTCGCGGCACTGAGCGATTTCGAAAAAATATCGGCTCGCTACAAGCCGTTTCCTGTGACCACGTTCCGAGAAGGATTACTCAAAGAGTTTTCCGGAAGGTATCAGGTTGTCGGTACCACACACTACCTCGTGTGTGCGCCGTCGGGGCGGGCCGATCGATATGCTCAACTGTTTGAAACGATTTTTCGCGATGTTGAACAGTTTTATCGGGTTCGTGGATTCAGGATCCAGACTCCCGATGTGCCACTCGTCGCAGTTGTTTTTGGATCTCAACGGGAATTTGCCGATTACTGTGTGCGGGATCAGGTGACACCATCCGCTTCATTGATGGGATACTACTCGCTCAGGACCAACCGGGTTGCTCTCTTCGACGACACCAGTCTTGTGTCTGCCACCGACCGGACAGATCGCCTTTCCGGGCGCAACGCTGACGATTCGATGTCGCAGTTGCACAGCGTCTCGCAGAACCAGTCGTCGCTGTCAGCCGGTCAGACTCCAATTGCCGCGTTGGCAGCTGTTTCCGGAGACATCGCCAACACGATCATTCACGAAACCACTCATCAGGTCGGCTACAATATCGGCATACATTCCCGTGTTGGTGGAACACCAATATGGATTGTGGAAGGGCTGGCGACGGTGCTTGAGCCCGCCGGCATGCGGGAAAAATCGGGACGTCAACTCCAGCAGGGCCGCATCAACGAACAACGGATCCAGTGGTTTGAGAAACGCCATCGGCCAGGCCGAGCGATGGGCAGTCTGGCAAAGCTTGTGGCATCCGATGACTATTTCTACAAGCGAACGCTCAATTCCTACAGTGAAGCGTGGGCGTTCACGTTCTTCCTGCTGGAGAACTCTTCTCGACGTCGACACCTGGTGACCTATCTACAGATACTCGGAAACCGAGACCCACTGCAGCCGTACACGTCAAAGGATCGACTGGCTGATTTTCAGAAGGCCTTCGGCGACGTCAGCCGACTGGAAGTTGAATTCATTCGATACATGGACCGTCTGTGACCACGCAGCGATGCTACGCGGCCCTGGCGGGCGGCCGCAGCCGCCGCTCTTCCAGTTCGCCCTGAATCAGCAGTCCCCGGACGACCGCCGTTTCCGGATCGTCTGCCGTGCTGACGGAAAGAATCCGATCGGCCGTCTCATGCTCAACAAAACGCTCGGTCAACGTGCTGGTGAAGCCGCCAACCTGAGTGGGGCCGCCGGCGCAGACTACCGCCAGGCGATCATTCCCAATGGCTGATTCTACAGCAGGTGAATTGATCAGCTCACGTGTGACGCGCGCAATCTGGCTCAACATGGCGCCGTACAGTCGTGCCAACGTCTTTTCACGCTCTCCAATTGAGTTTCTCAGGTGCATTCGCGGGTTGTGCTTCCACTCCCGCACTGATTCCAGATCAAGATAGCATCTACCGCTCTCGTCCCAGGTTTGAATCTGGAATTGTCTGGCCAGTTCGGTATCGATCCAATTGGCCCCGACCTCAATCGTCGCTGCTGCGATCTCTATCCCATACCGGTTGACACTGATTTCAGAAGTTTCCGCACCGATGACAACCGCCACGCCCGTGAAGCGGTATTCGCTCCCTGAAGACAGAATCACAGATGGGCCGGCGTTGAAGTAACGAGGCACGAAACCGTGCATACGAGTCAGGCGTTCCAGAAACATCACATTTTCACGGCTTGATCTGCCGCGCGGGGCTGCAAAAAAGCACTCACTGGTTTCACTGACATTCCCAGGAAGCATTGCCTCGGTCAGCACGCTTAGAATCTGCCGTGCCGGAGCGTCGTCGGTTGGCGCAGCTGCATCGGCAAACAAAGCCGCGCACGGTTTGCGGCTTAGCCAGCGGACCTGTCCTGCGTGATTGCCGAAGACCACTGTACTGTCATCGCACTCGGCAAAGGGAATGTTGCGTTCAATTACGGTTTCACGGCACGATGACTGGTTCGACAGCACGGCGTATTCAGAACGTTCCGTGATCATCGTGACATGCTTCGGATCCGATGGTGTTCGGTACGCCGATCGAATGGTATAACACCCAAAATCGATGGCTGTAATCATGAGTCAGATTGCCCCTCAAGAAAATTCAGAGCGTGATCGAAGCGGTCATGGTCTGCATTCGCCGCCGCAATCTCAGCAGGTTGATTGTCCGCGCGATCATGCTGCGACACAGATGCCGTTGTCGCCGCCGTTTTCGATTTCTCTTTTTGGCGAGCCGATGTCAACATGTGGGGCGGCGCAGTCTGGGTGTGAGCCGCATCAATCCGCAGGTGTCGTGGTCCTGCTGGCTTTCCGAACAATGCAACACGCAACGGCAGATCGGCTTGTTTTATGTCCACGGGCAGTCGGTTCCGGAGCAAATCCTCAAGATCGCTGAATGATTCTTCACGCGGTGAATTGTGCATTTCATTGGCCGCAGATTCGATATCGGTTGTGTGTTCACCAGACGTTGCGCCACTCAATTCTGACGCAACGTTGTACGGGTTTTGAATCAGCCATTTGTCCTTGTACGGTTCGCTGTTCTGAACAACCGCGTCAGCGATATCAACTGTGCCATCTGTGTGCGACTCGCCGATGTCGTCGGCTGAATTGGACTCGCTTATCGGCGAAGGTAAATCAACGGCAGGCATTGCTTTTTCTGCCGTGTCGAATTCATCAATTCCGGCGGACAATACCGGGCAATCTCCGCTGATGATGACATTTTCCGAGGGGGTCGGTGCTTTCACAGCTTGCTCCAACGTCTGCAAATTGTGCTTAGGTACAGCTGGCACTGGCACTGCGACCACCGGAGTTGCGGTATGTTCAATTCGGTCGCCAGCTTCGGCGAATCGAGAATCTTGAATACTGCCATCGATTTGATGAACCGCCGACTGTTCTCGTTTTGTCTTCAGCCAGCCGAAGACGATCAGTCCTGTTGCCACCGCCAGTCCGGTCAGGAATAGTGCGTTCCATGCGATGTTTCTCGCAACATTCCGCTGACCAGGGATGATTGTCGGTGCCGGTACCTGGTGGCCCGGAACTTCTGAAGGTGTTTGAGGTGACGCTATCGGTGTGTGCTCGTCTGTTTGTGCGTTCGCAAAGCTGGCCGGATCGTCTGACGGTGTTTGCCGTGATGCCGTCCGAAACGGTTTGTTGGAGGCAATGTTCCCGGTCTGCACAATGTTGTCGATTTGAAGCAGCATCTGCCCGGTTTCGGTGGGTGATAGGAATTCATTCGGCGTTAGACTGTCCCTCGCGGGATTCGAGTCAACTGGCGGAATCCTGAACGTTGAAGTCGACTGTGCAGCACCGTCTGCGTTCTGAGCGACCGGACGGATTCCAGTGACGTGATTTCGGGGCGGCAACCTGCTGATTCCTGTATCCACGACCCGCGGCGGTGGTGGAGGGAATGCAGTGATGGCTGGCTGTTCTGTGTAGACGGGTGCCTGGTTTACTTCTTCCTTGCCCGACCTTCTGCCCTTGAACGTGTTAAGGAATCTGTTCAGGAGTGTCGGCTTCTTCGCAGCTGCCACCGATAACGCCGAAGGCTGGAGTGCGTTGTTCCTGTGCCATTCGCCCTGTACCGATGACCTGTCGTAAGTTGGGTAACCAGCGTCCGGCCGATATTGGACCAGCTGAATACCGGCTCCACGTTTCTGCGCTAGACCCGGTGCTGTTTGATAGACCTGAGAGATTCGCCGGCCCGTTGTCTGTGCGATGCCCGCCAGATTGATGATGTCTCCGTGTTGAATGAAGTCGTTCTGCGACAGTGTGACCTCAGACGCTGAGCCCGGGCGCGTCCGCGTCACCAGGATCCGGCCGTCTTGAGGCGTTTGGGTAAGTTCGAACAGGCGCCGAACCGGGTAACCATCCCCAGGAATCTCCAGTAGAACGGGCCCGTCGCCAAACATCGCCAGAGAGTTCTGTCTTCCCGGACAGTACCCATCAAGACTGCGGAACACGACCACGTCGCCGGGAAGAAGCAAAGTACCCGATCCCGTCATTTTCGGATTGACGCTGTCGGTGGTTACGGTCTTGAGAGGTGTCCCGCGAAGAATGCGAGCGTATCCAGTCGCGTTGTTGTACCCGCCGTTGTCCAGCAGATCTCGCAGATAGACCTGCTGACGTTCGGGGCACCGGTAACTTTGAGCAGACGATACATCGCCGACAACACTGTAGAAAGCATCCCGCGCATGACTTTGATTCGGCGCTAATCCAAGGGCAAGGGCGATCAAAATGTATGAAAGCCGTTGCATGGCATTCATCCTGAATTACCGGGGTTGAAAGTCTGTGATTCCTGGTTCGGCAGTTCTTGCGCAGTGTGTGCCCGCCGTCAGACACAGGACAGAATATTGAATCGGCAGATATACCGTGCAGAATCATTCTTTCCCTGGTAGAGGCAAAGCTCTCGCAAATGCTCCATCTTCTGAACGCAGGGGGCATTCGAGTGGCAGAAATTACGGGTTCAGCAGATTCTGTATCTGGGGGGGCCTGTCGTCATGTGAGTTCGCATTCCCTTTGCGGCCGAAAAGTTCGCCCAGCTTTTCCAGCTCCGCTGACCCGCAGGATCCATACAAATCACGCAATTGGAAAATTGGATGGAGGTTCTGCGAAGGAAGCCCGATAACTCAATCACGGATGAGTACCAACGAGGCCGAACTGAACGTCTGCCGATCAGTGCAGGCGTTCGATCGGCAGAGAAGACAGCATTGGGAAGGGAGAACTAATGCGACCACGTTTGCGGTTGTTCATCGGGGAGGATGAACACAGCGGCACCGAAGTTGTCGAACGAGAAGTAGCCATTGAGCTGCAGGATCTGACGGCGATTCTGGCGGATGCAATTATCTGGGATCGTGCGTGGCTTTCTGACCTCGCCGATGAACGAGTGAAGATATCCGCAGATCTCTACGAGGTTTTGATGATGTATTCACAGATGCGGCCATGCGCCTGACGTATACGATTGCGTAGAATTGAAGCAACAAGCTCCTGCCATTCATGGTGGGAGCTTTTTTTGTTTGCGGCAGAACCCGCCGAAATACGACAGGTAATGGCCCGGAACAACGTCCCGAGACGGATCCTGGGCGCCCCTGCGGTCCGGCTTCACGCGTCAGCGATGGAGCTTCTGCGGTTGCCTGGACTCACCTTTCATGATGGGGGAGCCCCGGTAAGTTACGATGGACGGATTCCTGGCGCCCGGAGAACATTGAGATGCGTATTTCCGATGATGCCCGCGCGATATGGCAGGCTGGTGTGGCCGCGGTCGACTCTTATGCTTTGGTAAAGGAGAACGTAAGCTGCGATGGCCTGACGCTGCGAATCTGCGATACAGACATCGGCCTGGCCCATGTTAAACGAATTGAAGTCGTTGGAGGCGGCAAGGCCGGAGCCGGAATGACACGTGGCATCCAGGCGGCTCTTGATCACGTGCCAGACTCCATTACCATCGGTGGCTGGATCAACGTGCCTGCCGACTGTGTCCAGGAAACAGAGCGAATTCGCCTACATGCGGCACGTCCTTCGGGGGTCAATGAACCAACGGATGCTGGTGTCGAGGGGGCCGGTGAGATTCTTCGGCGGGTCAACAGTCTGGAGCCTGACGATCTGTGCATTGTGCTGATTTCGGGCGGAGGCAGCGCGTTGATGCCAGCACCAGTTGCGGACGTGTCGCTCGATGAGAAGCTGGTCGTCACGAGGGTTCTGGCTGCTGCTGGTGCCCCGATTCACGACCTGAATGTCGTCCGAAGTCAGCTGTCGAGGATCAAAGGCGGAGGCCTGCTCCGCCAGTGCAGCTCAAAACACATCGTCGCGCTGATTATCTCGGATGTGATCGGCGACCCCGTCGACATCATCTCGTCCGGACCAACAGTGATGTCAACAAGAACGGCGGCTGATGCCCTGGCTGTTCTGCAGCGATACGATCCGCATCGCACAAAGATTCCGTCGGTTGTGTTCAGTGTGATTGAACACAACAGGACGAAGCAGCCGCCTGCGACTGCTTCGCCCTGTTGTGCTGTCAATCACATCATTGGCAGCAACGACGTTGCGCTCAGAGCTGCCGGTGTGGAGGCGACCCGCCGCGGCTACCAGGTGGTCAGTCTTGGATCGGAAAACAGTGGTGAGGCCCGCGTTCATGGTGTGAGCCTGCTGACGCAGCTGTCGAGAATTCGAAGTGCAGATGCCGGACAGTTGCCAACGTGTGTTTTGGCGGGTGGCGAGACGACAGTCACACTGGCACCAGCCGACATTGACCGTCGCGGTGGACGCAATCAGGAAGTCGTTCTGGGGGCAATTGCGCACGCGTCCGATGCGTCTTTCTGGAAGAATATCGTGCTGTTATCCGGCGGGACGGACGGTGAGGACGGCCCCACGGATGCAGCGGGTGCATTTGCGGACGAAGCTCTTGTCGCAAACATGAAACGACAGAACCTGTCGCCGTCACGGTTTTTGTCGCTCAACAATTCGTACCCATTCTTCCAGCAGCTGAGCGGATTGCTGCACACAGGGCCCACGCACACCAATGTTATGGATCTTGCTGTCGGAATCGTTTCACAGGCAGGCGATTGAATCTGTGGCCAAACAATCTCTGTACGTCCCCTGCTGCGGATTCACCGTGTGTTTTGTTCAGCAGGATCGCGTCTTATCCGCGTTGTGTCTGATAGATCTCAGACAGCACATCTTCGACTGTTTTGAATTTCCGGCCGGATTCCTTGATCGTTTCGAGTCGGGACATGGCGTCCTGGGATGAGTGGCCGACGCTCAGCAGCGCCTCGTAGGCTTCGCCCAGCACATCTGTAGCGGCATTGGCAGGCAGGTCGCATTCCACCATCAGTGCGAACTTGGCCATTTTCCGCCGCAGCTTGGCGACAATTCTTTCTGCGACAGCCGGGCCGACTCCCGGTAGTGTGCTCAATTGTTTGATGTCGCGTTCTTCGATCGCGGTCGCCACTTCACGGACCGGCCGCACCATCGCACGCAGTGCTTTCTTTGCACCGACCCCGTCGACGGAACAGATGAGTTCGAAGAATTCCCGTTCTGCTTCGCTGGCGAAGCCGATCATCCGTGGAGTAAGCCTGCCCTGCTGCGGATTGCCTTCCATGTACTCGATGGTCCTCAGACTGATCTCCTCACCGATCTGCGCCTGCAGCTGACGACGTACCAGATCGGGGACCAGCACTTCATATTCAAATCCGGTGATCTGAAGAAATGCACAGACGTCAGTGAGGCTGACCAGTTTTCCGGTAATGCGAGTGATCAAAGCACAATCCAGCTGTATGGGGTTCTGGGAAAATAACTGTCGTTCTGTTCGCCTTTGCGATACGACCAACGGGA
This sequence comes from Fuerstiella sp., assembly GCA_024230215.1. Lineage (GTDB taxonomy): Bacteria > Planctomycetota > Planctomycetia > Planctomycetales > Planctomycetaceae > Fuerstiella. The sequence goes on along the minus strand of JAAERP010000413.1, from coordinate 31,332 downwards.
GCGGAACAGCAGCTTCCGAGCGTCAGCGAATACAGACCGTCGAAGACAGCGTCAGACTGTCGAAGACAGCGTCAGGCGGCAAACCGGACCGAGTGATACAGGCACAAAGCGATGGCCGATGCGTCGGCAACATCGTTTGGTTCCGGAATCCTATCAAGTTTCAGCTCTGCCTTCACGGCGTGCTGGATCTGTTCTTTCGGAGCCTGTCCACTTCCAGTCAGCAATCGTTTTACCTGAGTTGGCGTGTAGTGAACGACCGGTATTTCGTGTTCCGCCAGTGTCAGCAGGATTGCACCGCGGACGTGAGCCATCAGAATCGCCGTCTTTGGGTTTCGAACGTGGGAAAACAGTTGTTCAATAGCAACGACATCGGGAGCAAGTTCTTCCAGGACCTCGCGCAGTCCTTTGGCAATTTCGTGGATTCGATGCTGCAGCGCAGCCTTCTGTGTGGAGCGCAGAATTCCACCTTCCAGTAAGAAGGGGCCACCTGCCCGGCGTTCGATCAGCGCATAGCCGGTGCGATTGAGGCCGGGGTCGATCCCCAGATAGCGATCGTGAGGTGTCACCTCTGAGTGTGTGTTGGCCGCGAATGACATGAATTATGTTGTCGGCTTTCCAACGATCAGAACAACAGCATCGGCTGCGATTGCTTCACCTCGACCTACAGGCCCAACAGCTTCTCCGGATTTTGCCTTGACGTTCACCTGTTCTGACGACAGCTCCAGCAACTCGGCAACCCGATCCCGAATCAGTGGTTTCCAGCGGCCCAGACGCGGTTTCTCAGCAGAAATTGTACAATCCAGATTCTGGATCTGCCATCCGGCAGCAGAAAGCGCCGTCCACACGTGCCTCAACAGGTCGGCTGAATTCGCGTCTTTCCACTCAGCTGACGTGTTGGGAAACCAATCTCCGATGTCGCCGCGGCCAGCTGCTCCCAGTAGCGCGTCAATCACCGCATGCAGCAGTACGTCGGCATCACTGTGCCCATCCAGGCCGAATTCACATTCCACGGGAACGTTGCCGAGCATGAGCTGACGCCCCGTAATAGTCCGATGGACGTCGTGTCCTTCGCCGACTCTGAGTACCGGCAGATTCTGCATATCTGGTCGATTCCTGATCGTTTTCTGAAGCGATAGCGGCCCCAAGGCTCGTGTGTGTCAACGTTGTGCCCATCTTTCGTGTCACTGACATTGACCAAAGCGAAGAGATTCCCGTAGTTTGCCCGAATTCCGAGTCTTGTGCCACTTCGCACTCTGTTATCACGTTCGAACAATCGAGCGGGAAGTCCACTTGCTGAAGCAATCTGCTTTGGGATTAGACGGGCTCTGATCAAACGGAGTCTTGTACATACCACTATCTGCGATCCATCGCCGCGATCGAAACATGTCCCGTCCACTGGCCCAACTTCTGTTGCTGAGTCTGCTGCCGGGGACGGGCTGCGCGCTGATTGGTGTGGCCCGGGACGATTCGGAGTTTGCCGGGAAACCGGTTTCCGCTGAGCAGGTTGCTGAATTCGAAAACGATGCTCCAGTTCGAACCGTTCTGCGACTGAATACCGCAAATGTGACCACTCTGGCGACTGATCAGCGAATCCGCAGTCTGATCTGGGAAGAGCTGGATGAAAGCGGTCTGATGTCACCGGAAGACCGTCGTCGACTGAATCAAAGTGGTCTGCGAGTTGGTGTTGCCGGCAGCACGCTGCCCTGGGCTTTGACCAGTCTCCTTAGCGGCGAACGAGTACAGAGCACTTCGTTATCGAACGAGCGCGCAGAGGACAGCCGAAAGGCCGACGGTTCGATGGTGTTTGGGACACGTCTTGTTCTGCCCGAAGGCAGCAGTTCACTGATCGAGATCCCGTCGCCGCGAAATGATCTTCTAATTCCTGTAGGTCATCTCGCGGGCCTCAAAGACGGAGCAGAACTGCGGAACGCTCGCTGTATGTTCCACGTTTCCACCGCCGAGATCGGCGATGGCTGGGTGGTCATTAAGTTCCTGCCTCAGATACACTACGGCGGAATGTCGGTTCGCTACAGTATTGCCGAGTCCGGTGAACAGCTTCCTGTCAGGCAAAGAATACAGCCGCTGTACGAACAGCAGTTCGAACTGAAGCTGCACACGGGCGAAACTGCCGTCATCGGATATCAGAAACAGAATGACTGGTCCGTCGGGCAGCTGATGTTTCAGAGAGAATCTCTGTCATCTCTGAACGAACAGGTCGTTACAATTGAACTCGCTGCCGTCGAGGCGGTTCAGGGGCAGAAGTCCGTGACAGTGCGTTACAGCAAGTATTAGACCGTTCCGAAAATGGATTTCCCGGTGCTGCGAAGGTCGTTGCAGGCACGCATCATGCGGTCGGCAATACCGGTTTCGCCAAGTTTCAGATAGGTCCGAGGATCGTAGGCCTTCTTGGAGCCGATCTCGCCGTCAATCATCATGACTTCGTCGTAGTGCTTCAGGATCCAGTCGGCAATCGGCCGCGTGAATGCATACTGAGTGTCCGTATCAATGTTCATCTTCACGACACCGTAGTCCAGAGTTTCCTGAAGCTGTGCGGTGGGCGTGCCGGATCCTCCGTGGAACACCAGATCGAATTCTGATTCCGCTCCGTGCTTGTCGGTGACGGCCTTCTGCCCGTCTCGCAGAATTTCCGGACGAAGCTTGACAGCTCCCGGTTTGTAGTGACCGTGCACATTGCCAAAAGTCGCGGCGAACATAAATCGCCCCAGGCCGTTCAACGATTCATGAACCTTAACCATGTCATCTGGTGTCGTGTACAGTTTTTCCGCGGGCATGTCGGAATGATCGATGCCGTCTTCTTCGCCCCCGACAACGCCGGCCTCAACCTCCAGAATAATTTCGTTCGCGGCGCAGAGCTTCAGCAGTTCCTGGCTTTGAGTGATGTTCTCATCCAACGGCAATTCTGAACCGTCATACATATGCGATTGGAACAGATTTCCCTGTCCGGCGGCGCGTCGGGCGGCGGTGGCTTCGATCAGCGGTTTCAGGAATGATTCGACCTTCTTTGGCTGGCAGTGGTCTGTATGCAGAGCAATCAGAATGTCATATTTTTCGGCCAGACGGTGAGCGGCTTCAGCCAGCACGATGACACCGTGAACAGCGTCTTTGACATTCAGCCCGGATGCAAACTCACCGGCACCCGTCGAATACTGGATGATACCGTCTGATTTGGCATCGGCGAAAGCCTTCATCGCTGCATTCATGGTCACGATAGAAGTGACGTTGATACCCGGATAGGCGTAGCCACCCTGCTGGGCTGCGTCGAGCATCTTGGCGTATTGTTCGGGAGTTGCGATAGGCATTCGAATGTGATCCTTGGGACTAATGCAGTGTGGCAGTCGTGGTGCACGACCGGCAGGGACGAAGATTTCGCCGTAACCGTGTTTTCGGCGACCGGCAGTAAACAACTTACCAATCGGCCGCGGACCTCGCAGACATCACCCCTGTCTCTTCAAAAGACCGGGACATTGTGATGATTCTTCCGTCGACTGATCTCTGAGTCGCCCACAGGGTACTGACTGGGCTCCCATCTGCAAGCATCATCGATGTCCTGGAGTAATCCGTAAACGCATTCTCAGGGAAGCGACTGGATGGAATACCCTGCGCCCTGCACGCGGGAACCACGACCAGGCCACAGATCGGTCGGCTCCGTGGTTTCTCCAAATCTGGGCAGAGTGTCTGCTGACGGCAGACGTGCCCGCTGAACGACCGAAAAATCGTCGATAAAGACCTCTGCGGAACCCGTCAGCGCCAGCCAGATTTTGAATGGACCCGTTTTCGAAGCTTCGCGGAAGATTCGAAACGTTCTCCATGACGGTTCCAGCTGCGGTCGCACGGCGAACTCCGGTCCCATGTCGCTGTCAAAAATAAGAAACGGAGCGTCGTTCAATGCCAGAACGCCTTGACCTATCCGCACCTTACCTCGAATTTCAAACACATCGCCGCGCTGGGCGATGATTTCCGGAGCCTGAACCAGGAGCGACGGTTGCCCGTTGATCATCGCCACTTCCGAAGTGCGTTTCCATGCCCGCATTCGCAGCACTTGATTGGGACCACGGTTCTCAGTCACAACGTCAGCACTGGAATGATACATCGTTGGCTGCGGAGACACCGGTTCCCAGAGGCTTTCGGTCAGAAGTCTAAGGTTGTCGAAGTTTCCCGAAGGGATCAGATTCTCCGACGCCTGATTTTTTTCAATTCGTCGCAACATCTTCCAATGGTCGGGCAACGCGCCAAAGTTGATGGTGTGTGGGCTGGCGGTCGGTGTGGTCAGTCCATGCAGCGCCGCACGCCAATAGCGATTCTGAACTGTCCTGGTAAAACGCATGGATTGTCGGGCATGGCGTTCGGCGGCAGGAAAACTGCGTTGTGTCTGCGCCTGACTCGCCATTTCGATGTGCGATTCCGCCTGTTCAAACAGCTGACCTGTCGACTCATCAATCGACGTCATACTGTCAATTCTTCGGCAGGTTGCCTGAACTCTGGTCAGCTTCAGTTCAGCCAGTTCGACTAACAGTTCGCCGGCCCGCTGGGCGTGGCCGTGAACGCGGGCCTCCAGTTTCTTTCGTTGTTCGTGATCTGATGTGACCAGGACCGTCGCGACCTGATCGAAGTCACTGATTGTCAGTGCCAGACCGCCGGCCGTGGGCTGCCGTCTTAATCCCGTTACACCCGTTGCAAAAATTTGCCATGCAGATGCAGTCTCGCTGGCCGCAACCGTCAGTGTCGCTGACTCGGCATACAATTCCTGAGGCACAAAGTGCGATGCACGATCCCAGAACCCTGCAAGGATCAGCGATGCTCCGGAGCCATTCAGCAACGCTGCATCAGGGCCGTCAGGAATCCTGTTGTATCCCCGGCCGGACGACGACGTTCCGATCGCTGAATTGATCCATGAATCATTCCCGTTGTCTGAGTCCGTGGCAGTCCCGGTCAGATTCATCGACATGTGACCGTCGATTCGCCCACCCGCCAGCAATGGTGTCAGAATGTCTACATAAAGGTTGGCCAGTTCGATTGCCCTGGCGGTTTCGCGCTGCGCCGCAGCATTGGTTTCGAGCGACTGCGTTTTCCAGAAACCGATGCCTCGCGAGCCCGCCGAAAGCGCAGCGACTACCTGCATCATGATCTGTTCAGGTTCCACATAGACAGGTTCTGCGCCGACCGCACTGCGCCACGCCGCAAGCTCACCGGACGGTTCCACGTGAATCCATTCCCACGGCAACGTCAGCTGTGCTGATGAATTGAGTCGCAGGTAGGACCTGTTTCTGGACTCGCCAAACGTCGTCGTACCGCCTGGCAGCGTCTGACTGATGCCGACAATATCGATCTGACGCGACGCAACTCCTTCCGCAGCGAGAACGTCTGCCATCAATGGACGTCGCATTACGCGGTCGGCAGTGCGGATTGCTCTGGCCCAGGCCAGCAGGTGTGATTGTTGTTTCGGCCCAACGCGGGTTCCCAGAAGCCATATGTTTGGGTCGGGCTGCGTCTGATCGAGTGGTGGCAGTCCCTGCAACGGTGTCTCAAAATCGGCGGGATCAAACTGCGGGTGCGGTGGTGTCGCAATCACCACCATCTGGATATTCTTCAGCGATCGCATCCGTTCGACGTTGTTCAGGTCGGGCACCCAGACCGCGTTTAAGCCGAGTCGCTGTAGAGCATCCAGAGATTCTCCGTGGTCCGGCATGAAAGTCAGAAACGTCGGAGCACCATCAACCAGTATTCTGTCACGTTCAATTCTCACTTGACGCTCAGGAGGGGCGGGCCCCACCGGAACCGAAAGATCGTCGACAACCATCCCGGCACGCGGGGCAACGACGGGGCCATAAGCTGTTGCACCGATGTCAATTATCGTCCTGCCGGAATGCAGTTCGGCGATCAGCACGTATGCGTCGAAATACGCATCGGCAAAATTCAGGTTTGATTGATGCAGCGCGGCGCGAAGACGTCTGATTTCCGATTCCACGGCAGACCGACTGCCCGCTACAGACAGCGTTTGCCATGTTTCCGCTTTTTCGTACGTGTCGCCTGTGACTAGTCCTGTCAGCGGGCGGCCGGTACGGGGATCTTTCTGGCGTGGCAGTACCAGACGCAGGGCCAGGCGAAGTCCCGGTTGTGTGGAATTCAATCGAACCGTTGCCTTGAATTCGTCGATCACCGTGGCTGGCTGACGCACCGAGACAACTCTCACATGCTGAAAGTCAGCTGGTGAGAGAAACTGTGTCCGCAGCGTACCGTCACCACTGATCTGCTGCTTTTCCAGCTGAACCGTCTGCCCTGACGGAATAAACACTCGCCACGTAGGATTGGAGGCGTCCGTCGCATGCTCTGACGCCGAAGCACCCGCTGCCAAAAGCAGTACGGAAACGATCAGCGCGCCGCTGGTCGCAATGCGTGCGTCTTCCTGATGACTTGTGAGCGACATCCGTGTCACAACGTCCCGAACGGTGCTGGAAATACAAAGAACCCTGGGGGCAAACAGAATACCACAGACTACAGATCAGACCGAGCCCAGAAATGACACCTGGTCTCTCTCAAATCTCATCGAGTGTCACGACGGAACCGCTGTGCAGTTCGCCGGATTTCTTGACGCAGACACGCCATCACCGAAGTATTCGCCGGAAATCGCTTGGTTTTGCGGGCGGGACGCTCATTTGCCCGCTGAGGCCAGTTTGCCGGTTATTTGGGTTACCGCGATATTGACGCCAATCTGGTCAATTCCGGTTCCAACGACGACGGACTCGGAATGTGAAATCAACGTCGGTATTTCCTTGCGAACAAGTGGCCAACGCTTCAGAATTGTTTTCAACATCAGAAGTGAGCACGACCAGTTCAGGACACCCCCATGACTCCCCCCAAACGATTTCAGGATCGGCGTTCCGAGGATCTCCCCGCAGAGCTTGTCGAACTTGGTGACTTGATCCGCGAGGTAAACAGTGATCCAGACAAGCATCAGGAGCTGCAGCTGCTGTACAACCGCGTTACCGAGTCAGCGCTTCGTCGACGAAGGATTCTGGGGGTGGTTCAGGAAGCGTTATCGCAGCTTCGTCTGGACGTGAAGTATCTGATGTTCGACCTCGAAGTGACTCGTCGTGAGCGAGATGAACTTCAGGCTCGGATTGAAGGCGAAGAACACGGCTATTAACGCATCGGCCGTCGTGCAGCACACCGTTCGCTCAGCTCGACCCGCCAGCAGCCACACTGCTGCCAGGAATCTGCGAAACATCCGACGTTCGTCGTTCATATAGACGGGAAAACAGCGATTCCAACGCCACCTGGAGCGGCCCCGGTGCGTATTCACACGGGGCTAAAACCGCCCAACAAAATAAAAAGGCACCCTGCTGACTCTCGGCAGGGTGCCTTTTCTATTCAGTGACTGACCACTCGATCAGGCGACATCAAATTTCTCATCTGCTGCAGCCGTTCCTTCTACCGCAATATTGTTATCGACGATCAGGTTACCGACGCTGCCGGGACCGTGGTCATAACAATCGTCGTTGTGCCACAGCGGCAAGCCGGCGGCGTAACGCGCGGCCAACATCATCACCTTTTCCTCAGATCCCGGCTTGGCAGCCGTCGGCGCACCAGGATCCACCCCAAGTGATTTCAATTCTTCTTCAAAACCAGCGTCCAAATCACTCAGAAACTCGTAACCTTCAATTTCTGAAAGTGACTCAAGAGTTCCGTCCAACTCAGCTAAAAACGACGACATTCAGAGGCTCCAATGTTAGCAAAGCACAAAGTTGCTGAACTTTTGCCATTCCGTTGGCTTCCTTGATGGCCCGCCCCGAGTTGGCTGGTTGTCGACACAGGCTCTTCCTGGGCCCACAACGCCAAAATCCACACTCAGTGACAGTGAAATCCGTTCGACGCCGATTCTTGAACCGGCGTGGCGAATTGTCAACAAAAAAGAACAATCCGAGATGACGATTCCTGGGGAACTATCGGCTATCTTGCTAACTCAGCCATTGTGCCCCGAAAAAGGCTGGGAACTTGGCCGATTTGCCAGAAACTCTAGTCTGGTCTTGACACATGGTATCGCTTCAACTTTCGGTCCAGCGTCGAGCGTTCGATGCCAAGAATCTGTGCTGCCTGGGACTTATTCCAGTTGGTAAAATCAAGGGTTGCCAGAATATGGTCACGTTCTACATCGCCCAGTGACATTTCGCGGTAGTCAGCCGTCGCCAAAGGTGGCGCCGCATGAGACGTCAGCCGACTCGAAAACGACGATAGCTGAACATCTGTCTCCTGTACAATTTCATTCCGACACAGGATCACTGTGCGTTCAACAGTGTTTTGCAGCTCACGGACATTGCCTGGCCAGTTGTAGTTGGCCAGCAAATTCAGGGCGCCGTCAGTAAACCCGGAAATGGCTCGTCCCGTTTTTTCCACGAATTTTTGCAGGAAGAAACTGGCCAGCAGCGGAATGTCGTCTGGCCGCTCACGCAGTGGACTCGCAATCAATTCCGCCACGTGTAGTCGAAAATAGAGGTCCTTGCGAAAATCACCGTCTTCCACGGCTTCTTCCAGATCTCTGTTCGTAGCCGCGACGATGCGGACGTCAACGTCGATTGGTTTGCGACCGCCAATTCGCTCAAAGGGATGCCCTTCCAGAACTCTCAGGAATTTCGCCTGGATTGCCGGGCTGATCTCTCCCACTTCGTCCAGAAACAGGGTTCCCTGATGAGCCTGCTCAAAGCGTCCGATCTTGCGGTCAGTGGCTCCTGTGAAGGCTCCTTTTTCGTGGCCAAACAATTCGCTTTCCAGCAGACTCTCGTTGAGCGCCGCGCAATTCAGGCAGACAAACGGCCCTTCCCGGCGTGGACTGCTGAAGTGAATGTTGCGGGCGATCAGTTCCTTGCCACAACCGCTCTCACCACGTATCAGAACGTTGGCGTGCGTTTCAGCGATCAACACGATCTTTTCGCGCAAATCCGCCATGGCAGTGCTGTCGCCGATCAGTCTGAACTCATTGTCAAAGTGCTGGCGAAGAGACTTGTTTTCGTTCCTGGCCTGAGCAAGTCCCGACTTGAGCGAATCACGTTCACTGAGATGGTCCAACGCCAGCGCGAGTTGGCGGGCGACCGCCAGCGTGTACTCCAGATCGTGCCTGTCCAGAGCATTGTCCGGATTCGTGGCATACAGGTGAACCAGTCCTCGGACCCGGTCATCGCAATGAATGGGCGCACAAATCACGCTCATCGCTCGCATTTCGCCCAGACTGTCGAAGACCGCCAGCTGCTGATCGTCTTCCACGTCGCGCGCCAGGACCGCTTCTCGACCCGACAGCACGACGCGTGAGAGGTTGTCGGAAACTCTCCGGTAGGGCAGGTCCTTTCGACTATCATAGGCGACAACGAGCAAGTCGGCCGGGGCCACAGTGTCCGGGGCGTCGGGCCGAGCCAGCAGCACTGCGGAAATGTCGGCTACTGTTTCAGCCGCGAGGTTTTTCAGGACGACTTCAGTGAGTTGCTGCCGAGTCTCCGCGGCTCCCATTTCAAGCCCAAGTCGATAGAGTCGGGCGAGTTCCTGCTCATTATTGGGCTGCCGAGCCACGTCGTCTTCGGCGGTCAGAAACTGTGGCACAACGGACCGATGCAAAATAGACGATTCGTCGTGCGGTGGCGGACTGGAAGCCGCTGACGTCTCTCGGTCCGTTATGACCGTGCCGTCGTCGGGCGACGGTGGCTGTGAGTCGAGGCTGGTGGTGAACGCCAGACGGCACTGTCCAATGCACACGACGTCTCCGGCCCCAAGTCTCACATCACCGTCAACCGGCTGTTCGCTGACGATCGTCCCGTTGCGGCTGTCCAGGTCGCGAAGTTTCCAATGGCCCTCCGAGTAAAAAACCTCACAATGGTTCCGGCTGCAGGCATCGTCACGCAGTACCAGCTTGTTCGTTGCGGACCGGCCAACGGTTACGATCCGTCCGTGGCGCAATCTCACCACGTCTCGCCATGATGTGCCGTCCCAACTAATCAGGAATGCTTCCTGGTTCGCCTCGGCGTCCGACGTTTCTGCCATGATTGCGTCCAAAAGCTTGAAGCTGATACCTTGATGGCGGTTCGCCAATGCTGTGATTCGGCCACAGACTACGATCGTTGCTGTCGTCATAACGACACTGCGAATGCAGGATTGGGACCAGAATGGGGCATTCAGTAGCCCCTTGTGTCCGCTCGTAGCCGATACCTCTTACTACCCAAAATATCCGGAATCTCGCCTTATTACGAACCTCGACGCGATTTGGCCCCCGGAAATACGCAGGCACCGGCAACAATTGGGCTGGTGCCGCCACGAAATCGGGAATCTTTGACTGTGACGTCCAATTCGGCGCAGTGTTTGCAGCCCTCAGAGAGTCTGCTCAATCGAACGGTCGAACGACGTGTGCCGCGTATTCTCTTCGAATATCCAGAGCCTCGACGGCTGATCAGCACAACCCTCTGGCATTAATCATATTTTGTTGGTTCTTACAGGTGTTTTCGAGTATAGAGTGTTTCACAACACTCACGCCCCCAGGGTGTCTTTGGACGCATTGTTCTGCAATAGGGGCGACGCATTTGCATACAGAAACGCAGCATGCAGGGTGGGAAAATGAGTTCAAGTGTCTTCAATATGTCTAACGATTTACGTGGTGTCAAAGGTGCCTGGCAGGGAGGGCCGTGCCCCAAGTGTGGCGATGATATGCCTGCTAATGTGGTGCATTGCATGACGTGCCGCGCGCTGCTGAATTCGGAACTTACAGAAGACAGCGTTGAAATTCCCGCATATATTCCTCTGCCGGAAATTCAGGAAATGCAGACCGCAAAAGCCAGAGGACACTTCGTCCGGTGCGGCGGGTGCCAGGAAGAACTGAGAATTAACAGGAAATACGTGGGCGCTACGGTCCAGTGTCGGCATTGTGACCACGGGTTTGAATACGACGGGAATGTTGAACGTGTCGCCCTGTATGCGACCTGCCCACACTGTTCAACGGAAATTCGTGCGAGCGCGCAGTTTGTCGGGCAGAATGTGGCGTGTCGATTTTGCCAGGGGCCGCTGAAGCTGCAGGACTAGAGCAGTTGACTAAGTCTCCTGAACCGTTCTGGCTTGTGCGTATATCGCTTCCTCAACCCGGAACGCGTTTTTCGCGGTAGAAGTCAGCGTGATACGCTGTAAAGCCGTCTCATCCGTTCCTGCACGCTCTGCCCCGCCCACCATCCGTGGGGCGACACTCGATCCCGTCTCGGTAACGTTTTCGGATCGCCTGACGACATACGCCGAAGAAACCGTAGGCTACGCAAACTGTTTCAGGAACCGAACGTCGTTCTCGTAGAAGCGTCTAATATCGTCGACCTCATAATGCTTCATGCAAAAGCGTTCGATACCAAGGCCGAACGCAAATCCGGTGACTTCATCCGGGTCATACCCTATGGCACGAAAAACGTTCGGGTCCACCATTCCGGCACCGCCGACTTCCATCCATGAATCTCCCCACTTCATGTCGACCTCGACAGACGGTTCGGTGAATGGAAAGAACGACGGTCGAAAGCGGATCTCGACATCCGGTCCCAGAAAGGAACGAGCGAACAGGCTAAGCAACGTCTTCAGTTGAGCCATTGTGACGTTCGTGTCCACCATCAGGCCTTCCATCTGATGGAACATGCAGGAATGAGTGGCGTCCATTGTGTCCGGTCGATAAACGCGTCCCAGTGACACGATTCGAACCGGTGGCTTAACCGTTTCCATGGTGCGGATCTGAACAGTTGACGTCTGACTTCGCAGCAAAATCGGACCGCCCGCAGTTTTTGCTGCGGTAGCAATATAGAAGTTGTCCAGCGGATCGCGTGCCGGATGGTCTTCCGGGATGTTTAACGCGTCGAAGTTGTGCCGTTCATCTTCGATCTCTGGTCCTTCCACAACGTGGAAGCCAAATCGCCCCATCAATTCACGAAATTGGGCGATCGTTCGCGTGATCGGATGGACGCCCCCCAGCGGCGGCAGTTGTCCCGGTAGTGTCGGGTCAAAGTCGCTGGTGCTGGACTGGCTGTCCTGGCTCAGTCCGGCAATTCGCTGCTCAAGCCGTGTTGTTACCTCGGTGCGGACTTGATTGAACGTTTTGCCGACTATTGGCTTTTCTTCTTTGCTGGCCTTGCCGACCAGGCCCTGAAGTTCACGCAGCTTCCCCTTCTTCTGACCCAGGTACTCGATGCGAACCTGCTCAAGTTGCTCGGCAGTGGAAGCGCCGGCGATAGCCGCCGTCGCAGCTTCCTGGTAGTCGCGGAATGCTTTCAGAATATCCAATTTACAAACTCCGACTCGACATGATCTTGAGGTTGATATGGGTGGTCAGGCAGTCTAACCGATTTCAACGCCAGCTGAATCAATTGTCACGGCAAACGAGAAGCATCACGTGATCAGCAGACAGCATGGCACTTAGAAGGGGCCGTCGACACTGGAAATGTCACTGCTGCCAGACGTCTTCAGTTTGCGCGTTCATGTGGCTGGCGGAACAACCGTGACCACGAATTCAATCTGTTGCGCACAAAAAAAGCGAGAAACCTGTGATCAGGTTTCTCGCTGAATTCATTGATTCCTGCAACGCCTCAGGCAGTCGCTGCTGATTTCGCAGACTTGACCACGGCCACGACCTCGTCAAAGACCTGGGGGTGTACGATTGCCAGTTCGCTCAGCGATTTCCGATTCAGCTCGATCCCGGCCAAATGCAGCCCGTGAATGAACTGTGAGTATGAAATCCCCCGCTCGCGGCAGGCGGCCGTCAAACGAATGATCCACAGCTGGCGAAACATTCGCTTGCGAACGCGTCGATCACGGAACGCATATGCACGAGAACGAATGATGGTTTCCTTGACGGTTCGCAACAGCTTGCTGCGACCACCCACATTCCCGCGAGCTTCCTTAAACAGACGCTTCTTCGAGCGACGGCGAGCTTTTCCGAGTCTGACACGCATAATTCAGTCTTTCGACCAGGCCACGAACGGCAATCTGAGCGGTGTTCGATGGTGGATCCTGGTATGTGATCTTAAGAGGCCGATGCCTCAGACAATTCGAGCTGACGCTCGAAATCGAGCAGCCACTTCTGTTGGTCGTTCAACGTTAACCCAACAACGACACGTTATTACGAAAAAGCGTCCCTAAAGAGATGGGCGAAGCGCTTCGATGATGTTTTTCGCATCTTTGCCTTCTGCAATGCCACTATTGCGCAGATTTCGCTTTCGTTTGGCGGGTTTACCGCTCAACAGATGGCCACGAAACGCGCTACGATGCTTTGCTTTTCCCGACGCCGTTATCTTAAATCGGCGTTTCATCCCTTTGTGAGTTTTTTGCTTTGGCATAATTCATCACCTAATGAGGGCATGGCCCCCCGACCCAAATTCGAGCCGCCGGTTGGAAGTGAATGTCCCGCCGACCGTTCCAGAGATGCAAAAAACGCATCAATGCAATACGAAAAATCGCAGGAGGTGAACAAATGTATATTATTTTGGCAGCGTCGAGCCGAGGAGTATAGTCGGCCGCTGTCCAGGAAGTCCAGCAGTGTTGCTGCGAACCAGCAAAAAGGAAAGGGTTGGTGGCCGGATTCCGATTTCCAGGGTGCATGGAGTATCGGCATCTGGCGCGGCGGATTCAAATCGGAGACGAGAGAACGTCTTAATTGGAGTTTTTCGGAAAGGCAGCGATTCGGTTGCCGGCGTGTTGGTTAACTATTGTGCTGCTTAACCAGGTCAATGTGTGTTTGTGAAGAATGTTACGATTCTCCATCATGTCATCAGCCCTGACGGCGCCATCCGAACCACAACGATTGACCGGAAAGGAGTGAGAGCGTCTGTCTCGTTTCATCTTTCCGGCGCCGGTCGATGGTCGCTCACTCCTTGACGATGTAAGCAGACGGAAGCCAGCCGAACGGAAATGTCCTGATTCTGGCGTCGGGCAGCAGAGACTTTACGGCTCGCGTTTCACCAGGTGCCAGTTCGTGATTGAACTGGTCAAGGATCAGGATGCCGCCGGGTGTCAGCCGTGGCCAGAAATGCTGAATCGACTGGTACACCACGTCGTGAAGGCCAGCATCGAGAAATATCAGCTTGAATTGCAGATGAGGGTGTTTTTCGAAGAAGTCGGGTAGGTCTTTCGTAAGGTCAACATCGTGAATCCGAACGATATTCTTCAGGTTCTGAGCTTCCACCAGCTGCAACAGCCGCTCTTTGCTTTCGCAGTAAGATCCTTCGTGGACGTTCGGTTCTTCATCAGTTGGGGCTGTTCCCTGAAACCAGTCGAAGCCATGAACCTGGACGAGTGACTCGGGTTCGAAAATCTGCGTGAGTTTGGCGAAGAGTAGTGACCCCGCTCCTTTGTAGACACCCAGTTCCGCGATATGACCGGCCACGCCAGTGCACATTTTGTACGCTTCGTAGAGACACAGATAGCGGGACAGCGTCATATGTCCGACGAAGGATGGGAAGTAGTGCAGCAGATCTTCGCACGTGTATCCCAGCGAAAGCGTCCTCTTCAGCCCCTCATAGTAATTTGGCTTTCGGTCCTGGAATTTTTGCGATTCAAGAGTTCCGGGTGTATAGTCTTCATTCATTGTTCTTGTCCTGTCCGCCAGGCGTCTCGCCGATCTGATCTTGCAGGTCCGCGCAACCGAAGCCGCTTCGTCCAAAGTAGTTTCCGCAGTAGAACATCCACCACTTGTTGTCCACCTGATAGACGCCAGGGTAGCATTGCATTTCCTGCTCCCATTCCTCAGCCTGGCCGATCAGGCAGGTGGATGAACTGTCCCGGTGCCATGTCGTGAGATCTTCGGACCATGCGCAGGCAAGTCGGTAACCTCTGGTTTTGTTCCGGAAATTCAGCGCTTCGCGGTAGCAGAACCACATGTGGAATCGGCCGTTGAATTCCGCGACGGTCGGAGCGTTCTGGCATTCGTTCTGAAGCCGGGTCGGAACAATGAATCGGCCGTTTCGTTCCCAATTGATTCCATCGGTGCTGGTGGCGTGCGCGATCCTGTACTCGCATTCCTGGCGATCGCCGTGGCCAATCCAGCGAAGCGCTGAAGCGTAAAACATGTGCATCAGGCCAGCCGATTCGATAATGAACGGGCCGTTGCACAGGATGGGTTCGGCCGGCGTCAGGCCCAGAACCGGTCGCTTTGTCCTTCGCAGAAACCTGCCGTCTTTGTCGCGTTCGGCAAGTCCGATAAACGTCTGATAGGGAGCATCGTCGGGGCGACTCCATCCTGTGTAGTACAGTCGTTCCCGCCCGCCGTGACTGACCACACATCCGGGCATCACTCCGAATTCATCAAACTGCCCCGGTCCGCCGACATCCAGCACGGGATCCGGCGAAACGTAAATAATTCGTGTCGGATCCTGCCGGTGGACTCGAACACTTCCTATTCGGCTCACGAATGTTGCATCATCGGCTGGTCGTGACCGGGTGGCGAATAGGATCTCCAGTTCCGCTTGCCGCTCAATCAGCCGCGGAACCTGAGCATGGCTATTCATCCATGGGTGCTCACCTTGCGGGCAGAACACGCGTCCATTTCTGGCCCACTGAAACTTCATGATGTCACGTGCAAATTCGGTGGCCCAGGATGTCGAAAGGAATATCACCGCGAATTCCCGACAGGCTCCAGAGCCGATCTTCCCGGCGGACCAGTAAACAGTCCTCGTACACGCCGACAATTTCATTGTGAACGGCGTCCGGAAACCGGTCCGTCAGTTCTTTGCCCAGAACTTTGCCATCAAAAACCCGCAGTTCGCAGCGTTGTTCGTTTGGTCCGGCGACGCAAACGATAGCACCTTTTCGTGGAGTATTGAAAGCTCGAATGCGGGCCTGCAGCTGCTCGTCCGAATCCGTGTCACGGCACCGCAGGTCGGATTCATGAAAGGTGTAGTAAATAGCACCCTGCCCTTGCGGCTGAGGATCCATGGGCTGGAATTCCCGCATCAGGGCGTCACGAAATACTTCTGGTTCCAGCTGAAAACACAGATGGTACAGCAGTTTTGCGTCCATGGATTCCTGATGGCTGATTTTCGTTTGTGAGATCAAGGGGCCCGTGTCAATTCCGTCGTCCATATGGTGCACCGAAACCCCGGCGTCGCGACTATGCAGTATGGCTCCCGGAATCGGATCCGCTCCACGCAGGTCGGGCAGCAGCGACGGATGTACGTTGATGAACTGTGAAGCGCAA
This sequence comes from Fuerstiella sp., assembly GCA_024230215.1. Classification (GTDB taxonomy): domain Bacteria; phylum Planctomycetota; class Planctomycetia; order Planctomycetales; family Planctomycetaceae; genus Fuerstiella. The sequence continues at coordinate 15,125 of JAAERP010000413.1, read as the reverse complement.
CCGGATTCCTGAAGGGCTGAAATCGGCAGGATAAAGGGAAATCCGACGGATAACAAAACGTCAAACTCCAGTTGTTGTATCTCAGCGACAGCCTGTGTCTTTGACGCAACCACTGATCGCGAAATGTTGATGCCGGCCGTCTCCCGATCAAGCCATGAATTGACAACGGGAAGAATGTGAATGACACGCAGACCCAGTGACTGCATTTCCCGCAGCACACCACTGCGGTTTCCCGCGTATACGAAACGTAAACTGCTCATGGTTTCTAACGTCTGAATTCCGGGATGTCGCTCAGACTGCCGGGGTGACCGGATCACTGCCGCCGTCGAACCGTGATTCGTAGTTTCTGAAGCGGAACGCAAATTGACAATACGATCAGAGGTTTGAAAAACCCGACATGCGCAGAAACTGTCGGCTGTTCAGACGAAACGCTTTCGTGCTTTCCACAAGGAAGACCTGCCCGTCAACGGCATCTTTTGTGACCAGTACGTTGGCGCCGACGAAACACTCGTTTCCGATATGGATGCCATGTCCGACCGTTGAATTGACTGCAAAGAAACAGTTTTTGCCGACGGTCACGACACCGGAAATATTCGTTGATGATGTCAACCAGCAGTGGTCGCCAATCGATGTGTGATGGCCGATCATGGATCCGCTCCACACAAAAACGTTGTGTCCCAGTGTCACTCGCGGATGAATCATAACGCTGTTCATAACGAAACAATTGTCGCCCAACTGGCAGTCATTCGGCATGCCGGATTCCGGATGCACGTACGATATCAGCTGATAACCTTTTGCTCGCGCTGCAGCCACTTTTGACGCCCGCAGGTCATTCAGGTCCTGGTACCCCAGAGCGACAAACATGTCGTGTTCGGTGGGTGGATAGTGGTGGTCGACGTCTTCGAACGCGACACATGGTAGATCATTCCAGGTTGCTCCGGGTAGATGGTCCCGGTCGGTTGTGCAGGCGACGATGTTTCTGTCACTCGCATTTCGAAAGAAATGCAGCAGCACCTCTGAGATCTTTCCCGTGCCAAACAAAATGACCGGTTTCATGGTGTACCTGCTGTCTGCTGTTGAAGCTGATTACGATCGATCTTGCCATTGGCGTTTTTAGGCAGCGCCGCCAGGATCCGAATCTGTCGGGGAACCATATACGACGGGACGATATCCGCCACCTGGGATATCAGGTCGACTTCAGGATCGTGGTGTTTCGACAACGCGGCGAATCCCACAATCTGCCCCATGCCTTCCGCGACTTGATGGTAGATTACCGCACATTCTGTAACGGCCGGAATCGTTGCCAGTGCGGCTTCGATTTCTTCAAGTTCGATGCGATATCCCATGTGTTTGATCTGAAAATCGGTCCGCCCTTTGAAGTGAAGTTGTTGTCGTTCGTCGCGGCGAACCAGATCTCCGGTACGGTATCCGATGTCGCGGTAATCCTGATGTGTCGGATTCTGCACAAACGACTGTGATGTCCGTTCTGAGTCGTTGAAGTATCCCAGACCCACCTGGGAGCCTTTCAGAAACAGCTCTCCGAAATCGGGATCGGACGTGTCCACAGGCAGAATGTCATAATCGAAGTTGTCTGCCAGGCAGCCCAGCATTGTCAGGGACCGCATGTCCTGGAAATCGTCAACTGTGATTTGATGGGCGGAACAGATGCACGTGCATTCGGTGGGCCCGTAGACGTTTTCAAACTGAATTCGTTCGCCAAACATATCGAACAGCTGTTTGAGTTTTGGTTTTGGAAAACCTTCACCACCAAAGATCAGTTTTCGCACCGACGGAAAATCGTCGGATTCAAGAGCTCGCGTTGTCAAAAGGTAGACCAGCAGCGACGGGACAGAAAACCAGATAGTGCAATGGCTGGCGTTCACTATCTGTACGATTCGACGTGGGTCGCGAACTTCGTCGACTGTCAGCGGCAGCAACGCTGCCCCGGTAAACAAAGACGCATAAGAGTCGAACACCGAATTATCGAAGTACATCGGATTGGCGCCGGACAGCAGGTCGCCGGGACCAATCTCAAAAGTCTGTGCGACCCACCCGACGAAGTTGATGAGATTCGCGTGGGACATTACGGCTCCCTTGGGCATGCCTGTTGAGCCGGACGTGAACATGATGTAGGCCGGTGACGCCCCGGTCAGTGTTACTGGCGCGGGATGCGGCTGGTCAGAACACCTGGCGACAGAATCGCAGATCTGCGGCGACTGCATGTTCAGGGTTGGGATGTCTTGCTTTGCTAACTTATCGACGTGGTTGTGACGGTCAGCGAATGTCAGGACTCGGGCCGGGCGGCAGGCCAGTACAATTTTTCGCAGGCGTTCCCACGGACTGTCGGAGTCCAGGTTCGTATAGATGAAACCGCCCTTCAGACAGGCCAGCATGGACGCGTACGCCACCAACGATTTGTTGTGGAAGAGGCCAACTACGTCTCCTGGTCTGACACCTTCGCCCGTCAGCCAGTTGGCAATTTGATTGGATAGTCGGTCCAGCGCGGCATACGAGACGTCCCCACGGTCTCGCATGCGTAGTGCGACCGCCTCCGGTGCTGCGTTCACAGTGCGTTCGAAACAAAGTGACAGGTTGTGTGCGTAGGAAACCAAGCGGCTTCATTCTTTAGAGCAGTTCTCAGGAAGACGTGGTCGTTGGGCTCGTGGAAAAGCGATTCTCGCAAGTCGAAAGACGTTCGCCGTGGCCACAGTCAGCGTAATAGGTTGCAGGCAGCACAGCCAATCAGAGCACCAGGCCGCCGTCTACCTCCACGACGGTTCCGTTAACGTAGTCGTTTTCGATCAGGAAGCGAACCGTTTGCCAGATGTGGTCCACGTCGCCCAGTGCGCGCAACGGGATTTGCTGTTTCAGGCGGTCCAGTGTTGTTTCGCTCAGAGCACTGCGTGTGGAGGGCGTGTCCAGGAATCCCGGGGCCACGGATGCGAAACGAAACCCCAGAGGTCCCAGCTCCCTGGCCCATGTTTTTGTGAGCGCGTTGACTCCGGCTTTCGCGGCGGCATAAGCCGATTGCCCCGCGTTTCCGCTCGCGGAAATAGAGCTGATGGAAATCACTACGGCCGTCTGCCGTCTGGCCAGAAGATAGTCAATGACTCTGCTGGTGACAAAGAACACGGAATCCAGGTCCACGGCCAGTACCCGTTTCCAGGCCGCACGCGAATGAACACGATCGTCCCGCGACAGCATGTTGACCAGAGGTTCGCTGTGGATAATGCCCGCGTTGTTGATCAGCACGTTTGGGACGAAATTCGCGTCAAACGCCGCTGACAGCGCTAGATCCACATCATCAGCATCAGACACGTCGCACTGCCATGCCGAACACCCGTCGAGCTGCTGGAGTTCGTCACACAGATCGCTGTCGTATTCCAGTACCCCCACCGCAGCACCGTTCGCCAGAAAACCGTTGACCAGATGCCGCCCGATTCCCCGGCCTCCGCCGGTGATCAGGACATGCGGACCCGCCGTGGTCATAGTTTCGCGCCCTGAATCTGCAGTGCGAATCGGGCATCACCTACAGACTTGATGTCTGCAATCTGATCACTCGTCAACTGCACCTTAAACGATTCCTCCATTTGCATGATCAGCATCATATGGCTCATGGAATCCCACGTGGCGATTTCCTTAAGCAGCAGTTCGTCTTTGACGTCCGCATCAGGGATGCAGAAAACGTTTGCAAAAACCTGTTCAAGTGACATGACACCGCTTCCAACGATAATGTGTGATAGAGGAACTCGTCAGGCGACGCACTTCTGTGTCGCCGGGGCCGTGACGCTTTCGTCAGACCGTTGCAATTCACTGCTGTGTATAACCTGTTGCAGCAGGTCTGGTGGATTGCGCATGAGAAGGTCCAGAATGGAAATGACGGGCCCGCAGGATTCACTGAAAGCCAGCTGTAAGGGGTTAATTTCGGGATTCAGAAACATCAGCTCCACACCTGCGGCTTGAAACAGTGTGTGGTCGTACAAGTGTCGCCCTCCAGCAGGATTGACATACGTAGTTGCTCCCTCCTGCCGGCAGATATCCAGAATTCGATTCTGTCCGCGAAGACCGTTCCTGGGATACACGGATGATGTCGGAATGATTGTGGTGGTGATGTCACATCGTTCGGCGATGTCCGCCAGTGTACGCCGCAGGAAATCGGACAGATTTCCGTGTGCTGTATTCAGCCAGCGTTCAAACCGAGGGATCATGTCTGCGGATTCGGGTGACCTGGCATAGCAGTTGCGAATTGTCCGCAGCATGCAGTTCTTCCAGCCATTATCGGAGGCGATGCTAAGCTCTCGGATCAGGCGATTCTGGCTTGCCCTGCGAAGCGGTACGGTCAGCCATTGTGTCGCATCGGTGGACGTATTCGGAATGCGATTACGATTGATCCAGCCTCGGTTGATGTAGTTCACGTCGTCCAGAATGACAAAGCGGTCTACGGCCGACATCAGCTGGAAATAGCCTATGTAGGGCAGGAAATACGGTTGCATGATTGCGATTGTCGTCGTCATGATCGAACCGTGTAACAAGTGTTCCGATGCTGAACTCAGATGAATCAGTGCGTTGACTTACGAGTGCCAAACATGGCCAATGTCCGGTGACGTTGTTGCAGGCTGCCGCGGCGTGTTCCCGGATGTGTTTTCAGGCGGCATCAGACATCGACAATGCGACGTCCCGTAGTGGATCCAGCTGATGCCGGTGTTGCTTGTCCGTGGTCAACAGATCGAACAGCCTTCTGCTGAAGCGATGTGTGGTCGTCAGCAGGCTGCCAATGGCCTTGACGTCATCTTTGGTGACGGCCGCACCGGTGGGTAACTGCATTACTTCGGTCAGCAGTCGATCGGTCACGGGCAAACCAACGGGTATATGAGTTGACCGTCCCCGGTAGGGGACAGCGTTGTGGCAACCAGGCGAAAAATACGACCGGGCGAACACGCCTTCAGCTCTCATTGTTTCCAGCAGCTGATCACGTGATATACCGAATTCGGCTGCGTTGACTCTGACGACGACATACTGACTGTTCCGCCGGTCAGTACTTTCTGGAATTACGAGATCGATGCCGGGAACGTCCTGAAGCACGCTTCGATAATCGTTCATTCGGAGTTGATTGTGCGACATGATAGCATCGAATGATTTAAGCGATGTCAGCCCAACGGCCGCCGATAGCTCGCTCATCTTGGCGTTGATGCCGGGGCTTTCGATCCGGGTCATTCCGGTGATACCGAAGTTGTGCATCAGGCGACATCGTTCTGCGATGTCATCGCTGTTGGTCACCACGGCCCCGCCTTCAATGGAATGAACTGTTTTTGTGGCATGAAAGCTGAATGTTTCCCCGTCACCCAGGCCACCGACCGGAACGCTGTCATGTACGCAGCCAAACGCATGGCTTGCATCAAACAGCAGTTTAAGATTGTGCCGCTTCGCGATTCGCTGAAGGCCTTCGACGTCACATGGGTTTCCCCACAGGTGGACGCCGAAAATGGCGGAAGTGCTCGCTGTGACACAGCGTTCCACGGACGCGGGATCCAGTGTGTGGGTGTCAATATCAACATCCGCGAACACGGGCTTCAGTCCGATCCATTCCAGGGCATGCGCCGTGGCGATAAAGGTCATCGACGGGACAATCACTTCACCGGTCAGTCCACTGGCTTTTGCCAGTAGCTGAAGAGCCATCGTCCCGTTGCACACACAGACTGCATGACGACTGCCGGTTGCAGCTTTCAGTTCTTGCTCAAACTGCTGTAGCAGCAAGCCATTGTTCGTGAACTGGTGACTGTCCAGCATCTCGTCAACTCGCTGGTGCAGGGCTGCGCGGTCCGGCATTGATGGTCGTCCGACCACCAGTGGCAAGGGAAAGACAGGCGGGCCGCCCAGGACCGCAAATTCGTTCAGTTGCTTCATAATGGACAGACACCCAACTTAGGCCCGGTCGATGCATTCATGGCCATGATCGGCAAACGACAGGCGGTGGAGGATTGATGAACGGTCATCGACATTCTTCCTCCTCAGACTCAGCAGCATCGTTCGTCACCAGCTGTGTCCACATCCTGCGATAGGCCGTTTCGACATCTTTTGCGAAACGCTTGCCATTGCCCACCGTGGCCTGCATGGCCGGGCGTAGTGCCTGACGCATTTCCTGAAGACGAGTGGGGTTGTTGGCCAGGTCTGTCATGATCTGCAGATAGTCACCAACGGTTGATCCGGCCAGTTCGGGAAATCCGCTGTGATTCAACAGTGAAGCGGCGCCTCGTGAACTGCAACGGTCGCCCATCAACGATGGCACGGGGACGCCCATCCACATGGCGTCATAGGCTGTTGTGCCGCTGCCCCACGGAAAAACATCCAACAGAATGTCGATTTCTGAATAGACCTTCAGGTGAGGAGAAGGCAGCTCCCAGCCAAACCGAACTCTGGCCGGGTCAATGCCTGCGTCGGTAAATTGCTGCAGCGTCTGTGCCCGAAGATCCTCGCTCTTCAGAACGTCCCGAAACACCAGCAGCTCTGCATTTGGCAGCAGTGTCATCACCTGAGACCAAATGACCAGAGTTTGCTGCGAAATTTTTTCCAGGCGGTGTGTCGAACCCAGAGTGATGTGTTTCTTTGCCAGGTGTGGTGGTGGCGCGACGTCACAGGAATCACCGGCGTGATAGCAGCACAGGCCATGTGGCAGTAGAACGATTTGCTCAGTGAACAGGGAATGGAATTCCGGCGGGGTGTGTACCGCGTCGCTTAGGTAATAATCGATGCGATTCAGGCCCGTCGTCGCGGGATAGCCCAGAAACGAAACCTGAATCGGAGCTGGCTTGCGTGCAAAGACAGGCAGTCGGTTTTCCACTGTGTGTCCGGCAAGGTCCACAAGAATGTCAATCTGATCCTGCTGGATGCGATCGGCCAGCTGATCGTCGGAGAGCATCCTCGCTGCACACCAGCCATCGCCCAGCTTGCGAGTTTCGGCTGTTGTTTTGTCTTCCTTCGCGGTCTGTGAATAGAAGTAAAGTCTGAACAGCGAACGATCATGCGCCTGCAGCATCGGAAGCAGGAACTTCATCGTTGCATGGTTACGAAAGTCGGGCGATACATAGCCAATCCGCAGAGGCCGATCGGGCGAGCGATCGTTGGCGTGTTGCCGCACGGGCGTGTTGCCTTCGATCAGGTTTCCCCACGCCGCATGCCGTTCCCGAATTTCCTGCGGCGACAGCAACGGACTAAGGCAGGTCGCATAAAGATAGCTGCTGTGAATCTCGTGGTTGGACGGGTTAAGGTCCTTTGCCAGTTTGTGAGCTTCCAGCGATTCTTCCCAGTAACCGATCTTTTCGAGTGCTCGGCCAAGTCCGGATACTGCGAGGGGAGCTGACGAATCAATTGCAATGGCCTGTTGAAAACTACTGACGGCCTCAACTGGCTGTCCCAGATGCAGCAGCAGGTTACCGCGATTCGTATGAAGCTCGGCCGACCCCGGCCTGAGTTCTTCGGCTGTCGCCAGAGATTCCAACGCGGCTGCTTCGTCACCGCGATCCCGCTGAATGGGCGCACGGTTGATATGAATCTGTGGTATGTGGGGGGCGATATCGCGTGCGGCGATCAGATAATCGTACGCTGCATCAAGCTGTCCGAGGTCCACCAGAATCGTGCCCAGGTTGATGAGCGCCGTGGCGCTAGCCTGCACATTCATCGCACTACGAAACGCGTCGTGCGATTCTCCCAGTCGTCCTTGCTGACGAAGTGCTGTTCCCAGGTGGGCTGTTTCATAATCATCGACGTACACCCGTGGCGAACTGTTCGTTTCTGTTGAGTTACGGGTTTTTCCCGGGGCATCGCGTCGGCAAATTCTGCCGGTGATTTACTGTCCGCCTGCAGACTTCGTTCTACTCATGGCTGCTGTGGATGTCGGTTTGGTTCCCGTGGCTTCAGCGTTTGCGAGCTGAAGCAATGAACAGCAGCGAATTTTGTACCGACGGGCTTGCCCTGCACCGCCTCCTCGGTTTCCTTCCCGTCGATCCTGCTGAGCCCCCAGCCCATCGCGCCCTTGTCGGTGCGGAGCCTGATGACGTCCGACCGATGGCCGCGAGCCATATTCTTGTTCGCTGGCAGGCCGTATTCCGTCGGGGCAGCCAGAAAACCGCTACAATGAACCGTTAAGCCTCGCACGCACCCCGGAAACCCCGCCATGCTCTATATGCAAACCCAATCCCGAACCATTCTGTTCGCCGTGGCTTCGTTGGTTTTCCTTCCGGCGGCGCCCTGTTGTACGGCCCAGACTGAAGAAGTCGATATTCAAAAACGGATCCATTTACCCGTACGTGTTCATCGCCTGCAATCGGATCAGGATGCGCGTCTGAACTGTTCCTTTACGGATGATGAAATTAGGGAACAGTTTGCGGCGGTGAATGAGACGTGGGTCCAGGCAGGCATCGTCTGGGAAATCGAGTCGATTGTGAATTCCGAGGCGCTTGCACCTGAAGCATTCAAGACGGCGATGCTTAACCCACGCGGCAATTTGGCGCCCGCTATGGTGAAAAACGTCGGCCGCGACACACTCCTGTCCGCCGGCTTCAATGTCGTTGTTGCAGAAGACTACGGGCTCGGCATGGGCGGCGTCTTCATCCCTGCCCCGGATGGTCTCGTCTTCTTCGCCAGAAAACGCGGCACCAGAGGTGAACAAAAGCCCGTCGTGCTCGCGCACGAGCTGGGCCACACACTCGGGCTGCCGCACACGGTCTTCGAAAAGAAAAACAATCTGATGATGGGGGCCGGGCCGAGCCGCGTGCCCACCCGTACCAAACCGATCACCGCCTCACAAATCAAGATTGCGCGACACTACGCCATGACCGGAAAACCGTTTTCACCCCCACGGGTTCAATCACCCGTTAAGAATAAAGAGGATCTCTTTGAAACACTGGATACCAACCACGACGGATCGATCACCGTCTCTGAAGCCAAAGAAGAACATCGTCCCTTCGCCCTCAATTTTTTGCGCAAAGCCTCGCGGGCGCCCTCTGATTCACTCACGCGAAAACAATTTGACTTCATCATTCAACGTGGGGTCAACCCCGGTGGCCGCGCCTACGGCCCGAATGTCGTGCCGAAAATCTTCGCCCGCTTTGACAGGAACAATGACGATCAACTCACACGCGAAGAGGCGAACAACAAGAGCTCACTTGTTAACAGGTCTTTCGGTAAGTGGGATATTGACGGGGATAACATCCTGACACGGGAAGAGATCACCACGAGCCTGGAAAAAGATCACGCCGCGCAGGAGTTGTTACCGGGAGAATAAGTGTTACGACGACGTTCTCGCCGTATGCTTGAGAAACGATTTCGCGAAGAACTCAAACGCACTCCCGGGGAAGAGCTTCGTCGTGCCCGGTTCGAGCACGTCCGTCGCTCGCTGCTCGATACCGACGAATCAATTGCCATGATCGCGTCCGAGACCGGGTTCGCCAGCGGCGCATCTCTGTCGCGGATGCATCAACATTACTTCCTGGAAACTTTCGTAATTCGGGAGGGATCAAAAGTCACTCAGACAGATAATCAGTGGCGAGCGGCGCCTGCTATGCCGGCCCTCCTGGTATTCGTTCTCTAACTTCGGCGTTTAATGTTCGATACCAGCGTTGATCAGGTCTTTTAGTAAGGCCGCTGCGGCACCGACGGGAGAACTCCTGCCGCCACTCACCGTGATTCGATCCATGGTGTCGGTAAGATAGCTGATTGCCTTTTCGGATCCCGCGACCGCTGCCAGCGGATGATCCTTGTCGAGACGCTTTGGTGCTACATTCAGTTGCAGGCCTGCGTCGGTCCGCTTTACCGTTCCAATCAGCTTGATCACTTTGCCGTCAGCCGCAGCTGCCGAGATGTCTTCCGATGTGACGCCTGTGATACCCTGGGCCTGAACATCCTGGGGACCCAGCGACGCATCAAAAAGGCGATTGGCAATCAGGACAAGTTTGTTGGCAGTGTCTCGCCCCTCGACATCGAGGCTGGGGTTCGTTTCGGCAATTCCCAGCTTTTGAGCTTCCTTCAACGCCTCATTATAGTCCCAACCGTCGTTCTGCATGCGAGTGAGAATGAAGTTGGTCGAGCCGTTAAGGATCCCCTCGGCTTCAAGCAACTCGGTTCCGGCAAGGCAGACACGTCCGACATCGAGCGTAGGAAGCGCCGCAGCCGTAGCTGCGCTGATATGAATACCAACTCCCTGTTGTCGAGCCAGCTCGTGCAGCTCACGATAGAACAGAACAATGGGCCCTTTGTTGGCGCTGACGACCTCCATGGCCTGCTGCAGGGCGGTCACAATGTGAGTGCGACCTGGTTCACCATCGACAAGGTTGGTTGGGGTCGTCTCGACCAACACATGTGCACCCGTCATGTCGATCGCTTGCTGTCCGGTAATATTCGGCTGACCGAAATCCGGGAAATCTTCCACCCGTTTTCCTGCGACAAGATGTGCCAGAACACGCGCTGTATCGAGTCCTTCATCGTCTTTGATCGCCGCGCCGCCGATGTCCACCGCGGCCGATAGCTGCAATTTCAGACCGTACCGAACTTCAATCGAGCTGCTGCGCTGAGCGAGCAATTCCAGGAACGCGCGGCCAACGTTCCCGAGGCCACACAATAGAATTTTCACAGGTTTGGTCATCTATCGCCCTTCAATACAAGCTGACGGTACTCCTGGGGATCCACAAAGGCTTCGACGATAACCGGACCGTCCGCGGCGAATGCCCCGCCAAGTGCTGCGCGGTATGACCTGGCGTCGTGCGCCGGAATCACGGGGACGCCGAAGAACGTCTTTGCCGAATCGTAGTCGTCGGTGTGAAGTGAAGTTCCATACAACGGAAGATCTTTCATTTCCTGCTTGATACAGATCAAACTCAGATCATGGTCGGTGAACAGCACGAACACGATGGGCAGGCCAAGCCGTTTTGCAGTGGCCATCTCACCAACCATCATCAGGAATCCGCCATCGCCAACCACGCAGGCTACCGGTCGATCGGGAAGACAGAGTTTGGCCGCGATCGCCGCAGGAATACCAAACCCCATCGATGACCAGCCGTTGGTCATCAACTGTAATCCCGGCTCTGGAGTCCGCCAGAGTTGTCCAATCAAGTGCAGATGGGCTCCGACGTCGCACGTCATGATGCCGTCGTCTGGAAGTATCTCGCGAAGAATCGTCACTGCGGCGGTAGGACCAAAGATACCCGTTTTCGGCTCCATCCGTTCGAACATTTGTTTTCGTCGTTGGGCCAACGCAATGAAGTCCCAATCATTCTTTACCCTCGGCAGCTCCGCAAGTCTCTCCAGTGCCGGCCGCATGTCTCCCACGATATCGCACTCCAGCCGGAAGCAACTCCTGTCCAGGTCGGCTGGCTCGGCATCGATGTGAATCAACGGTGCATCCGGCAACCAGTCCTCATAATTAAGCTCGACGGGGTCGTACCCCAGGCCGATTACCAGGTCGGCCTGACTATGGGTCTCGGCGACGAGATTGCTGAGCGCATGAAACAGTACGCCGGCATACGATGGATGGTCTTCCGAAACCATGCCTTTGGCCATCGGCGTCAGCACGACCGGAATCTCATGTTGTTGGATGATCTTCAACAGCAGCGTCTGCACATTCGAACGAACGGCAGAAAGCCCCACAGCCAACAGAGGCTTGCGTGCCTGCGAAAACGCGGTCACAAGTTTGTCCAGCAACTCCGAGTCAGGCAAGTCAGGTTGGTGAGGCGGCTCCGGCTGATACGTCTCATCGGTCGCCGTCAGCGGGCCCAAATCCGCCGGTAGCCCAATATGCACGGGGCCCGGTTGCTCACTCGTTGCCACATGTACCGCGCGGAGAATCGTCTCTTCGACACGTTCTGCGTCTAGTCGAGTGGTCCATTTCGTGAGCGGACGAAAGAGGGCTTGATGGTCGATGCCCATCTGAGCTGTGCGGCCCCGCATCGATTTCTTCATCTCATGTGTAAATGCCAACAAAGGAGATCGGTCAAGCAACGCTCCTCCCACACCGGTCGTCAGGTTCGTTGCCCCGGGCCCAAACGTACCGTAGCAAACGCCAGGAATACCGGTGATCCGTCCGCACACGTCCGCCATAAAACCCGCGCTCGCCTCGTTGCTGACCAGTACGAATTGGATTTCCCTGTTACGAAGTGCTTCCATATACACCATCCATGGTCCGCTCGGGGTGCCAAAGACGTATCGCACACCGAGGTCGTTTAGTACTTGTGCCCATTTCTCTGCCACGGTCGTCATAACAGCTATCCGTTGTCCGGTTGTTCGTCGTTCGTCTTGAAGCACGATAGTGTTGCCACATCACATTTTCGCCCCACATGCGCGTTTACTTTGCTTAGGCGTACCGAACATGGCACACAAGACAAAACAGACCGATATGTCGGCATTCTCGCGGAGACCGAGGATACGTGGGGCCGCAATATGGTTGAATCCGTCTGTCGTTTCGGTCAGAACTCTGGCTGGACAATTCTGATTGCGCCACCCGATCAGCTGGGGCGTCTGGCAAAACTGAACTGAAATTCATCGACGGGAAGATTCTTCATGCGATTCTACTGCCTTGTTGTTTTCTTCTGCCTCGCACAGTCTGTGACAGCAGGAGCCTCGAAACGACCGAATATTCTCTTGATCCTGGCCGATGACCTCGGCTACGGCGATGTGGGATGCTTCAACTCCGAATCGAACATTGCCACGCCCAATCTGGATCGTCTTGCTGCCCAGGGAATGAGATTCACCGATGCCCACAGTCCATGCACGGTCTGCACGCCAACACGCTATGCCCTGTTGACGGGCCAGATGGCGTTTCGGATTCCCCGTGGCGGCACAGTCTTCACGGGAGCCGGCGGACCATCGTTGATCGAAGCCGGAAGACTCACACTTCCCGAGATGCTTCGAGGCAAAGGGTACACCACGGCCTGCTTTGGTAAATGGCACGTGGGCATGACATTCTTCGATCAGCAGGGCAAAGCGATCCATCAAGGAGGGCTGGATGCGGTCAGAAGAATTGACTATTCACGCCCGATCCAGGGAGGTCCCATTGATGCCGGATTTGATCATTTCTTTGGTACGGCCTGCTGCCCAACGACCGACTGGCTATACGCCTTCATCGACGGGGATCGAATTCCAATCCCGCCAACACAGCAACTGGACCGTGGCCCGTTGCCAAAGCATCCCTACGCCTCGGACAACCGACCGGGAATGGTGGCAGAGGATTTCGACGTGCAGGAAGTCGACATGATGTTCCTGAAAAAGAGCCAGCAGTTTCTGGAGAATCATGCCACGGTGTCACCCGAACGGCCGTTCTTTTTATACCATGCGACGCAAGCCGTGCATCTACCCTCGTTCCCCGGTCGGGCATTCAAAGGGAAGACACAATCGGGACCACATGGTGATTTCATCTTCGAACTTGACTACGTCGTTGGCGAGTTGATGGGAACGCTAGAGCGTCTTGGCATGGCGGAGAATACGGTCGTGATGTTCACCAGCGACAACGGTCCGGAAGTTGCCAGCGTCTTTTACATGCGGCAGGACCATCATCACGATGGCGCTCGACCATGGCGTGGCGTCAAGCGAGACAACTGGGAAGGTGGACATCGTGTTCCATTCATCGTCCGCTGGCCAGGAAAAGTGCCCGCCGGAGCGACGTCGAACCAGATCACTTCCCTAACGGATGTCATGGCAACCGTGGCCGCCGTCGTGGATACCAGTCTGCCTGACAACGCCGCGGAGGACAGCTTTAACATGCTTCCCGCGATGCTGGGAAAGGATACTGGCCCGATCCGTGACTACATCCTGCAACAGGGTTTCGGTGGCACTCGATATCTGGCAATTCGTCGCGGAAAATGGAAGTATTTGTCTCATCAGGGATCCGGCGGAAACCGCTACAAGTCACACCGCCTATTGAAGAAATACCATGTGCCTGACACGGCGCCTGACGCCGCAGGCCAACTCTATAATTTGGAAACCGATCCTGGCGAAACGAAGAACCTCTATTTTGAACATCCGAAGATCGTTGAGCAGTTGAAGTCACTGTTGCAGGAATCGGTGAAAAGTGGTCGTAGCGTTGCAGAACGAAACTAAACCGTAGGCACCCCGCCATGCCGTCCCCGGTGCCTTTGCCGAATGCACGTCATTCTTTCTTTTTCGGTTCCTGAGTCTTCAACTGCTGCATTGCGTTCTTCGGTGTCTTCGTCTTCTGCAGTTGAAACGACTCTTCGATCGGCAGTTTTGGGAAACGATTGTTGCCGAGGTCTGTGTCGGCCATCTCGTCCTGCGGGTCCAGCGTGATGCTGGCGATTTCCTTTTGTGTGAAGATCAGTTTCGAAATCTGTGCACCATTCAGTCGCCAGATCGCGGCAGGCATTCGAACGGTTTTGCTGGAATCGTCGGTGTACTTGATTTCAAGGACAAGTGGCATCACGACTCCGCCAACATTCTTCAACTCGACGACGTAGAAATTGCCCTTTGTCTGCAGCAATTGTTTTTCTTCCGGCTTTAGATCCGTCAGCAGTTCCTGGTAGCTGTCACGCTGGCTGGTCGTAACGGCCAGGTCATCGAAGTCAGTATAGAAGTCGTTCAGTTCGTCTGACTGATCGACACGCTTTGGGAAATCCTGATTACGCTGAACGGTCAGCGATGGTGTGGCAAGATCGCGTTCTTCGCGTTGGCGCTCAGATGCGACGTCGGGGCTCCGACTGTCGAGTCGAAAACGGCGGACACGTTCAATCGAGATATCAACGTGATCGGTCGAATAGAACCAGCTACGCCAAAACCAATCAAGATCGCGTCCCGACGACTCCTCCATGGTGCGGAAGAAGTCAAATGGCGTCGGCCGCTTGAACTTCCAGCGATTGGCGTACTCTTTGAAGGCAAAATCAAACTGCTCCCGTCCCAATACCGACTCGCGCAGGACCGTCAGGGCGAGCGTTGGTTTAGCGTAGGCATTGTGCCCGCCATCAATCAGATCATCGGCAGCCGACATGATTGGCCGCACATCGCCGCGCAGCAGATAGGCTCGCATCTTCTTCCTGCGATCCGGCCTCAATATGCGGCTGGGGTAGGCGTCTTCCCACTCCTGTTCGGTAAGAAACTGGATAAAAGAATTCATTCCTTCGTCCATCCAA
>JAAERP010000412.1 GCA_024230215.1 Fuerstiella sp. | reverse complement strand
TCATCCTGTCGAGGCATTCGGATTTGAGACTTCTGAACCATCGCTCCATGTATGCGTTCATGTTGGGAGTCTTTGTTGGCAGCAGGACGACCTCAGTCTCAGTATGCTGCTCCATAAATTCCCGCATGGCGATGAAGCTCGTATCGCGATCCACAATGAGATGCTTGGCGTCTTTCAGGAATCCGTCTTCGCAATCGGTGAGGTTGCGGCAGACCTGTTTCATCCACGTGGCATTCGGACTCGGCGTGATCCCGGCAATGTGGACGCGACGGGTTTTCAGATGCATCACGGCGAGAACGTAGAACGTCACCAGTCCGTTTCGCGTCCAGACTTCGACAGTCGTGAAGTCCGTGGCAAAGATCGTTTCCCAGTGGGCTTTCAGGAATGTCGACCACGCCGGTGTTCGCTGCCGATCAGGTGCTGGTTCAATGCCATGCGTTTTGAGCACATTTCCCACGGTGGTATCTGAGATGTGATATTTCAGGTTCTTCAGTGCACCCTGAATCCGATCGTATCCCCACGTTGGATTCTCCACGGCGAAGTGAACGATGGCATCCACGATGACCTGTCGGATACGAGGTCGACCAGGTTGGCGTTTGTTGCTGGAGTCGAACTTTCTGGCTACAAGTTCCCGGTGCCAGCGAAGAATCGTGTCTGGTGTGACAATGGTGGTCAGCTCCAGCAGAGTCTTGCGCCCGATGGCGTGAGCCTTCACAGCGAGCAAACGGCGCTGGTCGTCATCGAGCAGCAGACGCTTCCTGCCCAGCTTCTTCAGCAGGGCTTTGATCTGAGCGTTCTGAAACTCAATGATCTGTTGCTGGCGATCATTGACCGTGCCGCAGAGGCAAGCCAGCAGGATTTGCCAGGGCTGGAGCAGGAAGGACATATTCGGCGCCGAAATCAGCCAGTGTCCGGTGCCGACAGGTGAAATCAAGCGGGCGAGATGAGCAACTCTGAGTCGCTGAAATGCCCGTGTTTCACGGCCTTTTGAGTTCGGCGGAGTATTTTGACCCTACGGTCGACGGATGAAATCAAGCGGGCGACATGAGGCAATTTGGAATAGTCAAAACCTCGTATTTTAACGCGGTGTGAGTTCGGCGGAGTTTTTTGACCCTACGGGGTCACCTTCCTTGCGGTTGCGCGCCCAGTACTCGTCCACACCGGTCGGCCCCTCGCTGTCGACGGCAATATAAATTTTTACGGGTCGTTTGTGAGCGGATTGTTTTGTTGATTTCTTGACGACAATTTCCAGCTCTTCCATCCAGGGAGTTGCCCGTTGGCCGGGAGCGGTTTTCAGGGTCAGTCCCAATGCGTTGTTCCCGCGAAACGGGGGGCAGTCGGACAGAGAAATCTCGAATCTCTGACCCGGTACACCACCTCGGCGTTTGCCGGACATTGTGCGGACAATGTGTGTTGCGGCGATCCGTTGTCCGTTGATATCGACTTCGAATTCGTCGTGGGATTGCAGTTGATAGACCCAAAACGTCAGTTTCCCGGTCAGTGATTCGGCTTTGCGGCCATCGGCCATGCGGAATGGGAAAACCTGACGTTGACCGACCGAGTCGTCATCGAAGGTCAACACGGGACTGCTGAGATGGCCCAGGGGCGTGCGGCCTTCGTCGTACCAGGGGTAGTTGCGGATCGGCGGCTTGCGGCTGGACATGCCTTTGCTCATGGGCAGATAGCGGTAAGTTCTGGGGCCGGCGAACACCTGTGTTGGTGATCGTACGGCGTTTGTCCAGCATTGCATGCGGTCGCGCTGCGCGGGTTTCGCGGTTGCCTTGCCGCCAAAATGAATGCCGACATTCCAGAAGGAAATGCTATCGGCGCCCCAGGTGTAGTAGTTGGCGGCGGCGCCGCGTGCTTCGGATTCGGTCAACAGCATCGCCAGATAGCTATTCGTGCGGTGAGCGGCCGACATGGCGACTGGTCGGTCCAGGATCGTGGGTGGCGGATTGGACAACGAGCCGATCATATTGCCCATCACCACAATGGTGTCCACGCCGGCCGGTTTGGTGAGCCGAGCGAACTCATCGACGCGCAACTGGGGGTCCGTGTTGTTCCAGGTGGAAATGACGACGTAGTCGATCCAGCCCTGTTTGACCCAGGCGGCAATATCGATTCCGGCCAGCCAGCAGGCATCGATGGATTCCGGAATCCGCACTCCGAGCGTCAACCGGTCTCGACCACGTTTCCGCGCGGCGGCTGCCAGCATGGCGTGAATTTTGGCCATGTATTTGGTCATGATCGGCGCTTTTTCACGCCCTTGGTCGCGTGGGAAATGTTTGGCCCAGCGAACAAAATTCAGCTCCAACCCGTCCACGTCGTATTCTTCCGCGATCTCGCGCATGATGCCCAGACGATGCGCGCGGACTTCAGGGTACGAATAGTCCAGTGCCGTTTCATTCATCCGGCCGTCGGGCTGCTTGATGACGAATTGTCGGTTGTCGATCGTGAATTGTGGGCACAGCGGATGTGTATGACCGATGTGCTTGTGGTGGGTGTCGCTCATACGAATCGCCGCCAAGACCTCCTTTCCATGAGCCCGCATGTGGCTGGTGACGACTTTCAAAACGTCAGTTCCCTCGGCCCGTAAGGCCCGAATGCCACCTGCCCAGCTTTGAGAAAACTTGTCGTCAAACCGGTCGCCGTAGGTCTCGCCCAGTTGAGTTTCGTAGGTGCAGATATCGGGTGTCGCGGCCAGGAAGACGTAGGTGGTGAACGGCACTGCCTGGATCTCGCGATCCAGCCAAGCCTTGACGAAGGCGGTTGCACCTTCCCGAGGAGTTTCCATCAGCATTTGTGCATCATCGTTGAACACCACTCGCGGTTCGCGGGCCTGCACGAATGCAGCGATCTGGTTCAACTCGAGAATGGCGACGGTCAGGCAGATTATGGCTTTGGCTTGCATAGCGGAGTATCCTCTCCAGAGACCTCGGTTGGTTCTAATCATGGCGTTTCCAGAATGTGCAGATCACATATCCGAGTTGCGCTTTGTGAACGTGTTGTTGGTTGTGTGCATCGCGTCCGTACCAATTCTTGGGTCCCCAATTCAGTGGAATGCGACGGCTCGATCTGTTTTCGAATCACATTGCCCCTGATGTCTGGGTCGCTGATGTCTGGTCCCCAGTGTAAGCAAGGGACGCTGCAGAAGCAGCCCACCGGACCTGCATCGCACGGAATGGGCTCCCGGGTGTGGTATCCACATAGGCTGCCTCGGGCGGTGCCCGTAGGGTCAAAAAACTGAACCGACCGCAAAGCTCTCTGACAATCAGGTTTTAGAAATAGAAATCGTTCGCGATTTCGGCCGAGCGTCGGCCAGAGATAACGACCACTGACTGTGAAATTGGCGTCGGGCCACGGTGAGTGCGTTCCTTCATCGCAAAAGGACAACGTCAGAGTCAGTTACAGGCAACGTCAGGCAGCGCGTCGGTGGTAGGACTTCAGCATGCCACCGAGTCGTTCTCGGCACTCGATCTTACCAGCAACAGAACCAGCATCATCCTCAGGCTCGATGAGCTGGTTGCCGAGGCCCTGATGGTTTCTCTCGCCATGATAATGCTTGACGTATTCACCAACTGCGTTCTCAAGTGACTGACGTCCGAAGAAGATCATTCGGCCCAGACATTCAGACTTCAAACTTCTGAACCATCTCTCCATATAAGCGTTCAGGTTGGGACTCTT
>JAAERP010000411.1 GCA_024230215.1 Fuerstiella sp. | reverse complement strand
GCGTTCAAACGCTCGAAAAATCAGCCTCGTTGAGTATTAGCCGCTGTGGCAAACGAAGATCGCTATAATCTTCGGCACTCCTCACGCCAGTTCCTCACGAGCATCACTGGCCGGAGAGACTTTCGGGACACCCACTAACTAGGCCGGGTGGCGAATCTACGTCGGCCAACAGAGTTCGATCCTCCAGCGATTGCACAGACGACACGGGCGAATCCCATCGCTGGCTGTGGCTGGACGGCCTGACGCGGTGCCTGCGCTGTTGAAGATCTCGAGAAACAACAAGGTTGCGAAGAAACGATCGAAGCTTCATGGCGGCGCTCTCTCAACTGCGGCGAATGTGGGCAGAAGAGCAGCGATGAACGTCGCGCTGTGCCCGTTCGAAACATGGTTTCCCGTACCAAGGAGAATACGATCCTGGCTAACTCACAGAAACTATACAAGTGTACAGCAGTGAAGCTGTCCAACGAAAATGCTCCGCGACAACCGTGTTAACGCTCGACGTCATGTTCCTTGTCCACAACATCAACGAACGCGTTGTTTCCTCTTCAACTGACAGATTTGCGGATGTTTCAGTCCAAAGCTGCTGCAGTGGAGAAAGAGCAGTCTACTTCTGAGGATATTCAAGGACTTTTGTGGATATCACATGATCGCGGAGTTGGCTCCATGTGTGCCACGCGGGGCGCATGCGACCTTCGGAAAACAGAGGCGCCTGGTCGGCAAAGTGTCGTGATTCCGGGCGCCGCGATTGGCCGTACGGTACGATGCTCCAGACCTGGATCGGATCCGTCAGTTCAACGACTGTGGGAATCACCTGACCGCCGCTGAACACGTAGCGTCCGTCCTTGCCTGGGGCCGAGTTGCCGGTGGCTCGCATGCACTCGATTCCCCCGAAGAATCCGACGTCCCCATCGAGCGGCAGGTCCAGATCGCCGCGCCGCAATCGAAGCAGCTGGCCCCAGGGAACCAGGGTTGAACCAAACGTTTCCTTCATGTAATCGGCGGCGGCTCGTAACGCCTGAACCGCATCACGTTGTTCCTGTTCGGTCCTGGGAGCCCCAAAAGCTTCGTTAGGCCCGAGTGCCTCGGGGTGAAGTTTGCCGTATTCCATTCGCCAGTAACGAAATGCGGTGGCCCCGATACTTTCCTTGCGAACCTGATAGTCCCACTGGCGGACCGCGTTAGCCATCATCTTCATGCTGAGGTCAGCATCGCCAACGTCGTTCCTGTACGCGTCGTAGGCCGCGCAAAGAGGCGCTGCCCATATCGGTCCGGCCGGTGCAAATGTCTCCAGGGCAAACTGTCGTGCCTGATGGTGCGTAACGTTCGTCATTTTCGGCATCACTTCGAAGCATCGGTGTCCCCGCCCACGCCAAAGTCGTCCGTCGGCCGAATAGTGCCCGATCAAAACGCCCGGCGGAAAGTCCTCCTGGCGGATCGTTTGCCCCTCAGTAACATAATTTGCAGCGGTGTTGCAGGATTGCAGCCAGCCTGTCACAGGGTCGTGAAGCTGTGGGAGTTCGTCAAAGGGAATGCGCCCCTGCCAATTCGTTTCGGAGCGTGTTCCGTCCACCACTCCCAGCATCTGGTAAGGACCACTGCCACGCTTTGGGCACATTCCTGTCTGGATATAACCGAAATGCCCATCACGCGAAGCATAGGTAATATTGAGCCAGGACGCCTGGTCCATGCGAAAGGCGTCGCGGAGTTCCCTGGTGGTTTGAGCGCGGTTCATGGACAGCCATTGTTCCAGCCGTGTCGTATCGCGCACGCCGCAAACGGCTCCAACAAGAACTCGTCCGTCCTTCTCCAGCAGAACGGGACCGTGAATACTCTCACGGATGCGCAAGCTGCGTTCTTCCACGTCGCCGGAATCCACCTTAACACGCACGTCCACCGTGCGAATCACCATGTCGCGCCATTGGCCATCGTACCAATATTGGTCCGCGTTCTGCGGATTGATCTTCAACTCGAAAACGTCTGCTGAGTCCGCACCGCCGGCGGTGCCGGCCCAGGCGACGCCGTTGGTATATCCCAGACCAACCAGCGGGACTCCGGGAAAGGCGAACCCTCCGACCTGTGTCCGGCCCACATGGACATGATATTCCCACCACGAAGTCTGTCCTTCTGCCGGCCAGTGCGGGTCGATGAACAGAATGGGCCTTTCGGATGCCGTCCGTGACGGACCGATAGCCCAGGTGCTCGACTGATTCGGAAAATCAGACGCCGGTGGTGGAAGCTTCATGGCGAAGTTGGCCTCATGCTGAGCCAGGCCGTGTGAAGGGATAACGTCGGTCCAGCGAAATAGTGCAATCACATGGATCGGTTTGACCTCAAACGCGTCCTTGCATTCAACCGGATGAGCCCTGCGATAGTCATTCAAGCCATCGCAAAAAGCCTGCAGCATTCGTTTTGTCCGGGCTGAACTGTTATGCCAGGTCGTGGCGGAAGTCTCGGGAACTCGCCACAGGTGCATCAATCGATCGGACTCGAAGAATCGCTCTCCAAGAACTTCAGCCTTGCGTCCAATGCCGGATCGCAGGCTGTGGAAAACACGCATCCCCATATCTTCACACTGGGCCCGGCCAACAGCGTAGGCGGCCAGCTCTTCCGAGTCGGCGAAGATGTGAGGGATGCCGTAAACATCTCTGTAGATCGTGGCCGTCAGCGGAAATCGGAGCGATGGTTTGGGAGGATTCTGCTGGTAGGGCTCGGCGGCCTTTGCGATCAAACGAGCAACGGACTCAAAGGCAGCCGTACGGTCCCCCGATTCGTAATCCCTGCGCGCCTGGGCGACCTGCATGGAAACTTCGCTCTTGTCCTTGCCATAATGAAACGGCTGAGCAACAAGGGCCTCCACCAGCGTCACCCGCTCGCGCCAGTTCACCTCACTGACTTCGCTGCCAAGCTGATCCTGCAGGTACTGAGCCAACTTCACCGAGATGTCATGCTGAATCGGCAGGCCTTCCTCATCCGGCTTTTCAGTGAACCCGATAGCCGGCGCATTGATGACGGCTTCGATCTGGGCGATACGTCGAACCGTGCCGTCCGGATAGACCAGCCCTGAGGCCGAATTAAATTGATCGCGACCGATGATCAATTGCCAGACCAGGTGGCCGACCCCCAGTTCGCGCAACACCGGCATGACCATTTCATACGTCGAACCGGCGGCGGGATTGCAGCATTCCGTGACAATCCACGGCTTGCCCGCAGCCCGCGCCTGGTCACGCGTTCGGATCACGTCAGCACGGAATGCTTCAACACCTTTGGCGTAGCTGTGACAGGAAAGGACATCGACCATTCCCATCACATCCTGGTTGTCCCATTTGGCCACGCCTACAGTGATCGGATGCGTTGGATCCAGTTTCCTTACCAGTTCGCACGAGTGGGCGACGAACTTTTCGATCAGATTTTTACCATCGGGACTGTTTGCCAGATGGGTGGCGGTGGGCTCGTTCATGACGTCCCACATCACGATCCGATTATCGCCAACATGCGAGGATACAACCGCAGTCGCATAGGCGTCAGATTCCGGCCACCACTTCTTGTCCATTCTGTCCGAGCCAGGGTTTGCCACCCACATGGTGTGACTTTCAAGACTCGGAGCCACACCGAAACACGAATCAAACAGAATCGGCATGACTTTAAGACCATGCTTGTCCGCGCTCGAAAGGAAGTTCTCGAAATTGTTGAGAAACGCCTTCGGATCGTGATCGTAGACCAGCGACTGGAGAAAGATCCTGACGCAGTTTAATCCCATCTTTTTCGCATAGGCCAGTTCGCGGTCGATCAGCGCGGCATCGTAGTTGAGCCACATTTCGACGTCCGTCGCCGAATACGACGGCACGTAGTTCGCTCCGTGCATCCAGCGGAAGTCGTCTTGCTTCCAATCAGAGCCATGAACTGACGCACTGGTAAGCGACAGAAGGAGTCCGAAACACGGCAGATACAGATGCCGCACAAGCCAGGGAGTGGAGTTCATTGAGACGGTCCTTCAGATTTCAATTGCCTTACGTCCTCACCAACTGCCCCTCGTTCATAACTTCGGACTCGGTGTGTTCAATTGGACGAAGGCTTGAGCATTCCGATGGCCACCTCCACAGTGATGAGGTGACTCTGTCACAAGACCTTCGTACACTGAGCCTGCGTGTCAACGTCAATCCAGGCGGCGGGGTGGATCAGGTGCGTGTGTTGACACTAAGCGATGAATGAGATTCCGGACAGCCCGAACAACGTCCGTTTTGTGTCGTGCACCGATTGCCACGAAGAAGAACTGGAACCAACTCCCGGTTCGAGAGAGTGATCAAAACTAAACTTTCAATAAGTTGACATGGCAAAGACTCAATTGGCTACACAAGAAAGCACACTGGTGCATTGTCACAGCCAGGTTTTAGGGTTGGCGAGGAAAACGGGGTCAGGTACCAAAAACCGGAACGGCCCGAAGGGTGCTTTGCATTTTTGGTACCTGACCCCCTTTTCCGGGGAGTGCTTCCACCCTGACTTTTGCCTGTGACAAAGCACTAGCCGAACTGAGGCAAGCAAATATGGTTCTCTTAATAGCGCCTTTTCTCAAAGAGAATCGCCGTAGTTGGCTGTTCAACGAAATCGGACGTTTTTGGATTGTGTGGCTCCTTGTCGTTTTCGTTTCATCGAGCGCGTTCGCACAGACCCAATCGGTGGCCGCTGACACCACTTCGCTCGGTGATCGAATGGCCAGATGGCTTAGCCCGGAGGTCCGGAAGTTGGATGAGCGGCTTGTCGATGTTGAAACTCAACTGCTTCGGTGTCCATCCTTGATGGTTCGTCATCAACTTCAAAGATTAGGTTGTCACAGTTGGCACTTTGAGTCCGCAAATCAGCCTTTTGAGTTGATCGTTGACCTTGGGCAACTTCATGAGATCGACGCGATTGCCATGATTCCGGTACATCTGGTGCAGGGGAATTCAGTCACTGGCGGGTACGGTTTTCCCAAACGTTTTCGTATCGACGTCGCCGACGATCGTGAGTTCCTGACGTCTGATACCCGAAGACCTTCGGAACAAACAAGAAAGAAGCCACGCACCAACGCTCCGGTTTTCAAAAAACTCCGCAAGGGCGTCAACATGGATACGGCACGCCCTGATTCTGGAGTTTGGCCCAAGATCCAGCATGACGTCGCGCACTTCGAGGCTGCTGCGGATGCTGGTTTTGAATCTGTTCGTGTTTTTCTTCCGGCCGGCGCCGATTACAAATCGACACAGCAGCAGATCAAGGATGCATTGTCGAATGATCTGGCCATCGTCGTCTGCATGTGGGGATCGCCCGCATGGGCGAGGAACACGGAGTTAGGCGCGAAGCAAATCGCGGACAAGTGGAGGGAGTTGGCCGAAGTCTGGAAGGAGTACCCGAGCGATCTGGTTTTCGAGATTCTCAACGAACCAGAGGGGATCGGGTTCATGAAAGCGAACGGAGCGCCAAAAATTATGCCCCTGTACAACGCGGCGGCACAAGCGATTCGTGATGTTGATCCAGACCGTCCGATCTTGATCGGAGCCCCCGGGTATAACGATTCTGAATTTCTAGACCCATTCGTGACCGAAGAATACCTGACCTATCAATTTGACGGTGGCAAAGGGTTCTATGACGACGCGAACACGGGCGTGGCCATCCACTTCTATAGCCCCAAACATGTTGATGGACTCAATTTCGCGATGTGGACTCAAGGTCTTGGGGATGACGAGTCGAAATGGAAAGCCCCAATCACGGCGCAAATCATGAGTGCTGTTAACTGGAGAAACGACATCGGCGTTGACATCCCGATCATTACGACCGAGTGGGGCTGTTGGCTATTCCCCAAACGTTCGGAAGACGATTTGACCAAATGGTTGGACCATCACGTCGACCTGTTCCGTCGCCACAACATCGGCAATATGTGGTACACGGGGCTGCAGAACAACCAAAGGACGTTCGGGATTCTGGATTCTGAATTGGGCTGGAACCAGACCGTGCTGGACAAACTCACCGGAGTCACACCGTCATCGCTGCCAAAGATATCCCAGGTAATCAACGGCGAGTTCTTCAAACCAGATCAGGCTTGGCGACTAACCTCGGACACGATCTCCCGAGAGTACGTTTACGGAAAGAATGCCTTCAGCGGCACCAGCATGCTGAAGCTAACCGTGCCGAACGATGCCAAAGGACTCCTGTACCTGCAAACTTATCACGCCAACGGCGGATACAAGGGAGCGCCGGGAAGAACGTTGGTCCATCTGATCAAAGGTTGCACCTATTGCATCAGTTTCATTGCCGCGAGTGAAGACGGTGAGGGACGCATCAGCGCCCAGCTTCAGGACGCACAAACGATGGATACGTTTTACGACAGTCGCGAGGCAGACGGCGATTGGATCAGCGTTGGAAAAGAGCCTCGCACGTACACACGGCTCTATACACACAACACTGAAACGGTTATGGATGTTCGGCTTTCCTTCGATGTCGGTTCCATGCAGCAGGTGCTTTATTTAGACAAGGTGGAATTGATCAGGAATTAGAGCCGTTTCACGGCTTTGGTCATCAGTCACCATATCGTTCCGTGGGTTTCACCCACGGCTAAGTGCTTTTACGGCTCCGCCGCACGTTGTTCACCTGTGTGTCAACTTCAAGGCTGGCGACAAGCACGAAGTGCTTGTGTTGCTTCAAGATAATGTACTCGTGTGTAACGACAAGGCAGGAACCGGCCCTACTCAATCCTTCCTACGCGCAGCGAGAAAAGAACGAAACAGAAGAGAAAACAAAGCCGTCAACAGAATTCGTTGATGAACGGCGATCTTGTACCATACCCCGGACTACGAAAATTACTAAATGCGTGCACCGACGAGATATACTCCATCGCCGTCGGTAAACGAAAAGGATCACACAGGACCATGAAATCACTCACCCACGAATTGTTCAGAAAGTATGCCGTGGCTGTAGCACTAGCCGTACTCGCCATCGGTTTGGGCGGTTTTCGCGAAGCCTCAGCAGACCCCACAGGAAATCGTCCCAATATTCTGTTCATTGCGGTGGACGATCTGCGGCCTGAACTGGATTGCTATGCCACCAGCTCGCAACCGATTCAGGCCATAACGCCGCATTTGGATGGGCTCGCCAGGTCAGGGATGCTGTTTTCTCGCGCTTACTGCAACCAGGCCGTATGCGGTGCCTCAAGGCTGTCGCTCATGAGCGGCCTGTATCCCGAGTTCACCGGCGAGCGGACCTACCACGTAACCGATTGGCGGAAACGCTGGCCACATGTTGTCACGATGAACCAGCATTTCAAAGCCAATGGCTACACGGCAGTGGGGTTGGGCAAAATCTATCACGGTACCGGCGGTCCGGGGGTGGATCCTGAGAATTGGTCCGAGTGGATTCAGGTCGGCGGCAAGGGTTACGCGAATCCAGAAAGCATGAAGCATACTCGCGAGTCGAAGAACCATCGCCCCGGCGGAAAGAAGACCAAAAGTCGAGGTCCGTGTACTGAAGCGGCAGACGTCGCGGACGACGTCTACTCCGACGGCATGCGTGCGCTGGAGGGTGCTCGGCAGATCAAGCAGTTGGCCGCCGCCAACAAGCCGTTTTTCCTGGCCGTTGGCTTCACCAAGCCACACCTCCCGTTCAACGCGCCCACCAGGTACTGGGATCTCTACCAACGCAAGGAATTTGCACTGCCGGAGAATCTCAGTTGGCCGCCTGGTTACCCTGAATGGGCTCGCAACCAACAGGCCGGCGAGCTGCGAGCTTATTCCGATGTCCCGGCAAAGGGGACACCCGCGGATTTCCCCACGGAACTGAATGCACGCATGTTACACGGCTATCATGCGTGCGTGAGCTACACTGACAGCAACGTAGGGAAGTTGTTAGACGCTCTGGAAACTGCCAACGTAGCCAACAACACCGTCGTCGTCTTTTGGGCTGACCACGGCTGGAAACTGGGCGATCATTCATCCTGGTGCAAGCACACAAACTTCGAGTGCGACACACGGGTTCCTTTGATGATTCGGCATCCGAAGATCGTCGCAGCACGGGGCGAGTCGAAGGCGTTGGTCGAGTTGATCGATCTGTACCCGACACTCTGCGAGCTTAGTGGACTGGATCTGCCCAGGCACCTACAGGGTAGATCGCTCGTGCCGATTCTCAAGGATCCAGCCGCCGGGCATCGCGACTACGCTTACTCGTCCTATCCGCACACCAACTCGGACACCAGGAGGCCCGTCGTGGGTCATTCGATCCGCAACGAACGTGTACGCTACACCGAGTGGTGGGAAAAGGGCAGCGACAAGGTCGTAGCGCGTGTCGCCACCGACATTCAAGCCGATCCGGGCGAGACAACCAACTTGCTCCCCAAACAGAAAGCGTTGGCAAACCAACTATCCGCCGACCTGAAACGACGTGTGCTTGCCGCACGAGAGACCGATTTGCAGAAGTGACCCCACCTGCAGTCAGGCCCGTCACGACCGGACCCGCTGCTCGGCGATGCTGAGCCCGTACGGGCTTGTGGGGGCAACGAAACTGCTATCGAAAAGCGTTCTTCGTGGCCACAAGTCAGCGTGAAACGCTGTAGTGTTTCTATCAAGCGCCACACTTTCTCACCGCCATATACATCACGAACACGTCACTTTGCACTGGCGGTTTTGCCTCGATCAGATTGGTATTGGGCAATCACTTTTTGCTGATCAGCCTGAACGGATTCGGACCATTCGGAAAAATCACGGGACATGCGTTGGACGATTTCCGCGTGCTTCTGTGCCAGATCATCTTCTTCAAAAGGATCGGCAATCAGGTCGTACAGCTCCCATTGGGACGAAGCTTTCTTTTTCGCCTTGATGGTGCGGACGATCTTGTACCGATTCTCCGTCCATGCCTGCATGCCATTGCAATGAAAGCCAATCGGGCTGCTGCGTTCCGTCGCCTGTCCGGCGATTAACGGCAGCAGGCTGATGCCGTCATATTCACGGTCGGTCGGCAGAGGTATGGCAGCTGCGTCCAGCGCGGTCGGAAAATAGTCACTCGTCACTGCGGCGAAGTCGGTGCGAAATGGCTGTTTGATTTTCGCCGGCCACTCGAGAATTCCGGGCATGCGAAGCCCACCTTCGTAGCAATCGCGTTTCCACCCACGAAATGCGCCGGCCGAACCAATCGGCGTATAATTAAACCTCCCGCCCTGGGCATCGGCGTACTTGACGTCGGTCTTTCCCTTTAAATTAGGGCCATTGTCACTGGTGAACCAGAGCATTGTGTTATCGGCCACGCCGAGTTCACGCAATTCATCACGCAATGCACCGACCTGCGTGTCGACGGCGGTTATGTTGCTGAAGTAAACCTGCTCTTTCGGAGAACAGTCGGCATACTGTTTCATTAATTCGGGATTCTTCCCAAGCGGCGTGTGCACGTTGTGGAACCAGACGAGCGCCAGAAACGGTTTCTCGGCCGCAGCCTGTTCGCGAATAAATCCGATCGCTTTGTTCATCACGATCGCTGCATCATCCCCGCGCAGAGTCGGATCCTGCTGCGCCTCCTCCAGCGGAATGTTGCGTCCGTTATGCCAGTAGCATGCTTCAATACCGCCCTTACCGAGCTTTGCGTAAGGATCGTGGGTCACGATCACGTTGTGCGTGGAAAAGCACTCATCAAACCCTGCGTTCCACGGTGGCATGACATGCGAACCGGACGTCCGGGGATCGAAGCCTCCAACATGCCATTTCCCGAAATGTCCGGTGGCGTATCCCTTCGTCTTTAACGCTTCGGCAATCGTGATTTCTTCCTGCGGAAGATGTCCCTCATCCGCACGCATGGGATTACTGATGTTCATCCGCCAGTTGTTGCGGCCGGTCAGGCATGATGCCCGTGTCGGACTGCAAACCGATGCGGTCGCGTAGAACCGGTCAAAACGAATGCCGGAGGCCGCCATGGCGTCGAGATGGGGAGTCTTGATTTTCGGATGTCCGTTGTACGCCACATCGCCCCAACCCTGATCGTCCGTCATGACGAAGATCATGTTGGGACAAGTTGTCTCTGCTGTTGCCAGCGACGACCCTGCAAACACTGCAAGCAAAAATGCCGCGCCCGACGAAACGTTATTCATTCGAGTCTTAATCATTACCAGCCTTGCTGTTGAATTCTCATTTGTCACGTCGTTCATTCTGCGGCCTCTCTGCGGGCCCTCTTCGTGGCTTTGTCCGCCTTCTTTTCTGCGGCAGTCCGGGCTGCTTTTGGTTCCGGATGCATGGCACGAATCTCAGCCTGGCTCTGGGCGTCAAACGAAACGGTGCGATCACCCAGCCTCGCGTATTTGGGGTAGCCATTGCGGTCCACACCTTCCTTTGCCCAACGCATTAACCACCGGTCGTAAGAAAGTCGCATTCGGTGAGCGTCACCGGCATATCTGTCGCTGGAAATGAGATTGCGTTCCTCAAGGCGATCGCTTCTCATGTCGTAAAGCTCCTCCGCCGGTTGATATCCATCAGTTCCGTAGAACCAGCGGATGTATTTGAAATCGCGGGTCACGACACCCAGCGCCTGTGATGCAGGTGTACCCCAGACATTAACCAACATCAGCGACTCGTGAATCGCTGATTTCCTGCCGCTCAACAGGGGCAGGACGCTTTTTCCCTGCATGCCGCCTGCTGGCTCGATACCGGCGCAGTCGAGAATTGTCGGTGCGATATCGATGTTCGCAGTGAGCGCATCGTTGGTACGAAATGTCTCTTTGGTATCACTGCGGGGGTCAAATATTATCAGCGGCGCCAGCGATCCTTCTTCATAGGCATAGATTTTTCCACCCATGGCTTTGCTGCCATTGAAGTGCCCGTTATCCGAAGTGAAGATCACGACGGTGTTATCCGTGACCTTCTGCGATTCCAACTCCTGCAGGATCATGCCGATTGCCTGGTCCATGCCGTAGACCATCGTATGATAGGATGTCATTGTCTTGTCATAGTTCTTTAGCCAGCTTTTTCCTTTCGAAAACGGGCGACCCGCTTTCGCCTGATCAGGGACATGTTCGGCGTGGTCCAGGCCATAGTTGCCCGGTTTTGGAAACGAGTTCCCCTCGTAAACATCCCGATAGCGCGGATCCGTGTGATACGGAGAATGTGGAGCCTTGAAGCTGATCGACAGACAGAACGGTTTGCCGGAATGGCTGGCTTTGCGGATAAAATCCCGGCCCATCATTCCTAATGCATACGTCGTATGTTCCTGCTGCCTGCCGCGACTATCGAACCACGCCCTGGCTTCATTGTTCTCAGAGATTTCATAGCTGCCCTGGCCCATCCAGCCGCCCCACCAGTCAAACGCCGGCTGAACTGTATCGGCCTTTCCTTTGCCACCGTCTTCCCTGTTGACATGGAACCCGAACTTTCCGGCGAAGCCGACAAAGTAACCTGCCTGCTTTAGCCTGACCGGATACGACTGCTGCCAAAGATCCCAGCTCAGATTTCCATGATCGAAGTTGCAGCCGGTTGAGAATTCGTATCGGCCGGTCATGATCTGCGCGCGACTGGCCATACAGATGGCGGTGGTGTTGTAACTGCGAGTAAATCGGACGCCGCGCTGGGCCAATCGATCGAGATGGGGTGTCTGCAGATCGAACTTCTGCAGGAACCCCATGGAATCAAAACGCAGGTCATCGGCCAGAAGGAACACAATGTTAGGACGCGTTTCGACCCCGTAGGCGGCCTGTGAAATGGCTGCAATGCCGCATGTCATCAGAACCAGAATTGACAGTGCGGTCATCAGGCAGTCGCGACGGATTGTCATTGAATGATCACTCCTGTAGCTCTGAACATGTTTCCGGACGCTCTCATCTGACACGGGTGATCTCCACGTAATACGCCGAGACGACCTGGCCTTGAGCGTCAATCAGCTGGGCATCCAGATCAAGCTGTCCCTTTTCAATCTGAATCGTAAATGTTGCGTGGGAGGAACTCATGTCGATCGGCAGAACAACTTCTCCTTTGCCGACGTTCAGGCGTGCTTCCGTGTAAACAACAGGCTGTCCCTTTTTCGGGACGTCCTGGAACGCAAGCCCGGATTCGCCGGGCCAGCGGCGAAGCGAGAC
This sequence comes from Fuerstiella sp., assembly GCA_024230215.1. Lineage (GTDB taxonomy): Bacteria > Planctomycetota > Planctomycetia > Planctomycetales > Planctomycetaceae > Fuerstiella. Next base: position 31,972 of record JAAERP010000411.1, on the reverse strand, counting down.
TTCGTAGGTTCCTGACGCCGCCGCTTCCAGTTTCCATAACCCTCGGTACCGCTGCGCCGTGAGTACTCCTTTCTGATTCCAAACAGCCTTTCCGTCACTTTTTTCGTCCATGGGATAGACGTCCATGCATGTCAGTCTGACAGGGTTTTCCTGTTGGTCGCCAATGACGATTCGGGCAACTTTTTCGAAGCCGTTGGCAATCGAGCGATACCAATCTTCGTATTGCCTTCGTAAACGAACAACGCGATCGACATGCTCGTCGGCAAGGTCGTTCTCCTGGCCCGGGTCTGCCGCCACGTTGTAGAGTTCTTTTCCATTGTTGACCAACCGCCACGATCCAGACATCACGGCGCTCGAATCGAAAGGCCGAGAGCGATTGTTGACTTTGGATTCTGTAACCAGCGTGCGATCGATCCAGGACACCGGCTCGGAGGCCAGCAACGGCAGTAAACTCCGACCGTCAAAGCGTGTTTCCTGTGCAACGTCCAGATCACAGGCTTCGATTAACGTGGGCAGCAAATCGATGTGAGCCGTCAAGGTGTTCACGTTGAATCCGCCTGAAATATCCCCGCCGGGCCAGTGGATAAAACAGGGGACTCGATGTCCGCCCTCGTAGAGACTTCCCTTCTTGCCGCGCATCCCGGCATTGAACGCGCCCGCCGTTCCCTTCTTGTCGCACGCCGAACCATTGTCGGACAAAAAGATCAGCAGCGTGTTATCTTCCAGACTAAGGTCTGCCAGCGTTCCACGCAGACGTCCCAGGTTGGTGTCGAGATTGCTGGCCATCGCATAGAAACTCTGAACCTCTTTGCTCTGTCGATCGTATTTCGTCAGATCATCCTCAGGCGCGCCCACGGGACTGTGTAGAGCTGTCGTCGACAGATAGATATAGAATGGCACCTCTTTGTTTCGTTCGACAAAGCGCAGCGCCGCATCAAATTGAGTGTCGGTGCAAAACCCGGTACTCGGCTCCCATCCTTTTCCGTTCCAGTAATGTGTGTCCCACAGTCCGTTCCCCCAGTAGTCCGGCAGCTGGCCAATACTGCCACCGCCGATGCGATAGACTTCGTGAAAACCGCGATCTTCGGGTCGAAATGGAAAGTTGTCGCCAAGATGCCACTTGCCCACCATCAGAGTTCGGTAGCCATTGTCGGCGAACAACTGTGGCATCATCACGGCATCTGGACGAACAACTTCTCGACCACCAAGCGTGTGCCAAACGCCAACGCGAGACGCATATTGTCCGGTAAGAATTGCAGCGCGGCTGGGAGAACAGACCGAATTGACGTGGAAGTCCGTCAGGCGAGCTGACTCGCCGTACAACTGATCCATATTTGGAGTCTGGAGAACATCGTTGCCCGTACAACTCAGGTCGCCGTATCCCTGATCGTCGGTCAGCACCAGGATCACGTTGGGCTTCTGGTCGGCAGCGCAAGCCGAGCCAGCCAGCGCGCAGGCAGGCAGTGCTGCGAACATCACAAGTGTTAACAACGATCGCTTCATTTTTTTCGAGCCCTGGCCAGTTTTTGCGCGAGTGGTGTGAGATCGGAGTTGGCAGCGACACTGATATTCGCCGCGTTGAGGATCTGTTGCGTGATCCGGCGGTGCTGCTGCGAAATAAGGAATGGAAGATCCGCCTTGTCATGGACAGCACCGTCATGCTTCGGGGCGTCGACTCTTCGATCTGCGATGATCCAGGCATCGGCTTTCACCTCTCGACCTTCCGGCTCGTCTGAAGGAAGACCGATCAGTTGCCCCTCGATTGTCAGCGTTCTACCGCGAAATTTGCGTAGGTCGTACAGGCCGGCAGTCCAACGACCACCCGTGTTTACGCGATGCTTCGTCACAGGAACACCGTTGATTGTAATCACGGTGTCGGCGGTGGTGCTCGACTGCAGGTAAAGATCGTAACGCAGGAATTCTTCATCCGGCACCTGAATACCGAACCGAAAGGACTGGTCTTCAACCGTGGCTGTCGCAGCGGGCAATGGGTCGGGTGTCAAAGCCATCGAAGCCGTGGGCACACCAGGGTCAAGTTCGTAGATTGTCACCGTGTCACCCGCGGCTTCGATGGTGATGTCCTTGCCGCTGGTCAGCCGCCAGGGCATCTTCTCAACAAAGGGGTAGATGACTCGTGCGCGGTAGGAAGTGTGCTTCTCGCCGCGAAAAAAGACGCGTTCGTCGAAAGGAACATCGATCACCTGAGCACGCCGGTCCGGGTTACGAACGGTGAGGATCGCTTTTCCATCCACCCAACTGATATATCCGTATGCCTGACCTTTGGCGGGATCGCCTCCGACATAAACAGTGTTCAGTAAGCGGTCCTGATTCAATTCTGCCCAGCGGGACGTCGTGGCAAGAACCTTCCAGTGATCGTCGTCCAGAAGATCCAGGTCGAGATAGAGTTCTTTCAACGTGGTGCCGCGTGCCATGTACATCACCACGTAGTCTGACCAGTCTCGGAGCGTGTCTTCGAAATCGGTGAACGGCTTGCGGTGAGAAAGCAGGATGCCATGTGTCATAAAATTGGCGATCGGGATGGTCGGGCGTGGACATCGTTCAGGATTATTGAAGCTCTGAAAGAAATACTTGCAGCGATAAGTCGTCGCTCCGTCACGGAGCGAGATGTGTGGCCAATCGCTGCTGCCACCAGAATCGCCCGTCATCATCCACAGACAATCGACGTGCTGTAGCCAGAAGGGACTGAACCACGCACCATTGGTGTAGTTAATGAAGATCTCCGGATTTAACTCACGTTCATAGGCCAATAATTCAAGTGTGGCGTCGAGACATGCCTCGCGAGCATGACGCTGACTCAGATGCCTGGATGTGAAATTGTGATTGAAGTCGTGCTTGATGTAATCGACTCCGACTTCCGCGATAAGAAATCTCAACGCCTTCTTAACGTCGTTGAAATACCTGGGTTGAAGGATGTTGTAGTAGAGCTTGTTGCCGCCCATCCACCGAAACTGTGAGCGGTCGAAGTCATCGCCGTAGGCCGACTCGTATCCAATCCTGAGCCCCTCGTCAAATCGCTGATTCGTCCCATCCAGGGCGATCCAGATCCCGAGGCCACTGCCATCTTCTTTGAGGATCTTTCGTAGTACGGAGAGGGGTTCGTGAGTAGCGTTAAGTTGTGGCTCGTAAATACGCGTGCCAATGGTCTCCCAGCCGTGATCCGGCACCATGCCGTCCAGATTGGCTCCGTGTTTTCGCAACTGGCGAACCATTGGGCGATACGTCTTCTCAATGAAGCTCTCTTTTGTCAGTTTCCTGGCCTCGTTGCTGTACCAGTTGTTGAAGTGGAGATAGCTGCGAGTCGGTTTGCGCGCGGCGTTGACGTAGTCGAGAAGTCCAAGCTCGGCATTGTCGCCTTTTGTGGCGCTGATGCCGAAGACTGCGTCCTTGCTAAGAATGCCCCATGATCCATCCTCCTGCTTTCTGGCGAAGCCGGGATAATGAAAGATCGTGCCAAGGTGCTCACGGGGTTCGAGAATCCGGTCTCGACCTTCGAGGTCGATCATATAATCCCAGCGGTAATAGAAATCAGGGTTCCGGAAGCCGTCCGTATGGCGACTGTAGAAGCACGGATAGTCGCCACCGAACCACCAGTTCTCGATATTCAGCGGCTGACCTCGACCACCCAACTCTATTTTGGCATCCGTCGAAAAGCGTTGAACGGCGAGCCGGTCGATTCTGTCCCCGTCGTTCAGATTCAGACGCACGGCCTTGTGCATCCATGGATTGGGCCCGAGCGTGTAGGTGACCTGCACGCGCTCTGGTGCGCGTTCGTTAGTGCCGGCTCTGCGATCGTACGTCACCTCGACCGTCTGCCTGTCGACCGTCTGCGATCTTGTCGGCGTTCCCGCCGCTTCATAATCCGCAATCGTGAAGCGGCTGTCATCAAACAGAAGAATCTCGAACTCATCGTTGTCCAGTAACAGACTTTCCGAGCCGTCAGCGCGAGCGATGCGAGTCATCTTCCATACGTTATCGCTTCGCGTCAGCACGACTCGAATGTGCTCGTTCGTCAGCGAAATGCTGTCGGCGGCACAAGCACCAGACAGCGCGTTCGTCAGCGACGAACACGACGCAATCGTGACGCACAGAATGACGAAGCAGCGAAATGCAAACGGTCTGTTCATGCTGTTGTCTTGTGGCAATACGGGTATCAGTCGGTCTCGTCGTAGAACGAATAGTCAGGATGATTGTACAGTTGCTTCTCGGCTAACACGGTTGTGTCCGGGTTGTTGGCAAGCCATCTCTTTCCGAGCTTTGAAGTCCAGAAAGGATGTTCGCGCTCCAAATGCGACGGCAGGCCTCGAACGATCTTCTCGAATCGTGCTCGTTCTGCCGCGTGTTTGGGAAGATTCTCAACTCGCTGGTAACCACGACCAAAGCGATTGTCTCCGGTCAAGTAGAATCGTCCGTCTGGTTTGCCGTAAAACGGCGAACGTGCTTCCAGCAGATAGTCCCTGGTTCGAAGAACCTGCACAGGGCCTGTGTATGCGTAGATCCACTGACGGTGCGTGTTGGTTTGACCGGTCAGAAACGGCAATTGACTCTTTCCATCAAACAGGACGTCCGCGGGATGCGCGACTCCTGCCATATCCAGCAGTGTGGGCGCGATGTCGGCGAAATCCGTCAACTCGTCAGTGACACCCCGTCGCTTCACTCCTGGGCCTCTCACAACATAGGGCACATGCACGCCTCGTTCGACGCCACGATCTTTGGCCGTCACCGCCGTACCGTTGTCGGCGCAAAAGATGAAGTAAGTATTCTCATAGATACCCAGTTCTTCCGCTTTGACGATCAGCCTGCCGATTAACTTGTCCATGTACTGAATAAGATTGACGAACCTCTCGTTTTGTCTCCGAGTGTATTCAGCGAGCGCTTCTTTCTTTTCCTCCTTGCTCATACCGCTGGTGTCAGGCTTCTGTAATTCGATGTCCATCACGGCTCCCGCATCAGGCGTGGTGGAGTAGGGTCCGTGAGGAATGACGGTCGGCCAGTAAGCCACAAATGGTTCGCTTGCTTTCGCTTTACGCTCCATAAATTCCATGAGAAATTCGCAACGCTGATCGGGCCCAAAATCGTTTTCGGCGACTTCGACGTATTTGCCGTTTTGAATCATCGACGAGTACCAGTAACGTACATCGGGCAGTTTGATGTTCCTGCGTTGACCACTGGCGATGACGTCGATGCCAAAGTGGCTTTTAATCTTGTCTGGTCCTTCATACATGCAGTATTCGTCGAAACCGACCTCTGATTCCCACGGCTCTTTGGCACTGCAATGCCACTTACCGGCGACTGCTGTCTTGTAGCCGCCGTCTCGCAGCAGTTTTCCCCAACTGTGTTGAGCGGTGAACAGCGTACCGCGCGAATCGAACGCCCACATGTCATTGCGAAAGGCGCCCGTGCGGTTACCGTAGACGCCGGTCATAAGTAACGCCCGCGACGGTCCGCAGATCGCCGGCGCAAAACAGGTGCGAAACTGAATTCCCTCGTCGGCAATCCTGTCGACATTCGGCGTTTTCGCAGAGCCTTCCTGTCCATAGCACGAGAACATGTCCGCGCTGACATCGTCGGCCAGGATCAAGACAATGTTTGGCTTCTCGGCATGCGCGTTGGCAGCAGTCAGGGAACATACGACGGCAAACACTATGGCAGGAAGTGGGCATGATTTGAGCATGTGACTTTAATTCATTTGGCGTGATAATGGTTGTGTGTTTAATCCTGCAGGATAATCATCGTAGTCACCATCGCCAGACATTGGGACGCGACCTGATCGGATTCCCGCGAACTACCAGGCGTAGCCAGCACCTGGGCCAACTGAATCCGGTGACAACCTACTTCTTTGGAAGGTGGATTCTGAGACAGTACGCAAAGTCGCATGGTTTCTCTTTTGGGAAAGTGACACGCAGGCCGTCCGGATGATGCTCCCATTTCACGTCACCGTCGTGTCCCAGCATCCTGACGGATTCGATTTCGCCGATTCGAACATTCCCCGGTGCCACGAAAGCCAGCTCGACGTACGGCTTATGTTTCGGCGGCCAGCCGAGAACGTAGGCGTAGAGATAGTCGCCCTTCGTCGTGTATCGCACATCACGCCACGTGAAGGGAGACTCGACGACGAAGTGTGGAATCTCGTTGACCTTGCCTTCCCCGAAAATGTACCAGGGACGCGTGCCGTAGATTCCATCACCGTTCACCTTCAGCCACGCGCCCATGTCTTCAAGCAGCAATGACGCCGTTTCGTCAAGCGTCCCATCGGCACGAATCGGGATGTTGAGCAGCAGGTTGCCGTTCTTGCTGACGATGTCGATCAGTTTGTGAGTCTGAGTCTCCGCTGACGTGTATGGTTTGCTTTTGTCGTAGCCCCACGAGCCGATCGAATCATCCGTCTGCCACGGTTCCGTCAGAATGTGGCTGGCTTTCCCTCGTTCGTAGTCCAGTGTCGCCATCCCGTCGGCATACAGTCCCTGCCACGGGCGCTCCTTGATACACATAACGCCGTCGGGGCGCTGGTTGTAGAAGTGGGCGATCACATCCATGCCCGTGCGTCCAGCGTCTTCACCTCGAAACGGCACGGCACAGTCAAAGTACAGATGGTCGGGTTCGTAGTCTTCGACAAGCTGCTTCACGCGGCGAGCCCACTGGTCACGCCAGGCCTTCGGTGCATTCAGCGGAGCGCGGGGGTGAGTCGACTGACCGTCGTTATCGGGATACAGGCCCTTAGCCCTGCCCTGGGCCCCGTCGTACGGAAGTCCCTTTTTGGGGCCTTCGGTGTCCGACTGATTGGCGACGTTCAGCCAGCTGTAGCTGCGCGACAGATGTGTGGTAACGCCGAATCGCAATCCGGCTTTCCGTGTCGCATCACGCCACATTCCGATGATGTCCTTCTTCGGCCCCATGTTGACGGAATTCCATTGGTGGTGCTTCGAATTCCACAGGTCGAAGTTGTCGTGATGGACGGCGCATGGCGTGAAGTACTTCGCGCCCGCCCGCTTGAACAACGCCAGCAGGGCATCGGGGTCAAACTTTTCCGCCTTCCACATGGGGATGAAGTCCCTGTACCCGAACTCAGACGGGTGGCCGTAATGTTTCACATGGTAGTCATAATCGGCTCCACCTTCTTCGTAGAGTCTGCGAGCGTACCACTCACCGCGTTCGACTACTGAGTACGCACCCCAGTGCAGATAGATGCCGAACTTCGCATCGCGGAACCACTCCGGACATTCGTATTTTTGAAGAGAGTCAATCGTCGGTTTGAATTCGTGCTGAGCCTGTGACGAATCAGCAAGCAGACTCACAACGATGACCATCGCAGCTGAAAAGTGTTTTGTCATTTGAACGATCCTCATGCAGTTCCTGTCTTAGAAATTCTGTCAGTCGTTCTATCGCACAACGCGTGCGCCCCGACCGTGAATAAGGCGCTCTACTTCCGCCTTTGTAGCCATCGAAGTGTCGCCGGGAGTTGTCATAGCCAGCGCGCCGTGGGCCGCCCCGTACTCGACGGCGGCCTTTGGACCGAGCTCGTGTATCAGGCCGTAGATGAGACCCGACGCAAAGCTGTCTCCGCCGCCAACGCGATCCATGATCTCAAGTTCTTCTCGGTGCGCCGCTGTGTAGAATTCGCCAACCGCCCAGCAGATCGCTCCCCACGAATTGATCGTCGCGGTCTTAACCGTTCGCAGTGTCGTCGCGGTGACTTTGAAGTTTGGATAGGCCTCGACGGCCGTGCTGATCATGTTGCGGAACGAATCGATCTGGAGGTTCGAAATGTTCTCGTCGACGCCTTCGACTTCGAATCCAAGACATGCTGTGAAATCTTCTTCGTTGCCAATCATCACGTCGACGTATCTTGCGATCTCGCGATTGACTTCGCGGGCTTTTTCCACACCGCCGATGCTCTTCCACAGCGATGGCCTGTAGTTGAGGTCGTAAGACACGATCGTGCCGTGTCGCTGAGCCGCCTGCACAGCTTCGATCGTCACCTCCGCGGAACTGGCCGAGAGCGCCGCAAAGATGCCGCCGGTGTGCAGCCAGCGGACTCCGCGTTCGCCGAAGATGTGATCCCAGTCGATGTCTCCCGGTTTCATCAGCGAGGAAGCCGTGTGGCCTCGGTCCGAGGTCCCGAGTGCTCCACGAATGCCGAAGCCTCGCTCCGTGAAGTTCAGGCCGTTGCGGACGGTTCTGCCGATTCCGTCGTAAGGCACCCACTGAATCATCGAAGTGTCGACGCCGCCCTGCAGAACGTGATTTTCAATCAGCCGGCCGACTTCATTGTCGGCGAATGCCGTGACGATCCCCGTCCGCATTTCAAAGCAGCGACGCAGACCGCGAGCGACGTTGTATTCGCCGCCGCCTTCCCATGCCGTGAACTGTCGAGCGGTCCGGACGCGGCCTTCACAGGGATCGAGACGCAGCATAATTTCGCCCAGCGAAACAAGGTCGAATTCACACGAGTCGGCCGGACGAACTGTCAGTGGGTTGTTGCTGGACATGGTTTGTTCTTCGTAGCTGAGTTCGCACGAACTCACGTGTCTGTACTGTTTAATCTGGCTCAGGCTGAATTCCCGCGACTCCACCTACGCCGTCACGGGCGAACGGATTTCGCATACAAGCTGTATGGTCTCGCGGGTGAGTCGCGTGATTTCATCAAAGCGTCCCTCAGAGATCAGCGCCGAATTCACCATCCAGCTTCCGCCGCAGGCGATCACGTTCGGCAGACTCAGGTAATCGAGCAGATTTGCTGGCGAAATCCCGCCCGTCGGCATGAATCGGACCGAACTGTAGGGACCGTGGAACGCCTTCAAAGTACTAACGCCACCCATTGCCTCGGCCGGGAAGAACTTGACGACGTCGAGCCCGAATTCGAGTGCCTGTTCCAGATCGGTCGGATTCGACGTGCCCGGAAACATGGGAATGTTGTTACCAACACACCACAGTACTGTTTTCGGGTTGAAGCCGGGGGCGACAACAAACTCTGCCCCGGCATCAACAGCTTGTCGAGCCTGTTCCGCGTTGTGGACCGTGCCGGCGCCAATCAGGAAATCGGATCGCTTCGCCAGTGTTTCGATCGCCGCCAGACCGGCGTCGGTGCGAAGTGTGACTTCCGCGCATGGCAGACCCCCTTCGATCAGGGCGTCAGCCAGTCGGTTGGCGTCGTCGAGGTTCTCGATGGCGACGACCGGAACGACTTTCCGCTGTTCAAGTTGCTGAGTTATTGCGTTCATGATGTATCCGCTGATGTTCAGATCCGTGGCAGGGATTCAGATTCAGACATGTGCCAGTTCACGCGTCGGGATTCGACCATTCTCTCGAGCAATCCCTTCCCAGAGACCGGATAGATACACCGATCCCAATGCACGGTCATACAGGCCGTAACCGGGGAGACCTTTGTCGTTCCAGATCATCCGCCCGTGGTCCGATCTCATTGCACCGTGAAAGCCGACCTCGAAGTACGCTTTCATCACTCCGTAAAGGTCAAGGCTGCCCTGCGGGTGTGGACTTTCGTGAAACGTCCGGTATTCCTTGATCTGAATGTTGCGGCAGTGAGCGAAGTGAATGCGGCCCTGCTCTCCGAACTGGCGAACCATCTGCGGAAGGTTGTTCTTCGGATTGGCTCCCAGCGATCCCGTGCAGAACGTCAGTCCGTTGGCCGGGCTGTCCACAAGGTTGATGACTCGCTGCAGAGCATCTTTGTCGGTGATGATTCGAGGCAGACCGAAAATTGACCACGGCGGATCATCCGGATGAATGCCCATCTTCACGCCGGCTGATTCGGCCGCTGGAATTACTCGTTCGAGGAAGTATGCAAGGTTGTCCCACAGTGCCGATTCGTCGACAGGCTTGTAGGCGTCGAAGAGCTCACGCAACTCTTCCTTTGTGTAGGCTGCTGCCCAGCCGGGAAGATCGGTATCTCCGGCCAGCGGATCGATCGACGCAACGTCGGCGTGACGATAACTCAGTGCAGTCGACCCATCCGGGAGCTGTTCGGCAAGATTCGTTCGAGTCCAGTCAAAGATCGGCATAAAGTTGTAACAGACAACCGGAATGCCTGCTTCACCCGCGGCCGAAAGTGATTCGCAGTAGTTGTCGATGTATCGATTCCGTTCCGGAGTGCCGAGTTTGATTTGTTCGTGAACGGGAATACTCTCGATGACCTCGAAGCGAAAGCCTCCGTCTTCAATCTGCTGTTTGACCGAACCCAGGCTCTCGTGAGTCCACACTTCTCCAGCGGGCAGGTCATACAACCCACTGACAATGCCATCAACACCGGGGACCTGAGCAATATCCGGCAGCGTTACGGGGTCGCTGGCACCGAACCATCTCATTGATAGTTTCATCTTATCTTCCTGCTTCTCTTTGTTATGGCTTCAACAACGTCGCTGAGCCTATTCGAGATTCCGTGTCAGCCTGTTCCGGGTTGACCTGCGACGAGCATCCCAGGTACGGATAGTCAGTCTCAGGCAGAAACCTTCTCGGCCTTCTTCTCGTGAATGGCGAAGGTCCGGAAACCGAAGATTGCAAGGATCACGAAGCAGGTCGCGGGCAGCCAGAATGACGTACGCACGTCGTACTCCGTGATCATCACACCCTGGAGCTTCGTAAGGACGGCTCCGCCCACAATGGACATGATGAGGCAGGCCGACCCGAGTTTGGCTTCTTCAATCTTCAGACCTCGCAGGGCGATTCCGTAGATCGTGGGAAACATCAGCGACATACACGCCGAAATCATCACGAGTGAGTAGAGCCCCATCTGTCCTTCAAGGTAAATCGCGCCGACCGTAAAGACGATCCCGCCCGTCGCGAAGGCACAGAGCATTTTTCCCGCGCTGATGAACCGCAGCAGAAACGTGCAGATAAACCGACTGCACAGGAAAATGATCATGGCCACAATGTTGTAGCGTTGAGCTTCGCCAAGGCTGAGTCCGACTTCTTCCATGCCGTAGTGAATGATGAACGTCCAGCACATGATTTGTGCGCCAACATAGACCAGCTGAGCGAAAACACCTTCGCGGAAATGCGGTATGCTGATCAGGTGACTGGCGATCTCACCAAACGGAGCGTCCTGTTGTCCCTCCTCTCGAAGATTCGGCATGTTGCTGAACAGGTAGATCAACAGGAATGAGCCAACGACAGCCGCGATGGCGACATACGGAGTGCGGACGTTCCCGAGGTCAGTCTGCTGAATCCTGTTGAACTTCTCCGGCTCACCGGAACGTACTGCCTTCAGCACATTGGGAAGTGCACCGTCGAGAGCTCCCGACACCTTGTCGAAGTCCGGCAGCCCGTCCTTGTAGAGTGAAACCTCGGCCCCATCTTTGAGTTTCACTTTCTGATCGTCACCTGCTCCGATCAGCTGGGCACCGGCTGGAAGATCGTTCGCATCGGTGATCAGATACTGGATGTACTCAGAATTCCTCTTACTGACCTCTTCGCGAATTTGAGTGACTTCCAGGTTGGGAGCGAGAACGAAAGAAGCCACTGCCATCCCGACCAGAGAGCCAATCGGGTTAAAGGACTGAGCCAGGTTGAGACGCTGGGTCGCGGTCTCCGGTGGTCCCATTGCCAGGATGTAGGGATTGCAGGCTGTCTCAAGGAACGCAAGACCGTATGTAATGACATAGGAAGCCAGCAGAAAGAGGCCGAACGTGGCCGTCAGACTTGCCGGCACCGCGATCAGAGCACCCGTTGCGTACAACGCCAGCCCGAGAACGATGGCCGCCTTGTAGGAGAACTTCCGGATAAACAGCACGGCTGGAATCGCCATGCAGAAATATCCGGTATAGAAGGCAAACTGAAGCCACGACGCCTGCGACGTTGTGATAATGAAGACCTGTTCGAAGACTTTCACCAGAGGGTTCGTGAAGTCATTCGCGAATCCCCACAGTGCAAAACAGCACGTCGTGAGAATGAAGGGCAGCAGGAACTGTTTTGGAACAACGTCGTGAGCACGCTCACTGACCGCAGGTGCTGCCGATGGCTCCGTTCCTTCTGAACTGTCTTCCGGGGCGTTTTCTGTTTCGTTCTCAAGAGTCATGATCTACCCCAATACTGTCGAGCGTCGTAGTGATGGCTTTCTGCCGCCACCGCTGGTTAAAAACTACAGCGACTGGAAGCCACCGCTACGAATTCGTCTCCGGTCGCTGCCCTACATCCCGGCAGCCAGAGCTTCCAGATGCCGACTGAAATGATCGGCGAGAACTTCGGTGTATGTATCCGGATGCGATTCCAGAACGGATCGCACGGCCGGACCGAGTTCCGGATCGGTCAGCGTTGAACCGAACGTGCAATGCAGAATCTGTCGTCCCGGCTCGGTAAAGCTGCTCCAGCTTCTTTGCATCAAGGCCGTCGTCTGTCGGAACGGCTGCATTCGTCGCGGAAACGTGATAAGTGGCCTTGTCGACGTCGTACCGCTCTCGACCGAACTGAACGATGCGGCGGAAGAGCGCTTCGTCGTGTCGAGCGACAACCCGCAGTGCTTCGAGATAGCTCGTGCCGGCCGTCTTAACGTGAAAACGTCCCTTCGTGGCGCGAGCCAGGGCCGCGTACATCGACAGCTTGTCGGAACCCGAATGCAGACTCAGCTTGTACGGACCAAGCAGGTCAGCAATCGCCGCGTGGTCGTTCAGTGAGGCTTCAAGAGCCGTGACGTCACCTTTGTAATCAACTCCTTTCTCCAGTTCGCCAATGAATCGGGGCGCGAGACTGACCAGTTTCATTCCGCCTTTCAGACATTGATCGGCGATAATGTAGTGCTCGGCAAGCGTCGTTGGCTGGTCGGTTTCATCGACGGACAGCTCGATTTCATAGTCCAGTCCTTTGGCGTCATGCACGCTCTTAATGTAATCGCCCATCCCCCGAGCACGTTTGATGGCCGGGCCGTATTTGACTGCCGCCCGCATGCAGGCTTCTTCACTCAGATCAATCGTGGCACCAGTTGGCAGACCGATCGAGCTACCAACGTAGGTGTCGTACCAACTCGCGGATTCACGGGCACTTTCAAACTTCTCTCGCAGAGTCGCTTCGCTGTAGTCATCGGCCTGCTGATCGACGTCATCGGACGGATCAATCGTGAAGAATGTGAATCCCACGGCTGCCGTGACGTCGACGTCTTCCGGCGTCTTCAGATGGTCCGCGTCGGCCCCGATGCATCCATCCCAACCGGCAGCTTTCGCTCCGTTGAGTGCATCGTCCATAACCTGCTGAGCCGTCCGCTGCGTACGCGTCATCTCTCGAATCGACTGCTGTGGAAAGATCGGCTCGATCCCGTTGGCCGAGCGATTCATCGCTTCGACGTGACCGGGAGTTGCCAGTCCAATGCGGTCGCCAAATCCAAAACTCGGAGCGAGCCCGAGAGTCACACACTGTGGTTGATTGCTCATGATTCTGTGTTCCTGGTAGCGAAACTCGCAAGGAGTTTCGGAGGTCTGTGGAGGCCGAAAGTCCTGGCGACTTTCGTTACAAATATGGTTCTAGTGCATTGTCACAGGCAAAAAGTGGGGTTGAATCGTTCGTCGGAAAAGGGGGTCAGGTACCAAAAATGCAAAGCACCCTTCGGGCCGTTCCGGTTTTTGGTACCTGACCCCGTTTTCCTCGCCAACCCTAAAACCTGGTTGTGACAAAGCACTAGGAGACTTCGATCACGGCCTTGATGACACCGGACTCCGGTCGCGTGAATGAGTCGAAGTCGCCAATGACATCGTCGAAGGACGTCCGGTGCGTAATCCACGGAGCTGTATTAATCGTGCCGTCTTCGATCAGGCTGATAATGCGGGCAAAGTCGCCGGGCAAAGCGTTCCGCGAGCCTTTGATCGACATCTCCGGACGGTGCAGAGCGGGGTGCGGAAACGACACTTCCGCTGTCGTGATCCCGACGTAAACCAGTGAGCCGGTATGTGCGACGTAGTTCAACGCGTTCGACATCGAGCCATTGTGGCCGGTCGCGTCGGTGACGACTGCGTATCTGTCACCACCGGTGATCTCACGAATCTGCTCCACCTCACTGCCGTCACCTTTGAACTGCACGGTGTGTGGTACGCCGTAAGTGCTACGACAAAACTCCAGTCGCGATTCCACCATATCCATGACGGTAATTGTGGCACCGGTCAGCCGCGTGAACTCAAGAGTGGCCAGCCCGATCGGACCCGCTCCGATAATCAGAACGTGGTCGCCTTTTCCGGGAGCTCCGCGGTCGGTCGCATGGCAGCCAATGCCGAGCGTCTCGACCAAAGCCAGTTGCTCGAACGAGAGCTTTGAAGAAGCGTGCAGTTTGTCGGCGCGAATCAGGAATTGCTCACACAGCCCGCCGTCCTCCATCACTCCGATGACCTTGAGCGACTCACAGCAGTTCCCGTTGCCCCTGCGGCAGGCATAGCACTTGCCACAATTCATGTACGGTTCGACGCTGCAGCTGTCACCGGCTTTGACGTTGCTCACGCCGTCGCCAACTTCCAGCACTTCGATACCCAGTTCGTGTCCGGGAATCCGCGGGTAATCAAAGAACGGAAACCTGCCGAAGTAGCAACTGTAGTCCGTTCCGCAGATTCCCATGCGGTGCGTGCGAACCAGCGCCAGCCCGGGACCCGGTGCGTCCGGCTCGGGGATGTCGACCTTTGCGAAGTGCTTCGGTTCTTTCAGTTGAATGGCTTTCATGCTTCACTCCGTAGCTGAGTTCGCAGGAACTCAGATTGCCTGTCATTAGTATGTGGTGGTTAGCTCGACTGAACTTCTGCGAGTCCAGCTACGTGCTCACGCAGCGACGGTTGACTCGTCGTTGTTCTCTGGTCGGCCCTCGACATACACCCAGTTGTGAATCGGCTTGAGGATGTCAAGCACCTCGGCCAGCAGAGTTTGGTCCATCGGCCGGGCCGCCCATTCGACCCACTGCGCAATTCGTCCCGGATTTGCCGAGCCGGTCACACACGTTGCGAACTCCGGATTGGCGATGGAGTACTGCAGCGCCAACTGAGCAATGTCGACACCGCGGCTTGTGCAATGATCAGCGGCCTGCTTTGCAACTTCGCGGACGTGCGGTGTCGCTTTGTGCCATGCGGGGAGCGGTGCACTGGTCAGCAGCCGCGCCGAAAACGGAGCAGCGTTCATCAGGCCGACGCCCATCTCTTTGCAGATCGGCACCAGTTCCAGAGCCATGTCGTTCTGTAGTGTGTAGTGGTTGTAGGTCAGCAGAACGTCGATCTCGGCGTTGGCCAGAACGTACTTGAACATCTTCATCGGGTAACCACTGACACCGATGAAGCGTACCTTGCCTTTCTCAACCTGCTTCCGCATCGCCGGAAGTGTCTCCTCAACAATCTGCGACATCTCGACAAACTCAAGGTCGTGACACAGCACGATGTCGAGGTGATCGACCTTCATGCGTTCCAGTGAGATATCAATGCTCTCTTCAACCCGCCGCGCACTGAAGTCAAAGTGGTGACCGGCATAGCGTCCCAGCTTGGTGCCAAGGTGGTAGCTGTCGCGAGGGATCTCAGGCAGTACCTGCCCCAGCATGATTTCGCTCATCCCGCGGCCGTAAAAGGGCGACGTGTCGATGAAGTTCATCCCGCTGTCGATCGCGACGTGAACGCTTCGCAGTGCCTCATTCAGGTCGATATTCCGAAACTCCGCTCCCAGCGAAGACGCGCCGAACGAGAGCGGCGTCACATCAATTCCAGTTTTCCCAAGCGGTCTCTTGATCACAGTGCTTCTCACAGGAGTAAAAGGACGATACCCATTCTTGACGCATATCGAGCAGCTCAGCGACCCGCTGCAGAAACCGCGAGCGGACGTTGAGGATTCCTGTCCCCAGTGCCGCCCGACAGTGGACTGTCCCGACGATGCCCACGCTCTGGCGAGGCCAGCCATCGTGCTCCCGAAAAAAAGGGAGTACTGCAATGCACATCCGGCGGACAGCGTCAACCGACGCGTTGCTTGATGGTTAAGGATTATGCCTCGGTCGCAAAGAAAGCAAATAGCTGAACTTTACATTTGGATGGCAATTCTTAACCTGATGTTATGAAAGAGCAGCAGCCACCGGATGTGCTTCCCGAGTTTGTGTCCCGACAGGTCACGGAATCCCGACACTTTTTCCTGAACCTCACCCCGAACCGTCGGGCAGGATTGGAAGTGGTCTGTGGCGGTGTCGAGAGGATGCGACCGGACTACGTCGTTGACCGCACGGACTTTCCGTACTTCGCCATTGAGCTGGTGGCGGAAGGCGAAGGGACACTCACAATCGATGGCAGGCAGTACCCGCTCACGCCTGGTGTCGTCTTTGCCTATGGACCGCGAACGCTGCATACGATTCGCAATCGTCCCGACCACGACATGCGCAAGTACTATCTGGACTTCGTGGGCACTCGCGCGGCCGGACTGCTGTCTGAGGCGGGTCTGACGGAAGGTCCGGGGCAGTTCCAGGCTGTCTCGGTGAGTGCTGTGCATGAACTGACTGAGCTGTTCGAGATGTTTCTGCGCAGCGCGGACCACGGAGGCCCGCAGGTGAATTCCATACTGGAATCTCTGGCGCAGTTACTGACGCTGAAAATTGCACAGTTGCGTCTGCCTGAAGGCAGGGCGGCATCAAAGTCGTATGCAACTTACGAACGTGCGCGGAACCATATCGACGAGGCATTCGTGCGACTCCACACGATCGAGCAGGTCGCGGATGAGTGTGACGTGACGCCGGTGCATCTCTCGCGTCTGTTTGGCCGCTTCTCAGACTGCGGCGCCTACGAGTATCTGCTGCGCAGAAGAATGAATCACGCCGCCGGGCTGATGATGAGCGAAGGTCTGCTTGTCAAAGAAGTAGCGCAGCGCCTCGATTTTCGGGATGCCTACCAGTTCTCACGAGCCTTCAAACGAGTCTATGGCATTCCACCAAGCCAACTCGTGACAGGCCGCGAATAGAGCCATTTACTTATTGTCGTTCCTTTGCTGGTGTGTTTTCCGCTTCACGGTTTTTTCGCTTTTCCTTTTTGTTCCTGTTCTTCTTCCCGGTCTTAGGCTGCGGAGTTTCCCATGGCGTGTTCTTCATGGTCTTCCATTTGCCGAGAAGCTCGTAGTCATCGGGATAATCTGAACCCGCGTGGCTGCGTTTGCATGAGGCAATGAAGTCGAGGGCGTGCTTTCGCATCTGCGTCGCCTTTTCAGGCATCTGACGAATCAGGTTTTCCTGCTCCCCGCGATCGGCGACGAAGTTGTACAGCAGGTCGCCTTCCGGAGTGTCCGAAACAAAGTTCGTGTAGTAGCGGAAGTCGCCGTCGAGCAGACCCAGCCCAGGCGCGTTGTCGCTTGAGAAACGGAACGGAATCGGCCGCGACCGCCTGGCCGTTTTCCCGAGAATGATGTCCAGCAGATTGTCCCCATCGATCGGACGGTCATCGGGCATCTTCGCGCCCGCCGCGGCAAACACGGTGGGCAGATAGTCCATGGTCGACATCGGCGTTTTGATCGTGATGCCTGGCTTCACCTTCGCAGGCCAGCAGACAAAGGCAGGTACGCAGGTTCCGCCGTTAAACAGGTGCGCCTTTTTGCCTCGCATGCCGCCGGTTTTTCCATGGCCGCCGTCGCGGACATGGCTGGCGGGACCGTTGTCAGCGCAAAACCAGAACATGGTATTTTCCCACTCGCCCATTTCGCGGAGCTTCGCTTCTAACCGGCCGACCTGATCATCGAGTGCTGTCAGTGCGCCGTAGTAATCCAACAGCTTGCCCGACAGCCCCCTGCCCTCGTACATCTTCTTGTACTCCGGCCCCGCGCGCAGCGGTGAGTGCGGCGTGTGAGTCCAGATGACTGAAAGAAACGGTTTGTGTTCCTTCGACGCCTTCTCAACGAATGGGATCACCCGGTCCATGATGACCTTCGTGTCATCGCCCACCAGCCTTTCCACGACCCGCCTGCCGTCTTCCCAATACGGGTTGTCGGTCGTTTCGGCGTTCTGGCCATCCTCGCCGTATGGGTTCCATGTACAGACGGCGTGGTGCGTCACGAAATGCTTGTCGTAGCCAAACCATTGAGGCAGGGCGAGACGATCGGGGTTGCCGCCACCACCTTTTCCACGATAGTCCGGATGCGGTGAGCCTACGTGCCACTTGCCGAAATGTCCGGTCGAGTAGCCAGCGTCTTTGAGTCCCTGTGCGATGCTGTATTCCTGCCGCGGCAGTCGCCCGTCGTTCGCACCCCAGATCCCGTAGCGGTAGTAGTGCCTTCCGGTCAGCACCGAACCGCGAGTCGGCGAACACACCGGTGCCGCAGCGAAAAAATGATACAAACGCGCACCCTGTTCACAGACACCGTCGAGGTTCGGAGTGATGATGTCCGCATTTCCGTTGAACCCCACGTCACCCCATCCATGGTCGTCCGTCATCATCAAGACGATGTTTGGGCGATGCGCTTTTGATTTGCCGGAAGTCGTTTCGTGATCGTCGGTTAGACCTGGTCGACATACCAATAACACGCACGTCGTTGACATAATCACCACGGCAACCTGCCATGGGCTAAAGCGTTCCCGCATCATCTGATTGTCATTTGGTTGAGGGATGTTGAACTCCAGCAAACTACTTGTCCGCTCAAGAGGGGACTGTCAAAGCCCCTGCGGTCACTCTTCGGGGTGGATCGTCATCGGTGCTTGTTCACCCGGTAGATGACCGCCGAGTATACCCCGCGGCCGGTGAATCTGAGAGCTACACTTGACGCGATCCCGTTCGCATCGGGCTGACTTCAACCCCGGAACGGCATTGCTGTCGTTCTCGCAAACAACTGCTAAGGTCTGCCACCTCGACTGCAGTTTAGCGAACCGTCAAGTTGCGTCGAGTAGTCCAACTGAACGCAGGAACGGCAGAGTCAAAGTCGCGTCGGTCGCGCACTGTGGAGTGCCCGCCAGCGGATTGTATTAACAGATTCGAGTCATGGCCGACCTTCCGCCCAGAAATTGTCGGTGTTGAACGACTTGCGTTGCGGTGTACGATCCGCGCGGGGAAATCTGAAAAAATGGGCGGCAGGATCCGGGCTGGCGTAAACTATAGCAGTATGGATGTTGAATCTGATCAATCTGAGTCCCCTACGGAATCGACCAGCGGTAGAGGATGGTCGCCAGATGAAGTGACCGTTTCCAAGGACATGAAAACGCTGGGGGTGAGCGTGAATGTCATTCCGGGTCGAGGCGTGGACCAATTGAGAGTTCTCGTATTGAGCAAGAATTGATGATAGAAATGGAACGGGTTGAAACTAACAGTAGGGCGAGCACTCTTGCCCGTCCCAAATTTCTCGGGCAAGAGTTCCCGAGCTACAGCGAAAGCCAAGGCAACATGCTCCACGACAACCTTGCGCCGAGGTTACGACTTGTGACAATACGATGCCTTGTTGCCTGCGCCCTCGCGTTCGCGGCCTTGCCAGTATCGGCGATGCAAAAGGATGCGCGACCGGCGCTAGACCGAAAGTCTGCCGCTGACACAACTGTGCCCAGCACGCCGGCCGAGATGTTCAAGTCGTTGAACCTCACAGCGGAGCAGAAGGCGCAGTTCGAGCCTGTGGAGGAAGAGCGACGGGCTGCGGAGGCCGGGTTCAAGAAACTTAACGGAGAGGATCTTCGCAAGGCACAGAACGACTTTCGTAAAGATCGCAGGAAGAAGATCAGAGAAATTTTCACCGACCAGCAGTGGAGTAACTGGACAACATTTTGGAACCGACAACGGACCGGTGTTGCTTCAAAAGCGAAAGCTCAGCCCGCTGCTACGCCGGCACGCAAAATTGATCTTTCAAAGAACCCAATCATCCAATCTCTCGACAATCCCGACCTCATCGGTCGCAAGGGTTTCGTCCATGTCGAACGACGAGATGGGATCTGGTTCATGGTCAACGCTGACGGAGTACGTTTCGTTCCCACGGGGATGAACCATGTTGGTCACATGCATCGGTTTGCGCCGTACAACCGCGAATTCTGGCTGAAGCAGTTTGGTTCGGACGTTTTCACTTCTAGCGGACGGATTGACTGGAAAGGCCCGGGCGTGAAGCGGTGGCTGGAGCGGATTGCGAAAGACCACAAGGACAACGGATTCAACACGCTTGCCTTCCACCATCCGCTCTTCATGCCGACCGAGTACTGCAACGAACTTGAGTTGTACTACTTCGGCAAAATGAAGATGAGCCACGTCAATGCCAAGCGTGCACCAAAGATGTCTCCCGATGGGAAATACCCTGATGTATTCTCACCCGCCTGGATCCAAAAACTCGACACCTACACCAAAAACTACACAGCGCGGCATAAAGACGCCAAGTATCTGCTGGGCTACAGTTTCGAGGACCTGCCGGCTTACACCATTCATCATTTGGAAAAGAGGATCACCGAGTTTGAACACCACCCGTGGGTAATCGACATCATTTCAAAGCCGGGGCTTACTCGGGGTAAGCAAGCCTGGATCGACGTGCTCAGGCAGCAGTATGACAGTCCTGCAAAAGCCGCTGAGATGTATGAGCTGAGCGTTTCGGCCGAGATTTCGGATTGGGATGGATTCGGCGAGGTGACCCAGTGGGGGCTTCCGAAAGATTCCAAACAAGGTTTCGCAGACCAGTCGATGATGAACGCCAGGATCGTCGAAGCGTATTTGAAGGCTCATCACGACGCGATTCGCAGGCACGATCCTAATCATCTTATTCTGGGAGACATGATTCAGAATCAGCGGCCTCAGCCAGATTGGGTCTGGAACATCGTCAGGAAGTATGTGGATGTCATCGTCATCCAGGACTACGACTTCTTCACGCCCGAACATGCCGAGAAACTTCGCCACATCCACAGCATCACCCACAAGCCGATCATCAATGGCGATCACTCCTACGGCGTCTTGCGTCCCAACATGAAGGCCGTCAAAGGCGTCAAGGTTGAGTCAGCGGAAGCGAAGGGCCGGGAGTATGCCACGTACCTGCGCGGCGTCATGAACCTGCCGTTCGTGGTGGGCTGGCAGACCTGCGGTTACCTGGAGACATGGGAAGGCACCGCCGACGCAACCGGGAAACAACAAACCGGATTCTTTGATCCGTTCGGCAATCCCATCAGAGAAGCTCTGTTGCAAGCCAAGGCCGCCAACGAACAGGCGGTCCACTGGCACGAGCAGGCCGGAGCGTCAGACAACGTTTACTCGAAAAGGAGAAAGTGAATCTTGAATAATCCCATACATCGACGCAGGTTTCTCGGGAGTGCTGCTGCACTTGGCGCAGGCCTGGTGGCTCCAATGCCGAGCTTTGCACAGGCTTCGGAAACAAAGACGACGCAAGTCGAACCGGAGGGGTTCTTTACGCTCGGCCAGCGAGAGAATCACTGGTGGTTGATCACTCCAGATGGCGAGCCGTTCTTCACGATGGGAGTCAATCACATCGATCCGGCAAGCCTGCGATACCCGGAAAACCTGGCCATCTGGCGCGAGAAGTATGGCGGCAGCACCATTCGTTGGATCAAAGAATCGGTTGCCCCAAATCTCAAAGCATGGGGATTCAACACGGTCGGTTGGGTCCAGGAAGTGACTGTCAAGCAATGGCAGCATTCCCGCGCCTTCACCGTGGACGAGTATCGTGCGCTCGACATGCCTTACTGCCACCTGTTGCCCTTCACCGAGTCGCATCAATGGGAGAAGCACACCGTCCACTACGATTTCCGCAGCAATGATTGGAAGGAATGGTGCGACTATGTGGCGAGATCGCATTGTGCCGAACTGAGTAACGACCCCAACCTGATCGGATACTTCTACAGCGACTGCCCGACTTGGACGCACTCGCGACCAGACAACGAATGGCGGGGCCCGATCTTTGATCCTGAGCGGCTCACGACTGAGGCGGGACGAAAAGATCTAAGTGAGCTGGCTCACAGCTATTACAAGACGACTCACGATGCGATCCGGCGCTACGACAAGCATCATTTGCTACTCGGAGATCGTTACGAAGCCAACGCCCCGATCGAGATGGAGATCGTAGACGCCGCAAAACCGTTCGTCGATGTGCTGTCCTTCCAGGACTTCCGTGATCCGGTAAGCCATCTCGAGGAGTGGTACAGGAAGACCGGCAAGCCCGTGCTGCTGGCTGATGCCGCCGGAGTCCGTGGCCCGATGAAAAACGGATTCAAACCTAACAACGGTACTTGGTATGCGGAAACGCTATCCGCTCTGCACAAGAACCCGGGTTGCATCGGCTTCCATCTTTGCGGTGCCTACCAACGCAACAAAGCCCGACGGCGCGGACTGCTGGACGAAATGGAGAATCCCGATACGGAGCAGGTGAAGCTGATGAAGTCCGCCAATCAACAGATCAGCCAGCGGATGGACCGTCATTTCTGATCGCCGCCGCCGTAGGGCATTAGTCGCGATTCAACCGAAACAGGAATAACTGAAATAAAAATACAACTAATGATCAAGGAGGCCACGTTTACCGCGGAGATATGGCAACGAATCGCTCCTAACATTGACGTGATCTCTCCTCAGCACGTCAGCAAGGTGTTTCCGATTGGCAAAGTTGTCAAGGCGCTCGATAAGCCCGCTCTGATCAGTGACCAGCCATTTGGAAACGTTTACCCCCTGAGGCTCCTGGCGGCAAAGAAAGCCCACGGACCTGTTCCCGATCACGTCGACCGAATCGTACTCTACGATCTCCTTGCGAATGCCGACCGCTTTCTGCAAATTCGATCCGATCCAGGCACTCTGGCATCGACAGGCCGGCAAGCGCCAACGAATCTATTCCACCATGCACCGTAAACCCAGGTATCCAAATATGATGACACGACTCATTCTTGCCTTTGCAGTTGCGATTGTCGGTTTGTCTGCCAGCGCATCTGGACCGAACATCGTTTTTGTTGAAGTGGATGATCTGCCTGCCCATTACGTTGGTGTAAACGGAGCAGAATCCGCACAGACACCAACGCTGGATGGACTGGCATCACGCGGAGTACATTTTCTGAACGCCGTTTGTCAGGGAACAATGTGCGGTCCGTCCCGCAATTCGCTGATCATCGGAAGGTACCCTCACAATATCGGGATGTATGAAAATGGCCCGTTTAAGGGATTGTCCAATGGGGTGTGGACGTTGCCGCGGGCACTACAACAATCGGGCTATAAGACGGCGTACATTGGCAAGAGTCATATACATCCAGGCAAGGAAGGACTAAGCGGAACGAATGCACACGTCAGGACAGTGGGGCATCGCCAGCTTGGATTCGATCACGTATGGCAGTCGATGGGGCGAGCCGTAGTCGGAAAAAAAGAACCGGAAAGAGGAGTCGATTCCTATGTGGATTTTCTGTTGGATCAGGAGTGCTACGAGCAGATGAAAGCCGATCGCCGGAAGCCGACCACGTTGCCGGACGATGTTTACCTTGATGGACTCTTCACCAAGCTGGCCGAGGAGTATATCGCGAAGCAGGATGAGCCGTACTTTCTCTGGCTGAACTATTCAGTCCCTCATGGTCCCTATGATGTAAAGCAGGACTACCACGACCGGTTCAATGATGCACCGATGCCGGAGATCAACGCGCGAGACGATTCAGGCGAGGGCATTCCCGCATTGCTGCGCCCTCATCAGATGGATTTCTCCAAAGTCGATAAGGTGCAACGCGGCAATTGTGCGAATATCGCGTTTATGGATGACCAGCTCGGCAAGGTATTGGCTGCGATCGAGGCGAGCGGCAAATCGGACAACACCATCGTAGTCTTCTTCAGTGATCATGGCATCCTGATCGGAGAGCATGGACTTGAGCACAAGGCAACGTTCTACAGGGAAGTCTTGAATCCAACGCTGATCATTTATGATCCGCGACAAGAGAGCGCAAAGAGAATCACCCAGCCGGTGCAGTTGCTGGATCTCGTGAAAACAACGCTTGATTGGGCGGGAGCGTCCGCCGAAGAGAAAGCCGTGCCTTACGGTGACACCTTGCTGCCGCTGATTGAAGGAAACGGCACTTTCGCTCGCGACTATGCCGTCGGTGAATGCCCGGGTTACTACGCCATGGTAACTGAGCGGTACAAATACATCGCGCCGTTTCAACATCAGGAAGGCGGTCAAACTTTACTGTTCGACCTCAAGAAGAACCCTGAGGAAACTCTGAACATCGTCGAGCAGCATCCAGAACTTGTCGAAGCCTTTAAGCGGAAAGCAAATGTCTGGCTGGCGCAGTCGGGCGAAGTATTGATGCAGCCAACGAAACGATGACGATTCAAGCAAGCTTTGAACTGTTCATTTGCGGCGGTTCGTACAGACTCGTGGCTGCTGCGTTACACCGACGGATAACAAGATCATGTCATTGCCGATGGAGTCAGCTTCCTGCAAACTCTGTTTCGTCCAATTGACTCCATTTTGCAAACGAACGTTTAGCGATGCATCGACGAATACGACTCATTATTCCCGGGATACTCATTTTCACCGGTGCTGCCTTTTGGGCGAGCTACGCGAACGCTGCAGATGGTCAGCCGAACATCCTGATTATCCAGGCTGATGACCTCGGTTATGACGATCTGTCTATCAACGGAAATACGCGTTCTCGCACACCAAACATTGATCGGCTGGCTGAATCGTCGGTCCGTTTCAGCAATTTTATGGTCAACTCCGTCTGCTCACCGACCCGCGGTTCGCTTCTAACTGGACGCGACTACCCAACCCGAAACAAGACGGCGACGGTAATGATAAGACCCTCGGCCACAATGTGTGACGGAGGGTTAATCAAGAGAATGGTTCGGATAGCCGACCAAAAGCTCCCCGAGACGGACTCGAACTGAAGCGGTCACGGAGAAGGACAGAAGAACGCCCATCAACGCGCCCAAGACAATGTGATGCCGGTGCAGTTTCATATGGTCTGTCTTTTCTCCTGAATAGCGAACCATTCTTCTGCGTTCGGTTTCCCTGAAAACCAATGTTGTTTCCGGTGTCATCCGTCATGATGACGATCACGTTCCCTTTGCCCAGTAAAGTTGCCACGCTCGTCAGAGTGCGGCTACCTGGTCTGCCTCTTTCCCGAGTTCCCGCCCCAGCACTCGATGCTGCCGTCTCCGTTGGTAATGAACAGCCTGCCGTAGGCGGCGGCCATGGCGTCCCAGGCGGGAAGCTGATCAAGCGTATACTGGGCGAGTTTGGATCCGTCGGCGGCGGAGGCGGCCCACAAGACACCGCCAGCGCGGCCTTCGTAGGTGGCCGCCAGGTCATCCTGCTCGAAGACCAGAGGTGCCCCGGCGACGAAGACGACGTCACCGGCCAACGTCATCGCTTTGCCGGTCAGCGGAATCTTCGTATTCCACTTCCTGCTCCAGCTGTCCCCTGTCTTCGTCTTTGCCAATAGTGCGTACCCGTCTTTGCGGGGATCGAAATAGGACATGCGATTGACCGGCATACCATACACGCTGAAGTAGTCCGTGCCGTCGGAGACGAGGATGTCGCCGGTGGGGTAGTCGGTCTTGTCCATGCTGGTCCATGTCTTCCGATGGTTGAACTGCTCCTTTATCAGACTGTATTCGCGATGATTGCGATCTCCTTCCAGCATACCTGCAGAAGAAAGCAGGTGCTTGCCGGCCGTGCCGTCTTCCAGATCCGGACCAAAGGCCTGATGCCGAATGTACAACACGTCTGCTTCGCTGCTCATCACATCGGCAGTGGTTCCCTTGACGACTTCTGTCTCGGAACGATTGCCTTGTTCAACGAATGCCGGGAAGCCGTTGCCGGCATAAGGTCCGTAAAACTGTCGTTGGTGCAGACGCTCGCCCGTGACGGGATTCAGACCATAAAGGAAGAGGCCTCCGTCCAGGTAGGATGAGCGACCGGCGCAGAAGTAGGCGGTGTCGTCCTTGAGTAACACACTTCCATGGATGGGCCATGCCGATTCGAGCTGGCCAAAGGCACAGATCTGTTTGTCAGGGAGATCACGGAATCGCCAGGAGAGTGCTCCGTCGGAAGCACGTACGCAATGCACCCAACCATCGCGACTGCCAAACAGAAGCAGCCCCTTGTAGTAGGTTGGAGGGGAATCAATCCGTCCTCCGACAGTATGAGTCCACAGTGCATTTCCGTTGCCGGCATCGAGTGCATGCAAGGTGTGGGCATCAATTTCCGAGACGAAGACCTTGCCTTCGGCAATCACCGGTGCACTGACTGGGCCTTTCAATCGTGCCTTCCACAAGGTCTTGAGTCCGGTGGCCGGAACCTTCGTTGTTGTTCCCGCGTACCGTCGAACGTCCTGCCGATACGTTGGCCAGGGCGCATCCGCCGCCCTGGCGGCATGGCCATAGGCAGGGCCCTTTTCGAGGCGAATGGATCGTTTCACATCAACGACCTGCCCCTGCCTGGGCAGTGAGTCCTCGTCGGTGTAGTAGACATTGAAGTTGTGCAGGCCGACGGACAAGTGGCACTGGCAGGAGTATGGTCCGGCATAAATCAGTCCGTTGCAGGGCAGCGCACCCATGCTGCAGGTTGCGCGCGTGAAGGGGGCGGGGTATTCGGTGTCATTCAACAGGTCGAGGCAATCCGGCCCGCCGGTCTTGCTGTTGATATAGAATCGTTCGGTGATGTAGTTGCGGAAACAGCGGTCGTGTCCCATCGGCTTAAGAAGAGTCTGGGGAATCGTCTTGATGAGTTCTCCGGTCTTGAGGTCGTAGCTGCTGGGGGTGCCTTTCGCTCCGCACATCCACAAGGCTCCGCCGGTCACCAGGACGTCACTCGAAGAGCGGTAGCCAGGGCGACTCTTGATGGGCTTGTCCCACGATGCGCTGCCGTCGGCTAACGAGTAGGCATGCAGCGCCCCGTTTTCTTCGGAGAGAACAAGGTCTTCGGCAAGCACCAGCGTATTGGGTGAACTTCCCGTTCCATAAGGAATCTTCTTGTCAACAGCCCAGTTCGGCTCTCCAGTCTGCGCATCAAGGCAAGCCACACCGTGTGCGGTCTGGTAAACCAGTTTGTCGCCCTTGAGTGCCATCGTGCAGCCGACATAGTCTGCGATCTTCTTACTTCGCCAGACCTCTTTGCCGCTGTCGACGTCGAGAGCCACAATGACGTTGGTCGGTTTTTCGGCGTTCCCTGTTTGAGGGTTGTAGGCAGAGAGGGGAAAGCCATATCCATTGAATGGCGTTGTTGAAGCCGCACTGGCTTCAGCCTGATCGGGATCCTTTCCTCGTCTCTTCGCTCTGTTTTCTGCGCCGTAGCCGTCGAAGAACATGCGGTCGCCGGTAACAACGTACAGCCGTCCGTTGTGATAGGCAAATTCCTGCGTGTTCTCAGTACCGGAAAACAGGCGTATGGTCTTTCCGGTTGCCGCGTCGAGGCCCGTGAGTGGAGCAGTCAGTCCCGGTGTGCAGTAGACGGTGTCCCCAACGGCCACCAATCGCCGCTTCATCTGAGCGTGGTAGTACTTGATACGAACCGTCACCTGTTCCCACTCGGGGTAGTCCCGTGTCCAGAGCTCGACACCGTTGAAGGCGCCGCGGGCAACCAGTTTCCATTTGGCAGGCAGGAATGGATTCTCGGCCGTGGCTGTGTCTTCAATGGTGAAGAGACGCCCGTTGGCAGAGATCATACTGGTGATGGAGGACGCCCCCATGTGCGATCGTGTCCAGGCCGGACCGGAAATCCACTGAACGTGGCGCGGCGGCCCCACCACGGTATCTCTGGCGACGCAGTTGTTGTCAGCCCCGTGCAGATATTGCGGCCACTCGTCCATGTCCTGCGGATATGGCTTCGTGAACTCCTGCCCATTGACAATCGCAACCCCGTAGGGCGCGAGCACCCGATGCACCTCGGATTCCGGAATCTCACTGCTGGCATCCACGATTACAAGATTCGCCAGATTCCTGATATACGGCAGGTGCATGCCATCAAATCGCGCCACCGAGACCTTACCGTAACATCCCGCCGCCTGAATTCTCTTTCGAAGGCTGGAGACTCGGCTTTCCGAGGTCTCAAGACATCGGAAGACGCACCCCGGTTTCTTCCAGTCAGCAGAAACACTCTCGAGCGCCCTGGTGCCGATACAGACGACCAAACCGCCCTGGACATTCACGGCAACCGCCGGTGTCGCTTCTAACAACATCGCTAGAATGCCGAAACACAGGGCAATTGTTCTGTTCATGGCAGTGCCTTTCTATTCTCACGCGAACGTGCGCCTATTTCTCTCGACTTCTTCGAAACGCATTCCATTCATCCAGTGGCTTGAATGATGGGTCAGCGTAGTCCTCCCCGGCATGACTCTTTTGCATGCTGTTCAGGTAGGCGGTCAATTCTTCGGTCATCACATCGATCCGGTCGGGTTGGCTGGAAGCGATGTTCTCTTCCTCGCTCCAGTCGGCGGATAGATCATACAACTCTCCAGCCGGTAACATCAACTTGTATCGATCCTTCACCAGCGTGGCATTTCCGCGCGCCCGAAATGGAATTGGCTTATCCCTTTTGCGGGTCTGGTCGCGTAGCAGATGTCGGCCAGGTCCCAGTCTGTTGCGGGAATGGTGTCCGTTGCCTTCTCCACGCCGACGGGAGCAGTGGTGGTTCGTCGACACGTGTACCACACGTAGTACTTCCCACCGACGCGAATCACTTTCGTGGGATCCCGGCGCGAAACATTCTGCTCGTGTTTCAGCCCCTCCAGCGGTGTGTATTTGAAGTTGCTGTAGAGTTCGTTGCCGCGATCCTCGTGCGGGTTCCAGCGATCCCACATTCGCGCCCAGGCGGCACTCAGTTTGCGATCGACCGGCTTTTCCCAAGGCATGACCGCCGGAAACGCTTTGGTCGGACGGGCACTTCTGCCGGTCGCCGGAAGTCGGGCAGGAGTGCCCGACCTACTACGAACAACTGGGACGCCCGTGTACATGACCGTGTCGGTGTCGAGCTCTTCCCGCCCGCGGCGGCTAACCACAAAACTGTCTTTCCTGCAAACATCCTCTATCCCCTGTTCTATTCACTCTGGAACTGCAGAACCTGTGTTTTGAGTTGTGCTTTAAGCGCGGCAAACTCCGGATTGTTGCTCAGGTTCGTCCACTCGTGCGGATCCTCTTGCTGGTCGTACAACTCTTCAGATCCATCTTCGTAACGGATATAGCGATACCGTTCGGTCTGCATGGCCGTGTTTTCCGGACCGTAACTGATAAACGCCGCATCGCGTTTTGCGCTCGGGTCTTTCAGCAAAGGAACGACGGATTCTCCATCCAAATGTTCCGGTTTAGGAATCCCGGCAAGATCGCAGAGCGTCGGGTAGGTATCGACCAATGACACGGGCTGACTATTCACCGTCCCTGGCTTGGCGATTCCAGGAGCAACGACAATGTAGGGAACGTGGGTCGCATCGCGCCACAGCGCAGACTTGCACCAATGTTCTTTTTCACCCAAATGCCAGCCATGATCACCAATCTCGCCAGTTGAGCATCACTTGACGACATATCATATATCATTCATGATATATGGCTCGTCTCGACTTTCAGGTATTCTTTCATGATCGAGGAGCCCAGCCTCATGAATCTGGCCCGTCTTTCGGTACCTGCGCAAATCCGCGAGGTCCTGTTGCAGCGAATAGGGTGCGGCGAACTCGCGCCCGGGGAACGCATCGTCGAAGGCAGGCTGACAGAGGAATTTGCGGTCAGCGCTATTCCGGTGCGCGAAGCGATCCGCGAACTCGTCGCCAAGGGAGTCCTCGATTCCGCCGCCCACAAAGGAGCCTGGGTCCGGGAAGTGTCGGTGACCGAGACCATCGAGGCGTTCCAGGTCCGCGCTGCTCTGGAGTCTCTTGCGGCGATGACGGCCGCCGACGCGCTGCGTGGAAATTGTGGCGAGCTTCGAAGGGTCTGCAAAGCGATTGTGGCGGCAGCCCGGCGACGCGATTTCGACGCCTATCAGCGTGAGAATCAGGCGTTTCATCGCGCGATCGTACAAGCGTCGGAGAACGGTGTGCTGCTGCGTGTCTGGGAGTCTCTGGCCTTCGAGGTTCGCACCCGTTTCGCCTTGGAGTTTCTAAAGACCGCCGATTTTGTCGCTATCGCTCGTGAGCATGAGTCGATTGTCGACGCTTTGGACGCCGGAGATGCGCAGCGGGCAAGTCAATCGCTCCATTCGCACTCAGGTCATTTGGTCGAGTACCTGCGTAATGAAGCTGCCGAGCGAGAGCAACTCGCGGACAAGCCGACAACTAAGAAAACTACCCCATCGCCAAGCCGGGGCTGACAAGCCAGTCAAGTTCAAGACCTACCGCTACTATGGCAGACGATGAAACGATAGGTTTCCGGATGACTGAAATCACTCTGGCTCAAACCCCTGAATAAGGAAAAGACAATGCATACGAAATTGATGTTGATAATCGTGATGTTCTGCGCTGGTGCCCCTTCCGTATTCGCTCAGGAGTCGAAGCTCAGCGAGAAGCGAAAGGCCCAGCTCATCAAACGATTCCCTAAATCCGACGCCAACAAGGATGGTGAGCTAGACGACACCGAGTTACGCGCCTTGCAAGCCGTCTTCCAAGCGAGGCGAAAAAATGCCAGTTCAGCGCCTGCTTCGAATGGCAAGCCGCAAGCGAATACGATTGCCGATAAATGGAAGACGGTCGGCTTGCAGCAGGCGAACACCATGGGCGGCGGTGAAGCGGCGATCCCGAACGGGGGGAAGTTCCGCGTGTTCGTATTGATGGGACAATCCAACATGCAGGGCGCCGGGCGGGCGAACGAGTTGAAGTCGCCCTACACGGAAAAGCACGATCGCATCCGAATCTGGGCCAACGGAAGATGGGAATACTTTGTGCCGACCCATCGATTTGGGCCGGGCGTTTCGTTCGCGCATCAGCTTGCCGCTTTCTGGCCAGAAGACACGATCGGCATCATCAAGGTTGCGAGCGGTGGAACCGGCATACGCGGCTTCGAGAAGAACTGGTCCTTTGAACGGGCGAATCTTACTTTCGATGGAAAGAAGGGATCGCTGTACAAAGACCTGATGAACGCGGTTGCCGAAGCAAAGCGAATTTCAAAGCCCGAGTTTTCGGGCTTTATCTGGAAACAGGCGGCCGCGGACGGAACGAAGAAGGTGCTCGCCGATGAGTACTACGACACATTCAAGCTGCTCGTCTCGGACCTGCGCTCTGATCTGGGCACCCCAGACCTGCCGGTTTTTATACCGTCGTATTTGAATGACGAGGAACTGCTCAAAACGGCGATGGCCCAAATGAATGACGAGGAGTTGCGCAAAGTCAAGAATCCGGCGGGGACACCCTTGGTGAAAACGGATGATCTGCTCCGAGGCGTGTTGGCGTACGTGAACGAGGCAAGTATTTCCGAAAGGAGAAAGGCTGCTGGCAAACGCCCTTACATTATCCCTGTCATCGCGGCGCAGAACCGAGCGGGTCGCGACCTCCAGGGCGTGACCACGATTTATCCCGGCACGTTGCCCAAAGGAGCCGACGGAGTGCATTACAGCTCCGACGGCTACATCACGCTCGGAAAGTTCACGGCTTCAGCAGTCGAAGAGTACGTCAGTGAACGAGAGAATTGATCACGGCATTCGAATCACGAAGTTGCTCCGAAACGAGACAAATGCAGACCATTGCGGATTGAGACGAAACATGAAGAAGCTTGTGCGACGAATGCTGCTGGCGATAGGCCTCAGCACATTGTTCCCGCTGATTTCGGGAGCGACCGTGCTTGGTGCTCAACAGCCGAACATCATCTTCATCGTGACCGATGACCATGGTTACAACGACCTGCAAGCGACCGATCTGCGCGATGAAGTCAGCATGCCGAACGTGCATCGACTGTCGACCGGCGGCGCGCTGATGACGCAGGCTTACTGCACGGCTCCGCAATGCGTGCCGTCGCGGGCGGGGATTGTCACGGGACGCTATCAGCAGCGCTTTCGCGTTGAATCAAACAAGGAGGGGCCGCTTCCCACGACACAGAAATCCATTGCCTCGCGTTTGAAAGGATTGGGATACACGACCGGACACGTCGGGAAGTGGCATCTCGATATCAACAGGGGTACCAAG
>JAAERP010000410.1 GCA_024230215.1 Fuerstiella sp. | reverse complement strand
CCTTACGGTGTTCGTGTGTACGGTTCAGGCGGCGATAACCACGAGCGTGACGCATTTCATTTCTCCTAAGTGCGTTTTTGCTTTGTCTGTCCAGTGATGCGTGTCACCGGCTCTCCTTGGGGCGGAAGGCCCTGCTTTCCCCGGTAAGTCCGGGCATTTGTTGAATTGGGCGGGGTTGCCCCCGCCCGAAATTCTTAGAAGTTGTCTTCGAACTTCTTCGCCAGATCTTCGATGTTGTCCGGCGGCCAGTCCTCGACGTCCATACCAAGGTGCAGACCCATGCCCGACAGCACTTCTTTGATCTCGTTCAAAGATTTGCGGCCGAAGTTCGGTGTGCGCAGCATTTCTGCTTCGGTCTTCTGGATCAGATCGCCGATGTAAACGATGTTGTCGTTCTTCAGGCAGTTTGCCGAACGTACAGACAGTTCCAGCTCGTCCACTTTCTTCAACAGAAGCGGGTTGAACTCGAGACCATCGTCTTCTTCCTGACGACCGGCCGATTCCGGCTCGTCGAAGTTCACGAAGATCGACAGTTGGTCCTGCAGGATACGCGCGGCAAATGCCACGGCGTCTTCCGGCGTGATGGAACCGTCGGTGTCGATTTTCATGGTCAGTTTGTCATAGTCCAGAACCTGACCTTCACGGGTCGGCTGCACGTCATAAGACACTTTCTTGACCGGCGAGTAGATCGCATCGATCGGGATCAGGCCAATCGGCGCATCTTCCGGCTTGTTCTTGTCCGCAGACACGTAACCTTTGCCAGTGTTGACGGTCAGTTCCATGTAAAGGTCCGCGCCGTCATCCAGGTGACAGATCACGTGGTCTTTGTTCAGAACTTCGATGCCTGCGCTGTCGGAGATATCACCGGCAGTCACGGCACCCGGGCCTTTGGCAGAGATCGACAGGCGCTTGGGGCCTTCGACTTCCATCCGCAGGCTCACGCCTTTGAGGTTCAAGATAACGTCGGTGACGTCTTCACGCACACCGGCAACCGACGAGAACTCGTGCAGAACGTTGTCGATCTGAACGGAGGTGATCGCTGCACCTTGCAGCGAGCTCATCAGTACGCGGCGCAGCGCGTTGCCCAGCGTAAGACCAAAGCCACGCTCCAGCGGTTCAGCAACAACAGTTGCCTGACGCGCGGGGTCGTTGCCCGGTTTCACTTCAAGCTGGGTCGGCTTGATCAATTCAGCCCAATTCTTGTGGATCATGCGTCCCTCCATACTTGTCCAGATTCCATGTCCGAAAAATCCAGACGCCCGAGGTTTCAAAATGACGAACTGGGGCCGTGAGTATCACAGCCCCAGGGTAGTATTGCTTTCGCTTAGACGCGGCGGCGCTTCGGCGGGCGGCAGCCGTTGTGTGCGATCGGGGTCACGTCACGGATAGATGTGATGTTGAAACCGATTGCTGCCAGCGCGCGCAGTGCGGATTCACGGCCGGAACCGGGACCCTGCACTTCAACTTCCAGCGTCTTAACGCCGTGATCCTGCGCTTTTTTGCCTGCATCTTCTGCAGCCATCTGAGCAGCATAAGGCGTGGACTTACGAGAGCCCTTGAAGCCCATGGTGCCAGCGGAGGACCAGGAAATTGCGTTGCCCTGAACGTCGGAGATCAGGATTTTGGTGTTGTTGAAAGAAGAGTTCACGTGAGCAACACCGGAAGCGATGTTCTTGCGCTCTTTTTTCTTCGTACGAGTCTTATCGCGTGCCATTGATCAAACCCTCCCTTACTTCTTCTTGCCAGCGATGGCCTTTGCGGGGCCTTTGCGGGTGCGAGCGTTGGTGTGGGTACGCTGACCGCGAACGGGCAGGTTACGACGATGGCGCAGACCGCGGTAGCAGCCAAGGTCCATCAGGCGTTTGATGTTCATCTGAACTTCACGACGCAGGTCACCTTCAACGGTGAAGTTTGCATCGATGTGCTCACGGATGGACAGCACTTCTGCGTCGGACAGTTCGTTCACACGACGGGTTTCGTCGATGTTGACTGCGGTGCAGATTTCTTTGGCAGAGGCCGGGCCAATACCAGTGATATATGTGAGGGCGATCGGGACCCGTTTGTGGGTCGGGATGTTTACGCCGGCAATACGTGCCACGTGTCACTTTCCTTTTCGTTGCGGTTCCGTAACTCCGGAACCTTTTTTCACAACGTAAGCCCGACGCTTTTGAGCGATCGGGCCTCAGCTGATCAGGTGATCTTGCGTGATGGGTGCGACCCACCGGCAAAGAATTGATTCTCCGTTAAGAGATGAGGTGATTTATGGGGGTTTGAGGGGGGTGTCAACACCTGTCAGGCGAAACAAAAACAAAACCCCGCCGCGACCGACGGGGTTTCAAGTTTGGGCCACCGTCAGGGCTTACCCCAACACGCCGGCAATCGAGGCTTCGACCTCATCCATGCTTGCCAGCCCGTCAATCGAGCTCAGGTCGCCTTTGGCGTGGTAATAGCCGATCAGCGGCGAGGTTTGCTTGTAATATGCCATCAGGCGTACTTTCAGGCTTTCCTCGTTGTCGTCCGCACGGGCCGTGCCGCCAGCGGCAACCGCCTCTTTGGCGCGGCCAACGATGCGGTCCACCAGAACCTCGTCGTTCACCTGCATCTCGATCACAGCATCCAGCGTCTCGCCGCACTCTGCCAACAGGGCCGCCAGAGCGTCCGCCTGTGCCAGCGTGCGCGGGAAGCCATCAAAGATGAAACCACCCTTCTTGTCGCCTTCCAGCTGCTCACGGATCAGGCCGATCACGATCTCGTCGGTGACGAGTTCGCCGCGGTCCATGACGGCTGCAACCTTCTTGCCCATTTCTGTGCCAGACGTTTTTGCAGCGCGCAGCATGTCACCTGTCGACAGCTGGATCATGTCACGCTTTTCCACAAGCCGTGCAGCCTGTGTGCCTTTACCGGCACCGGGCGGGCCAAGCAGGATAATATTCATCGACGAGCAGCTCCCTTGCGTGCGCCGCGCTTTTTAGCTTTTCCGCGCAGCTGCGATTTTTCGATCAGGCCTTCGTACTGGTGTGCCAGCAGATGGCTCTGGGCTTGTTGAATGGTGTCCATCGTTACCGAAACAACAATCAGAACCGAAGTCCCACCAAAGTAGAACGGAATAGAGAACTGACCGCGCAGAATTTCAGGAAGGAGGCAAACAGCGGCAAGATAGGCGGAGCCCAATACCAACACGCGGTTCACAACATATTCCAGATACTCCGCGGTGCGTTTGCCAGGACGGATACCGGGCACAAAGCCGTTCTGGTTCTTTAGGTTGTCTGCCACATCGTCAGGTTTGAAGCTGACGTTGAAAGTGTAGAAATACGCGAAGAACACAATCATGGCCGCGAAGAACAACAGATAGAGCGGCTGACCGGGACCGAAGTAAGCCAACAGGGTCGACATGATCGGACCAGTCTGGCTACCGGAGAAGGTCGAAATCGTAGTCGGCAACAGCAGCAGAGAGCTGGCGAAGATTGCCGGAATAACGCCTGCAGGGTTCACTTTCACCGGCAGGTGAGAGGAGCCACCGTCATAGACTTTCATGCCCACCTGACGACGGGGATACTGAATGTGG
>JAAERP010000409.1 GCA_024230215.1 Fuerstiella sp. | reverse complement strand
TTCTCAACACAGTCATTCTCAACACAGTCATTCTCAACACAGTCATTCTCAACACAGTCATTCTCAACACAGTCATTCTCAACACAGTCATTCTCAACACAGTCATTCTCAACACAGTCATTCTCAACACAGTCATTCTCAACATAGAACTTTCGGAAACGGAGACGCCATGAAAACCCTGCTTCTTCCGGCCATGACAACATTGCTGACCATGCTGAACGGTGTGATCGCGGCGGATGAGAATCAACAGCAGTTGAGAGGGTGGTTCGCAAAACAGGATCCCGATGGAGACGGGCGGATTGCCCGTGATGAAGCCACGGGATTGATGAAGCGTTTCTTCAATCGGAACGATTCGAATAAGGATGGTTTTCTTGACTCAAAGGAGCTGCTGGCACTTGCGGAAAGACTGGCGAGAAATAACGGCGGCAATCGAAATGGCAATCAAAACCAGAATCAACGTTCGTACGCATCGGATGCGAAAATTCGATCGCAGATTCCTGAAGGCGTCGCAGTCGAATTGAACATCGCCTACCGCGAGGGAAACAAAGCCTGGCAGCTTGATCTGGCCCGGCCAAAGGAAGTCTCGGCGTCGCCGCGACCCGCGATCGTCTTTGTGCACGGTGGAGGCTGGGTGAACGGCGACAAACGCGCTGCAGGTTTCATCGGTCCGGCCCTGCAATATGCCAGCAACGGCTATGTGACCGTCTCAGTGAATTATCGGCTCGACCGGGAGATCCTGCCCTGTGTTCACGATGTCAAGTGTGCCGTTCGCTGGCTGCGTGCACACTCGAAAGAATACAACATTGATCCCCAGCGCATTGGCGCCTACGGCAACTCAGCTGGCGCCCACCTGGTCACCATGCTGGGGCTGTCACACACCGAACCGACACTTGAGGGCGATGGTCCCTGGCAGGACTTTTCCAGCAAAGTGCAGGCAGTCGTCGCATCAGCCACACCCACTCGGCCGAGCTTTGGCAACGGATCAGACGAAGTAAAGAATCGTGTCGCGCCAATGTCCTACGTTTCCGCAGATTCGCCACCGCTGTTGCTCTTCCACGACGAAGCCGACAGAACGGTTCCTGTTGTGAATTCAGATGACCTCGTGAAAGCGTTGAAAGCAGCCGGAGCCAGGGACATCACCTACAAGCGTTACACCAACAATTCCGGACACGGTGTTTTTGGCCGCAACGCAAAGGAAACCCTACCGATGATGGAAGCCTTTTTCGCGCGAACGCTGAAACCGCTCAATCGTTCGAAAAAGAGCCAGGACTGACCGACCATGCGACCGTTCACACATCTGTTCCATGGCATCGGTTCATTACAGCTTGCGATCGATTTCTCTGAGAACAGTCTTTGTGGGTTCCAGCTGCCGAATTTTTTCCACCGAACCCTTCAGTTCCTCCAGATTGCGGTCGACCAGACCCAGGTTGGCGTCATTGGGAAACTGCTTGAGCAGGATTTTCGCCACGTCGACTGACTTTGTCTGAGTGAAAATGAAACGCAGGTCGTCCTCGGTCAGAACTTCGGCGTAGGTCTTCATAGCCACCTTGGTAGCCGCTTCCTGGGCTTTGGGGACGTGCTGAATCAGCTCCTTGAGTTCCTCAATGTTGAGTTTGCGTGTCAGCAGTGTTTTGGCCGCGACGGTCGACAACAGCGGTACAAACCGTGCCAGATAGATCAGTTCCTTGTTGTCAGGGCCCGGCCGGCTCTTTCTCAATCGATCCCACAGTTCTCGCGCGGCCGCCTTTTTGGGATCGTCTTTTTTAGGAGTGGCTGCGGAGCCATCTTCAGACATCAGAACACCTTTCTTGGATCACGTGAAAACCGGTCCTGATAAGGCCGGAGCCCTCAACTCGGATTCGAGCTACTGCTCGGAAATTGTTTGCCTGTTCCCAATGATTGGTACCCAGTGGCGAGCAACTCATATCGTATTTTTTGCGATTGGCTCTAATCATCGTCGCCCACGAGACGTGACAGTTGTCGGTCAATTTCTTTCTGGGTCACTCGCTGAAATTCAACATTTGTCAGGGATTCGGCGATCGTGCCGGCTTGTTCTTCGTGAGCACGGTCGAATTCCCGAGCAAGCTCCTGCATCCAGTCGGGAGGTTCGATACCGGAGCCCAGACGGGATTCCATGAAGTCGCCGATCTCCTGACGCAGAATCTTGAAATTCTCAACCGCTTTTTCTTCGGAAGCGTCGTTGAGACCGGGACTACAGCGACCGACTCGAGCCGTCATGCGATTGACGGCCAACGTTGCCACGATGCGTTCCTTAATGTGATCGTGCAGCGTGGGCAGTTGTACGCCGTATTCTGATTCAAGCGAATCCAGTTCTTCGACCAGCGATTCGGCCACCTCACAGGTCTTTTCCGCAAGCTCCGCTTCGATGTCCGCCCCCAGATCAATGGCACCGAATCGTACGATTGCTTCATGAGCGATCTGGTACGGAACGTTGTTCCAGTTGAATCGCTCGTACAGTGATTCGAGTCGCAGGAAGTCCAGCAGGCAGTACAGGCGATTGCCATAGTCTGAATGAGTGGTCGTGGTGTTATATTCCAGGAAACGATCAAAGTTATCCACGACGGATTCGTAAACGAATTCCATCATGTCCGTCGCTTCGTCACGGTCGATCAGTTCTGCGTTGATGTCATCGATAATCTTAACAGCCTGTACAATTCCCAGGTTCTGTTCCAATTCGTCCAACAGTGATTCGGCTCCGTGATGCACAATCGCTCTGGCATTCCCAAGGGTCAGCATCCGCGTGTGAAACAGATCGTCTCCGTAAGTTTCGATGAATTCGCGAATCTCGGTAGCTCGGTCTTCATCGTGCAGTTCCTCAACGACGGACAGTCTCATGGAACTGCTATGAGTGGACCACAGTTCCTTGTACGCATCCAGCAGTCGCTGGATGCGGCGATAGACGTTGCGGCGCTGGCGTGCGGTATCGGTTTTCCAACGACTGGCCGCATGCAGTATGGCTTCGACGGATCGGGCCAGACCGATCCGAAACAGTCTGTCGAATTCTGTAACGGCCTGGCCCAGCGGCCTGGAACTGCGTTCCATACGGAAGGCCGCCTGCAGCAGGCGGAATGTTTCTTCCAGAAGTCCAAGCCTGGGCAACTGACTGAGAAGCAGGCGAATCACGGCCTGCAGCGTTCTTGCTTTCAGAATCCCGGCCGGCTGTCCGCCGTGCTCAAATGGAACGTACA
The DNA here is from genome assembly GCA_024230215.1 of Fuerstiella sp. Classification (GTDB taxonomy): domain Bacteria; phylum Planctomycetota; class Planctomycetia; order Planctomycetales; family Planctomycetaceae; genus Fuerstiella. The sequence goes on along the minus strand of JAAERP010000409.1, from coordinate 6,933 downwards.
GCAATGGACGACGTTCCAGTGCCTTGATGAAACGCCCGAAGTTCTTCCGGACGGTGGCGGAATCATGGCTCAGAACCGCTCGCAACATGGCTACCAGTTCTTTGTCGAACGCCCGTCCCTGGCCGGGCAGGTTTTCGCCGTCCAGCAGGACACAGCACAGCATGCGTTCTGCCATCAGGAATTCGACGGTCGTTGACACAGCATTCTGCATCAGCAGGAAACGGGACTGCAGCTGAATGTCATATTCGATGTTGGCATCAAGATCTGCCGAATATGTCTGAATGTCGTGATCGCGAACCTCACCCACAAGGTTGCCCAGTTCCTTCAGAAAATGACGAATCGAAACCAGCCACCCTCGTATGTGTTCCTGCTGTTCAGGGTTCTGCGGCCCGGACGCGACCTGCTGTGAAAGTGCAACCGCGCTGCTGCCCCACAAAGAACCCAGCGTATGCAGGAACTTCAGTCGTGGCTCAATCTCCCGGTAGATAACCTCAAACTCTGTCGTCCCCGGCCCATAGCCTTCGTCAACAGTGTCTCCTTCAACTCCGTCATCAGCACTGTCACGGAAGACCACGTTGTCGTAGGCCGCCTGAAAAAGATCTGACTCCTCGTCCTCTTCGTCAAACAAATGGTCAAGATCCAGACCTGCGTCGTTTTGATCGGATTCCCCACTGTCATTTGACGAATTGCGATGGCGATCGACAAATTCCTTGAGAGACGGGACGACCCAGAAGGTGTCGGCGTTGGCCTCCAGAAATGCGAACAGTCGCCGCAGCATCTGCCACTGCTGATCCTGGTCAGGATTGGAGTTAATCGTACGAAGCAGGCTGTGCAACAGGCTGTGCATCGAATGCTTGCCCGATTCCAGCCCCATTCTGTCGGCTTCACTGAGCCACTGCATCAGCAGTCCCAGGGCAGCCACTTCGTCATTGCGTTCGATCAATGCGTGGACCACCTGAGCAAAGCTGCGCGGTGATTCGAAGTTGCCGACGTGTTCTCGCCAGAACGAAATGTCGCCGGCGGACTCACCGGCCGTTCTCCATTCCGCCAGTGCTCGAGCAACATGCTGAGCTGCCGTCAATGACTCGTCACCGCGCACTTCGGGAAGGTCAGACACCGTCGTTGTGGCGTAGCTGTCCCATTCCTCCGCCAGCGTTCGGAATTCGGATTCGACAGACAGGTGAATCTCACTTTGGCCTGCGGCGGCGGCGTCTGCCATGATCGCTGACGACGCATCGAAGAGTTGTTCGATCACTTCGATCAGCACTTCCACGCGGTTATCGGGAATAGCATCCTCACGGGCGATGAATAGCGGAAACATGCCCTGAAAGCCCAGCACATTCCATGGATCAACGATAGCGCCGCACTGAATACCTCGGTGAAGCAGGTCAATGCACTCGGTCAGCAGTTTCTGAGCCGCCACAAGTTCGCCACTTCTGACCGAACGATGAATCAGCATCAGTCGTGACTGAAGTTCCGATTCAAATCTGGCGGACACACACGGAATCACGGCTGCTTCTTCACAGGCCGCCTGCTCAAAACCCAGCGAGGCGTAGAATGCTGCCAGGTGTCGATGCTGGACCTGATTGGCACCGTACTGTGACAGATACATGTTCAACTGATGACGGACATGCCCGAACGGCTGCCTTGATTCCTGTGCGCTGGCAATCAGGCGTTGACGACGGCTGCCAGTACTGGTTTCCAGTAGTGCCTGATAAAAGTGATCACGCTGCCGTGCGACCATCGGCAGCAACGATGTCAGTGATACCGAGGAATCGTACGTCTCCGGCCCCGAGCCACTAATTGCCGAGGCCATTAAAATTGTCCCGGCCAGCACAGCCGAGGCATCGAAAAGCCGTTCTTCTTCCGGTATCTCCGTTGATACGTCCATCCACCGCTGCAGCGAATCAAGGATGATGCGGCGGATTACGAATCGCCGGTAGAACCCCTTCGTGTCGATGACCTCCGGATCCCATTCGCCAAACATGTAGTTCGTGCGTTTATTGACCGGGTGCAAATGGTCGTGAGCCCGAATGTCCAGACTCAGCTCATCCAGATGTTCGAGGTTGAAATGTGCCGGAGCCGTCATGTCCTCCGGTAGTTGCCTGATAAAATCAAGTGTCGCTTCGATCAGACGCTGATACGGACCAGTTGCCGTTCCAACGTCCTGCCAGTACAGCGGTAAGGGACAAAAGCGTTCATGGTCAAAGACCTGCATCCGTCGGTCGTTTTCCAGAATCGCAACGGGGCGATACCCGACGTAGCTGTTCAGCTGCTTCAATGCATCCGTCGTCAGGGAGGCAGCGTCATTCCAACCAACAGTTGTTCCCGCACTGAGGGTCGCTTCAAAAACACGGGCCAGGAACAACGGTTGACAGAGATCCACCTCTTCCAGATGAAACAACAGGTCTGCGTGGTGCTGTTCGTATGCGGGAAACAGAACGTCAAACGTCGTTTCGATGGCCAGTCTTGCCTGATCGGACTGCTGAAACGCCGATTCACCAGATTCCGCCAGGCTTTGAAGCTCGCCCAACAGGTGATCTCGGATTTCGGACAACTGGCTGCCAAAATCACGGAACTGAAACAGCTCGTTCAGGCAGGCGCGAAATCGAGACCCCGGCGTACCGTCTGAGAAGTTCAGATATCCCAGCAGATCACGATAGCATTGTCTCCGAGAATCGGCTGCATCTGCATCAGGAACGGACATTCGTGGAGCTCGCGGTATCTGAAAACGGGGTGCCTTTGGGCAACACCATTATTGGATGAATTGTTGCGGAAATCAGTGTCAGGGAAAGCTCTGATTCATCGGGTCGTGACTTCAACTTTGGAATCACGCATCAAGTAACGTTTGTGAGGGGCATGGCATAGGACAACAGGATTGTCATCAGAAGACTGACGCAGCCAAGCACGATCAACATCGGAGTCCATGTCTTCAATGCTTCGGTCTCACTCAGACCGCTCATTTTGGCGACAATCCAGAAACCGCTGTCATTCATCCAGGAACCGATCAGAGACCCCGCACCAATGGCCGTGCAGATGTAGACAAGATTGAAACCAAGTTGCTCCGGCGTGAGATTCATCGCGGCAATCATTGCGGAAACAGTGATCATTGCAGTGGTACTTGAACCCTGAGCCACTTTCAGCAGTGCTGCCATGCCGAAGGCAAGAAAAATTGATACCAGGCCAACCGCCTGACCGCCCTCAAACATGGCCTCGATGTCTCCGGCAATACCGGTCAGTTTCAGCATCGACCCGAACGCCCCGCCTGCTGCAGTAATCAGAATTACCAGCCCGCCACTCAGCAAAGCCGTCTCCAATGCCTGCCCAAACTCCTTGCCTTCCGGTCTTCGCAGCCGCACCCATGTGATCAGCGACAGCGTCATGGAAATCGCCAGCGCCAGCGCCGCATTTCCGAAGACCGTCGTAACTCGTTTCAGGTCATTGAATCTATTTGGCACGACAGCAGCAGCGTTGACGACTTTAGTTTTCCCCCCCACGTCTTCGGTCTCAAGGACAAGTTCCGGAGTGTCTCCGATTTCCGGCGTTACGTTCTTCGCAAACACACTCCGCGGGACGGTGAACTGTCCATACTTCTTTTGCCGGACGTGGACCACGTCGTCCTCGACCCATTCGACATTGACAACCGTCCCTTTTTCGCGAAGCGTGTCGACGACGGTGTCGCCCGAGATCAGGATGACCGGAAGAATGACGGGCAGCAGGGCTTCCCACAGCGGAATGGCGGGCCCCGTTGAACCAACGGTTTCCGGAGAAGTCGCTGTCGTCTCCTCGGCATCAGAGTGCTGCAACGATTCGATCGTGACGCGTTTGTCCAGAAACCTGGAGAAGAGAATCCCGGCGACGGCAGCCGGCAGTGCGACGATACCGCCCACGACGATCATTAATCCAACCGGAACGCCGAGCGTCAGAGCCATTGCCAGCGGCCCGGGCGTCGGTGGCACCAGCGTGTGCGTGATCGCACCGCCAGCGGAAATTGCAAGGACATACAGCAGAAAATTCTTGTTCGTTTTCGCGTAGAGCGACCGCGCCAGAGGCACCAGAAGGTAAAAGACTGTGTCAAAAAACACGGGCACAGACAGTACGAAACCACTTCCCATCAGTGCCCATGGCGCGCGTTTGACGCCCAGTACGGAAAGAAATGCCTGCACGATTCTGTCCGCCGCCCCACTGCGCATCATCGCCTCACCGATGACAGCGGCAAAGCCAATCACCAGGCCAATTTTTCCGGCTGCCGTGCCGAATTCGGCAGCCACGCGCGGAACTTTGGACGACATCTCTCCGTCAGCCAGAAAACTAACCGCAAGTGCGGCCGCAATCAGCGCGATGAAGGCATTGATTCGCAACCTGATGATCAACACCAGGACGATCAGAATCCCAATCGCGACAATGACGTAGGATGGCATAAGCGTCGTTCCCAAAACCTGCACAACCGATGATGAAGCAAAGGCACATCCGTTTCGGAGGCCCGCCTCATTGGAAAATGTTGCTATCGTGCGTACTCGATCGTCCTTGTCTCTCGCAGTACAGACACCTTGATTTCACCGGGGTAAGTCAGCGCTTCTTCAATGGCATTGGCTATGTCACGTGACATCTTCTTGGCCTGGCGGTCATTAATCTGCTCCGAATTCACGATAATACGAATCTCGCGACCGGCCTGAACGGCGAACGCCTGTTCAACGCCGGGGAACCCGCAGGCAAGGCCTTCCAGTTCTTCCAGACGCCGCACATATTTTTCCAGCGTCTCACGTCGAGCACCAGGACGTGCGGCTGAAATGGCGTCGGCCGCGGCCACCAGAACCGTATAGATGTGCTCCGGCCGGATGTCGTCGTGGTGTCCCGCAGCAGCATGAATCACCTCTTCGCATTCCCCGTATCGCTTCAGCAATTCTGCTCCGACAGCGGGATGTCCACCTTCCATTTCATGGTCAGCGGCTTTGCCGACGTCGTGCAGGAAGCCGCAACGTCGCCCCAGCATGGCGTCCAGACCAAGTTGTTCGGCCAGCAATCCCGTAAGATGTGCCACCTCAACAGAGTGCTGACGAACGTTCTGACTGTAGCTAACGCGAAAGTGCAGGCGCCCCATCAGGTGGATCACCTTTTCATGGAGTCCCCGAACGCCGGCTTCTTCGCACGCTTCGATTCCCAGCTTGCGAATGTGTTCATCCATTTCTTTCTGAGTTTCCGCAACCACCTCTTCAATGCGAGTGGGGTGAATTCGCCCGTCCTGAATCAGCTTGGCCAGCGACAGCTTGCCGATTTCGCGACGCACACTGTCAAAGGCAGAAATAATGACCACGCCCGGTGTGTCATCGACGATTACATCGACACCGGTCTCCTTTTCGAAGGCGCGAATGTTGCGTCCTTCGCGACCGATGATACGGCCCTTCATTTCGTCGCTGGGAATACCGACGGTGGAAACTGCGATCTCCGACGTATGTGCCGACGCGTATCGCTGCACGGCCATACCAATAATCTCTCTGGCCTGCCGGTCGCATTCGGTCTTCACGTCCGATTCATGCTTCATGATCAGCGCACCGACTTCGTCGCTGAGTTCAGTTTCCAGGCGCTTCAACAGCAGGACCTTGGCCGCGTCGCGGTCAAGTTCACTGATCTTGTACAGCTGTTCCTGTTCGTCCTTCAGCAGTCGATTCAACTCGTTCTGGCGAGCTTCCATGGCCTTGGAACGGTCGCTGAGTTTCTGCTGCGTCACCTGCAGCATCTTCTCTTTCTTGGCAAAGTCGTTGGTCAGCTCCTTCAGCTGTCCGTCACGCTTGTCAATTTTCCGTTCGCGTTCCCGCAGACCGTCGCGAGATTCTTCGAGCTTATGCTCAAGCTTTTCGCGCCGCTTAAGCATCTCTTCCTTCAATGCAATTTCCTGATCCCGAACCTGATTCTCCGCTTCGCGTTTTGCCTGCTCAACAATTTCGTCGCCGGTTCGATATGCACGGCCCTTGATGATCCGGTCGACAAAAAAACCGATCACCAGACCCACGCTGCCTGCGATCGCAGGCATGATGTAATCCATGGAATCGTCCTATTTAGAATGGACGGTTCCTGCCCGCAATCATCGGGATGATCGCGCGTCTCAGAATGACTGTCGCTGTCCCGGGGAGCACCAGGGTACGAAACGACATGCTCCAACAACAGCACATCGAGTTAAACCATTCACCGGCAGCTGGTTGTCGTCGCTCGGCCCTCCGACGGAACACGTGGCACAGGCAATCAGCGAGCCTGGCCACCAATTTGCAATTCCTGTGTCCGACAGTTGCTGCACGCGAAGAGCATTGACCGCGGCACGAAAGTGTTGCACGACGGTCTCTGACATCGCCGCCGTAACTTCCAAAACCTGACGGGCGCACAACAACAGACTAAGGAAAAGCAGTGTGAGAAGTGAGAGTGACATGTAACAAAGAGAGGCAGAGTGAATGGGCTTGCAAACTCAAGGTGACTGCTGAAAAAGCGAGTCTGTCTTTCTGAGGTTCGCGGCAGGAGCCGAAGACCTTGATTCAAAATCCAGCCATTTTGACAGTAAAAGAACGACTGTTAAGATGGCAACCGCCTCATGCTATCAAAGCAACCGGACTGGTCAACCGGCACAGAGGATTCCAACGGTTCCGGCTTGTAACAATCGCGATAGATCCCAGTTCACACGCATGGAGGCCACTTCTGACCGATTCTAACCGGATAATTCTGGTAAACCGCGAGCTGTGGGCGTGTCCTTGCGGAACAATAGTTCAGAGTCCCGGTCTTTGACAAAAAGCGGGATTCGTTCGTTGGGATGTTCGTTGCAGATTGGTAGTTCTTTGTCACAGGCAAAAGTCAGGGTGGAAGCATTCCCCGGAAAAGGGGGTCAGGTACCAAAAATGCAAAGCACCCTTCGGGCCGTTCCGGTTTTTGGTACCTGACCCCGTTTTC
>JAAERP010000408.1 GCA_024230215.1 Fuerstiella sp. | reverse complement strand
CTATCCAGTTGAGCTACAGGTGCTTGATGTTTTTTTTGGGATTTCGTAAGCTGGTGCACACCTTACTGCACACCCGCCGCCTGAAAAACCCTGGAGAACAAAGAAATGCCAACAAAGGCAAAATCTGTGCGGCGGAAGCCTAACAAGCCACAGGCGGATTTTCCACTCTTCCCCCACACCCGCGGCTACTGGTGTAAGAAGATTCGCGGCAAGCAATGGAACTTCGGACGGTGGGACGATCCGGAAGCCGCCCTCCAGAAGTACCTGGACGAAAAGGACATCATTCTGGCTGGGCGAGACCCCCGCGCCGTGGGTGCCGCTGCCACCGGAGAAGGCTTGACTGTCCAAGAGGCGTGCAACTACTTTCTGACCGCCAAAGAAGTTGACACGGAATCCGGCAGGCTGTCACAACGAACCTTCAAAGAATACCTGGATGAGTGCAAATTGATCTGTGCCGCGCTCGGCAAGATCACCCACGTTGAGTCACTGGCACCTCCGGACTTCCAGTTGCTCCGGAAGTCCTACCCGAAGTCATGGGGAATCAAAACGGTGGATGGACATATCACCCGTTCCAAGACTGTCTTCAAATACGTGTATGAAGACGGCATGATTGAGAGACCGGTGAACTTTGGCAACGGTTTCAAGCGGGCGCCGAAGAAACTGCATGACCGCATGCGGCAGCAGAAGAAAGCAGAACGGGGAACACTCGAATACAGCCGCGACAACATCAAACTGATTCTGGAGAACACTACAGGTTGGATGAAGGCGTGTACGTTGTTGGGTATCCAGGCCGGTTTTGGGAATGAAGACTGCGCCCGTCTGACGGTTAACGTGATCGACTTCGATAAAGGATGGATTGATTACGGAAGGGGTAAGACTGGCCAGGACCGGCATTTCCCGATGTGGCCCGAAACGGCTGAGGCCATCAAAGAGGCCATGTCAAAACGCCGTGTTCCGAAGATGGAGGAACATGACGACCTGTGCTTCCTGACTTCACATGGGCGTCCGTTGAAGCACGAGATTCTCAATGAGAACGGAAGTTACAACCGAACCGACAACGTTGGTGTGAGCTTCATCAAGCTGCTCAGGAAGTTGGAGATTCACCGTCCGGACCTGAGCTTCTATTCACTGCGCAGGACGTTCGCCACGGTCGCTCAGGATGCTGGTGATGCCGAAGCAAAGAACTATGTCATGGGCCACTCGGACAGCAGTATGCCGGGGCTCTACCGGCAGAGAATGAGCGCGCCAAGAATTGAAAAAGTTGTTGGCTTTGTCCGAACATGGTTGTTCGAAGAAGACGTTAAAATGCGTCAAGATACGTAAAATCGCCACTTAAGGGTTGACAACGTAGACGCGACTGCTAGCCTTTTGACGTGATCTGAGAAATAGCCAGTTCCGGGGCCACGTGATAACCTTCAACATCGGACACGCCATTGACTTGGCGACCAGATTACACGCGGATTTTTTCCGCGCCACCTATGGGCGCCCAAACCACCCCGAAATGACTCGCGAATACAGAGGGACAATTATCGTTCATCTGCGCGTGTGAGGACGGACAAGGAGGCTGAACCCATCTGATATCAACCCCCCGTAAAATTTACGGATAGGGTGAGTCAGTCTAAACCACATCGTCAGATGTGGGTTGGTGGCAAACTGTGAAATTGTACGCAACAGAAATGTTGCGCCCTTTTCGCGGTTTGCCACGTGCAGAACGCTGGTAAGCCGCTCTTTGAGCTTACCGAAGAAAGAGCGTTCCCATGTCCCGAGAAATTTCGGATTGTCCCGTTGCGCTGAAGCGATCACAGGTTTGTGACATGCTTCAGATATCAGCACGGCAACTTTCCAAGCTGCTGAAAGCAGACAACGATTTCCCAACCCCCTTCACCGTTGGCGGTAGTCTCCGGTGGAAACGTGAAACCATCGTTGCGTGGATGGAAACGCAGATCTCCAAGGCGGAGGTCGCGCAATGAAAGACCTATCCGTCAAGCAAGTTGCGGTAGAGATCGGACTCAGCCGTGACACGGTGAAGCGTCTGATCTCCACCGATCAGATCAAGGGTTACAACGCCGCGCCGTCCGGTGCAAGAAAAGCCGCATGGCGTGTGACGCGGCAATCCCTGGCTGCATTCAAGGAGGCCAGGAGGGGGAGGAAGCCTTACCGGCAGAATGTGCGACGCAACCGTGTCTCTGGCGTGAAGGAGTTTGTCTGATGCAGGTCTTTCGTAAAGACATCCGGATTGATGGTGGGACTCAGATGAGGGCCGGTCTCGATAACGCGATCGTCACCCAGTATTGCGAAGAGATGAAAGACGGGGCCAAGTTTCCCCCGCTGGTCGTTTTCTTCGATGGTAAGCACTACTGGCTTGCTGATGGGTTCCATCGATACTTTGCCGCGAAAGTAGCTGGCATCAATCGAGGGATGGACTGCGAAGTCCGGAACGGTACTCAACGTGACGCCGTGTTGTTCGCAGCAAGTGCGAATTCCTCACACGGTCTTCGTCGGACGAATGCAGACAAACGACATTCGGTCGTGGCACTTCTGGAAGATTCTGAGTGGGTCCAGTGGTCGGATCGAAAGATTGCGGAAGTGTGTGGCGTAAACAATGCCACTGTTTCGCGATACAGGAATGAACTGTTGCAAAACAACAGTTCAGGTTTACCCATCACCACGAAAGGACGTGATGGCAGGACTCGTAAGCGTCCTGCTCGCCGAAGACGTCCGGCACTACCTAATCCAGATGATATTCCGGGGCCTGAAGTTGAACCAGAAACGCCGTCTCGATGTAAACCGTTGACACTTGAAGAAGCGTACAAAAAAGCCATTCGCTGCGCGGCCTCAGAGGCTGTTAAAACTATCAAAGCGTTAATAGCAGAACACGTCAGCCTGATGTCCGTTGATGAAAAACTGTCCATTGTCGACATGCTCGATTGTGATGAGGAAATAGCACGGCGACGGCAGGAAGTGAAGGTGGCGACATGACGCACACAGCCAAACAGCTCACCGGGATTCCCGACGAACCGAAAGCAGCGGACGCCTGGCGTGACTACAGCCTTGTGCTGGCTGAATTCGTGTGCAGCTTGATCGTCCGGGACGATAGATTCGGTGTCTATGGGGATGATGGCCCTCGCACATGGACGGGCGACGCTGAGAAGGCCGTGTGTGATGCGTACGCGGCCGGCAGTCCTATAGGTGTGTGCGTGGCATCGGCCGACAACAGGAGTCGTGAAGTCAGTTGGGACATCGACAACCACGGTGACGATGAGGCGCAGGCCGAAAAGAATCTACAACTGGCGATGAACCTGTTCATCCGGCTGCAATCTCTGGGCTTTTCACCGTTGCTGGAGAATTCGGACGGACAAGGGGGCTACCGGATTCGCGTGATATTCCGCGAGAAAGTTCCGACTGCAGATGCTTACGCACTCGGGATGTGGATTGCTGAAGGAACAGGAATTGAGTCCTTCCCAAAACAGCCTCGCATCGATAGAGGCGGCGTGGGGAATTGGGTCCGGGCGCCCGGACCTCACCACACCCGCGATTGGCACAGCGAGTTCTACGACGGCACCCAGTGGTTGTCCGGCGAGGCTGCGATTGAGCATTACCTCAATGCGACGATGAACGATGCTGAGTTGTTGCAATGCGTTCCGGACGAATTTCTCGAGTCCCGGAACAATACAACAAAGCCCGCACTGTCTGAGGATGACATCCCAATACTTCGGTCCGCGCTAGCTGTTCTGCCTGATTCGTTTGCCGACAACTACGACGTGTGGATTGAGATCGGCCAATGTCTTCACCACGCCAGTGGTGGGGAGTCGTGGGGGCTTGAACTCTGGCTCGACTTTTCTGCACGTTCGTCTAAGTACGACGCCGATGAATGCGAGGCCAAATGGAATACTTTTCGAGCAGAAGGCCATCGTACCGCGGCGACCATCTTCTACCACGCTAAGGAGAATGGCTGGACAGGGCATGTAATCGACGCAGCGAAAGAATTCGCAATAGAGGATACTGAACTATCAGCCATTAACAACTGCCCGGCCCCCATGTCAGGTCTGTCGTTGAGTGCCCAGCGGGTACGGGTTTACGTCGACGACAACGAGATGGCCACCAACAATAACGTCATTGACGCACTGTCTGGGACCGAGAACCTGTTTCAGATGGACGGGAGATTGGTTCAGCTTGTCAGGCCACCAAGAGACCGTGTGAGCGTTTCAGATGTTCTGGTTCCCCATTACCTGACGCCCGCATTGCTGCGTGAGCGGATAACGAACCTAGTGGCGTTTTACGGCTACGACAAGAAAGGGGATGAAGTACACCGGGCAATTCCAAAATTCTGTGCTGAGACAATCCATCAGCGGGGAGTCTGGGAGGGTGTTCCTCATCTTGCTGGAATCGTCGCCAGTCCCGTGCTGAGGCCAGACGGCTCAGTACTGCAGGCGTCTGGCTACGACGTTGAGTCTCAGCTTTTCGCCGATCTGCGAGAGACCTATCCCGTAGTGCCGAATGCTCCGACAGCGGCGGAAGTGTACGACGCGGTGAACATACTGTTGGATCTCGTTTGTGATTTCCCGTTCGTCAATGACGCTCACCGTGCGGCATGGCTGGCTGCAATTCTGACACCGTTGGCGAAACATACGCACACCGGTGTCACAGGCCCCATCATGCTTTTTGATGCACCAACCGCCGGCAGTGGAAAAACCATCCTGGGTGAATTGGGAGGCATTATCTGTATCGGCAACGAGCCGCCCAGCATGATTTGGAAACATGGCGAGACGGAACGCTCGAAGGCATTGCTGGCGAAACTGCTGCAGCGGCCACAGATCATTCTTCTCGACAATGTGGAATGTGAGCTGGGCGGCCCGGCCATCAACAAGTGTGCGACCGACCGCATCTATGAGGACCGGGTGTTGCAGAAGTCCGAAACCGCACAGGTGCCGGTACTGGCTCAGATATGGGTCACAGGAAACAACGTACAGGTTGTGGAAGATACGCGGCGACGGGTTTGTCATTGCCGGATTGAGCCATCCTGCGAGCGACCTGAGACGCGGGATGGGTTCAAACATCCGGACGTTAAAGGCTATGCCCGCAGGAACCGCAAGAAGCTCCTGTGTGCCGCACTGACGATTCTTCGCGGGTATTTCTCAGCAGGGAAGCCGAAGCAGGACCTGATCCCCTGGGGCAGCTTTGAAGGCTGGTCGTCTGTGGTCCGTTCGTCGCTGGTGTGGGCCGGACTTCCTGACGTTGCACACTGCATGATGTCGGTCAACACGCAGGATGATGAGCTGCTGGCGGGAATGGAGTCCATTGTGTCCGCTTTCCTGACACTCGATCCGGAGTTTGACGGACTGACCACAAAGCAGGTGGCGGTTGCCCTGCGGAGCGATTCCACGACACCGGGGCGAGACGAACTGCTCCAGGCGTTCGACTCCCTGACTGACCAACCCATTTCCAAAATCGGAAGTCGGCAGGTCGGAGAGGCGTTGAAGAAACTCAAATCGAAGGTGTGCGGGGCATACAAACTCACCTCAGGGAGGGACAAAAAACGTCGATTCTGGGTTCTTCGGTCCGTGAAAAGGGTGACACCGGTGTCACCCGAAAGCAACACGACGGTAACGCCGCCGCCCGTTTTGGTACCAAGGGAAAATACGTACACCTTCATGAATGAGAGCAACAATCAATGAGAATTAAGATTGATGGAACCAAGTACCGATACGTCGGAGCCATACCACCCGGTGTGGATCAGATGGACTTCGATCGAAAACAGGCGACGGCCAACCGCAAAGGCTTCGTGCGTGACGTGCACAACGAGGACCTGCAATCCCAAGCGATAGTGTTTCAGGACAACGACTACATGCTCGTCATTCCTGCGCCCACAGACATCGGCGTTCGCGTGAAGCACGTCGTCTCGGTCCCCGTGCTGCGGCAGAGAATGGCGGAAGTGAATTAGATGTTCCAAACGGCTCGTGCGACATGATGCAGAATGGAGGCTCATGCAATTGTTCGCCGAGTTGCAGGGCAAGCCGGTCATGATTGCTTTCCAGTACAAGCACCAGTGCAACTTGTCCGGACTTCCGCTCACTGTTGATCACGCCGCACTAGATCACATTACTCCGATATCGGAAGGAGGTGCACATAAGATGTCAAATCTTCAATGGCTGGACCCTCGAATCAACAGCATGAAGGGCACCATGAATCAGACAGAATTCATGATTTCATGTGAGGCGATCACCCAAAAAACTTAGGTTCTTCGCTGCGTTATGTGCTCTTTACAGTGACGCCAGCGACGGGTTTTTCTGTTGATGAAAGGTAAATGTCGGTGGACGGCGAGTTCAGCGTCAAATCACAGCGGGAGGTCGCCAGATATTTCAAAGAGCAACCCCGAACAATTGAGCGATGGAGGGCAGAGGGCATGCCCGGCAAGCGTGGCTGCTATGACCTTCAGGAAATCATGTTTTGGGCGGCTGCGAAGGGAAAGTTGAAAATTGCCGCCCCTAAGCTCCAGGCTGACGATCCGATGATGGTCGGCGATTCAAACTCAGAGGCGCTCGAACGCTACCGCTTGGCGCGGGCCCAACGTGAGGAAATCAAACTTGCCGAGGATTGCGAACAGGTCATCAAGAGAGACCGGTATCTCGATTTCAATCGAACGTTTTTCGCCCCGTTGAGATTGGCCCAGGAGACGTTCAAGCGAAAACAGGACCACGATGCGTTTCAAATCGTTGACGAGGCAATTGATGAGATGGGTCGTCGCCTGGCTGATTTCAATGACTCAGCAGACAATACCGATGGACTGGAATGAGCGTGTTTGTCGCGAAGCAGCAGCATTAACGAACTCTCTGGAGTCCTACGGTCGGACATCTCCGGTTCGCACAATCCGCCAGTTTGCTGAAGAAGATCTCGTCATTCCGGACGGCGACTATCAGGGGCAGTTGTTCCGAGTCCACAGACAACCGGTACACGGTCTGTGGTTCGATGAGATCGATTCCGGTCGCTGGTCCCGGTTCGCGTTCGTCGCCTGCCAGCAATCAGGAAAGACCCTTGCGGGGTTCGTTGCCCCGGCGATGTATCACTTGTTCGAAACGCAGGAAACGGTGATCGTAGGATTGCCGACCATGGACATTGCCCGCGACAAGTGGGAGATCGACATCAAACCCGCGATTGAGGCCAGTCGTTACGCCAGGTACCTGCCAACGTCCGGCCCAGGCAGCAAGGGAGGAACGCCGGAGCTGATCACGTTCAGGAACGGAACATATCTGAAGTTCATGAGCGGTGGTGGCGGCGATGAAAAGCGGTCAGCGTTCACATCGCGAGTGTTGGTCGTGACCGAGGCGGACAAACTCGACGCGGTTGGTGCGGGATCTGACGAGGGCACAAAGCTGCGTCAGCTGGAAGGCCGAACCCGATTCTACGGCAATCGAAAACGTGTCTATCTGGAATGCACGGTCAGTGAAGAGGATGGCTGCATCTGGCAGGAGTTCCTGGCTGGTTCATCGGGGCTCGTACACCAGCCATGCCACAGTTGCGGTGAATACGTCGCCCCGGAACGAGAGCACCTTGTCCGCTGGGACAGTGCAGAGGAAGAACTCGACGCTGAAGATGCGACATTCTCCTGTCCAGCATGCGGCATCGTATGGCGTGAAGAAGACCGGCACAGACAACTTCAGCAGGCCCGCGTTGTACATCGGGATCAAACAATTGACAGGACAGGCACGGTCAGTGGCGAGTTGCCCAGAACTCGCACATGTGGGTTTCGGTATTCCGCAGCAGCCAACTCGTTCGCTGATGTGGCCATGATCGGCGTCGAGGAATGGCGAGCAAAACGGGCCGTTGATGAAGAACTGGCGGAACGGGAACTGATGCAGTGGACCTGGGCATGGCCGCCAGCTGCTCGAAAGAAGGTGGAGGAACCACTTGAAGTCTCTACCTTAATACAGCGACAGTCGAATTTGTCCCGCGGCACCGTCCCCCACGACGTCACGACAATTTCGGCGGGCGTTGATGCTCGCAAGCAAAAGCTGGAGTGGTTCGTGATTGCCGAACGTGAAAGCGGCGGCCCACTGTGCGTCGACTATGGATGGCAGGATGTTCCATTCGGCGAAATGGATCTCAGCAAAGCCCTTCAGGCCGCAGTCGCAGATCTGCAGGAACGATTCGATTACGGCTGGAAACTACAGGACAGTGAAGAAACCCGGTCAGCGGATATTGTGTTGCTCGATTGCCACTGGGAAACAGACGCACTCTACGAGGCATGTTCGTGGCATCAATCATGGATGCCGGCTCTGGGCTTCGGTTACCAGCAGCACAAGGCAACATATCACGCTCCCCGAAAAAGAGGCGATGCGGCTCCAATACTCGGCGACGCGTGGCATGTGGTCGTCATGTCGCGGGCCTTTGACGGCATCATGACGAATTTCCGAGTCGCCGAAAGCAACGCTGACGTCTGGAAGTTAAGGCTGCAACGATCGCTGAACGTCGACGTGAAACATCCTCAGGCCATGCTGCTGCCGCATTCCGAGGATCCCAACGGACGGCGGGAACTTGCAAAACACCTGACGGCAGAAAAGCAGGTTTCCGAGTACGTGGCGGGACAGGGAACGGTGCTGAAGTTCGTCAGCACCTACTACAAGAACCACTGACTAGATGGAGGATCTATGGCCATGGTCGGGCAATCAATCCTGTCGCACAGAAACACGCAGCCACGCACCTTCACCCTGCCGGAAGGAAGACGCCGTGGATGAAGCACGTGAATTTCAACTGCCGGGCGGTGGCCTGAAATGCGAATCCTGTGGTTCGCCGCTGCCACGAGTCTACCGCACCAGACCGAGCGGTGGCTTCATTCTACGCCAACGTGTATGTCCAGCATGCGGCAAGCTGAATACAACGTCGGAGAGGGTGATCAGTGCTGAGTCACGACGGAATCGCTTCTTGTGAGCGACGAGTGGACCGCCCGGATTCGCGCTGCACGGTCATTCTTGGCTGTTTTGAAAGCCTGGGCGCCGCACGGGCTTTCGGTTGTTTGAGTGTGAGATGAGTTCTTCGCTTCCATCTCTGTGGAATTATGGAAAATCAGGTTCAGTCCACGATCAGAGCCAATAAACCTACGTGTTTTGCGTTGCTGGTTCGTGACTCATGACGGTTCGTCCTACGCGCG
>JAAERP010000407.1 GCA_024230215.1 Fuerstiella sp. | reverse complement strand
GTTGCATGATCTGGTTTACCAGTGAAGACAACGCTTGCCAGAACTCGCAAACACACAATCTCAATCTTGTCGATATACCGAAAGTGGTCATCAGAGCAGCTATGCTCCGATGACCGCTTTTTCCATGCGCTGTGATCGCGGCGGCAGCTGGCCCGTCTCGCAGGCCGACCGAAATCGCAGTGACTTCGTAATGTTCTGGCCACAGATTTTCACGGAAGTCCCTGCTGCGGAGCGGCCTGCTTGTGGATGGAGCCCCGACTCAGGCTCACCGTATGCGTTTTCGACGCCCAAGGCGGCGAGTCCACCAATAGCTGATCAGCAGAAGGACGAGCGCCGTGGGGTAGGGCATACCGACTTGCACGACTGACTGTCGCGTCCGCAACCAGACGCCGATGCTCAGCACGGACCAGTGTTTTCGGGCAGGTCCGGCAATCTCATTCCAGTCGAAGTCGGACGGGCTGCTGTCTGCGTCGACGATCTGGAAACTGTTCGTAATAACAGCTCTATCCAGAGCCGTCACCAGCAGGCCATGTGGCGTGGACATCACGCCAATGCCCTGAATTCCCGGTATTCGAACACCCATGTCTGCGACGATGACGAACATCCGGGACGAAGCCCAGCAAGAGACTATCGCGAGAATTAACACGCGAATGACGAGACCAGCGAACAATGAAATTATCTTGCTCATCCATTATTCCGCTGCGGCCTCATCCCCGGTAACGCGGGATTCGTGGAACTCCGGTACCGCGCCGATGCCAGGGTGTGTCTGACCACGTGTTTCATTTCGGCTGCCTGTTATTTTCGTTTCTTCGTTCCGTCATGCTTTGGTCCGGCAGCCCGTTCCGTCATTGATGATGGCGGAAACGTCTGCACCTTGTTCGTGGCCGGTTTGCGTTGGTTCTTTGGAGCTTGATCCACCGTTTCGGCAACGTGGTGCCACAGCTGACTTAATTCGGTTGCCAGGTCGGCATTGTCTGAGGCCAGGTTGTTTGATTCCGTGCGGTCTTCAGCCAGGTTGTAGAGTTCCCATTCTCCGCCGCGAGCAGAAACGGCTTTCCAATCGCCCCGTCGGATCGCCCGATTGTTGCTGAACTGAAAATACAGCCAGTCGTGGCCGTCACGCTGCTGCCCTTTCAGGATCGGCAGCAGCGATTTTCCCTGAATCGGCGTGGTTGCCTGGCCATGGTACTCTGGCGGGTATTCGGCCCCCGCTGCATCGATGCAGGTAGCCAGCAGGTCGATCAGGTGACCCGGCTGAGGGCTGATGGAACCATGTTTCGCGGTCAGTTCGTCAGGCCAGTGAGCGATCAGCGGCGAAGAAATGCCGCCTTCGTGTTGATTCTGTTTGTACCAACGGAATGGAGTGTTGCCCGCGTGGGCCCAACCAACGTCGTAGCACCAGTATGATTTCGGATCCCACGGTTTTAACTCTTTGCCGCGAGTCCTGTCGAACGGGCAGGCACCGTTGTCAGAGCACAGCAGAATCAATGTGTTGTCGAACACGTTCTTCTGCTTCAGGTGATCAACGACCCGACCGATGTTCTGATCGACGCAGTCGACCATGGCGGCAAAGACCTCCATGCGATCTTCTTCCCACTGGCGTTCGTCGTCGGTGAGTTGTTCCCATGCGGGAATGTAACTCGGTCGAGCACTCAATTTGTGGTTCTCGTCAATGAGCCCCATTTTGACTTGTTTTTCGTAGCGTCGCCGCCGCAGTTCGTCCCAGCCGATTGCATAGCGGCCCTTGTATTTTTCGACATCCTTCTTCTTCGCCTGCAGCGGATAGTGCGGAGCGTTAAACGCGATGTACTGGAAGAACGGTTTGTCGGTCTGCAAAGCTTCGTCGATGAAACGAATGGCATAGTCGACGTTGGCATCGGTGGTGTAGAAATCGTCGTCAAAGTTATCCCATTCTTCGCCGTTCAGACGAAACGTGTTGTCTCCCGTGAAGAAGTTTGTGGCTCCCGAAAGGTGTCCCCAGTACCGCATGAAGCCACGGTCGGTTGGTTGGTTGTTAAGGTGCCACTTTCCTGCCATTGCCGTAGAGTAACCAGCCTGCTGCATGACCTCGGCAACGGTCAGAGCTTTGTTCATGGCATTGTTGCCGGCTTGAAACGTGTATTTGCCGGTGAGCAGACATATTCGTGACGAATGGCACTTCGCGGTATTGTAGAACTGGCTCAATCGCACGCCGCCCCTGGCGAGATCGTCCACATTTGGCGTTTCAATTTCACTGCCGTAGCAACCGAAGTCTGAGAATCCGAGATCATCCACCATCATCAGCAGGATGTTGGGACGATCTGCGGCAGCAGCCGGCGATACGATAAGAAAACCAGTGAGCCATACGACGGCAAACAAAGAACACAAGCATTTGACGACCATTTTGGCTGTTCCTCAGCAGGGAAATTCGAGCTGTCGACAGTGTAGCGTTCACCGTTATCGATTGCACCAGTTTGGCGTGTGTCTCAGAGGCTGTCGTGTGATTTGCGGATTTCAGTTTCAGGCTGGTGCCGACATCGTTATCGTTGGTGCTGTTGAAGTCCGTTTGGATCCTCAATCTGGATTAAGAGTCCTGGTCTTTTGAAGAGACCGGGACTCCGCCACTCTGTAAACGTAAATTGAACCGGTCCCTGATGCCATCGCTCAAGATAATCGCATTACTCCTCTTTCTCGGCGCGACGTTCAGTCGTGTGGTTGTCGCTGTCGATCCGATTACGTTCAGCGTCGACGTCCGCCCGATTCTGGCCGACAACTGCTTTCACTGTCACGGGCCGGATTCTGCTACGCGGGAGGCGGATCTTCGTCTGGATGTGGAAGAGTCAGCGAAGCGGGACCGCGATGGTATTGTCACGGTCAAACCAGGCGACAGCCAACACAGTGAACTCGTTCGCCGGATCACGTCGACAGATGCCGATTTGCAGATGCCACCCGCAGATTCCGGGCGGCCCCTGACCGACGCACAGATACAGGTACTGACTGGCTGGATTGAAAGTGGTGCTCAGTGGGAAGGGCACTGGTCGTTTGTGGCACCGACACGTCCACCAGTGCCGAAGACAAAAAACGTAACCTGGCCTCGGAATGCCATCGACCGGTTCGTCCTGCAGCGTCTCGAATCAGCCGGACTGCAGCCAGCTGCGGAAACCGCGAAGACGACATGGATTCGGCGAGTCAGCTTTGATCTAACCGGTCTTCCGCCAACGCTGGCAGAAGTTGAGGCGTTCCTCGCTGATGATACAGACGAGGTATACGAACGTGTTGTCGACCGTCTGCTGGGTTCGTCTCGCTACGGCGAACATATGGCAGCGACCTGGCTGGATGCTGCTCGTTACGCAGACACTGATGGTTATCAGAATGACGGACCTCGCACGATGTTCCGCTGGCGGGACTGGGTCATCGACGCATTTAACGACAATATGCCCTTCGATCAATTCACTGTCGAGCAGCTGGCCGGTGACCTGCTGCCGAATGCGTCATTATCCCAGAGAATCGCCACCGGGTTTAACCGAAATCACCGATACAACTCAGAGTCGGGTTTGGTGCTGGAAGAGTTTCTTCTGGAAAACGCCGTCGATCGAGTTGAGACAGTGAGCACAGTCTGGATGGGACTCACGATGAGCTGCGCTCGGTGCCACGATCACAAATACGATCCGTTTGGTCAGCGCGACTACTATCAGTTGATTTCGTTTTTCGACAACATCACAGAATCCGGGAGAGCGATCAAGTTCGGAAACAGTGAACCGTGGGTTGTGGCGCCGACGGATGATCAGCAGAAGCAGTTGCAGAAACTTGACAGACAGTTGGCTGACCTGCGGCGCGATCTGAAACGGGCGGCAGCAGCAATTCAGGAGGAAGTGCACGATTTCGAGACGATGGTGCAGAATGCGGACATCGCTGATCCTGATCTCGACGGCACTTCCATTGTCTCGCGGGGGCTGGCTCACCATTTTCAGTTCGAAGACATGAAAGCCGAAGGCGTCACTGTTGAAGCCGGACAGCCGGTTTTTCGCGAGGGCTTGTTCGGCAATTCAGCAACCGTTGGAGGGAACGACGTACTGGCCCTGGGCAAAGTCGGCGATGTGGCGTGTCAGACTCGGTCGTCCATCAGCTTCTGGCTTAGGCCGGAAAAGCTGGACAGTGGTGTTGTTCTGTCACGTCAGTCGCCCAGCACGACGCGACCTGGATTCACCGTGGAGCTACGAGACGGTCACCTGCAGTTCTACATCATCACTCGCTGGATCGCCGGCGTCGGAACCGTTGAAACACTCAAGCCGTTGGAAGCCGACGAATGGGTTCACGTCACCTTGACAAACGACGGTTCTCAGCGGGCGACGGGTCAACAGATATGGATCAACGGCAAGCCAGCCGCAACTCATGTCCTGTACAACACCAACAGCAACACGGGCGGCACCGGCAAGGGGGCAACTCTGCGAATTGGTGGTGGAGTGCACGGAGACAAATTTAAAGGCCAGGTCGACGAACTGCGATTCTACAAACGCACGTTGTTCCAGGATGAGATCCGTCTGCTGGCCGAACGCAGTACTGTGGCAGAGATCTTATCGATAGACATTGCTGAACGGACGAGCAGCCAGAGGGCGACACTGGTCGCATGGCTGGCGAGCCGACCAGCCGTTGACAATGATACGTCAGAACAGAATCCCGGTCGGCTGGCATTGTTTGACGACATTGACCAGGTGCGTGAGCGACGCGTCAAGCTGCTGGATTCGTTTCCGACGTCGATGGTGATGGCGGAACGTAAGACTGTCAAAGACACACGTATTCGTGTCCGTGGCGTCTACGACAACTATGGAGACGTTGTTGAGTCCAATACTCCCGCCGTCTTTCCGGGGATGTCCGTCGACCGAAAGGCAAATCGCGTGGATTTTGCCAGGTGGCTGGTCAGTGGCAGCCATCCACTGACAGCGCGAGTGATCGTCAATCGTTATTGGCAGAACTGCTTTGGCACAGGGCTGGTGAGGACAGCCGAGGACTTCGGTCTGCAGGGAGAACAGCCCAGTCATCCGGAGCTGCTGGACTGGCTGGCCATGGAATTTGTGGAGTCCGGCTGGGACGTCAAAACCCTTCACAAGCTGATCGTGCTCAGTGCGACTTACCGCCAAAGCAGCCGTCAGGTTTCCGGTGGCGGCGACATCGATGCCGACAACCGCATGTTGTCACGTGGCCCGCGACAGCGGCTGGCAGCTCGGCAACTGCGAGACCAGGCCTTGTTTGTGTCCGGACTGATGACCGCGGATATCGGCGGGCCTTCGGTCAGCCCCTATCAGCCGGCAAAATTGTGGGACGAAATGTCGAATATGAAGTACAAGCAGTCCACTGGAAAGGACCTGTACCGCCGCGGGCTGTACACGATCTGGAAACGAACCGTGGCACCGCCGAGTCTGGCGATTCTGGATGCGGCCGATCGCGAATCCTGCACGGTCCGTCCCAAACGCACGAACACTCCCTTGCAGGCACTGACGCTGCTGAACGAAACAACATTCGTCGAAGCGGCCCGTCATCTGGCGGCGCGAATGATGACTGACGGTAAAGAACAGCCTGTTGTCTTTGCTTTTCGCTGCGTCACCTGCCGCCAGCCATCGAAAAGCGAGCTTGAAGGATTGAGAGCGGCTCGGGACAGCTATATCGCCGAATTCAATGTCAACCCCCAGCGGGCCACCGAACTACTCAACGTTGGTGAATCGGCTGTACGCACCAATCTTGATCCGGCAGAGTTGGCTGGTAACACGATGCTGTGCAACGTGCTTTTGAACCTGGATGAAGTGCTGACCAAGGAGTAGTCTGAAAGCTGGTGTCCGTTGGGCCTTGAGAGCGATCGTTGATATACATGGACGGTTTGACCGGTGGTGGCGGGAGACCTTCGGTCGGCGACGTCAGAGCCACTCTCGCAACTGAGCGTGGAGGACATTACCCCTGAAGCGAATCACGTTACCGCTGTGTTGCTTGCAGCTGAGGCGGTGTCATCGAGCCGAGCAGTTCTGACAGATTCAGTTCGATATACGGTTGCTCGGCCGCCGGACGTGTGTGACTGGCGTTGGCGACGTGCAGAATGCCGTCCGCCGGGACGAACAGCACATTGTGAAGATTGGACTGCATCGCCACAGGACGACTCATCAGCCACTTGCCGATTTCTGCATCAATCTGCCCATGCTTTTCGGTGACTCGGTTGCGCAGAGTTTCCAGACGACTTCCGGCGGACAGGACAACCGCATCAGGAATGCCCTCACCGAGTCGTTCGTGCGACTGGCCGGGACGAATGAATTCGATTGATTCCGGCAGGGCTGCGACTCCCACAGCTGAGTTGGTCTTGCCGTCCGCGAAAACGTAGTAGTACTCGCACGTACGAGGGCTTTCGGACCACAGCCGCATCACTTCGTCCAGCGTCGTGCATTCTTCCAGGGCTCGCCGCATCAGTGTCGCCATTGGGACGCCGTCCCAGTTTCCTTCGCCTTTTCCTCCCATTTCTCCCAGGGAAATGGCCTTCGTGTTCATGCCGCTGACGCTGCCTATGAAAGAGGCATAGCCAACGTTGGCGAAAGGGATGTAACCATCCGGTTTCACGATGAATGTTGTCGCGGCGTCCTGCAGGCCGATCGTGGTCATGTAGTCAAGGACCCGGCCGTGGTACAGCTTGCCATTTTTGGTGGCACTGTTGAACACCGCAAAGCCGGAGCAGTGAAACATTTCCGGAAACACGTTAAGGATTTGCAATGTGCTGTCGGACATACCGAGCGACGCCGCCAGAGCAGATGTCTCCTGTTTGTGTCGGCCCGGAATGTGAGGAGCCAGGCGAGCGTAGGCATCTTCCAGATCATGGCGGAACCAGTGTCCTGTCCGAATCGCGTGAGCCGTACCGAAGGTGTACAACACTGACTCAATGCAGCGCGTGGCTTCGGCCTTTAACAGTTGACCGTGAGCGGTTCCGATTTGTTTCGGTGTGCCATCCAGTAGTGCGACGCGGTGTCCACCGATCCAACGCAGTTCTCCGTGAGCGACCTTGCGTGCATGCTGTGGTGGATTCTTAAGGGCTGGCGCGGGAAACAGAATCTCAGTGGCCCGCCGGACGCCACGCAGCAGAGTTTCTTCCAATTCGGCTCGTGGGATCTGGACGGTCCGAAAATCAGGCAGCACCGTTGGGGCGGCAGGCACGTTTTCTGTTACCGTCAATTCGACACGTGTTTGACCGATGTTGGCGGAAAGAGATCCTGGTTGCGGAAAACGAAGGGGGCTGTCGTCGGTTAGAACCCATTCACCGGATTCACTGTCCTGTTCGACTTTCAGAGTTGAATTCCCAAGGGCCACCAGCGGACCGATGACCTGCGGACCCAGCAGCAGACCGAATGGCGCTGCCATGGACTGAGGACTGACCAGGCGGGACACAATTCCCTTCGGTACCAGCGAGTCGTCGCCGGGCACATCACCAGTGCCGACAAATGCAACCTGGTGCAGCGGTAGGATCATAGCCGTCGAATTGGTCCGGCGACGGATTTCGACAGCGTAGTCCGCGTGTGTCAGTGCAAGGTTGAAGGCTTCGTCGTCGAAACGTGTGACGCGAATTTCGATCGACTGGGGTTTGCCGTCAATGGTGACCTTGATGTTTCCCGACAGTTGAAACCGGGGAACGGACCCGGAAAGGGCGTTCAGAAACGGGGTCAATCCGGCTGACAGCGAGTTTGCCTTCTGGCTGTCGGTTGCCGGCAGGACTGGCTGGGCCAGGCCGACAACAAGAATGAGAGTCAGGACCAGTCGCGACATGGGAGGCTCCGAGCAGCAAGGATGCGGGAGCAGCAGTGTATCAGTTGTCTGTCCGGTGCGATATTGGTTTTTCGTCCGTGTATTATGGCAGCGGCTACTGCCTGTGCTGCTGAATCGCAGATGACGTGTACGGACCGGCTGTGAGGATCTGGGGCTCGGCCGGGGCGATACGAAAGCACCCCGGCAGTCGGGGTGATTCGATTCGTCGCTGTCAGTTGTTTGAGCGGGCTTCTGCCGGCTCAGCTCTATCCTTCAACAACCCAGGTGTCACCGCTGTTGAAGAGTTCTTCAAGGTCGCCTTCGCCCAGCGTCTCCCTGGCATGAGCGACCTGGTCTCTGACAGCTTCGTCGTAGACCGTTCTGGACACATTTCTCAGCACGCCCAGCGGTTCCGGAAACTCAGGGTGTCGCATTTGTGCCAGCAGGAACGCCAGGCTTGGATCTTCTGCTTCTTCGTCATGGAACAGCAGGTCGTCTTCTGAGATACCGCTGAGTTCCACAACTTCGGGGCGACCATGGGCATTCAGCCGCACGCCCTTGTCTCGTTTCCTGCCGAAGATCAGTGGCTTGCCATGCTCCAGATAGATGATGTTGTCTTCCTTCGCACCCTTTTTCGATGCGTAAAAGAAGGCTCCGGAGTTGAACACGTTGCAGTCCTGGTAGACTTCGACGAACGACGTACCCTTGTGGTGGGCGGCTCGACGCAGCGTGGCGGCGAGGTGTCTGGTGTCCACGTCGACAGACCTCGCGACGAACGTGGCTTCGCAGCCGATCGCAACAGAAAGCGGGTTCAGTGGATTATCAACCGAACCGTATGGCGTGCTCTTTGTCTTCGAACCGAGCGGACTGGTGGGTGAATACTGCCCCTTTGTCAGTCCGTAGATCTGGTTGTTGAAAAGAACGATGTTGATGTCCAGATTTCGGCGAATGGCGTGCATCAGATGATTACCGCCGATCGACAGTGAATCACCATCGCCGGTGACGACCCAGACCTGCAGTTCAGGATTGGCCAGTTTGACTCCCGCCGCCACGGCAGGGGCTCGACCGTGAATGCTGTGAAATCCATAGGTGTCCATGTAGTACGGAAAGCGGCTTGAACAGCCGATGCCGGACACAAAGCAGAACTGTTCGCGAGGAATCCCGAGTTCCGGCAGAACCTTCTTCATCTGGGCCAGAATTGAATAGTCGCCACATCGCGGGCACCAGCGAATCTCCTGATCGCTGGCAAAGTCCTTAGCGGTGAGCTGAGGCAGGAGAGTTGACATTGGAATTGATCCTGATGGATTCGGTTTGATGTGTTCTGGAGACGTCTGAACTCTATCAATGAACAGCCAGAGGCCTTCGCGTTGCGAGCTGTCTAGCTGTTCAGGACGTCATTGATTTTGTTGAGGATTTCCACCACCTTGAAGGGTTTGCCCTGAATCTTGTTAAACGAGATTGCGTCAACAAGATAGGTGCTGCGGATAATCAGCGACAGTTGTCCCAGATTCAGTTCGGGAATCAATACCTTCCTGTAGCTTCGAATGATCGATTCCAGGTTGCGCGGGAACGGGTTCAGATATCTCAGGTGTGCGTGAGTAACGGATTTCCCATCCTTCTGAGCCTGTCGGACCGCTGTGCGACAGGAACCGAACGTTCCCCCCCAGCTGAGTACCAGCAGATCGCCGGATTCAGGGCCATCGACTTGCTGTTCAGGAATGAAATCCGCGACATTGGCAATCTTTCGAGCACGTGTGTCAGACATGTGCTGATGATTTTCCGGACTGTATTCCACATTGCCGATGCCGTCTCTTTTCTCAAGCCCGCCAACACGATGTTCGAGTCCGGGCGTTCCGGCTCTGGCCCATGGGCGAACCAATCGCTCATCGCGAAGATAGGGATGGAATTCGTCGTCGACGTTTGGTTCGGTCAGATAACTGACGTTGATCGGTTCGATGTCGCCGGCTTTCGGCACCATCCACGGTTCTGCGCCGTTTGCTATGTAACCGTCAGACAGCAGCATGACCGGAGTCATGAATTCAACGGCAACTCGCATGGCTTCCTGAATCGCCCAGAAACAATCACCCGGTGTTTGCGGGGCTATGACTGGCATAGGGGATTCTCCGTTGCGGCCATACATTGCAAGCAGCAGGTCGGACTGTTCCGTCTTGGTCGGCAGTCCCGTGCTGGGACCACCTCGTTGTACATCGACAATTACCATTGGCAGTTCGGTGATCACACCCAGCCCCATGGCTTCGCCCTTCAGGCAGACGCCAGGACCGCTGGTGGCGGTAACCGCCATCGCGCCACCAAAGGCAGCTCCACACGTGGAGGCCATCGCGGCGATTTCATCTTCGGCCTGAAACGTTGTGACACCGAAGTGCTTGAACTTTGAGAGTTCATGCAGAATATCACTGGCCGGCGTGATGGGATAACCGGAGAACACGACGTCCGCATTGGACAGCCGAGCGGCGGTTGCCAAACCCATCGCAACAGCTTCGTTGCCGGTGATCTTGCGATATTTGCCGGGGGCCAGTTTTGCCGGCGCCACTTCGTAGTGAACGGTGAAGGCTTCGGTTGAGAATCCAAAGTTGGAGCCACCCTTGAGTGCTCGTATGTTGGCCTCTGCCACTTTTGGCTTCTTGGCAAACTTTGCCTGCACCCAGTCTTCGGTTGGCGTGGAATCGCGATCGTACAGCCAGTAAACCAGGCCCAGGGCAAAGAAGTTTTTGGATCGATCAGCTTCACTTTGAGACAGGCCAAGTCCTTCGACCGAATCCCGTGTCAGTCGCGTCATCGGCACCTTGTGGACTCGGTAGCCTGCCAGCGCCTCGTCACCCTCCAGCGGGTTGTGATCGTATCCAGCCTTCTTCAGGTTGGATGTCTCGAAAGCATCTTCATTGACGATCAGCGTGCCACCGCGTTTGAGATCGGCAAGGTTGGACTTCAACGCGGCCGGGTTCATCGCGACCAGCGTGTCGACTTCGTCGCCCGGTGTGTAAATGTCCTTGCTCGAAAAACAGATTTGAAAACCACTGACTCCGGCCACCGTTCCAATAGGAGCGCGAATTTCTGCCGGAAAGTCAGGCAGCGTGCTGACGTCGTTGCCGAATACGGCAGACACATTCGTGAATTGAGTTCCCGCCAGCTGCATGCCGTCGCCACTGTCACCGCAGAATCGGATGACAACGGTCTCCAGGGCCTCTTTGCTGCGGCCTTCGGATGGGGCGGGAGGGTCGGCGACGGACATTCGGAGGGCTCCGGTGGAGGGTCTGCAGGTTCAGGGAAAATATGTAACGCGATAATGGGCCGTGCGCGTCGGCATTCTTACAACGTGACGAACGAAAAAGAACCCACAGCTACATAGTGATTCTGCAGAAAAGCAGGAGAATTTCAAGTTTTCCATTTGAGTGTGGACGGCATACCAAAACCGAGAACATCCGTCCGTCAATAGCTACCTTCGACACACGTGACGATCGGAGCTGAAGAAAACCCGCTCACCTGCCGGATCCGTGCATGGTTTGGCGAGCTGCTTCGTGAATAATACTAAATGGAGGATTTTCGGCGCCTGAATTTGCGTCCCTTCGGGCATTGCCCCATTCACTAGTCACGAGGTCAGTCAGGTGCGAAAACCGGAATCTTAACGGCCAGCAGGCTCTGCAGAACAGCGTTCCTCCTTCAAAATAGGCGTACGTTCTCGGAAGTACTCACAGATACGGGCGGACGCCCGGGGCCTTTGAATCGTTCACAATCGTGTATCGCCTTTCGCCAGCACATTCGCTGAAATCACTGCGATCTGCACCCAATCCAGGGATTCGGCGAAGCGGGACCGCTGACAACGCATCGATGAATTCGATCTCGTGCAATGCAGACGCCATCTGATCGGAAACTGCCCGTAACATAAGGACCGGATGCAGGGCGTTCCAGTAGAAAAAGATCTGCGTCAAACGCCCAAACGCAGTTGCCTTCTTCTGAATTGCCGGAGAGAATTACAATGTTCAGCTAAGCTATTTGCAGGGGCATTCATGTTCAAAGTCACGGGTTCCGCGTCAAGAGACTGTGAGGGTCTGGTTCGTCGCAGCTTTGTGCAGGCCGGCGTGTTGGGGCTTGGTGGTCTGACGTTGGCCGAGTTTTTGAAACTGAAATCATCGGCTGCGGACGACAGCTCGACAGCTGTGCCTCATCGATCAGATACCAGCGTCATTCTGATCTGGATGAGTGGTGGACCAGGGCATCACGAGACATGGGATCCGAAGCCGCAGGCGGTCTCGGAATATCGCGGCCCATTCGGCGCCATTTCCACCACGGCTCCTGGCGTACAGTTCAGTGAAATGTTGTCCGAACAGGCAAAGATTGCTGAACACCTGTCAGTAATCCGCACCGCAAGTCACGGAACCGGCGATCACACCAAAGGCAACCACTGGATGCTGACGTTCGACCGTCTGAGCGACAGGCGGCTTCTGCTGAACGCTGTTGACGGCGTTCGGCGAACGGCCGACCGGCAGATGACTGACATGAGCGAGCACCAACGAGCTGCATTTGGGTTATTGACAAGTAAGGCAGTCCGGGCGGCCTTTGATATCTCTGCTGAGTCGGACGCAACCCGCGATAAGTATGGTCGCCACACATTTGGTCAGAGTGCTTTACTGGCACGCCGGTTGGTGGAACGCGGAGTGACATTTGTTACGGTGAACACGCAGCCGTGGGATCACCACGGAACGGCCAATCGCCTGCCGACCGAAAAGGGGGCGAAGCAGTTGATTCCTCCCACGGACAGGGCGATTGCCGGGCTGATACGGGACCTGATTGATCGTGACCTTTATAGAAAGACGCTTGTTGTCGCGATGGGCGAAGTTGGCCGAACTCCGAAGATGAATTCCGCCGCCGGTCGCGATCACTGGGGCCATTCGTTCAGCGTTATGATGGCAGGCGGCGAAACAACAGGTGGAATCGTCGTGGGCGAATCAGACAAACACGGTGCATACGTGAAGGACCGCCCCGTCCATCCGGAAGACGTTGCGGCGACGGTCTATCATCATCTCGGCATTGATGGGCGTCGAACGACACTGAAGGATCGTACGGGACGTCCGATGCATCTGGTTGAACGAGGCGAGGTGATTCGAGAACTGTATGCGTAAGACTATCAGCGGAAGACCGGCTTTGTTGCTGCGAAAACTGAGCAGAGGACCTGGCGAATTGAAATACTCTCAAACGATATTGCTACTGCTTTGTGTCTGCATCGCCGTGTGTCAGTCCGCCTTCGCCGATCCACCGCCCAACATTCTACTCATCACCGCGGACAATCTCGGCTACGGAGACCTGCCGTGTTTCAACCCAAAGTCGCCGATTCTCGCACCCCGGCTTGATCGCCTTGCTGCAGAAAGTGCGAAGCTGACAGGCTTCTACACGGCGTCACCAACCTGTACGGTGTCGCGCGCCTGTCTGCTGACGGGCCGGATTCCTCAACGTCACGGACTTGTCAATCAATTGCCCGGGCTGACGGGAAACTACGGAGTCGGTCTCAATCCGCAGGAGACGCTCATTCCGCAGGTGCTGAAGGCGGCACCCGTTCCGTATGTCACCGGATGTTTCGGCAAGTGGAACATCGGTTTTGCGGAAGGCTCACGGCCAACGGAACGTGGTTTCGATGAATTCATCGGGCACGCATCAGGCAACATCGATTACTATCACCACATCTACAGCGGCAGGCACGATCTGTTCAAAGGCATCGACGAATTGCACGCCGATGGGAGGTACTCGACCGATCTGTTTGCCGATGCTGCCATCGATTTCATCGGAAGACACTCCGCCGAAAAACGACCCTGGTTCTGCTATCTGCCGTTCAACGCACCACATTTTCCAAGCGCAAGGAATAAGCAGCCCGGTCAACCAAATCGCTGGCAGGCTCCGGACAGTGCATTTGAAAGATACGGCCTGTCGCCAGACGAAACTGACCCCTACAAACGCTATTGCGCTGTTGTGACGGCGCTGGATACTGCCATTGGACGCGTGCTGGACGCGTTGACTGACGCCGCCGTCAGCAGCAACACATTCGTCTTCTTCTATTCTGACAATGGTGCGTTCCTGCTGGGTCGCAAAGGAATCGACATCGGATCGAATGACCCGCTGCGGTCCGGCGGAGTGACGTGCTGGGAAGGCGGTCTGCGAGTCGCCGCGCTGGCTCGTTGGCCAGGGCGAATCAAAGCGGGTGTCGAGATATCGGAACCGTTCTGGTCTCCCGACCTGATGGTTGCCTGCGCTGAACTTGCGGAAACCGATCTGCCGGACGGTATCGTCTTCGACGGAAAGAATCCCCTGCCATTGCTGACTGAGGGAGCACAGTCGCCGCACAAATCGTTCTACTTCAAATTCCGCAAGCATGCCGCTGTTCGCCGGGGCGACTGGAAGATCGTTCGTTCAGAACCTGGCCAGGCATGGCAGTTGTTCAACCTCGCGAGCGATCTGTCCGAAGTCGCGAATCTGTCGGCGCGGCACCCATCAAGAGTTACCGACCTCACGGTGACCTTCAATGCCTGGGAAGACTCGTTTTGAACGCGGGCTCCGAGCCCGTAATTCAATCGAGGTGCTTGAAGTCGCTGCCTTTGACAGCTTGATCCCGTGAAATCAGATCCGGTCCTTTACCCGAGCGTTTCTCGTACATACCGTCGCCGGCTTTCACATATTTTGTCAGGCCCAGTTTGTCGAGTTTCCTGTCGTCCTTCATTCGACGGCTCATCGACGATTCTGTCCACGTGCCTCCCATGAAAACCGGCTGAATCACTCGTTGCACCGGTTCACCGGTTTCCGGATGTTTCTTGAGTGGTGGATCCTTAATCGGCTGATCAACCTCAAATTGCACACCCGGTTCACCGTCCGAGCGGATGACTTCGTAAACGTACGTTGGCATGTATTACAGACTCAATGTGCTGGTTTCTGGCGAGGCGGTTTCTCAGATCATGCGAGAAACGGCTCAGAAAAGCAAAGCTGATCCTGACCGTTGTCAAACCTGACGTTACACCACGCAGTGTTGAGAATTGGAAGCGCAGATCGACGTCGGTTGGGTTTCAGCTGATTGACGTGCAAAAAAACCAATGCATCACGTTTTGAAGTGATTGTTGGTATGCTGCTCCATCGTTCTTTCAGGGCAATTTTGGCAACAGAAAGTCAGATATGTTCAATCGTCGGGCAACGTGTGTTTCGGAAGTGTTGTTTGGAGTCATGGCGGCTCTGTTAGTCACTGACGTGTCGTTGGCTGCCGGGGCGCGGCAGGGGGCACTGGTCGTGGTGGGAGGCGGCCAGCTGACGGACGAAATTGTCGACCGGTTTGCCGAACTTGCCGGTGGTCGGGATGCTCGACTTGTTGTCATTCCCACGGCGTCTTCGGACAGTAGAATCCCGGACGCCGTCGCAGTTGCCGAATTGTGGCGCGAACGCGGAATTGATAACACGATTCTGCTGCATACACGTGACCCTGAACAGGCAGATGCAGACGCATTCGTTGCACCTTTGCGCGATGCGACTGCTGTGTGGATTGGCGGTGGTCAGCAGTCGCGACTTGCCGCAGCCTATGTCGGCACGAAGATTCAGTCGGAGCTGCAGGCGCTGCTGAAACGTGGAGGTGTAATCGGAGGTACCTCAGCCGGCGCGGCGATTCAATCCGGTGTCATGATCGAGAGCGGCAACCCCGTACCAAAGATCACTCGCGGACTCGATCTGCTTCCGAACACGATCATCGATCAGCACTTTCTGCAACGTAGCCGAATGAATCGTCTGTTCCACGCGGTCAGTCAGCATCCCCATCGAATGGGAATCGGCATTGACGAGTCCACAGCCGTGATCGTAACCGATAATCGTGCAAAAGTTGTTGGAGCTTCGTACGTGACCGTGGTCACTGTGCCGGAGTCCGGACGCCCGTTGGAAATTTGCAACGTTGGAAACGGCGGCGAGTTCGAGCTGGCTGACGGCACTGCCCATCCGCAACCCAGGAAGTGGGCCATCGTTGTTCACGGCGGTGCCGGGACCGTATCGAAAGATGCTTCTGCCGAAACTGTGCAGGCCTGGCGGGACGGGCTTCGTGCGGCTCTGGAAAAGGGTAAGTCGATCGTTGCGGCCGGCGGGACGAGCCTGGACGCCGTCGAGGCCACGATTCGAATTCTGGAAGACAACTCGCTGTTTAACGCTGGCAAGGGAGCCGTCTTCAATAGTGCTGGCGAACACGAATTGGATTCGTCGATTATGGACGGTCGCACGCTGGATGGCGGAGCGGTGGCTGGCGTCATAACGGTCAAGAATCCCATTGGGCTGGCTCGGCGAGTGATGGACAAGACTCGCCACGTGTTGCTGGCAGGACCGGGGGCCGAACAGTTTGCCACAGAACAGAATGTGGACCGCGTTGAGAACGCGTACTTTTCGACAGAAAGGCGACGTGAGAGCTGGAATCGTGTTCGTGAACGCGAAGCAAATAAGCCGGTCAGTCGTATCAGCACCGCACGACCCTGGCAATACGGAACCGTTGGGTGCGTTGTCCTTGATTCACACGGCAACCTGGCTGCCGGGACATCGACCGGCGGACTGACCAATAAGAAATTTGGTCGGGTGGGCGACAGTCCGATTCTGGGAGCCGGAACCTACGCTGACAACGAGACCTGCGCTGTTTCTGCAACAGGTACGGGGGAACAGTTCATTCGGCACACGGTGGCGGCCCAGATTTCACAATTGATGCGACATCGCAGCTGGACGTTGAAACAGTCAGCAGAATATGTGCTTCACGAACGCCTGAACAAAGGTGACGGCGGAGTGATCGCAGTCGATCTGCACGGCAACATTGTGTGGGTCTATACGAGTCCCGGTATGTTCCGCGCCGCTGCCGATTCGAGCGGACGATTCGACATCAGGATCCGTGATGAGAAATAGGTCCCGCAGGGACCAGGCCTGAGTACACACTCAGGCTGAGCGATTCCGTACCGCCGGAACGAAATCGCCATTGCTGCGAGCAGAGTTGTTTCAGGCCGAACATCACCGGAACGCAACGGTTTTCGACATTGTTCAGCTGCGAAATTGTCTACCGTCCCCGCTACGCGTTTGTGCGGCACGCACTATTCCGTGAGCTCCAGGATAGCTTCGATTTCCACGGTGATGTTTCCTGGCAGAGACCCCATGCCGACGGCGCTGCGGGCGGCGCGGCCTTCCTCGCCCCAGATTTCGACCATCAGATCACTGAAGCCGTTGATCACTTTGGGGTGATTCTGAAAATCGGCTGTGCTGTTGACCATGCCCAGAACTTTGACGATCCGTTTGACTCGGTCAAGGCTGCCCAGTTGAGCCTTGATCGTCGCCAGCATCGTCAGGCCGACAGTTCGGGCCGCAAAAATGCCCTCATCTTCGGTCACGTTATCCCCCACACGGCCTCGCAGAAGCGTGCCGTCCTGTCCCATGGGACCCTGTCCGGACACATACGCCATTTTGTCAATGATCACCACGGGACTATACGTACCAGCTGCGGCGGGCGCCTTTGGAAGTGTCAGGCCAAGTTCCTGGATACGAGCTTCGATGCTCATGGTTAGCGTTCCAAAAAGAGTTATGGTTGGTAATGGTTTCGGTGCGTGGCGAGGGGTTCAGGAAAGTGATGAGGGGTGTGTTCCCTCCTACTGTCCTGGCCCGAATTGCGCGGGAGTCTGCTCCGATCCTAACCGGTCCGATGGGCTGTGCAACACATGGGCAATAATTGAGCACGAATGTGGCCGAATCAGAGGATTCGGCGTCGCGGTGAAATTTCTTTCGAATCAGGTTGTCGATCGCAGGGTTGATTCGGCAGAAGTCCATTCAAACAGCCAGCGACGACTCCTCTTCGGGCTGGCGCTGTTCGGTCCCCGCATTTCTTCTGCGGCGACGAGGCGATACAGCAAACAACACAATTCCAACCAGTCCAGTCATCAGGCTAATTGTCGCAGGAGTCGTCACCAGCGTGACGGCAACTTCCTGTCTGATACGCGTTGAGAGATATCGGTAGTCTGTTGAGGGCGAATGGCTGAAGCTGGTATGCAACAGCGACTCGGCTGCGTCCCTGGATGCGACCGCCAGCTGATGCCATTCAGGCTCTGCAATGATTGGCGGCAGTTTCTCCGGTACAGTGCTATCGAGGACCGGCGTCGGTTGTTCGATAAGCAGGAATCCCTGTGCCACTGACGCCTGGCTGTCCGCGTACCACTGTTGCAGGACTTCTGTTTCGTTGTTCGTTGCCCACCAAAGTGTTTCTTCGGCTGCTGCCAGTCTGACCAGACTGTGTTGTTGCGGAGCAGCGACAGATGGCAGCAGGAATTCGTGTTGAAACATTGCCGCCTGGGATTGGCAGCGCCACTGGACTTCGAAGCGTCCAACCTGTGCCGTACCATGCAGGTGGATCGTGTTGTCTGTCACGGAAAACGGAACCGGGGCACCGTTGTGCTGCACATCAACGACCCGAGTCTGAACAGGTATCTTCAGTTCAACCGTCGCATTAGGACGCGTCGCAAAGACAAGGAATTCTGACCGCCCGATGGTGGTTATGTCATCTAACTGAACGTCGTGGAGCGCGTGGGCATACGCGACGCCGCTGGCAGGATTCACCGGAAGTGACGTTCTCTGCTGCTCAGAAAGGTAAACCCTGATCAGATTCTCCGGTTCGGCTGCATCACATCGAGGCTTGTGAAGTTCCTTCGGGATCGATAGAAGCCCGTGTGCATCGGAAGCTTCGATGACCCATGGTGGAACGATTTCAGGGCCTGCACCGGCAGACCGCTGGCCGCGTGCATCGAAGACTTCGCACGAAGTGATCTTCAGGTCCGCTTCGAAAACGGGCAGGGCCGCTGTGAGTAGCCCTTCACGTGCCGGTGCGAGTACGTCTGGAACAATCAGCACGGTACGTGCGGCTGTTGTCTGTCGCGTGATGACAACTCCGTCGCCCTCAATCGTCAGCGGCGAGGGTTGCCCGTCAACGGTAACGGTCAGACTGTCAGCTTGCATTTCAGCAGGAGGTCGACAGTGAATATCAAATTGGGAGTGCTGTGGTTTCAGCGAAATAAACTCAGTGACCTGGGTTTTTCCAGCCACGCTGTGGAGCACTGCGACGATTTCAGCGTGCAGAATCCTGTCTTCGCTGGGGCGGATGACGGGAGGGCGGGAATCGTCGGTCAATGTCGTCTGCAACGGTGTTTCGGAAAGCACATACCTTGAAATATCAATCCTGGTCAGCGGCACTGCGCTTTGCAGGTCTTTGATGAAAGTTTCTGACGCTGCGTTCGAGGACATCACAAGAGTCGACTTCAGAGTTGCTACGGAATCCGGCAGAGCAAACACTGGCAGTGTTGTCGGCTGCCCGGGTTTGCGCAATACATCTCCCGTGAAGTCCACGACGACCATTCCTCGGGTTGCCTCGCGGAATGACACCACGACAGACTCTTTGTCTCTGGTCCATGATTGCAGTCTGGCGGTGGCGCCGACAGATGCAGACACGTGTTTAATTCTGACATCCGGAGACACGATGAATGTCTGGCGGAACGTGGGATTGCCAAGCACCTGAATCCGACATTGCGCCGTCCAGTCAAGACGAGCGTCGGAAACGACAACTTCCTGGGCTAGTTCTGCCTCTCTGGCCGTGGTGCGCCCCTCGATTTCGATGTCCACCCGAGCGATCATGCCGGGCACGGAAACGATCCACTGTGAATTCCGTAAATGTTCCGCAATCTGCTGCTGTCTGTTCTGTTCAGGTTCGTGCAATTCCGCATTCGGCGAGCGAATTGTCGAGATGAGAAACTCATCCGGGGTGCCCGCAGCAATGATGACATCGTCTGCGGGGCGACCATTTACTGTGGTTATTGCGCCGATTGGTATCGAGTGGTGCAGACTGATTGTCGATTCCTGAACCTGCTGTACGACAAAACGTTGGAGTCCTTCATCGCTCGCTGCGACGACGACAGTTAGCTCATCGCCGTTGATGGACCAGGGCAGTTCTTCTCCTGTCAGCGACTCGACACGCGTTATCTGGTAATTCTGCGCGATGCCCAGATCGACGGTCGTGGATTGGCCTGCGTTCTTAACGACCGAATAATGACAGCTAAGTCGCAGTTGCGTCGGCGAAATGTCAGCGGCACAGACAACACTGGTTGACTGGCTGACATTGACGGATGTCTCCGCAGCTGACCGAAGGGCCACACTGACGACAGTGCGTTCACTATTGTACGCGGCCGGAAATGTGAATAGGTGGTCTTCCACTCCTTGTGTAACGGAGCCCGATACGTCTTCATGTGTGGCCTCAGAGACCAGTCGAAGCGGATCTGAGAGGCTGACACGTGTGACCGGGGAACGGCTGTGAGGGACGCTGATGCGGAAGTTCGTTGCGGTTAACAACTCGCGTGTACACCGAACGGAGTAGCGAATCGTTCTCAGGTCCCATCCCGACAGAGTATCTCGCCCCTGCGCTGACGGACTTGTCGAAGGCGATCCCAGAGGAGCCGGTGGAAGGAGCGACCGTTGCGGAATTTCAACTTGTCCGTTGTCCGGCTGCTCAACGGATGGGAAAACTCTCGTCCCATCAAGCGAACAGTCCACAAGCGTTACACCATTAAACGGGATGTTCAGCTGAGACGTGCTGTGCGGAGGCGACGCCACGAGACATTGAACAGTTGACGTGACCGAATCCGCTGCTTCTACTTCGATTCTTAAATCTGTCTGGATGACGTAAGCCGTGGTGCTCAGCTGCGATTTTACTGAATTGAGTCGGGACAATAGTTCGCGGTCGACGTAGACGTACGGGAATGCCTTATCTTTCTGAGTGGGAATCAGTATCTGTTCGCGGGCCTCATCAGCGGTGGCATCACTCGAAGCAAGAGTCAGACACAGCAGTACTACGGCTGCGGATGAACGTATCTGAGAATCCGGCGGCGCTGTCAGTGGTCGATGAAGCAGGCGTTCGCTGAGCCTGCGGCCGACAGCTACTGCAGCAAAACACAACGTACCGATGGACAGGCCATTCAGGATGATGACTGACCTGAATCCTTCCAGGTGATACGCGGCAAGGAAGATCAACAGCACCGTCCCGATCAGACGGAACGGCACTCGAACCATTCGTCCTGCTGCCAGCCAGATGAGGAATGCGACAGAAGCCAGCACGATTGTTTGTGGGAAGTGAAATTCTGTTTCCTCGATGTGCACGGCTACCGGATTCAGATTGTGTCTGCTGTTCAGGACGATGACAGAGTCCGCCCCTGACATTCGTAGCTGGCAACGGGTCAACATTGGCCGAAATCTGTCTGACAGTTCGGAGTTTGTCTGTTGCGAGTAGTGGTGCGTGAGAGTCCGGCTGATGAATTCCGCGGACCTGGGATCACGACCCGGAGGGCTGTCTGCGAGCGTCAGGGCGTGCTGCCGGGACGGCAGGACTGAGCAGGTAACACCATCGGAATCAGCATCGGGGAAAGCCAGCATCGGCAGGCGAAGCAAGTCGTCCCCGTTCTGTATGTCGGGCAATTCGCACACCACGTAGACGTCAACGACAGCATGCTCACGATCGGTCGGCAGTGCGATCTTATATCTGTCGTTCGAGCGGTCGGGAAATGCTGGCTGACCGTCGACGAAGACAACAAACAGGCCTGGCATTGAATGTTGAATCACAAGGTCGCTGCGGTTCCCGACACTGCGTACCAGAAGTCGGTGTGCTATTTCAACCGAAAAATGGTTACCCTTCCGGCTGACCAGGGCCATGGCCAGCCCGGAGACCTCCTGCCCCGGACTACGCTGGGCAAGGTTGCGAATGGTCATTGTGCTGGCGAACGGGGTCGTGGGGTAGGGGATCGGCTCGCCAATGTCAGCCGTTACGTCGTCCTGTATTACGGAGAGCGCCAGGTTCGATTCAACGTGCGGCGGTTGCAATGAGCCAACGACTTGGTCGGCGGTTGGAAAAGAAATAAGAACGGCTGGCATCTCAGCAGCCAGCGGACGCATCGAAACAAGCAGGATGTCAAGTGTATGTGTGGTGTCCACTCCGGCCGGAATTTCCAGCACAACCTCGTCAGTCCCTCCGGCATTTTGCCGCGTCAGGGTGGGGACGGGCTGCGTGACGGACTCGTCGGAAATCTGCAGTTCGACGCCTGGCGTCACCTGTAAGGGGATTCTCTTTGGCAATGGATCGGTAGATTTCAGCCGGACCCGATGTGTCTCCCGAACAGAATCCTGTTCCATAGCCACGGTGTAGTCGATTGTTGCTGACATTGGTCCCATGGTCGACCTCAGTGTCGGCGGCGAATTGACTGCGGAGTCCATCTGTCGGGCATTGACGATGGATTCCAAAACGTCTGTCGGGAGCCACGGCAGCAGTGTTGCGACGTCGTCAACGGTCAGCGAGGTGGTCCCCGCATTGATTGCCGCGGGGTCAACAGTGCCTGCTGTTGTTGACTGCAGTTCCGGCCCTCTGTTGTAGTCAGGATTCTGTAAACGTGGTGTTAACCATTGCCTCGAAAACACACTCCCTGTGGATTGAAGACTGACGATCAGTGTTTGACTGTTGGGCGGCAACGGCGTGAGCGGAGTTCTCAGGTATGCCGTGATACGGGACTGTGCCGGACTTGCCTTGTCGTCTGTCATCTGAAACAGCAGGGGCCGGTCTGAGTCCGCTTCATGAACGCCAGTGACTCGCCACGAGGCCGGCATCGTCCACGTTACTTCGCTCAGGAAGCCGGAGATAACTTTGACGTGGATATAGGCGGTGGCTTCCTTTGCTGTCGAGTCCGCTCTCATGAACATAGCGTCCGTTACCACAGCCCGCGACACCGATAGGCGGATACTACCGGACGCTTGCTTCGAAAACTGCGCGAGATCCAGTCTTTGACTGCCGTCCGCCTGATAGGCGACATCTCTTTCCTGAAGCCCGTTAAGACTCAGGCTTTGCACGTCAACTTCGGAAGGAACACTGATACGCACGGAGGACGATTTCAATGCCAGATCGTTTGTCGTGGAGTCTGCGATCCAGGCTTTCGGGGACAGGATCGGCAATCGCACATCAGTGTCCATTCCCGTGACGAAGCGTCCCTGTATTCTGATCGTTGAAGTTGCTGCGAGTGTTGCCATTTGAATTCGAAGTTCAGTACGTTCTGAGCGTACCTGTGACTCGAACTGCAATGGTCGACCGGTGCTGAGATCGACCTGTGTGACCGTGCATGACGCGTCCAGGCCAAGCACTACAACCGCGTTGCTCAGGCTGGACGGGAGCGTGATGATCCATTCTGCGTCTGCTGTATTGGCTCCCGTTCGAATGCTGGCTACAGCATCGATGGCGACCGTTTCTTTGCCATCTGGACTCTTGTCGCGGGAACACTTGATCGTCAATGCGCCCGGAAAACGAGGGTGAAGTTCCCAGACGTTCATTCCCTGTTGAACAGTCTTCGGCATCACCAACGCGTCGGGACTGGTGACATGAATCTCAGGATTGGTCGTCAGGGTGAACTGACAGACTGATGCCGTGGGCAACACCAGTTGGAATACCAAATCCTCACCGATCATTCTTCCGTGTGCCGTCCAGTTCCCATCGAGCACGTCTTTGGTGTTGTTCAGGACGGCCAGGTTGCCCATGTAGTCGCTGGCGATGACAACAGGAT
This sequence comes from Fuerstiella sp., assembly GCA_024230215.1. Classification (GTDB taxonomy): domain Bacteria; phylum Planctomycetota; class Planctomycetia; order Planctomycetales; family Planctomycetaceae; genus Fuerstiella. The sequence continues at coordinate 6,759 of JAAERP010000407.1, read as the reverse complement.
GTCCTGCCGAGCGAAGTGTCAGATTCTGCAGATTTGTCGTCGTGAGTTTGAGTGGCGTGCGTTGCTGTGACGCAGATGGGGGATGGTAAAGTTGCAGCTGTATCCGACCGTGCCGAAGGGTATTTCCCTCCAGAGTTGCGGACAGTTCGGCCTTTCTGACAGGCGACGCTGGTTCTGGCTGCAGTGAAAGTTCATGTCTGAGTCGCAGCAGTTCAGAAAGCTGTTCCCGAGGCACGGGAGCAAACCGATTCGTGTCCGTTAGTTGACCGAACTCGGCCGGGTCGATGACCCTGACTGATTCGTCGTTTGCCGGAATCACGATGTCTGTCGGCGCAGGAACAGATGGCTGGGCCCCGGCGAACGGGGCCAGCAGGAACAGGGATCCGATAAAAACAGAACGTGACATGCAAGGGCAACGATTCGGCAGAACGCCGAAGTCAGGTGACACTGAGTTTTGAAGACGGGGTTGTGGAGTGACTGGTCTGGACCGAACCCTGTTCTTCGACAAACGACGGTTTTTCGATCGTAAATATGGTACTGCCGTCTGCGGCGGAAATGCTCTGGAAGGGAGACCGACTTCTGCCGACGAATCGCTGGATTGCAGCAGCGATGATGGCGATTACACACATTGGCAGAAGGTTCAGCATGATGCCGTGAAGCGCTACAGGCGTCAGTGAAACAATGGTGGCCACAGCAACCGCTATGCACGTCAGGACAGTCGCTAACGGTACATCACGAAGTCTGAGCAACAGAAAATAAAGCAACATGCAAAGCAGAGCGGCTGTCAGCAGTACAGCGCTGCTGGTGACTGTCAGTAATCGCTTTGTTCCTCCGACAGATCCCGCAAAGATCTCATGACGTTCGTTGGGTTCCATGGAGCCAGCCAGCAATTCGGCAACCTTGTCACGCACGGACTGTTCGTATGGTGAAAGAATCGTCGACGTCGCGGTGATGAAAGCTTCGGCCGGACCAGGAAGTATTCGGGAGACATTTGTGCTGTGAAGTGCAGTCATGGTGCTGTCGAGCCCGACCAGCGAGTGACCGTCCGTTTGCCTGAGAATCCAGACAGCGTTGCAGTCCGCGTGTCCGGCGATGTACGGCACATTCACATCGCTTAGAGAAAGGAATTCCGCTTTTTCGACAACGTGTCGGACCATTAAGGTGACTGTTGCCGGAAAGTCCAGTGCTGCGTCATTTGGAGCCCGCAACTGCACCCATTGCTTTGCATCGTCCAGCGGGAACAAGCACTTCACCATCGCCGGCTTGTTGTTCATTGTGCCCTGAAGTGGGGTGACGTTTTCGTCGACGACGAACCAGACGGTGTCTGAAGGTTGATTGAAGACAGCTGTAACCTTCGTGATCAGAGCGTCCGGCGCCTGAAAGAAGGTTGTCGCCACCATGAACTGAGGAGCCTTTTCTGAACGTGTTGTGAGTGGCTGCTTCAGCAGAATTGGCAATGTGTCCGGAACAGATTCGGAACGCCATGCCGCCGCGAATAGTTCCGAGTAGACGGGGGACCATGGATCAGGTCCGGCCAGTACAAGTGTTTGTGGAATATTTGTCGCAACGGTCGTCTGCTCGAGCAACTCACCCGACGAAGCGGGCAGGACAAGCGGGAGATTCACAACCTGGCGTTCACTGGTGCTGCCAGGTTCCGTTGGCAACCAGTTGTAGTCGATTGTCAGATTGAACTTTCCACGCATGGCTTTGGGCAGGCCGTATGTCACGATTCCGTCTTCGGTTTGGGATGGTGCCAGTGGTTCTTCGACACCGCTCAAACGTACCGTCGGCACGACGTCCGGCAATCGCAGCTTGATATCCGAAAGATCGCGGAAGCGGACGTCATACGCCAGGATTTCATGAATGTGCAGGCTCTCGTTGGCGACGGAAATGGAAGTCAGCAGCGAAATCCGCACTTCCGGCTTCTGTTGCGTGATGCGTAATCGCACGGCCTCTTCGGGCGTGTCAAGTAGCCATGCCGCGACGGGGCGGAACTGATTCTGCAGTTCCGCCGGCCATCGATTGGATGGTAGCGCCGGAAATGCGGCCTGTTCGTTCTGCGGACTTAGAAACATGGAATACGCATCCGACTCGACCAGTGAAACGATGGTGGAGTGCCGCGCCGATGAAACGATATCGGGAAGAAACAGCAGTCCTTCGCCGTCTTTAAAGCCTGCCAGATCACGAAAGGCCTGTACTTCGATTTCGAATTGCCCCGCCTGTCGCTCCTGAAAGACAAGGGTGTACGTGTTTGCGTCATCGCCTGATGCAAATCCCGATACAAACGTCTTTCCGGACTCAGAAATCAACGACGTGGAACCGTCCAGAATCTGCCAGCCATCCTGAATGTAATTGGGCCAGACGATTTCCAGTTGATTCAGCGATCCTCGGACCATTCTGACGGAAAAGCGAGCTTTCAGCAGAACGTTGTTCTGTTCGGTGGCAAAGTTGATATGCGGGGCAACGGCGAAAAAAGCCTCACTTTCACTGATTCTTAATGTGACCTGCGACGCACTGGAGAGCAACCGATATGCCAGAGCAGGCGTGCGTCCTTCACGTGTGGACTCGACTCGACTGCGTCGAACGTCAATCTCCTGCGGGCGTTCAATGTCCAACCCTCCGGGGACAAAGATATCCACATCCGCGGATTCGTTGGACACGCTGGCAATATCCGGCATTTGAACCGATATGTTCTGAGGGTAAGTCGTGTCTCTCAGATTAAGATCGTAGTTCAGCGTGACCGCTCCCGTTGCCGGTGACTCAAACCTGATTTGCACCAGCCCATCGTCCGACGCATTCACTGTCGCAGTGGGCTCACTGATCGTGTTGCCGTCCGCGTCGGTGGCGGTCATGGTGACCAGCTCAAACCCGTTGGGCAGATGGACCTGCATTTCGCCGATGGAACCACCAGATACCGTCAGTGCCTGCGTACCGCGGAATGAAGCCGGTTCTGTTGTCAGATCCAGCGTCATTCGGGCGGGGGATGTTGCCTGGACCGTTGCGCCCTCATTTAATACCTCAGATGCAGGAGTCCATGTGATTTCAGTGTCTTCGGTAAGTCCCCATGTGACAAGTTCCGACGTTCCGGCGGCAGTGTCCGTCGTCAGTTGAAACGGGCCGCCCGATGACAGTTCTGCATCTGCCACGGTTTCGGAGAACTTCAACTTCATTCCACTGCGGCCCGATTTTGGTGCCGACACACGAAGCCGCCGAGTTCCATTGGCTGCTGTCCGAACCGGGCCGATTAACATGAGCGTCACCTGATGGCGACCAAGGCCCTGAAATATCCACTCTTTGCGCGGGAGTTTCGTCTCGTTCGGAATTGCGGACAGGTCCGGCAGCGAAGCGCTGTGAGAATGCTCCTTAAGCTGCAGATCGCTGAATCCCACCGGCACAGCAACCCGCTCGTCGTTTCGAAAAACATCGACGGTGATGTCGGCCTGCAGTTCAACCAGCTGCTGACCCACGACGCCGGAAATCTGAACGTCAGCAATTCGATGGACGGGAGGAAATGCCTGCAACCGTGCCCTTGCCAGGAATTCCTTCATCAACAGATCAAATCCGGGCAGTGGATAGACTCTCCCGGATTCCATGATCTGGATAACATGAACTCCGGGCTGAAGCACATCGATATCAGTTGCTCGAACGCTCGATTCTGTGGCCGCAGGTTCCTGTGCCCGTACAACTGACGTTGCCAGAAATGCTGCAACAGCCATCCAGCGAATTACCGCAGGAGTGCCCGCAGCAATGAAATCGGCTGGCCGAGCGAACATGTTTGTTTGTTTCGAAGAAACGCGGGTGCCAGCAATTACCGTCAACCGACGGGGCACCTGCCGGAATTATTACTCAGTGTCCACCACGTCATCCTACGCCGAATCCACACCTGAGTGAAGTGTTTCGTATCCCGCCGATGCGTCAATTCAGAATGCCTGTGAGGTCCTTTCCGATTCTCCTGCTGCTTGTGGCCAGCAGGTCTGGAACCATTATATCAATCCTGCCGCCTTCCAGATTCGTGACAGCTCCTCCCGCTTCCTGGACGATTAACACCCCCGCAGCCACATCCCAGGGCTTTAAGCTGCTGGACCAGAACGCGTCGATTCTGCCACAGGCCACACACGCCAGGTTCAACGCTGCTGATCCGCTTCTCTGGACCGTTTGAAGATGGCGGAGTGACATGAGAAATCGCTTGATGGCGGGATCGTGTTCGTCTCCACCAACGGGCAGGCTGGCCATCGCCATGGCAGCAGAAAGGTCGGTTTCACCGCTGGTGGAAATGGGTTGACCATTCAGAGTTGCGCCACCGCCAAGCGTTGCTGCGAAAGTCTCATTTCGATTGGGGTCAAAAATCACACCAGCGACCAATTCTCCGGCTTTTTCCACACCAATTGACACAGCGTAGTAAGGAAACCCATGGACGTAGTTTGACGTGCCGTCCAGCGGGTCGATCACCCAGCGATAGTCGGACGTGTCCGATTCATGGCACAGCCCTTCTTCGCCAAGGAAGCCGTGATCACTGAACCGGGCGACGATCGTCTGATGTATGAGTTCCTGTGATGCATGGTCAGCTTCCGTTACCAGGTTGGCCCGGCTTTTTTCGCTGACAGAAAAACGTCCGATCCAGTCCTGCAGGACTTTTCCCCCGACATGTGCTGCTTCGATGGCGGTTGAAAGAATCCCGGTGAGCAGCGGATTGGATGTTGAGGGCGCGTTCATGGTCTTTGTTCTTGTGATCTCTCGGGGTTCTGCAGGTGGCGTAAATCAGGCCCCGGACACACGTTATCTACGGATCGGTGTATAGGGCGGGACACACAGCGGCATGCCACGTAGTCCTGTTTTGACGATTGTTTCGAGTTGGCTGCAGAAGACAACGCGGTGTGACAGAGATTGCCGGGAAAAAGCAACAGTTGTTCCGGAATTGCAGGCAACAATTGGTGATGTTCGGCTCCGGTTCGCATCAGTAGATGTTGGGCCTGCGGAGCCTCTTCCAGGCAATTTCTGGCATAGGCGTTTCCAAAGATGTTTGATTTGCCATTAGATAAGACTGTTTTCATTGTTTGTATTGCTGCGTACACGCTGGTCACGGCGTGGACGGATCTGCGTCTGCGGAAAATATACAATAAGGTGACCGTGCCGATGTGGCTGGCCGGCTGGGTCTATCAGGGTGTCTTCCACCAATGGGACGGCATTCTTAACGGACTTTGCGGTTTTGCCGTTGGCTTCGGATTGCTCTTTGTGCTGTGGATGGTTGGTACTGCAGGTGGCGGTGATGTGAAACTGCTGGGCGGGTTGAGCGTCTGGCTGGGCGCCGGGCTTACTTTTAAGGTCGTCTTTGCAAGCATGATAATCGTTGTGTTGGGGACATTCGGAGTACTGCTGGCGGGAGTCTTTAAGCGGGGCTGGCGAAAGACGCGGGATCGCTACAGACGAAAGAAAACACCAGGCGGCCGCCGGAAGGCAGTTAGTGAGACCAACGCACAGCGATCAGAACGACGTGTGATGGCATTCGCGATGCCCGTCGCGCTGGCAACATGGAGCGTGTTACTGTTGTTTCAGAACCAATGGTAATAACACCATTCGCCGAATCCTTCATCGCCGCCGGTCGATTCTGCCGAACCCAACTGAACAGGTCGTTTCTCTTCTTCCTGCCTGGCATCGACGCCGCTGACTGTGGTCTGTTGTGTTGCTGACGCCGGGCGTCTGAGAAACCGCGGGCCTGCCAAGATCAGTACTCAACAAGGGAATCGCAGGGGAACGTGGGAGCAGCCATGAATCGAACCGGTCCACAACGCCAGAGTTCTCGGAAAGGCGTGATCCTGTCGATGGAACTGGTTCTGGGCAGGAAACTGTCCAGAGATGCAACGATTGAAGTTGCCGATTCTCACAAACCGGGGGAGCGAATAAACGTGCGAATTCTGGTGCCAATGAAGAATGCGACGCCGGATCTGCTGTGGGCGACCGGCTTCTCTGTACGGAATCGCATTCTTGTTGCTGACGCTTCGATGGTTCGTGAGCATGATACTATTTCTGTCGATCAGCAACGACTTTGACGTGTTCAACACAAACTCTCAATTCAAACGGTAGATTTGGCTGTTCCTGACTACAGGATGGTGAGTTCTGCGACCACTGGTCAGAAATAGATCTGCGGGCTCACGGATGACCGTCTTGTTCCGAACGCGTTTTGCCGCGTGTGGTGTTTGCGATTACTCAGCGCATATCTTTATGTCGCAGGAGACTTGAACGTGAAGCTTACTCCCTGGATGCTGGCCGTTGCAGCGTTTCTGATGATTGCCGTTCTGGCTGTCGGATTCCTGTTTAAACGCCTTTTCGCCGTTGAGCCGACGGTCCGGCCTGAAGTCGAACGTCGCAATGTCCCGATGGCGTTGTCCGATATCGCGCCGGGCACCCTTATAAAGGCCAACTTCATCGGGGACGGACCTGCTAGCCCCGCGGATCTGACCAGGGACACGATTCTGTCGAGTGGCGGCGTCGTTGGCCGCATAGCACGCAACAAAATCGACGCCGCTCAACCTCTCAAATTGTCCGATTTCTACCCGTTCGGTGAGGGGCCGGAGATCGAGCTGGCCCCCGGCAACCGACTTGTCAGCGTTGACGTGGGCAACGGGTGCGCTCATAGTCGATTGCGCGAATAGGGAAGATAGACTATTGTGGCAACTTCAATAGTTTTTCCCATGGAGGTTGCACGATGAACTTTGCTGAACTGAGTCCCGCCGAACGTCTGATTGCGGAGCAGGCGGTTCT
>JAAERP010000406.1 GCA_024230215.1 Fuerstiella sp. | reverse complement strand
TGTTCCATGGCACTGCTCAACACCTCGTCGAGCGTCATGTCGACATGTATGATTTCAGACTCGGTCACGTTGAGTGCCGTCACGGGGGCTGAAGTCATGCTGACTTCCTGAAACACGGATGGAGCGAACGTGTCGATTTGCCGTGTAATGCAATCGATGTCCGTGGTGTCGTTTTTTAAAGTCCTTTCCCATTGCGTGTGAGGAACCGCACAACCCGTAAACGCAATTGGCGATGCAACCAGCCACAGGGCGAGTTGCCACGACACCCAAATGCGAGTTGGGTTGGGAGTCGGAAGGGTGGCAGCTGGCGTCTTTCTGGAGAGCGGCATGTCGATATATCCATATGCGGCAGATTGACGCCCCCGGCCGACAGACTCCTTTCTGCCAGCTTCAACATGCGCACACATCAGCGCGGACAATGTTTGTGGACGTACTGCAATGTTCATCGACAGGAAGTCGCCACGATTGAAGCGAATGTGCAGCATGAATGATACGATTGTTCAGAGTGATCGAGCCGACCGGTATGGCCGTCAGACACCGATGCACCGGGCCAACCGGGGCGGCAATAATCGCCGAAGGGACGTCACCGGGACAGAAACAACGTACGCCTGTGCAGTCATGCTGTATGCCGCGATTCAGCAATAACTGCCGGGGCAGTCACGATTCATGTCATACCATGATGAATTACAACGTTGCCGCTGCTGACGGCAGAATCAGTCTGTGTTCATGTCGCAGAACTGTCGAAAGTCAGATACACTCAGGCATGTGTTGTCGTTTGGTAACGTGAGTCCGTAAGGGCAGGCATCAATGAGTGATGTGTTGCAATCGATACTTGAATCTGCCGGAATTCGGCATCAGCAGGACGGAGCCGAACAAGAGTTTTTACCCGTCCTGTTGCAGCAGGCTGCGACGGACCTGAGACTAAGCGGCATCGCATTGTGGACGAGCGGCGGTAATGATGCGGCGCTGCTGGCTCGGTTAGATAACGACAATTGTGTTGCGCTCAGTACGGAGGATGTCTGTTCTGCTCCGGTCGGTGAGATCTGCTTCACGAAATCAGATCCGGCGGTGACCAGCGGGTCGCGATTGCTGACGGCATCAGTGCTGGCCGGCCAGCACAGACTGATTTTGTGCGCCACAGAAGGGCCGTTGGCAATTGAGCACGGTCTGTTCATCCGTCTGGCAGATGTGTTCGCGGATCTGCAGCGACGTCGGATACTGGATCGGCACTTTCAGCACTCAGAGCAAGACCGCAGGTTGAACGCGGTCATTGCTCAGCTGCACACTTCTCTCAGCAGCGAAGTCGTTGCAAATATTCTGGCCACCGACGGCTCGGCCGCATTGGACTGTCGGCGACTGGCTGTGGCGCGGCGTGATGCCGGCCGCCGTTGGGATGTCGTTGCGACCACGGGCGTGAGCCGACCCAATCAGCGGTCCGATGCCAGTCGACAGATCTGTTCGCAGATCGATGCTGCGGAGGCTGGCAGTTCCGGTGACGCCGGGCGGACCGTCGTAAAGCCTCTTATCGCGTCAAACAGCTGGGAGGATGCTGCATGGGCCTGTGTTGTCCACGCCGGGGAACCGTTGGAAGAACAGGCCCGGTCACGTGTTGACCGGCTTTGTCATCATGCGTCAATGGCTCTTGCCAACTGTGAGACTCTCCAGCAGTCAACTTTAGCAGGTCAGTTCCGACGCACCCTGAAGATGATGACTCGCCCTGTCTGGACAGTCATTGTTGGCGTCCTGGCTGCGTTCTGTTTGATTCCGACCGAACTACGTATCGAAGTTTACGGCGAGCTTGTGCCCGCTCAGCGGGCCTTTGTATTCGCCCCGGAGGATGGGACAATTACGGATGTAAGTATTGACGACGGCAGTCAGGTTTCTTCCGGAAACACGCTCTGCGTGTTGAAAAATGAAGACCTCGAAGTGCAGCTGCAATCCATTGACGGCGAATTCGCGGCGGTCGGTGCGCGGATTGCGGCAATTGATGCGATGCGAGGGAGTCGTACATCGAACAACGACAGCCTGATGTCTGCAGAGCAGGTTGAGTTGAAGCAGAGGATTACGTCGCTGGCGACGCAGTCTGAAATTGTCATGGAACGCATCGTGCAGTTGAACGTAGTGTCGCCGATTAATGGTCGCGTTTACGGCGATCGATTGAAGCAACTGCTGACACAGCGACCGGTTCAGCGCGGCCAGTTTTTGTTTGAGATCGCCAACCCGGCAGCTGACTGGCAGCTGGATCTGAGAGTTCTGGAAGCTGATGTGCGTCATGTTCTTGCTGCGATGGGTGCGGCTGATACAAACTTGCCGGTCACATTTGCTCTGGAAACGTCGCCTGAGACGTTTCGTGAGACTCAATTGGGATCGCTTGCAGGGTCAACGGATATTGATGAGCGCGGGACACTGTCGACTCTGGCCACCGCACGAGTGGAAAACGCCGATTATCAGAATGAGCGCCCCGGTACGGGCGTCATCGCATACATTCATTGTGGAAAACGCGCAACTGCGTATGTCTGGTTCCGGAAAGTGATTGAGTTTGTCCAACGATACACATGGCTTTAGCGATTTCTCGATCGTCACCTGGCGGTCTTGTCGCGAGTTCCTGATGATGCTAACACCTCTGCACCCTCTACCCTTGATCATGAGCGACCGGACTATGTCACATCACAATTGCGCAACCAATTCCGTATTCGTGACTAAAGGCAGAATTCACCGTCTGTTGTTCTGCAGTGTGTACTGCATCATGGCGGTAGGCATTATGAGTGTTGTGGCGCTGACGGCGGTCTCAGCACAGAGTCCGGGGACAGGCATTAAGGCCACCGGTTGTTTTCTTCGCCTGAAAGAACAGGCGAACGTTCCCGCTCGCGAACAGGGCGTGCTGAAGGAACTTCACGTTAATGTCGGCGATGCCGTTAACGAATCGGACCTTCTGGTGTCGCTGGATGACAAGGCAGCACGTCTGGCGCTGCAACTGGCCGAAATCGACTTCGCTGTGGCCGTGAAACGTGAGAAGGAGTCGGTCACGGTCAAAATCGCCCGAGCTACCGCGGAGGAGTCTGCCAAACTACTGGAACAGGCGCAGCTGGAACTGAGCGTTGCCCAACAAACGGCTGCGTCGGACATTTCCATTCGTAAGGCCACGTCTGCAAATCAGCTGGCTCAGGAGGAGCTTGATCGAGCCATCACGTCCAGACAAAAATTTGCGACAAGCGTTTCAGATTTGGAATTGGCGCGGTTGCGACAGGACGTTGTCGGAAGCGGCATGGATATAGAGCAGGCGCGGCATGAACAGCGTCTGCATTCGTTGGGCAGCCAAAGCGCAGCGGTGATCGTACAACAACAGCAAATCGCAGTGACTCGGTTAAATCTGGAACGTGAAAGAGCCACCAGCGAACTTGGAATTTCATCACTCACCGTGGAACGCACAAGAAAATCTGTTGACGTTGCTAAAGAACAATTGTCCAGACGGCAGTTAACGTCACCACTGACGGGAATTGTCGTCGAAAAACTGCGGCACCGAGGTGAATGGGTGGAGGTCGGGGAACCAGTGCTGCGTATTATCCGAATCGACAGGCTGTTTGTTGAAGGCTATGTAGATGCCGCACTGGTCGATCAATCCAGTCGAGGCCGGCCAGTCAGTGTCACGGGTGATAGCCGCCAGGGGCCGATAACGGTCGAAGGCACGCTCATCTTTGTCAGCCCCGAAATTGACTCCGTAAACGGACAGGTTGAGGTCAAGGCCGAGATTTCGAATCCCGCACTGGCACTACGTCCGGGACAGCCTGTGCAGATGACGATTCCATGATTAATGACTGATGCTGATCCACAAGACGCAGCTATCCCCTGGCGAATGCGCAGGGATCTTGAGGTCTACCCGTCGGAAGAAGACGACACAACGTGGACACTTAAGGATCCGGTACGCCTGTTATATTTTCGAGTCGAAGCTGAGGAACTGCGGCTGCTGCAGTTGCTGGACGGCCGTCGGTCATGGAAAGAGGCCGCTGAGATACTGGCAGACCGCTTTCCCGAATCGACATTCTCAGACCAGAATCTGCAGATGTTTGTGGCGCATGCGATCCGGAGCGAGTTACTGACGGCAGTCCACATCGGACATGGTGTCCGTCTCGCAGAAACAGCATCGCAGGCCAGATCTTCAGCCGTCTACATGAAACTGTTCGCTCTGATCAGTCACAGATTTCGTGGCATTGATCCCACGGCACTGTTTCGAGTTCTGGATCGCGGTTTCGGCTGGGTTTTTCGTCCCTGGATTCTTCGTGGGGCCGTCGTTTTCGTTGGCATGATGACGATTCTTGTGATTTCTCGCTGGTCACAGATTCATGCTGAACTTCCGACCATCAGGCAACTGATGACGCCGCATGGCGTGTTCATACTTGGGGCGACAATTGTCTTCATTAAGATTCTGCATGAGATCGGTCATGGTCTGACCTGCCATCACTACGGTGGCGAATGTCACGAACTGGGCTGCATTGTCGTTGGATTTCTGCCTTTGCTCTACTGCGACGTATCGGATTCCTGGCTGCAGCGAAACCGTATGCACAGAATTCACGTTGCGGCTGCCGGAATTGCCGTCGAACTGTTTTTGGCGGCCATTTTGGGAATGCTCTGGCTGGCCAGCACTCCAGGGGTTCCCCATACATTTTTTTTTAACGTCATGCTGGTCTGTTCGTTGAACACAGTGCTGGTGAATGGCAACCCTCTGCTGCGGTATGACGGTTACTTCGTTCTTTGTGATCTCATGCGAATACCCAATCTTGGTCCCGAATCTCGTGCTGCGGCAACTTCCGTATTCGACAGGGTTGTACTGGGGCTCAATTCGCCCACCGTGAATAATGCGTCTGCACTCAGAAGGCTGTGTCTGCCGTCGTTTGGCGCAGCAACAGTGGCTTACCGGCTGGTTGTTCTGGCGACAATCCTGGTTGTTATTCACACGGCTTTGAAGCCCTGTCGCCTGGAAGGCATTAGCTATGTTCTGGCACTAAGCACTGCCATGGGAGTGCTTGTGTCACTATTGGCGTTCATACGCCAACGAGTTATAGCTGTTCGCCGTGATGGACGAATTTCTGCCCGGACCGCCGTTGGTTTTTCCGTTTTCGTGGCAGGTCTCGGACTTGTACTTTTGTGGCCGCTGCCCTATTCAATTGAGGTGCCGTTTACGTTTTCTCCGGGGTTGAGTTCGCCCGTATATGTTACTGCGCCTGGCTATGTGAGCTCCGCTGTCATCGCCGGTGAACGTGTGGACGAAGGGCAGGAACTGGCGACCCTCACGAATGCCGAACTTCAGCTGGACATCGCGCAGGTTGAAGGAGAGCTGAAACTACGGGTCGCTCGGGTGGCTCACCTGAAAGGAACTCGTTCCACGTCCGAAACGTCCGCAGCAGCGATACCAGCTGCAAAAACAGCGGTCGAGAGTTCAAGGACGCGGCTGGAGACACTGAAGAGTAAAGCCGGCCGACTGACTCTGAGAAGCCCGTCTGCAGGTATTGTATACGCTCCAAGAAACAGACCGTCCACAAATGCTTCCGGTCTGGAGCAGACCTACTGGAGCGGCACACCGTTAGACGCAATAAACAAGTCAACATGGCTGTCTGAACAAACGTTGTTTTGTCTGGTCGGTTCTCCTGACCGACTCCGCGCCATGATGTTCGTGCTGCAGCAGGATGTCGAGTTGGTGGAAATCGATGCCCCGGTGGAGTTGAGCTGCAACTCGCTGCCCGGAGAATCGATGAGCGGAACTGTCACTCAGCTCAGCCATGCACCTGAATTATTGGCTCCACCGGAAATCACAGCTACCGGTATACCGGCAACCGCAGGGCCCACAGGCGAATTTACAGACACGATCTTTACTGCTCAGGTACGGGTGAACCACAGTGACGGTCAGAATACGCCACCGTTGTATTCGACGGGCTTTGCCCGCATTCGCTGCCAGCCAAAGTCACTGGCGGCAAGGTGTTTGAGAATCCTGTCACACACCTTTGCCTTTGAACTGTGACACAGCTGCATTCTGCCCCGAACCATAGTGGCATATCACGGCGTCCACAGAGTCCGGGCCCTGTGATCGTCGGTGATCACGACCCAGCCGCCACAATCACTAAGCTTTGTCTGCGAAGCAATACCTTGAGCTTACGGTATGATAAAGACCAATCCGGTAACAGCAGCCGTTTGAACAGCTGCGGCTTTCCACGACCATCGCGGAAAGCAGGAATCGGTCCCAAACGACTGACATGTTCGGCAGTCCGGCAACGCTTGCACACAGTCTTGCGGATGATCAACAGTGGTCAGGTACGGGGTGAGCGCTATCATCGTGGTGAAATGAACGGCCGAGCAGGCCGTTGTCAGGCAACCCTTTGACTGACCGCATCGTTCCTGATTCGGGTCTTCAAAGTACAGCGGGTGATGGTAGAATTTGTAAGTGTTGCGTGGCGCCCGACGGTAGCCGTAGCCTTGAGTCGCATAATATCCCGGCATTTCCTTTTCAAGGAAGTCGCACGCCAGTGGAATCGAGGGGTCCTGCTCGTTTTCAGGTCGTCGCTCTAACCGTTCCTTTGGTGGCTGTGTGCTGTATCCATGGACATCAATACCCTTCACCGGTTGGAAAAGTCCGGTCACTGACCTGTCGCCCGATGTTGTACATGGTTCTTCCGGTGGAATCTCGTATTGTGAAGCAGCATCCTGCGGATACGCTGAATACGAAATGAGCGCCCTTCCGTCGGGGCGAGGTGCGCCAGCCTGCGCCGGGCCAATCAGCTTTTGCAGGTCGTTCACATATGTTTTCGTGGCAACGTAATCCTTTGGCAGTGGTTCACCTGGTGTAAGATCCGTTACGGCACCTCTGGCGATGATCCACGGGGTTTGGCTGCCCAGCAGTTGGTTCAGGTCCGTCAGGTAATTACCTGTGGTGTCAGCCTTTTTGTCAGCCTTCTTGTCCTCTCTGACCAGCGACTTTAAATCATCAATGTACGATGCAGAAGAATGAGCCACGTTTTGTTCTGAGGCGTTCTTCCGATCAGTCTGTGGCGGGACCGTCTTTGACTCTGTTGTCGTGATCAGAGATTTTTCGTCCGCGATTGGAGATGTTGGACTCAACTGATCGGGCGTGCACAGCAGTGGGGCCGGCGACGTTTCGGCATCCCCAGGAAGTCGTCCGGATGTCAGGCCGCGCGGAGAGTATGAAACGGGGGCGATCGCGGCTCGACTTTGTGTCACGATTCGCGGAGCCAGATTCTTCGCTGTGGTTATTTTTTTCGCTACCTTTGTCCACCGCATTGATGGTGAATGTTTCTTAGTATCTACGTGCTTTGTTGCAACATCCGCTGCCTTCAGGGCTGATACCTTTTGAGCGCCCTTCGACCACAGGGGAGCAACAACTGCCGGAATGGATGGAAGAATGGACACTTTTGCACGTTCGCATACTCCGACATCTGTCGAATTTCCAATGGGCCCCGACAGCGGGCTCTCAGCAACCGCCTCGTGAGAGGATGCAGCGGGTCCGGTAGCCGTCAGAGGACTGACGCTGGCGATGCCCGCCTTTCGTACAGCAGGGATGCGCGATATGTACGTAAATTCAGCGATACGTACTTCTGCAGTCACGTTGTCTGCGAGAGTCTTTGACTTTGTGCACTCATCTGGCGCGTTTGTGTGGGAACCCGAATGTTTCAGGTTTCCGTTTGAAGCGACTGAGTGTGTTTCTGAATTCCCTGGAGCTCCGCAGGACGACCGCTTTGTTATATCCGCGACGTCAGGCCTGACCGCCGAAAGTCGGGTTTCGTGCCTGCCGTCATCTGCGATTCCCTGAACCACAAAAGAACAGGCCACGAGGGCCGCAATGGGAAACATCCGTGGATTAGTCATGCTTATGATTCCAATTCGGAGCGTATTGGTTTCGCTTCGTGCGAAATTACACCTATCTCAGCTTTCGGGATTCATGCGGCTCAGCCATTCGGGAAACATGACTGTCAGGTACTTTCAAGCGATATCATCTAATTTCCGGCGAACTTATCGTGCGCACTCCTTCTAACTGTTGTAATCCGCAAACTTCAACAGGAAATGGACTAAGATGAAGTTTCTTTGTCCTCGCTTACCCGTCAGCTGATTACAAAGAAACGAATGTTCCGAAGTTAATGGTCAGAAACACTGTGCTGTCTGCAATTTCCAACCAACCGGACCACCGCTGAGGAACATGTACACATGACTACTACGTCATTTGTGGCACGACTTCGCCGTCTGTTTTCGCCGAATAAAAGTGTCAAACGGGAAAGTGTCCGGCACCTTCGGCTTATGCAGTTGGAAGATCGCCGCGTGCTGAATGCGAGTCTGGCCCTTGCTACCGGAATTGATCTGGTCGGCGGGGAATCTCTGACCGTTCAGGACGGAGGAATGCAGGATGTGGGGGCCGGGAATGAACAGACGGTGGATCTTGTTTTGGACAGCGGCACCTGGACCATCGACGGCGCACTCGACATGTCCCGATATGACCTGAGCGCAGATTCCAAAACACTCACGATCGATCATGATGCGCTCAGCGATGGTGGTGCGGTCCTGGACGCATCAAATGTTCTACTGATTCAAGGCGAAGACGCCACTACTGACAGCGTCACCCTGGACCTGGATGGTCTCGACTTTGTTCCGACTGGTGGAATTAGTTTCACTGCGGGTGAAGATCCCGGTCATGGCGACAACGATTCACTTACCGTAACGGGCTACAATGTAGCGTCACTGAACGTCAATCACACGGGACCCGAAGCCGGTAATCTTGTCCTTGATGGGCTGGGAACAATTACATTCTCCGAGATTGAACCGCTGACTCTGGGAGGTACGGCCGCGGATCTGATCATTACGCTGCCGAGTGGTGTGGATAACACCGTCGTCCTGAGCGATGACGGTACGGCTGGAAATGGATTCTCGCAGATCAATGGCGCATTCGAAGTCACGACGTTTGCAACCCCGTCCAATTCTCTGACCATCAAGGATGGTACCGGGTTGAAGGAAATCTCAGTGCAGGGACTGGATTCATTGTTTAGTGCTGACGTGGCAATTCAGGATGATGATGCGACGGACGACAATATCGTTACTTTTGAGTCCAACCCCATGAACACACTTGGCGGAGATTTGACCGTTGACGCTGAGACAATCGCAGTCGATACCTCTGTGAGTACAGGCGGTGGAAATGTCGACTTCAACGCAGAATCGTCAGTCTCAAGTATGGTGGCAGGATCAATTACCACCACGGCCACGGCTGATTCAGGGACAGCAAGCGGTTCTGTCCAGATTAATGCCGGAGCCGGTGTCAATCTGTTAGGTATGATCGACACGTCCGGAGCAGATCATTCAGTAGCTGCAGCTACGGCAAGTGCTGGTGGACAAATTGATATCAATACACTGGATGGCTCGATTGCAGTTGCTGTCATCGATTCCTCGGGCGGAACTGCAACCGGGGGAGGCGTCAGTACTGGTGGTAACGGCGCCAGTATCAACATTCTTGCCGCTGACGCAGGAAGTGATGACACGCACAATGTCACACTCAATGCAGCCGTTACCACAGTTGGCGGAAACGGTGCGACAAACGGTACTGGAATGGACGTTAAGGTTACGGCGGATAACGACCTTAGCGTAAATGCCGTCAGTCTGGGGAGCGGCGACCTGTTTCTTGATGTCACGGGTAACGTGACTCAGACGGCGACGATCACAGCGGCCGGTCTGGCTTTGATGGTGGACGGCACGACAACACTGAACTCGGCCAACGATGTTGACACACTGGCAGCGGACAACGGCGGTGAGACGCTGTTCACCGATGCGGATGGGGCCGCGGTCGGAAGTGTTACGGTGGACGGCATGACTGTCACGGGCATCACCACCAGTGCGGATGACGTGAAGCTGACGATGACCACGGGTAATCTGTCGATTA
>JAAERP010000405.1 GCA_024230215.1 Fuerstiella sp. | reverse complement strand
TGGAATGTACACTTCGTTCTGCAGGACATGCACCATGTCCGTATCATCCCAGACGCTCTGGGTCGTAAGTGTCTCACCCCGCACCAGCATGCCGTTGATCTCATTACGGCCCAGAGTGTTGTCACGGACCAGTGGTCCCTGATTGTCGATGTAACCCGCCTCACGATCTACCGCCCCTGTGGATCGCCCCGGATCGGTCACGATGTCCGAATTCAGCGCATTCGTATTGATGTTGATGACCGGCCCTGAGTTATCCCGGAAGATATTGTCGATGATGACCGGCTGAGAACCACGGACAAAAATTGTGCCGGTCGAGTGAGGTAACAGATCGAAACGATTGCCTGGAGCCGTTCCACCCAGACCCTCGGCATTATTTTCAAAGACTGTATTCCGGATACGTCCTTTGGCCTGATGAATTTCAATGGGGTTGAACCCCGCGAAATCACTTTCCAGTGGTATCACTCCACCGGCGTGCGTAATCAGTGCCTGATCAACGCTGATCGACCCCGTATGTCCGATATAGATGCCGCCCCAGTCGCCGGCCTCGGGGGCCGCAGCCGTGCGACCCTGCCTGATCAGGACGTCGTCAATAAAGTAGTCGTCACCATCGACGGCAGACACATCGACGCCGCTGTGCCGGAAACGGAAAGCGAAATTCGCGTGAAGAGCTATCGCCGGAAGGTCCACCACAATACGTTCAAAGTTGACCATGTCGGGCCCGGTGCCCAGCTGCCTGTCAATTTCAACCCAGTTTCCAGCCGCATCGCGGAACTCAACAAACAGGTCGTCACCGGCCTCCGGTGATTCTCCGCCCCCCGTACGCTGGAACGAGAACTCGAGGGTAGCCCTGACCTCCCCCGACAGATCGATTGTTTCGGACTGCACCCTGCGAAGACTGGCATTAACAGATGCATCGCTGAACATGTTAAGACTCAGCGGCTCTGAAGGTTCGTTGAATCCATCCGAATTGATTGCTTGACCGTCAGCACTCGTGTCTGCCGTTGACCACCTCAGGGGATCCAGTGTGCCGCTACTGAAGTCGTCAAAGAACAACGTCTGCAGCCGTCCGACAAGATCGCCGTCATCATTGGTGTCAAAAGTGCCACCGGCCCCGTACTTGTCATCCAGACGGGACGTAAAGATGATTTCCCGACCCGCCTGACCTTCCGCGATCAACTGAGCGCCGAAGCCTGTCTGAATCCGTGAACCTTCAAGCTTGACGATCACACCGGCGTCGATCGCCAGACTCGCGTCGATTC
>JAAERP010000404.1 GCA_024230215.1 Fuerstiella sp. | reverse complement strand
GCAGAGTTTGTCTTGGCGTACTGCGTGCCTGCATCGACGCCAAACGATGCCCATGCCCCCTCGAGGGAGCGGAGTTTCACAGTAAAGCTGTAACGAGTCTGTGGTTTGAGTCCTGTAATACGCTGTTCGACGCGGACTGTATCTTCCTGCGTGGCAGCCAGTTTCAGAATGCCTTCACTGAGTGTTGCTGCACCTGCAGGCCCTGAAGACTGCCAGCCAGAGAGGTCGCCAGTTGAGAAGTCGGCATTGCGGACGAAATTACCATCAACACGAGGAGGAAGATCTTCTGGAGGGGTTGTATCTGGCGGCGACACATCTGGTGGCGCTACATCTGGCGGACTTGTGTCTGTTGGTGGTGGATTGACAGGTTCTGGTGCCGGTGTGCCGTTTGTAGCCTCCAGGCGAATGTCGTCAATGACGACCGGTGCTGTTTGTTGACGATACGCCTGAAGAAAGACGGTGACTTCAGACACATTCGCATCCGTCACAAAATCGAGTGTCTGCCGACCT
>JAAERP010000403.1 GCA_024230215.1 Fuerstiella sp. | reverse complement strand
TTGCAGATGGCGTTCACATGTATGTCGTTCCTGGATCAGTGCGCGTGGGATTGCAAGCTGAACAAGAAGGACTTGTCGACGTATTTGAACGTGCGGGTGCTGACTGGCGAAATGCCGGTTGCTCGATGTGCCTTGCGATGAATCCCGACAAACTCCGTCCAGGACAGCGTGCCGCCTCGACGTCCAACCGGAACTTCGAAGGTAGGCAGGGACCTGGTGGACGTACCCACCTCGTCTCACCACAGGTAGCGGCTGCTACGGCCGTCTCCGGAAAACTCGCATCGCCGGCGGACTTGAGCTGAAAGGACTGACGATATGGAAAAGTTCACTGTGCACAACGGCACCGGGGCTCCACTACGACGCAGCAATGTCGATACGGATCAAATTATTCCAGCGGAATACTTGAAGCGGATAACGAGATCTGGTTTCGCTGATGGACTGTTTTCTTCGTGGCGGCAAGATCCCGAGTTCGTGCTGAATCAAGATCAGCATGCCGAGGCTACTGTCCTCATCGCCGGTCCCGACTTCGGTACGGGGTCATCAAGAGAGCATGCGGTGTGGGCGTTACAGGACTACGGTTTCGAAGTTGTCATCTCATCGCGATTCGCGGACATCTTTAGAGGTAACGCTGGGAAGAGCGGTCTGTTGCCTGCGTTAGTTGAAGCTGAAGTTGTCGAACGGCTTTGGGAACTAGTCGAGAACGATCCCACTGCTGAAATCGAAATCGATCTGATCGAACTTAAGATAAGAGCCGGAGATCTTGAAGCTGAATTTGTCGTGGATGGCCACGTGCGACATCGCATGCTGCAAGGTTTGGACGACATCGGAATTAGTTTGTCGCAAGCTGAGGAAATCGATTCTTTCGAACGAAATCGGCCCGGATTTAAACCCACTACTGTGTGACGCTGAAACAGCAGTCACATCTGAAAACCCAAGAAAACTTGGCGTTTTAGGGCAATTTCAGTCGTCAATTGGGGTCAAGTAGCAGGTTTCTTGTCTTTTTTTCGTGGTGCCTATGGTCAAGCGTTGCGACAAGCACTAGCGTCAGGTCAGTCGAATAACGACCAAACTTGATGAAGGAGTGCACTCTCGTGAACAGGGCAGAGTTCATTGAAAACCTGGCAGCCCGCCTGGAAACAAATAAAGCAGAAGCCAACAAAGCACTGAACGGAGTGCTCGACGAGATTCGGCACGCTGTTTCTCGCGGCGAAGAAGTTCGCTTGTCCGGACTAGGAGTTTTTGACAGCGTAAAGCGCGAAGCTCGTAAAGCTCGTAACCCACAGACTGGTGAAACCATTCGAATCAAAGCGACTCGTGTCCCGAAGTTCCGGCCGAGTGCAGACTTCAAGGCTCTAGTCTCTGGCGCCCGTAAGGCCGTCTCGGATCGCACGACTGCGGCAAAGAAGGCTGCGAAGAAGAGCACTGCCAAGAAGAGCACTGCCAAGAAGAGCACTGCCAAGAAGAGCACTGCCAAGAAGAGCACTGCGAAGAAGAGCACTGCGAAGAAGAGCACTGC
>JAAERP010000402.1 GCA_024230215.1 Fuerstiella sp. | reverse complement strand
GCTTACTTTTCCTGAGCGACCTCCGAATCCGAAATGTAGCCGGACCGTGACGTTCTCCTAATCGGAGCTGTTTCCGCGGAACCGCCCGCTGCGAGAAAGACGCACGGCGGCAAATATGAGGAATCAACCTCATTGCGATAACGGGGAGGGAGTGGCTCTGCCACTTCCTTACCCACTTATTTGGTGTGCTTGTATTTGGTGTGCTTGTATTTGGTGTGCTTGTATGCCGAAACAGAGTATACGATCGAATCCTACTTCTTCTCATGCTGATGCAGCACGACGCCTCGTTCGTCGTGCCAGATAAAACGGAGCGTTCCGACACCGCTGGAATGTACCATCAGGAACCCGCCGGACCGCGGCGTCTGGTAGTACGGTTGCTTAATCGTGGCCTCAGCATCGGTAGATTCCGGGTCGCCTGGTTTGCGGCCCAGCCGTGAGTTCGCATCGACCAGGGCGCCGCAGCTGAATTCTTCGAATCCGCCGGGGGCCACAGAATGGTACTGCCAGTGCCGGTCGCCGCAGATGATGTAGAAGTTTTTGATATTCGACTTCTTCAGCCATGCAAAGAATTCATCCCGTTCGTGTCGAAAGCCGCCGATGTCGCAATGGTTGTCTGTCTTCCGCAGATCGTCCGGGCCAATCATGGGAGTCGGTGAGATCAGCAGTTTGAATTTCGCGTCGCTGGCAGCCAGCGTGGTCTTTAGCCATGCCTTCTGCTCTGGACCCCAGATTGTTTTGTTCGGCCCGTCCGGCGCTGCATTGTCGGATCGGTACATGCGGTTCTCTGGAAACCAGATCTGCAGGTCTCGCGAAGTTCGATGAGTCCGGTATGTCCTTGCATTCGGGGCGTCGGCAGCAGCGATGGGAAGTTGTTCCAGCATCATTCGGCGTCCTTCTGCCGGCGTGGGCTTATAGTCACCGCTGTTGTCGCCGTCGTCGATGCGGTAGTCGTGATCATCAACCATCCAGTATGTGGGAACGGCGGCAAACAGATCGCGATAACGCGGCTGCACAAATTGTTCGTGCCACTTTTGTCGCAGTTCAGGAATCGATTCTGCTCGCGGCTTGTCCGGTGTGTCGTAATACACGTTGTCCCCGGTTCCTATAAAGAAGTCGGGCTGCAGCTTCAGGATGGAAGCCAGCGACGGATAGCCGAGATGTTTGTCGGGGCCGGTATACGGCCTGGGCAGATCAGTGTTGTTCTCAAGCAAATGCTGCTTGCGGTCGATGCGATGGTCGCCGTGGAACTTGGCATAGTTCATGCCGGTCACAACGACAAACCTGACCGCTGCGGCAGCGTTCTTTCCGGGATGCGTGCTGAACGTGGACGTGGGTCCGTCCGTCAGTTGAGCCTTTGACTTCCCGATCTTTGTGCGGCAAATGTATTTCGTGCCGGGCAACAGGCCGGAGAAGGTCGCTCGAGCGATAAAATCCCGATCGGCGGTGGCCGAAACAGTCTTAATCAAAGTCACGCGCGGAACAGTCGTTGGCTGCAGCGAAAACCGAACAATCCCAGCTGTTCCGGCAAGGTCACGATCAATCAGTTTCGTGCCCTGAGTCAGACGCACCTGAATATTGGCGGACGAGCTCGTGACTTCGCCAACCATAATTCCCTGTCCGGCGGATAATCCATCGGCATCGGAGGCTTCCGCAGACAGGCAGAGCGACAGAACTGAGAAGGCAATCAGGAAATGATGAAGCGTCAAGTTGTTGCTCCCGTTAGTTATACACAAGTTCTTGAGAATATTGGGTGTTGTTAGTCGCGAACGCGACTGCAGCGCTTAGCCGCCGGTGTCAACCCGCGGTATGAGAACAACATGAACAGGAAAGCCGTGAAACGGCGACAGCATTTTCATCGACGATCGATGCGGCCGCTTCACGGCCTGGACAATGTTTTGTCTTTCTTCTTCCGTGGGTTTCACCCACGGCTACGTGCTTTTGCGGCTCCGCCGCACGTTGTCTGGTCTATGTATAGGTGCGAAGGTGCTGATCCTGTCTGAGGTTGATGTCGAAATCGTACGACGATCGTGCCGATTGCACGCACGTGAGTTTCAGGCAGACTACTCGCAGCCGAGACACAGTGCCAGAGCGAGTGAATATCGCCCGGGCACAAGGTCGATACGAGTGGCGTAGACGGCGTGATCCTGTTCGTCGATGAATTCACCGCGTGTCTTCAACGGGTCCAGAATCTCGGACCAGCACGGCGTGATGGAACTGATGGGCTTTCCGTCGTTCTCGCGAACTCTGCCTCCATCGCGTTTCACCTGCAGCAGAATCCGACAATCGTTATCCAATACAAACAGACGACTGGTGGCCTGAAATCGATCGCGCAGCTGACTCTCGATCAGGCGATCAAGATCTGCTTCGATCCGTACGAAGCCGAACAGTTCTTCCGTCACCGCGTCAAAGACGGGGACTCCCGCTGCCAGTCGATTTGGCTGCCTGGTGTCTGCGTTGCGTTCGTCCGGGCATTCCGACGACAGCGCCACGTGTACCTCGTCCGGGTTGCTGTCCAGTGCCAGCTTCATGCAGTCGGTTAACGGTCCGGAAGAAAGTCGGCTGGCCGGGATGGAACGTACATTGGAAACGTCTGTCGCCTGGCGTTCGATACGAATCAATTCCTTGAATTCATCGTCCTGGGCCCGGGCAAACGAGACTGAACAGAAGTCACTGTTTGTACTGAGTAGTCCGCGAAAGATGACGCCGAGTCGTTCTCTCCAGGTTGTGAGTTCGTCGCCCTCGCGTCCGGACAGCACGTCAACGATACCCTGAATCGGAGGCAGACTGGACATGAACCGCACGTTGCGTTCGAGATCCCGCACGGACGACATCACGGACGTTCGCAGTTCCCGACCTTCGCTGCGGCTGTTCGCATAATCCTGTCGGCGTTCACTGCGTCCTGCCATCCATCTTTGCACGGCGTCCGAAACCTCTATCGCCGTCTGATAACGGGAGTGAGCCTTAAACTGTGTGGCCGTCACGCAGATTGCTTCCAGATCGGCAGGAATTCCTGACGCCACGTCTCGGGGCTGCGGTGATGGTTCTGTTGCAATCTTCTGCAACAGTTCCGCAATGGGAATAGAATGCTCTTCTTCCACGCTGGTTTTCTGATGCAATGCAGAACCCGTCAGCATCGCAAACAAAATCGCTCCCAGCCCGTACACGTCGGTTCGCCGGTCAACATCTTCAAGATTTCCTGCCGCCTGCTCGGGAGCCATGTACAGCGGCGTGCCGATGACTTCTCCGGCCAGAGTCTTTCCGATCGCACTGTCGGAAGTGACTGAGTTACCGGACAACAGGCTCTCTGATTCGTATTCATCAGAGATTTTGGCCAGCCCCCAGTCCAGCACGACAACCTGCCCGAAGTTGTCCAGCGCAACGTTCTCCGGTTTCAGGTCGCGATGAATCACGCCGCGTGAGTGAGCATACGCGATTGCCTGGCAGACACCGATAAAGGCTGTCAGCAGCCGGTGCAGGTCCATGGCGACGTCTTCACCAGCTTTGCGACGGTCGTGGTAATCCTCGATCGCATCCACCAGAGTCCGTTTGCCGACAAAACGCATCGCGTAGAAAGGCTGGCTGGACTGTGTGTCAGAACCAAACTGGTACAGCGGCACAATGTTCGGGTGTTCCAGGTGAGCTGTAATTTCAGCTTCGCGATGGAATCGCTCCCACGCCCGCGGGAATTCGGCAGCATCGGGATTCATTTCCTTCAACGCCACCGTGCGTTTGGCCATTTCGTCGCGCGCCAGCCAGACGCTGCCCAGTCCTCCTTCGCCGATCTTTTTCAACAGTGTGAAGCGACTGGCCATTCTCCGCTGCTGCGGAGAATCGCCCGGAGCCGTTGATGGCCCCCACGATCCTGCGTCCGTGGACTGCGTGGTGGCATCTGCGGTCACCGTCGCGCCCAGCGCCGAATGACTCAGACGGCTCTGTTCACTCCGCAGCGACTGCTTCATTCGCAGCTTAGATTCCTGCGAAAGTCCGGGCGCGATCTCTTCGTCGCCGGCCACTGACCGCTGCGCCACGTCCGACAGCGAGTCATGGATCATCTTCGATATTCTTGCGAAGTGCCGTGACTGCTGGTTTGTCTCCAGTTCGTCGTCGACGGCGGTCTGCTGTTCACGGTTTAGCTGCCCGGACAGTGATTTTGAGATTAACTCGGACGTGCTGCGGTCGTTAGGCATGCTGAGTCACTCCTTCGTCCTGAAACCAGCGTGCGCCCACACACTTAGCCAGCGCCAGGCGCGCCCTGTGCAGTCGCACCCACAGATTGGAAGGAGAAATGTCCAGCTCGCTGCAGATCTGGTCAGAATCCATTTCCTCCATGACACTTAACAGAAAAACGTCCGCCTGCCCCTTGGGAATGTGCTGCAGGCATTTCTGAACCACATCCCAGATTTCTTTTGATTCCAGCTGGCCATCAGGTGTGTCAGCAGCAAATGAATCTGCTCGCCAGTTTCCCTTCTGGTCAAACAACTGTGCAGAAGGATCGTTGGTGTCTTCATACGAACCGTCGCGATCGTATCGGTTTCGCATACGGATGTAGTCGATGAGTTTTCTCTTAAGAATTCCCAGTAACCATGCTCGTTCTGCACCTTCGCCGGTATATCGATCCTGAAATCGAATTCCCGCCAAAAACGTTTCCTGCACGACTTCGTCTGCAGCAGTTTCGTCACGCAGCCGTGACCACGCGTAGCGATACAGATAATCACCGTACCCATCGACCCAGCGTTCGGGATCGGCAAGAACAGTCTGACTGTCATCTGCGGCCGGCAATCTTGTTCTCCTGGCGTTTGATGTTGGTGCCACGGCGGGGCTCATCAATGTTTCAATCAACAATCTACCGTCCAGGTAGTGTACACCCGAGCCCTGTCTGATACCAACGCATGCGAGCGCAACTGTGTTCTGGTTTGTCTTACCTCGTGCCGGTCCCCAGCATCCGGTGCATCGTTATGTCGGACGCAACAAGATGTGACATCCTTTCACTCAATACAACGCGTTGGGCATTTTCTGGAAATAAAATCTCGCGATTACTGTTGCAGCATCGCTCGCAATCTTTAACCTTCCTCATCCTCATCCTCATTTCTTCGTTGACCGTTACCGCTGAGTAAGAGTCACATGGACGTACTGCTCGAACAGAATTCCGCAAATCGGCAGCCAGGGGTAACAAATGTCACCGTAGACACAGCAGAGCTGCTTCAGGCACGAGATTTTGCTGAGCTGGTCAGGGAGGCCAGGCAACTGGAGCGTCGACGGGTTGACCTTGTCAGCGTCCGACGTCAGCGTGCGATGCGGATCGGCCCGGCACGATTAAAAGCAGTGTTGGATGATTCCGGACTGGGCATATGCACTGTCGGCTTTGCTGGCGGGTTTACAGGTTCGCTGGGACGTAGCTACAAAGCTGCGGTCGACGACACTCGTCGAGCACTGGAGCTGGCCGCCGAACTTAAAGCTCACGCTGTCATTGTCGCACCGGGTAGCCGAGAACGACATATCTATAACCACGCACAAAGAATCGTTCGGGACGGCCTGTACGACTGTCTGGACGATGCTCTTCGCCTGCGTATCAACATGCTTCTGCCGCTGAATGCCATCTTCGGCAACCGCAAGGACGTCTTTCACCCACGCGACGAAACTCCGCTGGAGTGGGTCAGCGCCTTCGAATCACACCGGATTCGCCCAATGATGACGCTCCGAGGCAGTTCGCCGTGGAATGGTTTACCCGACTGTTGGCAACGGTGCCTCAACGATGGCGGGATGCTGCGGGTTAGTCGGCGTTGTCGAGCAACACTGGGCGGACACAACGTCCTGTCAGACATGCTGTCGCAGCTGACAGAGACGGAAGTCGCGGGGTCGCAGGGGCCTGTGGGTTAGCCCAGCTTCATCTGGCGGGACTCTGTTCCTAATGGACAGAGCCGATGACCTGCCCAGGACGTTCTTCGCGCAGAGAACGTTGCACTGTCGGTCGTCTTTGATATCGAGAATTGTGTGCGCCCCGTTGACGATTTCCAGCAAGGCAGGAAAGAACCGCACGTCGCTGTGGCATCAGATTTTTCGAAGAACAAACACCACGTCTTCAGACGTTCCGGTAATCCTGTGCGGCTGATCGATATCGTAGCTGAAGTCATAGACTTCGGCGACTTCAAATTCGGGCACCTTCCTCAGCAGCGATTTGAATTGCGCGTACTTATACGTGCGATAATCCATGTGGTCGACGATGCGTCGGTGTGACGTGGGTGTGTAAATATCCAGAGTGATTCCCAGGTGCTCCTGGCGGTTCCTGCGGTCAATGCCTTTGGACCACATATACGACGTGATCGCCAGGTTGCCACGTCGAGCCGACCAGGCTTCCTCCTCCATGCGCGGAGCTTCGGTGGGTTCCAGGTGCAGTCCCAGAATATACAGACCGCCCTTCTTCAACGCAGCCGCCATGCAATGCAGATGTGATTCCGCTGTAGCCTCGGTCGGCAGATGTCGGAACGTGTTGATCAGATTGAACGCAGCGTGGAACTTCTTCTTAACCTTGAAATCAGACATGTCGCCAACAAACGTACTGCGAGGATGCTTGAAGCGCTGCAGCCGATCGTTGCAGAAATCGATTGATTTTTCGTTCAGATCGTTGCCGCCGACGTCGTAACCCGACTGAGCCAGCTTGATCAGCAGTCTGCCCGTGCCGCAGGCCGGTTCAAAAACACGTTCGACGTTGCAACCAGCGTGCTTTGGAAAAGCGGCCTGCAGAAAACGAAATTCCGCCTTCCAGTCTGAGCCAAACAGCAGGTCGTAATATTTTGGAAAGTCGTAAATGCTTCCTTCGATAATTTCAGTCATGGGGGGCGTGGAATTTCAGGTGTGTAAGAATGTTCCGGAGAACCAAAGATCCAGTAGTCGCGCATTCTGCACCGATCAGGGGAAGCGGGGCAACGCTCTCCGTGCGGTCGTTCGAATTGACCGCCGAAGATGGCCCGGTCCTGGTGGCGGCGAGGCTGCGGGCGGATATTCTATCACTGTTTCTTCAGCCCGCAACGGCTCGCAAATACAGGTTCTCGCCGCCAGCGTGTGAGCCAGCACACACGCGCCGCAGGCACTCGAACTGCTGAAGGGCAGGTTCGCAAACGACGTGGCCCGTGCATACGCAGATCGATTGACTCGTGAACACGACGGAGACGTCAATCGGATGGTGGAACGTGCCTACCACCTGGCATCGGGACGCGCGCCGACTGTGCAGGAACGTGACTTATCAATCCAATTCCTGAATGAAGAATCGCTGGTGGAATTCACAATAGCGAAGATTGACGGCTTGCGCGGCGATTTGGTCGTGTGCTTCGAGACGGTCGAGAGCTTCGTCAAGTGCCAGTAGATCGTTTGGTGGGCTTGAGACAGCGAGTTCGGCCTCGCTCAATTGCAATTGCACGTGCTCGCCGCCACGATGAGGCTGTTTCTTACGGCGGGCTCGTTCGACAAGAATGCGTTGCATCACCTCCGCAGCGGCGGCAAAGAAGTGCCCGCGGGAATCCCAGTGCTGAGCCTTTTCGACGTCAACAAGCCGCAAGTAGGCCTCATGTACCAGCGCCGTGTCTTGTAACGTCTGCCCCGGATTCTCGCTGGCCATACGGGCGGCCGCCAGATTTCTCAACTATTCGTATACCTGCGGACTGAGTATCGACGTCTTCTGTCTGCAGGAAGACATTTCAAGATCGACGTTCCATCGCTGGACCAGAGCATTGAAGGACGGTATCCCCGAATCGATGCTCGAAGAGGAGGCAGACCGGAATGGAGAGACTGCCTGTCGAACGACAGCACAACCGTATCGCGGCACTGTCGCTTACTGACGAGCGACAGTTGCGACCGAGCTGCAGGGAGGGACGGATGGAAGTTGGAGTCCGCTGCGTAACAGCCGCTATGGGTCTCAGAACAGGTCAATCCGCACTGCACAACGAATTCGTTGGAGTGCAGATCCAGCTCATAGTTGCCGGCCGGAGCGCCCCCTGCGATCGTCGACAGATTCACATTCGTCTGACCAAGGTCGACAAAGCGCCAACCAAAATCGAGCACGACATCGCGGGTCATTTTCAGCCCAATGCCGGCGCCCAATTTGTAGGAAAACTCAGTGTTGCGTGAGAATCCGGTGACAAAGGTGTCGGTGACTGAAGCGTCAAATCCGGATGCTCCGAGACCAAATCCCGTGTATATGTCGATGTCGTCAGCAACCGGAATATCAAGCCATAGGTTGCCAGAGACTGTCCAGACGTCGTCGACATGGACGGCGTAGAACCGAGGTGTCGGAGCAGCCGGGACGACTCCGGGAAAGCCGTTCGTGACAAAGTTAAAATCGTATCGGTCGATTCCCTCGACTTCCGCCCGCAATCTCATTTTTTTCCCACAGAGGCAAACCGGGATGTACTTGCCGACAGCGCCGCCAAGCAGGTATTGGTTGTAGTTCGAACTTCCGCTGTTGCCGAATGCAAAGACGCCAACGTCTACAACTTCAGCGACGCCGCTTCCGCTGCTGCGTCCATTGGTCTGCGAAAGCCCAAGATTGATCGAAGCGTAGAAGGTGTCGCAGTCGCACTAAGAGTTGGGTCGACAGTATTCTCGTTTTACGGTTTGGGACGGGAAGCTTGTCTGAAACGTCTGCGGCAAGGGATCTTCGGACCTCAGGGCAGCAAACAGTGTGCGGACTGATGTCGAGCGACTTAGTGTTTCAGTCTCCAACTGTGGGGAGACGGCAACATTCAATAAGCCTGAAGGGGACAACCTGTCGCATGCGTTTACGATGAAGTTCCGGCCGAGACTGTTCAGTCTGAGCCGACTGGACCAGTTGTACGACTCCTCACCAAATCCGCGACATGCGGTGAAGGTTATGATTATTATCGCAATGCGTGTGGCCCGTCCCATCTTGTGCTCCTACATTCGTTGCGACCTTCGCAATCCCGCGACAATTCGTGCGGTCCAATCACGTCTCAATGCGTTGTTCCACTCTCGTTGGGAGATGTTTCGGCAGGCGTATGGGGACATATGAGCACTATGAAAGCCAGTCCGGATATCGGTGCAATCCATCAAGCCGTGCGGATCAGTCAGTTCTTCCGTTTGTGTAGTCGCACGGCGGGCATCAGCCGGGGATGCCGCCGCTTCGTGTCCTTCCGGCAAGCGTGCCTGAACTGATTTGTTGGGATTGCTGCCGTGGTTGCGACCACCAATTGGGAGCACGACCATACGGATGCCAGTATGATCGACCTGCTAGAGCATGGATGCGACTGCTCAAGTGGTGGGTGGTCTATTTGCGACCACAGAAAAATGTCGTTTGTCCGATGGCCAACCGCTTCTTCTCACGTTCGTCAAGATAGGCTTGCATTGTGCCTTCAGCATTCATCCGTGTGACTCGCTGCCGTGCATCGTCAAGTTCTGCGTCGGAAGTCAACGACCATGTTGAGTCACCAGCTCGCCATGCTTCGCTAAGCGGGCCCTGGGGATCCAGATACGATGGCCCTTGAAGTATTCCGTCCAGGTCCGGCGAAACTGCTTCGATGTCGAATCCCGCTGTCGTGAGTATCTGCTTAAGTTGATCGAGGTCAGGCATTCGGCAACTTAGCCGTGCCACGGCGACCGGAATCAAATCGGCCCACCAATAGCCATCACGGAACTGCTCGTGTGATGTCGCGTTGATGACGAACGCACCGCCCGGTCGCAAGACTCGATATGCCTCCTGGATGAACTGTGTCACATTCCGAAAATGGCACGGCTTCCACGCAGCAGGATCATCGGCCGCGCTCGGCCCTTCTTCGAGATGATGAATCACCTGATTGCACGTAATGCCATCAAAACTCTCGCCTTCGAATGCCATGTCGAGAATGCTGCCGCAGCTCAGACCAACCTGTTCGCCGAGTTTCCTGCGCGCTTGTGTCAGCATGCCTTCGCTAAAATCGATACCGGCAAGACTGCCCACGTGGGGATACAGTGCATGCAGGTAGTTTCCTGTCCCGCAGCCAGCCTCCAACAATACCTGTTGGCTGAGTGGAATTGGTGTCCGGTCAAGACTGGCCAGGATAGTATCGACACCAATGGGAATTCTCGTTGTGTCGTAGCTATCCGAATCGAGAGCGTAGTTGGCGTATTGTGACATAGTGTGTGTCTTCTGCAGTCAGTTGCCGGGTCAACACTGTTCGCGACGTCCGCGTTCAATGCAATTGGCTAGAGCAATTTACTTATTGTCGTGAACGATACTGGCTCGTGGGAGTAGCGAAACTGCTATTGAAATACGCCCTTCGCGGCCACAAGTCAGCGTGAAACGCTGTAGACTGACTCTAGCACGTTGGGGCCGTTGGGGACAGCAGGCCGGTCGGGGCATCGCGGGAGTGCGTGGCCCGGCCGGGGCACACACCGCTCCCGTGTCCTGCTGGTTCGACGTGACCGAACCAGCGGAAATTCTCGACCGACCTCGCAAAGGGAAAGCGTGGAAACGCAGTAAACCGCCGCCACCTAAAGAGAAACAGCTCGCCACGATTCAACGCAACCTATCGCAACGTGTTTCTGCAGGCCTGACCGTCCCTCATCATGAAACGGATGGTTTGGATTCCCGCTTTCGCGGCGTGCTTAAGTCTGTGTCAACTCACGACACATGGATCGTTTCAATGTCCGAGCCAGACGGGCCTGGGGCGACCTTTCAGTCGAGACCCTCACCGGTTGCGAGCCAATGCGCGCACCGGGAGCCAAGCTCGGCGGCCGCCCGCTTCTCGTACTCGGCGGACTCTTCCGCGGTCAGGGTGTCACTCCATCGTCCGTTGACGCCCTTATTGATGAACGTCTGCGCTCCCGCGTCCCAGAATGCTCCTCCGGCCGCGACGCACCTGGCCGCATTGTCTTTCATCCACGCGAACGAACAGTGCTGGAGGATCGCGTCCCAGTGCGATTCGTCGATTGGAATTTCGAGGAACTCGGCGATGCCTCGAATCTCGCCTGCCAGGTCGCGTTTTAGATTTGTGAAGTGCAGGAGCTTCACGTTCGGCAGATCGCGAATCTCCCACCAGCTTCGGATATTCTCCCAAAACGACCAAAAGGGAAACCCGTCGCGGGCAAACCAGTCGTGCCAGTACTCTCGGATATCGTCCGGCGGCGGCTCGATCGGAGGGCCGATGAGGCCAGGAGTGTTGTTCAGCGCGTCGTACCATTTCTGATTGGCGCCTGCGTGATGGTTATACAAACTCCACACAACGTCACGCCCGTCGCGGCAGATGGCAAGGTACTTAGCCGTGGGCGAGAACCGCAACGCGTCGACGGGAAGATGCGTCTTAAGGAAACGCCGGTGCGCCTGCGCCTCGACCGCCGGCAGCTTCACTTCCCTGGGCGGCACGCGCAGATCGATCCACGGTGACATTTCGGCAACCTCGATCTCCGGATCGCCGTCGAAAAGAAGCTGGCCGATGATCTGCTGCATCCAGGTTGTGCCGGCCTTGGCGTAGGTGGCGATAACGATGTCGTCGTCGCGAAAAGAAAGGTCGTCCCAGACGGTTGAGTCAAAGTGATGGTTGTGCAGGTCGCGCGTCTTTGTCGGCCACTCGATGTGTTCGGTCATGGAATCTCCCTGGCTCGCGATGGCGTCGGTGTTGCCGGCTTGGGTGGGGCTAATGTGTTCTGATGGATCCAGTTCGTTATTGTTTCCAGTGCGATTGGGGAAACGGTTTCTTCGATTGTCTGATACTCGCTCAATCCCCCCGTGTTGCATGTTTGAAAAAGATGGTTGAGGCTCGGCAATTCGACAGTTTTGAATTGGGTATTGCCGCCTTTCCTGAGAGCGTCGCGAATGGCCGGAAGATTCAGTTGAGGCTCAACCTGCACATCTTTTTCTCCGTTGAGAGCGAGGACCGGACATTTCACTTTTTCCAGGACCGGTCCTGGTTCGTGAGTCAGGAAGAACCGGAACCACTGGCTATTGACTCGTTCGATTCCGGCTGACACTGCTGGTTTGAGTGTTTCTTCCTTCAGCGCTTCTGCTGGCAGTACGTCAGCTAGAATCAGCATGGCGGACGCTACAAGTTCGTCCTGAGTGGCGTCAACCGGGGCATTGATTACCGTGTCGATCAGGGCTACTTGCGTGTCTCGTTGAGCCTTCAGTGCAGCCTCATCGATGACTCCCTGTGCCTTAAGGATAAGCTGGCCCTGTGACAACAGAATCTCTCGACCGTTTACGCCTGTACCAGCCAGAAGAATCGCGAATGCCACGTCGCTTCGTCGTCCGGCCACCATCGGAGCCACGATGCCACCTTCACTATGACCGATGAGACCGGTCGCTTCTTCTTCGACCCGGGGATCCGTCCTCAGGTATTCGAAAGCCGCCTCGACATCTCTGGAAAAGTCTTCGCTGGTGGCAGTTTGGAAATTTCCTGTCGAGGCCGCTGTGCCGCGGTCATCGAATCTCAACACCGCGATCCCGTGCCGAGACAGGTGATCGGCAATGATCCAGAAGGGCTTGTGGTCGAGCAAACTCTCATCACGATCCTGAGGTCCGGAACCTGAAATCAGGATTGCCGCGGGACAGGGCGTGGCTGATTTCGGTACCGTCAGCGTGCCGGCGAGTCTAACACCGTCTGCTTCGTTGGTGAACGTCACGTCTTCGACGAGATACGGAAATGGCGGCTTTGGAGTCTGAGGACGCGCTGGCGCCTCCACAATCTCGTCCTTCTCAGAAGTGTCCGGAGAGAGCGTCAGGTCCAGCGTAACGCCTCCCTGTGTCCACTTTCCTGTCACTTCAGATTTCTCCTTATTGTTCGTTCCTTTAAACGACCCACCCAGCGAATCCACGGCGATCGTCCACTCATTTCCCTCAACCGTCCGCTTCGCCTTAAAACCCCCGGCCTTTTGCGTGACGCTGTCGAGGTACACAATTTCGCTGCCGTCATCCCGCTTATAGACACGAATTCGCATGGTGAGTTTCTGGAACAGTGCGGTCATTACTCCCGACCAGACCTCCGACGGACGATCTGTGTGGGCCGCATCGACTTTTCTGAACGACAAATCAAAGTCTCTCCCTCGCTGCGTCCACTTGCCCGTCACCACGCTGCCATCGTCCGAAATCGTCCCGGAGTATTCGGCTTTCGAGATATTTAGTCCGAACTGCAGCTGCGAATCGTCCTGGCGAAAGTCATCAAGCGGAAAGCCCCGCCCACCTTCATCCAGACTGACAAGCTGTTGAGCCGTCGTCGCATCAGCATCAGGGACTGGCTCGATGCGAAATCGAAATCCGCGGCCGCCCGCATCCATCACGCCGTACCAGATCTTACCAACAGGCTTTTCATCGGCTGCATTTACCGCAGGAGCCACAACCGAGAGCAGCACAGCCACGAAGAGTGATTGCATCGAAGTCTCTCCACCAATAGAATCGCAGCAAACGCCGTCGACGCGGAGCAGCGTGGCGGGGCAAGAACAACGCCCATGTTTGCTGAAACGCGTTCTTCAGATGGGACGCCCCGACTTCGAGGCCGTTATCGATTTCGGGTGGAAATTTTCCGCCACGTACTTATTGTAGTAGACGGCAGATATCAAATGAAACCTCGCAAGCAATACCAGGCATGACAATGAAACGCGTCCTCAGGTATCAGACCAATAGATCCACCGCAACCACTGGTCCGGTCTTCAGGCGCCACTTCACACAGGTGTCAAGGGGATAATATGAAGAGTGTTGCATACGTTTTAGTGACTTGGACGTAAACAGCATCTATGGAACTTAAACTGAGCCGTGTCATGAACAGAAACCGCGTAGAAATCGATCGAAGGGGCGCACGTTTGAGGAATCACCTACCCATCTTCCTGCTTCTTGTCCTGTCGGCGTCGATGACAAGCGCCGCCCAGCCACAACGGCCAAATATCCTCATCCTGCTCACCGACGACCAGCGGTGGGACGCGATGGCGTGCGCGGGCAACACCATCGCACAAACTCCGGAGATGGACCGGCTTGCTCGCGAAGGCACGATGTTCTCCAACGGATTCGTGACCACTTCGATCTGCGCGGCCAGCCGGGCGTCGATCTTCACCGGCCAATACGAACGCACCCACGGCTGCAACTTCAACACAGGCATCCCCAGCCGCGAGCAGCTTGAGATGAGTTACCCGATGCTGCTCCGCCGGGCAGGCTACCACACGGGCTTCATTGGCAAATACGGAATTGACGATGCATTTCCGCATGAGATCGAAGGAAACGAGGTGAACAATCTCGCGGGCCGTGACGCGCACACAAAGCGATTGGCCTCACTGCGCCGCCGATGCGACCAATTGCGAGACGACGCGGTTGCGTTGCGGCATCGTGAGTAGCCGAAGGGGCACGAGAAGCCAACCGGAACAGAACGCGGCGTTTGAACTCGCTGTTCGTTTTCAACCAGTATCAAGGCCGTCCATGACGGATCGCAACGGTGGAGGCCATGCGAATTTCGAAACAGAACGCCCTGCGGTCGTGGGGTCAGCTGGAGAGGTTGTCGTCCGAGTCGATCGACGTTTGAGGCCACGAAACAACGACATCAGCTGTCATCATTGAGATATCATGAATACCTGCCTAACTGTCCTGCATACTTGTGTGACCGCCTGTTTCAACATCATGTTGACGACTCTCGTGTTTTCGCTCCTGGGTACGAGGGCCGGTGTTGCGGAACCGGCGGCGAAGAAGGTGAACGTGTTATTTCTGGCGATCGACGACTTGCGACCGGAACTTGGTTGCTACGGCCATCCGTTAGCCAGGTCGCCGAATATCGACCAGCTTGCGGCGCAAGGTTTGTTGTTCAATCGGGCCTATTGCCAGGAGGCGATTTGCAGCCCTTCGCGGGCCAGCTTGATGACGGGAATGCGGCCCGATTCCCTGGGCGTGACCGAGAATGTTACCTACTTCCGAGATGCGAAACCGGATGTGGTCACGCTGCCGCAACATTTTCACGAACACGGCTACGAAACCATCTCGGTGGGCAAGATCTATCACGCCCGCATGACGGACGATGAGAAATCGTGGAGCGGCAAGCCGACGTTCGGCCCGCGTTACCTGCCGCGGGCGCTGCGAGGATATCAATTGCCGGCCAGCCGCGCGACGATCGAACGGAACACAGAAGAAGCGACAGCAAGGTACGGACCGGAGCTCTCGCGATCCGGACTGATTCAAGGCCCGGTGACCGAAAGTGCCGAGGTTCCGGACAACGCTTATCAAGACGGCGTCACGGCGGACGCGGCCGTGTTGACATTGCGGAAGCTCAAGGACAAGCCATTCTTCTTCGGCGTCGGATTCCAGAAGCCACATCTGCCTTTCATCGCACCGAAAAAGTACTGGGATTTATACGACCCGGCCGATCTTGAATTGGCGGATAACCCGTTCAAACCGAAAAACGCACCGTCGATCGGCTTGCACGCCTCGTTTGAATTGCGGACACGCGACGGCGTGCCGAAGTATGGGCCGATCGACGACGAACAGGCCCGGCATCTGTTGCACGCGTATCTCGCCTGCGTCAGTTACGTGGATGCCCAGATCGGCAAGGTGCTTGAAGAACTCGACCGGTCAGGTCTCCGCAAGAACACCGTCATCATTCTTTGGGGCGATCACGGATGGCACCTGGGTGAGTATGGCATCTGGGGCAAGGCAACGAACTACGAGATTGGAACGCGCGTACCATTAATCATTTGCCCACCCGGCGGCCGGGACCAGCCCGCGCGGACTAACGCCCTGGTCGAACTGTTAGACATGTATCCGACGCTGTGCGACATGGCTGGATTACCGCTGCCTGTTCACCTGGAAGGTTCAAGCTTCGCGCCGCTCGTCGCCGATCCGACGCTGCCGGGCAAGAAGGCAGCGCTGAGTCAATTTCCGTGTCCGTCGCTGCGGGAGTGGGCCGCGATGCCTCTTTCGCAAGGTATGCGAGAAACGTGGTTCGGCCCGCTGATCAAAGACGTCGAGGCGCAACTGGCCAGGGAATCGCCCAGGTTTTCACGCGAACTCTACGAGAACCACGTCATGGGTTACGCGATGCGAACGGACCGCTACCGGTTGGTGCTCTGGGTCGACACCCGCACGCCCCACGGCGATCCGCTCGCCGTTGAACTGTACGACCACGAAGACGATCCGAAAGAGAACGTCAACCTGGCGGCTTTGCCAAAAAAAACGAAACTGGTCCGCGAGCTGACGGCTCAGTTACGGACCTCTTTCCTGAACCGAAAACCTGCAACATCGAGGTAAGATCACGATGAATCGACATAACCATTCCTGTTCGTCCTGGACTGTGCTTCCTGGCTTCCTGGCGATGTTGTTTTGCCAGCCGGCGGGCGCTGATGAATCGACCGGCAAGCCGATCCTCGTCGACACTAATCACAGCGTCAAGGCTCAGCTCCGTCCCGTGCCGCTCGATTCCGTGCAATGGACGAACGGTTTCTGGGCCGAACGATACGACCAATCCCGCGACGTCACGCTCCGCAAGCTCTGGGACCTGGCCGCCGACCCGGAGGCGGGGCACGTGTTGGACAACATGCGGATCGCGGGCGGGCTGAAAACGGGCGAATTCGCCGGCAGCGACTGGCAGGATGCATGGCTCTACAAGTGGATCGAATCGGCCGCCGCCTTTTGGGCGATCACCCGAGATCCCTGGGTTGAGGAGCGGATGGATGCCTCGATTGAACTGATCGCCGCGGCCCAGGAAGATGACGGATATATCGCCACGCAGATCACGTCCCAAAACAAACCTCGCTTTACGGATCCCCGGGAACACGAGGTCTACAGCATGGGACACCTACTCACCGCCGCGTGTGTCCATCACCGCGTGACTGGCAAAGACTCTCTGCTGAAGGTGGCGACACGGTGCGGCGATTTCCTTTGCGAAACGCTGGGCGTATCGGTTGCCCCGTGCTACGCACATAATCCCTCGGCCGTGATGGGGCTCGTCGAGCTTTATCGCGAAACGGGTCAGCAGAAGTACCTCGATTGCGCCAGGATGATCGTCGACCGGCGGGGCGAGTCACCCAAGCCAGGTGGAGCGTTCTACAAAGAACCGGGCGTGGCGGGAACCGATCTTATTCAGGACCGCACGCCGTTGCGTCGGTCGCGGGAGGTCGTCGGACACAACGTGTTTTTCACGTACCTCTACGCCGGCGCCACCGACGTCTTTCTGGAAAACGGCGACCAGACGCTCTGGCCGCCCCTCGATCGACTATGGAACGACCTGACCCGGAAGAAGATGTGCATCAACGGCGGCGTCAGCCCCATGGGACACGGTCTGTCGATTGGCAAAGATCCGGTCGTGGAAGCGGTGGGACCGTCTTATTACCTACCCAGCGCCGAGTGCTACAACGAAACGTGCGGACAGATCGGCAACCTGATGTGGAACTACCGCATGTTGTGCGCCAAGCCGGATGCCAAGTACGCGGATATTATGGAGCTGGAAATGTACAACGGTTTTCTGGCCGGCATCGGGCTCGACGGAGAAAGTTGGTTCTATCGAAATTCGTTGCGGCGTTACGATGCCGATCATGTCGAACGCGGACACAACGACCTGGCCCAGCGAATTTTGCCAGGTCGTAAGCGGATCTGTTGCCCGACGAATCTGCTGCGGACGATCGCCGAACTTCAAAGTTACTTCTACAGCCGCGATGATCAAGGCGTTTGGATTCACCATTTCGGCGGCAGCACGCTGGATGCCCCCATGGCCGACGGAAAACAACTCAAACTGACTCAAAAGACCAATTACCCGTGGGACGGGAAGATTGTCATCTCGCTCGATGAAGTCGACTCCACCGAGCCGTTTGCGATTCGCGTGCGGGTTCCCGGTTGGTCGTTCGGAGCAACCGCGGCGATCAATGGCGCCGCTTCCGCCAACGCGCCTGTCGCCGGGCAGTACTTGTATATGAAGCGGGCCTGGAAATCGGGGGATGTTGTCGAACTGAACCTGCCGATGCCTGTGCGGTTGATGCAGGCCCATCCCAAAGCGGAGCAACTTCGCAACCAGGTCGCCGTGATGCGGGGGCCCCTGCTCTACTGCCTGGAGTCGACAGACCAGGCGGAAGGCGTCGACCTGAACAACGTCTATATTGCGGACGACCTGCAACTGGAAGCACAGGTAGCCGATGACCTGCCGTTTGGGATCGTGGCGTTGACGGGCAAGGGGCTCTACCGCGGGGAACTGTCGTGGAGCAACGATCTTTACCGCAAGGTCGAACGGCATCCTATGAAGCCGCTACCAATTCGAATGATCCCCTACTTCGCGTGGGCGAACCGCGGACCGGCATCCATGAGCGTGTGGCTGCCAGTCGTATGGACCGAATGATCGTTGCGGCGAGACCATTCGCGTGTCTTTGTCGTGCTCATTGGAGAAATTCGAAGCGATCGAATCTGCGGCCAGGAAACGCGGCATCCCTGTCCTGACCCGAGGGGAAATGGATGGCGAGATGTTCGTCTATGCCTGGTCGACCCGAAACATCCCGCAGGCGTTCTACTGGTCGGGATTGTTTGCCACTCACTGCCGACTCGAGTTTGTTCAGGCTTGACAACAGTCCCCATGCAAAGATGCAGAACGTGTCGCTCGATGAGGTCACGATCACCGGCGGCTTCTGGCAAGACCGGCAGGATATCAACCGCAAAGTCTCTTTGAAGTTGCTGTGGGATCGCGCGACGAACGACGAGTACGGCTATTCGCTGAACAATTTCAAGGTCGCCGCGGAAGTGAAGGAGGGCACGCATCAGGGTGTGCCTGCCAGGATGCGTGACTCCAGCATGTTCAGGAGCGTGGCCGTGCATCTGCTCGGCGTTTCATCAGGTTTCACTCTCGCCGACCGCCGCATGAAGGAGGTAGGTCATATACCCGCCACTTACATTCATTGCCGTGAATCCCGATTGATTGAGAATTCGAGTGCCCAGATATCCTCGCTGTCCTACTTCGCAATAGACCGCGAGCTCCCGGTCACTCGGTAGTTCGGCCAATCGAGACCGCAGGCTATCCACTGGGATGTTCACGGCATCAGGAATATGACCGGCAGCAAACTCGGCTGAAGTCCGCACATCCAACAGGAACGGACGATCATCTGAAGACGTGTCCAGGAGTTTTGCCACGTCGATTTGAGGATGATCGCCTTGCAGTAAACCGGCAGCAACGAATCCGACCATGTTGATTGGATCTTTCGCTGAACCAAATTGCGGAGCATAGGCAAGTTCCATCTCTTCGAGATCGAAGACGGTCATCCCAGCCTGAATGGCGACTGCCAGAATGTCGATTCGCTTGTCAACGCCCGCGCCGCCCACACCCTGCGCCCCCAGCACTTTTCCGGATTCAGGATCAAACAGCATCTTGAGAGTCATTTGCTCGGCACCGGGATAGTACCCGGCGTGGTTTGATGGATGCACGTAAACCACCTGATGCGGAACATCTCTTCCTTTTAGAAGTTTCTCGGAAGCCCCGGTCATCGCCGCGGTGAGATCGAACAACCCGAGAATGGCCGTACCTTGAGTTCCTCGATACTTCGAAGAACGACCGAAGATGTTTTCGGCGGCTATACGTCCCTGACGATTGGCCGGGCCAGCGAGCGGAATTTGTGTCGGTACTCCTAAGACAAAATCGTTTACTTCGATGGCATCGCCCACAGCATATATGTCGGGATCGCTGGTCCGGAGATGGTCGTTGACCTGTATTCCGCCACGAGGGCCAACTTGCAGTCCAGCATCAACCGCTAGTTTGTTTTCTGGTCGAACACCTATGCCGAGTGCAACCAATTGAGCCGGCAGCTCCTGCCCTGATTTCAGTCGAACAACAAGCCCATCTTCTGTCTGCTCGAATCCGTCAGCCGCTTCCCCCAGAAGCAGAGAGACCCCTTTCTCAGCCAGTTTTTCAGCCAGCGGAGTTGTCATTTCCTTGTCAAGCGGCGGAAGTACCTGATCCTGCAACTCGACGATCGTGGTGGAAACTCCGAGCTGTACGAGGTTTTCTACGATCTCAAGGCCAATGAAACCCGCTCCCACCACAACCGCCTGTTTTACTCCCTGGTCAACCACAGTCTTAATCCGATCGACGTCCTGCAAATTGCGGAGCGTAAAGATGCCAGGCAAGTCGATTCCTGGGATCGGTGGGCGCAAGGGAGCTGCTCCGGGGGCGAGGATCAGTTTGTCGTATGATTCGTCGTACTCACTCCCCGACTCAAGATCACGGATACGAACTATCTTCGTGCTGCGGTCAATGGCTTCGACCGATGAACGTGTTCGCACATCCAGCTTGAAACGGGTCTCCAGAATCTTCGGTGTCACCACCACCAGCTTGTTCCGGTCATCGATCTCTCCTCCGATATAGTATGGCAGACCGCAATTGGCGAAAGAGACATCCGGCCCTCGCTCAACGAGAACAATCTGTGCGTCTTCTGAAAGGCGACGTGCACGGGTCGCTGCCGAGGCACCACCAGCAACACCGCCGACTATTACGATTTTCATCTTACTAACTCCTTTGTCATTGTTCTGAAGTCAATTTATATGTTGCACGAAGTCGCTTCCTGGCAGCGTCGATTCCATGGCATCTTCGCAAGCATCATGCCCATACCGCACGTATCTGTGATTCCCGCGAACATAAGCCCTGCACCGACGAACGCCGACAGGCCGATGAAGTATGGATTCACAAACAGGCCGAGCACGGTTCCGAGCAAGACAAGGAGACCGGCTGCAATCCGCACCTGACGTTCCAATGAGACGGTCTTCGTGCCACGAACGACTGGTAGGCCGGATTCATCCCAGGTTCGTGTTCCGCCATCGACGTTGACGACGTTTGTGTATCCTGCATCCATGAACTGTTGGCACGCTTTAGCCGATCGATTTCCGCTGCGACAGATCACGTAGAGTGGATCGTTCGCCGTACCGTTTTGTTCTTTCTCTTTCATGACCGCATGTGGATCGAGCGAATCAAGCGGCAGGTTGCGTGCATTCGCTGCTCGAACTTCCCGGAATTCCACCGGAGTGCGCACGTCGATCAAATCCACATGGCCTTGTCCATTAAGCTCCATCAGCCGCTCAGCTGAAACTCCAATGATTCTTGTCATCTCTATACCTCTCTACATCACGATATGTGTACCGAAAAAAAAGGAACAAGTGGCCTACGCGATCCTTATGACAGGAACCGGCTTTCGACGCAGTTCATAATGTCCTTCAAATGTGGTTCGGCGACTTGGTAGTAGACCCTTCGCCCTTCCCGTTCGCTGGTGAAGAACCCACATCGCTGCATCAATCGCAGGTGTTCCGACGCTACATTATCCGGGATGCCACAGTCTTCAGCCAACTCGCCCACAGTGTAGCGACCATGCAGCAGCAACTGCACGATCCGCAATCGCACTGGGTGAGCCAGCGTTTTCAGGCATTCAGCAGCCTGAGAAAACGCCTGCGGATCACCGGCCGGCTTGGATTTGGGCTTCGTCTTCGATGGCATCTCGTATCTCCTTACTTCATTGTATCGTGATATTGCGATATGTCAATGAGTCTTTCTGGGCGATTCGCAGATTTTTTTTGGGGGGCACGGCCGTGGAC
This sequence comes from Fuerstiella sp., assembly GCA_024230215.1. Taxonomy (GTDB): domain Bacteria; phylum Planctomycetota; class Planctomycetia; order Planctomycetales; family Planctomycetaceae; genus Fuerstiella. The sequence goes on along the minus strand of JAAERP010000402.1, from coordinate 96,548 downwards.
GGATTCCGGGGCTCCAGCTTCCCTCAATCATTGATCGTGACGAACGTCTGCTTCGTCCTTGCCAGATTCCATGCCGGTGGTTTCGAACATTGGCCTGCCGATCTGAGTACGACGGCGAACGGCGTTTGGCGTCAGACGATTCTCGCACAGCGAAGCGATGTCGCACCCTGCGGTGTGCGCGGCGCTCCTTTTTCCAGCAGGCCACTTAGAGCAGTTTTCGAAAAGGTGTGGTCGTTAGGGCTCGTGGGAAGCACCCATGGTAGGCCGGAAAACGTTTTTCGCGGCCACAAGTCAGCGTAATACGCTGTAGAGCGGACATACAGCGGTCACGGCAGGTTTGGTGCTGACTGCGGTTGCCGTTTCACGACTGACGTCGATGGTACACGCAAACCGCGGGCCTCCCGCACGTGGAAGGAAAATCAAATCAAGCGGCGGTGTTATGGCAGGTCGGTCGTGCCCATCAGGTGGCGGTCGACTTCGCGAGCACAGCCCCGCCCTTCATTGATGGCCCAGACGATCAGGCTTTGACCTCGACGACAGTCGCCAGCGACGAATACACTGTCTACGTTGGTGGTGTATTTTTCGTGTTCGGCCTTAAACCACGTCATGCCGCCGCGGCCTTCTCGGATATCGACGCCGAGTTGTTCGGCGGGTCCGCCCTCAGGCCCCAGAAATCCCATCGCCAGCAGCACCAGATCGGCGGGGTATTCCTTTTCCGTACCGGGGATCGGCGTAAATGGAGGGCCACCTTCCGTGATCTTCTGCCAGTCCACCTCGCACGACTTCAAGCCCTTCACGTTGCCGTTTCCGTCGTCGATGAATTCAATGGTCGACGCACAGAATTCGCGAGGATCCTGCCCGAACTTCGCGGCTGCTTCTTCATGACCGTAGTCCACTCGAAAAACGCGTGGCCATTGGGGCCAGGGATTGTTGGAAGGACGTTCTGTGGGAGGTCGTTCGACGATTTCAAAATTGACGATACTCTTGCAGCCGTGACGGACGGACGTTCCCAGACAGTCCGTACCCGTGTCGCCGCCACCGATGACGACGACGTGCTTGTCTTTGGCACTGATGTAGTTGCCGTCTTCATGGCCGCAATCCAGCAGGCTGCGAGTATTCGGACGCAGGAAATCCATCGCAAAGTGGATACCGTTGAGGTCTCGTCCGGGCAAAGGCAGGTCGCGAGGTCGAGTCGCTCCGACGGCCAGGACGACAGCATCAAAGTCTTCCTTCAGCTTGTCCGCCGGAATGTCCCTGCCGATCGCGGTATTGGTGACGAAGGTAATGCCTTCCTCTTTCATCAGTCTGACGCGACGGTCGACGACTTCCTTCTTGTCCAGCTTCATATTGGGAATGCCATACATCAGCAATCCACCGACGCGGTCGTGTTTTTCGTAGACTGTGACCGTGTGCCCGGCTTTGTTCAGCTGAGCCGCGCAAGCCAGGCCGGCGGGGCCGGAACCGACGACAGCGATTCGTTTGCCCGTACGGACTTCGGGCGGTTCAGGAACAACCCAGCCCTGATCGAAGCCATGCTCGATGATGGAACATTCGATGTTCTTGATCGTGACCGGGGGGTCGTTCACGCCCAGACAGCATGAACCTTCACACGGCGCCGGACAGACGCGACCGGTGAACTCAGGAAAGTTGTTGGTCAGGTGCAGGCGATCCAGCGCCTCCTTCCAGCGACCGCTGTAGACCAGATGATTCCATTCCGGAATCAGATTGTTGACCGGACAGCCCGAGGCCATATTGGCCATCATTTCACCGGTGTGGCAAAACGGCACGCCACAGTCCATGCATCGTGCTCCCTGCGTCTGCAGGTCGTCCTCCGCCATGTGTTCGTGAAACTCGTTCCAGTCCAGAATACGCAGCAAAGGATCACGGTCGTGCGGGACCTGTCGTGCAAATTCCTTGAAGCCGGTTGGCTTACCCATTTCAAGATCTTTCGTCTGTTCGTTGGCGAGCCCGACTGTTTTGAGTCGAGCATGTTTTGTTCCGCTGGTGGGACCGACTGCCAGACGGTCAGGTCTGGTCTCGTGACAGGTTGAACGCCGATCCTGTTTCTGACTGGCCGAGGCCAGTGGTACTCCTGGCAGTCCTGCTTGACAGGTCAGGGCTGCGCGCCCTGTCACGCCCAGCCTGATGGCATACTGAACTAAGTGACGGCCGCTTCTTCCGCCGCAATCTCCTGCAACGCTCTCTTATAATCGACCGGCATCACCTTCACGAAGTCTGTAAGGGCGGTGTCCCAGTCGCTCAGTATCCTGCGGGCCGTTTCGGAACCGGTGTGCTGTTGATGATTCTGAATCAAACTCTTCAACTCGGCAACGTCTTCTGCCGCTTCGACCTTTTCGAGCGCCACCGTTTCCAGGTTGCAGTTCACAAGAAACTTATCATCCGGATCCAGCACATAGGCAACGCCACCAGACATGCCCGCGGCGAAGTTGCGACCGGTGGGGCCCAGAATGACGGCTCGACCACCGGTCATGTATTCACAGCCGTGATCGCCGACACCTTCGATTACGGCATGAGCACCGGAATTTCGCACGCAGAATCGTTCTGCCGCGATGCCTCGGAAATACGCTTCTCCGCTGGTTGCCCCATACAGCGCCACGTTGCCGATGATGATGTTCTCAGCAGGTGTGAATGTGCTGTCCCTGGACGGATAAATGATGAGACGTCCGCCGGACAGGCCTTTGCCCGCGTAGTCATTGGCGTCGCCTTCAACTTCGATCGTGACGCCCTTCACACTCCACGCGCCCACGCTTTGACCTGCCGAGCCGTTGGCCTTGATGTGAATGGTGCCATCGGGAAGTCCATCAGGACCGTGCGTCTTGCTGACTTCATTGCTAAGTATCGTGCCGAAGGCGCGGTCGATGTTCTGGATCTGCGTGTCGACCCTCACCGACTGCTTCTTCTCGATCGCCGCTTTGCACTTCTGCAGCAGCTCCATGTCACGGACCTCTTCCAATCCGTGTTTCTGGTCGATCGTGCAATATGTCTGCACGTTTGCGTGTGGTTTCCGGGCCAGCGTCAGAATCGGCGTGAGATCGATGTTTTTCGCTTTCCAGTGAGCAATATCGCGGTCGACTTCCAGCATGTCACAACGGCCCACCATTTCGTTGATGTTGCGAAAACCGAGTTCCGCCATAATCCCACGAGTTTCCTCGGCCACCATAAACAGGTAGTTGACAACATGTTCCGGTTTGCCGGCAAACTTCTTCCTCAGTTCCGGATCCTGCGTCGCGATGCCGACGGGACACGTGTTCAAGTGGCATTTTCTCATCATGATGCAACCGACGGTAATCAGTGGAGCTGTGCTGAAACCGTATTCTTCGGCGCCCAGCAGCGTGGCGATGGCGACGTCCCGACCGGTCTTCAGCTGGCCGTCCGTTTGCAGTCGCACTCGGCTGCGAAGATCGTTCATCACCAGTGTCTGATGCGTTTCTGCGATCCCCAGTTCCCACGGCAGGCCCGCGTGCTTGATGCTGGTCAGCGGTGAAGCTCCCGTACCGCCTTCGCTGCCGGAAATCAGAATGTTATCGGCATGTCCTTTAGCGACGCCCGAAGCCACTGTGCCGACGCCGACTTCGGATACGAGTTTCACACTGATCCGGGCCGAGCGATTGGCGTTTTTCAGATCGTAGATCAGCTGCGAGAGGTCTTCGATGGAATAAATGTCATGGTGCGGTGGCGGACTGATCAGTCCGACTCCACGAGTCGACAGGCGCGTTTCCGCGATAACCTTGTCGACCTTATGACCGGGCAGTTCTCCGCCTTCGCCGGGCTTCGCCCCCTGCGAAATCTTGATTTGTAATTCGTCGCTGTTGGTCAGGTACCACGACGTCACACCAAATCGACCACTGGCCACCTGCTTGATGGCAGAACGCCGCAGATCACCGTTTTCGTCCGGAGTGAAGCGAACGTATCGTTCTCCGCCTTCGCCCGTGTTGCTCTTGCCGCCCAGGCGATTCATGGCGATTGCCAGGGTTTCGTGAGCTTCCGCCGAAATCGACCCGAAACTCATGGCCCCCGTACAGAAGCGTTTGACGATTTCGCTGGCCGGTTCTACTTCATCCAGTGGTATGGAATTGCCTGCTTTGAACTTCAGCAGTCCACGTAGATGGCAGGCACGCGTGGTTTCGCTGTTAATCAGATTGCTGAAATCCTTATAGGCGTTTCTGTCGCCTGTGCGAGCTGCCTGCTGAATGCGGCCGATGGTGTGCGGATTCCACGCGTGCTTTTCGCCGTTTCGCCTCCAGTGAAACAGGCCGGGATTTGTCAGTTCCTGAGTGACGCTGTCCGGGTTTTCCGGAAAGCCAAGGTGGTGACGCATCAGAGCTTCCTGCGCCAACACGTCAAACCCGAGTCCTTTGATTCGACTGGCAGTACCGGCGAAGCACAGATCGACGACGTCCCTGCATAAACCGACCGCTTCAAAGATCTGGGCACCCTTGTAACTGGCCAGCGTGCTGATGCCCATCTTGGCCATCACCTTCAGCATGCCTTTGGCAACGCCCATCCGATAGACCTGCACGATTTTCTGATCGGTGAAGTCCTCTGAAATCATGCCATTAACGCGAGCCTGACGCAGGGCGTAGAGCGCCATGTAGGGATTGACGGCGTCTGCTCCATAGCCGATCAGCAGGCAGAAATGGTGCACCTCGCGAGCCTCACCTGATTCGACGACGATACCAATCTGCGTGCGTTCTTCGTGACGCACCAGGTGATGGTGAACGGCTCCGGTTGCAAGCAGCGAGCTGACAGGAATTCGATCCGGACCAGTGGCGCGGTCGGACAGTATGATCACGCTGTAGCCGTCCCTGATGGCCTGGCGAGCTTCTTTGCATATGCGTTCCAACGCCGGCTGCAGACCATCGGGACCCTCGGTCTTTGCATACGTCGTGTCGATCACTCTGGATCGCCAGCCGCGATGATCCATGTCCCGCAGGTTTGCCAGCTCCTGATTGCTGAGGATCGGATGCGGCAACGCGAGTCGATGGCACTGCTTGTCAGTGGTGTCCAGCAGGTTGCCTTCCGGACCGATGTAGCATTCCAGCGACATGATGACCTCTTCCCGTATCGAATCGATGGCGGGGTTGGTCACCTGAGCGAACAGCTGGCGGAAGTAGTCGTATGGCATGCGAGCCTGGTCGCTGAGGCACGCCAGTGCAGCATCGTTCCCCATCGAACCGATGGGATCTTTCTTTGCGTGCAGCAGCGGAATCAGCATGAACTGCATCGTTTCGGTCGTGTAGCCGAATGCCTGCATGCGGCTGAGCAGTTCCTGACCTTCGTGGTATTTTGGCTTGTTGCCCGCTGGAATATCTGACAACAGAACACGTTCCTGGTCCAGCCATTCACGATACGGCCGGCGAGACGCAACGTCAGACTTCAGTTCGCCATCATCGATGATGCGGCCTTCTTCAAAGTCGACCAGAAACATGCGTCCTGGTTGCAGTCGTCCCTTGTAGGCAACGTTGTCCGGTTCGATGTCCAGCACACCGACTTCGCTGGCCATCACAACACGGTCGTCCTTAGTGACGTAGTAGCGGCTGGGACGCAGACCGTTACGGTCCAGAGTCGCTCCGATATAATGACCGTCGGTAAACGAAACCGACGCTGGTCCATCCCAGGGTTCCTGGAGAGAACTGTAGTACTCGTAAAACGCGCGTTTGTCTTCCGGCATCGTGCTGTGATTCTGCCACGCTTCCGGAATCATCATCATGACGACTTCCTGCAGAGTACGTCCGCTGTGGTACAGCATTTCCAGGGCGTTGTCGAAGCAGCCGGAATCTGATGTGTGAGGTTCAACAATCGGAAACAGCTTTTGCAGGTCGTCACCCCAGAGTTCGCTCTCCATGACACCCTGCCGAGCGTTCATCCAGTTGCTGTTGCCCTTGACGGTGTTGATCTCTCCGTTGTGGGACATGAACCGCAGAGGCTGAGCACGGTCCCAGCTGGGGAACGTGTTGGTCGCAAAACGGCTGTGAACCATGGCCAGGTGGCTGGTGTAGTCTTCCGCCTGCAGGTCTCTAAAGAAGGGCATCACCTGAAAAGACGTCAGCATGCCCTTGTAAATGATCAGCTTCGTCGACAGCGAACAAACGTAAAATGACAGTGCCTGCGATATCTCGCTGTTGCGCAGCTTGTGACTGGCCAGCTTGCGAATCACGAACAACTGCCGCTCCAGTGCCTCCGCATCCAGCCCGTCGGCCGCACCAACGAACAGCATTTCCATGTGCGGCGCGAAATCGCGAGCTGTCCTGCCAATGTCGGCACCATCAAAGTCAACCGGCACTGCACGCCAGCCGAGCAGACTCTGGCCCTGCTGAGTAATCAGTTCTTCGACGGTGGACTTGCACGTGGCTCGTTGGGCCTCGTCCTGTGGCAGAAAGACAATTCCTGCGCCGTACTGGCCGGCTTCCGGCAGATCAACACCAATGTCCTCTTTGGCAACTCGTTTCAGGAAGCTGGTGGGCAGCCCCGTCAGCATTCCCGCACCGTCTCCGGTATTCTCTTCACAACCACAGGCACCCCGGTGATCCATATGGCGCAGAATACGATCTGCATCCGTGATGATTGATCGAGACCGCTGGCCTTTGATATGGGCGACGAATCCAACGCCACAGTTCTCATGCTCGTTGGCCGGGTCGTACAGCCCCGTGCTCTCTGGAGCTCCGAACGATGGACGCATGGCGCGTGGGTAGTGGTTGCCTCGGACATCTTCCATATTGCTTCTCTCTGATTCTGCTCGGTCGTTTGCTGACGAATGTCTGCGACCTCGCCGGGAGAACCCCAGCTTCGCTGCCGACTCAACCGGACCGGCACGGCGTGCGCGACGACTTCGCCACCCGAAGTTGTTGACCACACGTCTGTTATTTCGTTAGACGGTGGCTTAGGTGGATCCGGCCGTTGCCGCGTTCTCTGACGACGCAAACCGCGGTTTTGATCCCTTCTCGGGCAAAACATGTTGCAGTCGCATCAAGATCAGCGACCGGCGGGAGCGACTTTGTTCTTCCGAGCAGTTGCTCGACTCCGAAAGCGGCCGTGCCGCATTTGCGTTGGCTGAGACTGACCGTTGTTGCTCGCGCAGCGCCATCGGCGACGCTCCAATGGCAGCGCCATCGTGCGAAAAATCCCCGAAATACCTGTAAATGTGGCGACCAGACAACGTCATTCCTGTTTCCTGCCCAGCAAGAAACGCTGGGATCCGACTCTTATACTGCATTGCTCATCTTCAACACTTCACTGGCGAAGCCACGCAGTATTACGACGGACAGATGATTTTCTCATAATCGTGACAGATAACAAGTCTTCAATGACTAAGACTGTAAGCCCACATCTCGTAGTCCAGGTTTCGATAAAATAGTGGACATATGAACACACGTAATTTGATGAATACCCCGAAGTAGACATAAAAAAACGGTGGAGATACGCTGCACACCGAACCAAGTCGTTTCCTGGAAGGCATTTATGAAGGCAAAACCGCATTGGATCGCTATTTCTCTGGTGATTGTCGGCGTGGGCATCGTGGTCATTGTGGCGATGCTGGCGAACCAACAGAGCGAGTTTCGTCTGGGCGGCATCCTGCTGGGGGCAGTGATGGCCGTCAGCAGTGTTGCTTTTATCCGCCCCGGCGGCGGCCCTGAGACTGTTTCGACGCTAACCGCGGAAGGACAAGCTGCGGCCGAGCGGTCCGAGTTCGATGCGTGGCGGCAGGCCGAAACGGAAGAATTGCGGGCTCTTGGCGAGCGGTTGGTCGAGCGAGAACGGGTATTGGCCGAACAGACCGTCCGTTTTCAGGAATTCCTCGAATACCCCACTCCGCAGACGACCTCGGCGGATGACGTCCAGACGACACTGCAGCTGTCGGAAGCGGACCGAAAAGTCCAGACGTTGCTGGAGACCGAAGCGGAACGGGTCTACGAGAAAATCCGTCAAAACGGCTACAGCGTCAACGGCAAGGTCGATACGGACACGATCCGAACAGAGGTTTTGGAGCTCATCCAACGCGTTGCCAGGATCTACTCGCCGGCGAGCGACAATCCACTGCTGGAAACGAGTTTCGAGGATCTGGCCCGGTCCTCCAGTCGCATCTGCCTGCATCTGCTGGTCCTGTTGGAGCAACTTCCGGTCGACATCAAACGCTACAACATCAACGAGATGTACGGCTATATTCAGAAAGCCGTTCAGGGGTACGGGACTTACCAGCAGGTTGCGCCGTGGCTGAAGTACGTGACTCGAGGTGCCTATGTTGGCCGCATGGCGGCCGGGATGAATCCCGTGACACTGGGGGCATGGTGGCTGGCGACAGAGATCGGTCGTCGAGGTGCTCAGCACGTGGTCGAGAACATAGTTGACCAACAGGCAGTTGCCGTATTGCATGATGTTGTCACCGTGATCGGCACCGAGGTGTCGAACATCTATGGCCCGGGATTTCGTCATCGGGACGCCGCATGGATCTTCGGGACGGAACTGACAGAGTTGTTGCACCAGTTTCCAGTTTCGCGAGAATCACTCAGCCAGGCTCTCAGAGAAGTCACTTCGCTACCACTCCGCAGCGAATACGATCGCATCTATCTGTATCGCTGCATCGCCGGACACCGCTCGGCCGGTCTGCGAATCGAAGATCCCGCCGTACTTCCGCGCGCAGAGCGAGAGCAAATCGCGACACGGCTGGAGAGCTTCTATGGCCAGTACATTCATGGAGCTGACGAAGCTCGGCGCAAATGGCAGGATGATCTTGAGGCTCGCTTCGACCTGAAACTGAGCCTTTCCGGACCAGCTCAAAGTACGTCGCTGGGGCAACAGGCAGAGCATTCGCTGGCGTCCGTCTACGGCTTCCTGACTGCCGTTATGAATGTACCGGCCGATGCTGCAGTGATCCTGGTGTCCGACACGCCCCTTATGAATGACGTACCGCTGGACAGTCGGACTGCGGTACTTGCCAAACTCAGGCAACAGTCCGGCGAACCAGTTTTCGAACCGCCCAACCTGGATCCGATGGCTCCGGCGACCGATGAATACCTGGCGGTGCTTATGAAGTGCGCTGTGGCAACGAATGCCTGCGACCATCACATTCAGGATCTTCTACTGGAAACCGCAGCCTATTTTCGTCGGACGCAGGACGAAGCCCGGACGTTGCTTGATGCGACGTTTCTTGAACGTCTTGCCGCCAGTGTTGACGAAGACGTGAACATAACGCGATTAACACCAGCAGCGGTAAGGCGGATTCTGCTCACCATGACCTCGGACGAAACGCTGGTCTTCACGTACACCCGGATTGAGTTCCTGCATGGTGAGACAACAAGTGAAGCAGAAGACGCCGTGTTGTTCGGAGTCAGAAACCGCGACACGAAACAGCGTCGTACGCTGTTGTACCTTGCCGCGCACGATGTTGTCTGGCAGCATGAAGGTGCGATTCCCGTTTCGCGGCGCAAGGGCTTCCTGATTGACGACTGTGAGATTCGAGGCGGTACATGGGGAACTGATCTGTCGGCGGATGCCATTATCGTCAGCGGTTCGTTGACCGGCGGAGGGTTTGATAAGACGTTCAGCCCGCTGATATTCGCAGCATCGGGCGGCTGATTGACATCGCTGGCATTCGCGTCTAACGTCATGGTCGAGCTACTCTGGATTGGCGCGGAGTTTGACCTGAAGCGACGAATGGACGATATGTATCAGCACGCTGAATCACGGCAAGCCGATCGAGTGACTTGCCGGCGTAACAAGCGCCGAAGCGCCCGGTCTTTGAGAGATCTGGCACGCGGTATTGTCCTGTCTTATCTGATGACAATCGCAGCGACAGCTGCGGATCTATCGCAAGAGCAGCTTGATTTCTTTGAATCACGCATTCGCCCGGTGCTGGTCGAATACTGTTATGAGTGTCACAACAGCGCGGACGCGACTGACGGCGAACTGGTGGTCGACCACCGGGATGCGTTGTTGAACGGTGGCGATGGTGGACCGATCATCGCGCCAGGACAACCTGCGAAAAGTCGACTGCTGGCGATTCTTCGGCATGACGTTGAAGGACTCGAAATGCCGCAGAGCGGGCCGAAGCTGGATGACCGCGTGATTGCGGACTTCGAAAAGTGGATTGCTGAAGGTGCTGCCGATCCTCGCGACCACGCTCCGTCAGCATCCGAACTGGCGGCCGTCACTTCATGGAAGTCCACGCTGCGACGGCGAAAACAGTGGTGGAGTTTTCAACCCATTCGAAACCCGGTGCCACCGACCGTCGAGAATCAGGAATGGGCACGTCATCCCATCGATCGATTTGTGGAGGCAAAACGCCACGCTGCCGGCCTGACGCCTTCCACACCTGCACGGCCGGCGACACTGGTTCGTCGGCTGTACTTCAATCTGACGGGACTGTCGCCTGGAAGTCAGGAGGCTGCCGAGTGGACAGCGCGAATTGCGACAGCGTCCGAACAGAGCCGCGATGATGTCGTGGGCCAGCTGGTTGACGAACTTCTCACCAGTCCGCGATTTGGCGAACGCTGGGCGCGGCACTGGATGGACTGGATACGCTATGCCGAATCGCACGGCAGCGAGGGCGACCCGGAAATTGCCGGAGCGTGGGTTTATCGCGACTACATGATTCGCGCGCTGAATGCTGATGTCCCGTTCGATCAGCTGGTGCGGGAACATGTTGCCGGCGATCTCATTCAGACTCCGCGGATTAATAGGGATCTGGGTATCAACGAATCAGCGATTGGTCCGGCTCACTGGCGCATGGTCTTTCACGGCTTCGCACCGACGGATGCGCTGGATGAAAAGGTGCGATTTATCGATGACCAGATCAACGCCTTCAGTAAAGCGTTTCTGGGACTGACTGTGTCCTGTGCTCGCTGCCATGACCACAAGTTCGACGCGATCAGCCAGAAGGATTATTACGCGCTGTTCGGAATTCTGGGGTCGTGTCGCCCAGGACGTTCTGTCATCGACCTGCCGGACCGAGTGAACAGGAATCGCGCCGCACTGACAGCACTCAAGCCACAGATTCGCTCGGCGATTGCCAGCGAGTGGGAAACAACTCTGAACACGCTGACGCAGCGAATTTCCGACGACGACGGACCGTGGATGCAGGCCGAGAAATCCGACACAGTACTGCATCCAGTACACAGGATTCAGACAGCCACTGCGAACGGGGGAAACCTCGCCGACGCATGGCAGCAACAGGTGCAGTCATTCGAGCAGCAGCGTGCCAGCTGGCAGGAACAGCAGGCGCGGGTCGCTTTGCAGCGATGGAATCTTGCGGACCCGAGTGGCTACGCAGAATGGTTCGCGACAGGCAGTGGACTTCCGGAACAGCCACATTCTGCGGGCGAATTCGCTGTGTCGCCGACAGGCGACATGGCACTGACAGGCATTTATCCGGCAGCCGTTTACTCGCACGCGCTGTCAGCCAAACATGCAGCGCGACTGACTTCTGACGACCTGGCAATTGGTGAGAAGACCGACTTGTGGGTACGTGTTGCCGGAGACGCAGGTGCCACCGTGAGGTATGCCGTCCACGATTATCCTCGTAGTGGCACTGTGTATCCTGTTACGAAGTTGTCAAATCAATGGCGTTGGCAGCGGTTTGATCTGGCCTACTGGAATGGCGACGATATTCACATTGAATTGACGACGGCTAATGATGCTCCTCTGCTTGTCGCGAACAAGCCAAGATCATGGTTCGCTGTTCGAGAAGCACTGCTGCTAAGAAAGGGTGAGCCGTCGCCGAGCGAATTCGCGGAGTTCCTGACACCGGTGTTCGAAGCCGCAAATGGCCAGCCGCCATCGTCAATGGCCGATATTGCGGCAGTTTATGTCACGGCAATCCGCACATCGATCAACGCATGGAAGAACGGTACGGCTGCGGATGCTCAGGCCCTGCTGCTGGATGCCTGCGTCCGACAGGGCCTGCTGGCCAATCGCCTGGATGCCATGCCTGCCGTCCAGCCATTGATCAGCGAATACCGAAGACTTGAAGAACAGATTCCCGAACCGACTCGTGTCCCGGGACTTGAAGAAACGCACGCTCGAAATCAGCCGCTGTTTGAGCGAGGCAATCACAAGTTGCCTCAGGAGGAAGTCCCACGTCGTTTTCTTGAGGCTATTGATGCCAATCCGTATGAAACGTCACTCAGCGGTCGTCTGGAACTGGCGGAAGATATCCTGCGTAACGACAACCCGCTGACACGCCGTGTTATTGTCAATCGCGTCTGGCATCACCTGTTCGGACGGGGCATCGTCAGCACGCCGGACAACTTCGGGCAACTTGGTGACCAGCCCAGCCATCCGGAACTGCTGGACTGGCTGGCGGCACGTTTCGTGAAAGAGGGCTGGTCGCTGCGAAAACTCATTCGTCATATCGTGATGACAAAGACGTGGCAGCTGTCATCAAGTGCGTCACAGGCGTCGCGGGAACGGGATCCTGACAACCGGCTGCTGTCACATGCAAACGTGCGGCGACAGGAAGCCGAAGCGATTCGCGATCTGCTGCTAACCGTCTCAGGCAGGATCGAGCACCGACTGGCGGGCCCCCCTGTTGATGGAGGCTCGACGCGGCGGAGTGTTTACATGCGGGTGCGTCGCAATTCACTCGATCCCTTTTTGCGAGCGTTCGACTTTCCCGAACCATTCACGGCGGTCGGACGACGAGATGCCACCAATGTTCCAGCTCAGTCATTGACCATGATGAATGAGCCACGAACAGCCTCATATGCAACTGCCTGGGCCAACCGCATTCTGGGTAATGCATCGTTGACGTCGGACGACCAACGGACCAGCGAGATGTTTCTTGCTGCGTTCGGGCGACCGGCAACCGCAACGGAAGTTGACCGCGTGCGGAATTATCTGGCAACGTCCCGGCAACGCATGGAAATGCAGCAGCGAAAACTCGCGAACCTGAAAACACAAATCGCTGAACGTCGCGGCCGGATTGAAAACATCACGTCGCCCGTTCGAAAACAACTGCTGCAGGAGGCGAAAAATGATGCGTCCAGACGCGAGGCCGATTTACCGCAGCCGATCGGCCGCTGGGAATTCGACGAATCCGCGAACGACCTTGTGGGGGCGGCAGAGTCCGAACTGCGGTCCGGCGCCCATATCCAGGACGGGGCGCTGATCGTCAGTAGTGGTGGCCACGTTGTGACGCGGCCGCTGCAGCAGACTCTGAAAGCGAAAACGTTGGAAGCATGGGTGCAGCTGGACAGCCTGAATCAACGTGGTGGTGGAGTGATAACGGTCCAGACACGTAACGGCGTTATGTTCGATTCGATTGTTTTCGGTGAGCGAGATCCGAAACAATGGTTGGCGGGCAGCAACGGATTTGCGAGGACGCAGGCGTTTAACGGACCGCGGGAACAGGAAGCGACCGAACAACCGGTTCACGTGGCAATTGCCTACCACCCGGACGGCCGCATCGTCGGTTATCGAAACGGTCTGCCCTATGGCAAGCCTTACAAGAGCAGCGGACCGTTCGAATTCAAAGCGGGTGAGGCCGTCGTCAGCTTTGGTATTCGACATCTTCCCGCAGGCGGCAACCGGATGCTTGCCGGACGCGTGATGAGGGCACAAATTTACGACCGCGCATTGAGTGCCCCGGAAATTGCCGCCACATCCGGAGTGGCGCCCACGTTCATTCCGGAAAGCCGCGTGCTGGCGGCATTATCACCCGACGATCGCGCCGCCGTGCAGCATCTTTCTCTCTCCGCGAAAACTCTGGAAACAGAGCTGGGGGCCCTGGGCCCGGTCCCGCAAACGGTCAGCGATGCCGTGCTGTGGAGCGAACTGGCTCAGGCACTCTTCACATTCAAGGAATTCATCTATGTTCGGTGACATGAACATCAAAGCCTCGCGCGACACCTGTCCGATGTCCCGGCGACGATTTCTGGAACGCAGCTCAACGGGTTTTGGCGCCGTCGCGCTTGCCGGACTGATGAACGATTCTTCGTTCGCTGCGTCAACTGAACTTCCGCCGGGCGCGGGACTGAAGAAGACTCACCACGAACCGAAAGCGAAACGGGTCATCTTCTGCTTTATGTCGGGTGGCGTTTCGCATGTGGATTCATTCGATCCCAAGCCGAAACTGAAAGATCTGCATGGCAAGCCTATGCCCGTGACCATTGAGCGGACTCAGTTCAACAACAACGGCAATGTCATGGCCAGCCCATTTGAGTTCACGCCATCAGGCGAAAGCGGGCTTGAGATCAGCAGCATGTTTCCGCAACTGTCGTCCGTCGCGGACGAGCTGGCGGTCGTGCGTTCCATTACAACGCCGGTCAATGAACATGCTCAGGGAAATTTTGTGATGCACTCAGGGTTCCCGTTCATGGGTTTTCCAAGTGCTGGTGCCTGGTGTGCCTACGGGTTGGGCAGCGAAAACAGGAATCTGCCGGGCTATGTTGTGCTGCAAAGCGGAAACGCCGTACCACCTCATGGCGGAGTCAGTCTGTTCAGCAACGGGTTTCTGCCCGCCGAGCATCAGGGGTCGATTCTGCAGGCCGATAAGCCCGAAGCGATCCGCAACATTCGACCGTTGAATACTGCGGCCGCACAACGTCAGCGTCTCGCCTTTGCCCGCACATTCGACAACGAGTTTCTTGCCGCATCATCGGGCGACGCGCAAGTCGAAGCGGCAATTCGAAATTACGAAACGGCTTTCCGCATGCAGTCCGCAGTGCCGGAACTCTGTGACATCTCTGGCGAAACCAAAGAATCTCACGAACGGTACGGACTTGACTCAGACGACGCGGAAAGAGCTGCGTATGCCCGGCAGTGTCTGCTGGCTCGTCGTCTGATTGAACGTGATGTACGTTTCATCGAATTAAGCTGTCTGACAAAAGGTATCGGTGCGGGTGGAGCGGCAAATCCGTGGGACCAGCACGGCGATCTCAAAAGAGGTCATGGTGCCATGGGCTTTCAGATCGATCAGCCGATCGCTGCTCTGATCAGCGACCTTCGAGAACGCGGCCTGCTGGATGAGACGTTGATCGTCTGGGCAGGGGAATTTGGTCGAACTCCGTTTTCACAGGGCAGCAACGGACGCGATCACAACCCGTTCGGTTTCAGCGTCTGGCTTGCCGGCGGTGGAGTCAAAGGCGGCACTGCTTATGGCGCAACGGATGAGCTCGGATACCACGCGGTCCAGGACAAGTGCACGGTGTACGATCTGTGGGCGACGGTCCTTCACCAGCTGGGCATCGACCACGAGAGACTCACCTACCGCTACAGTGGACGTGACATGCGGCTGACCGACGTGCACGGAAACGTGCTTCACGACATCCTGTCCTGAATCGGACTGCGTTGAAAACCGGCGATGCCGCGTCAGTTCTTCGTCGATTCTTCTCGTCGCCCGCCGAGGAAGCCGACGGAAGGGTCCGCGATGTAGCGGCGAAACGACGTCGTCTGGTCCAGCAGGGTGGTCAACTGCTGATCGTCGCGAACAACGTGTCGACATGTCTGTTCCAGATTTGGAAACAGCCCATGCAGCAATTGCGATTCCGCCATCGACTGGGCGAACTTCTGAATTCGACTTGTCAGTCCTCGACGAAGTCCCCATGTAAACATCGTCACCAAAAAACCGGACCAGATCACCAGAAAAATCAACGCCGGAATGTAGAAGTCGACCTCCAGCAGTGGTTCATGAGTGCCGGAACTGCTCACGATCGGAGCAAGAAAGGAGGACCAGAAGAAGTTGTGACCGATGCGCCCCAATAGAAACAGAATATAAGCCAGGAACAGACACTCGTAGCAAACTCGCGTCAGCCAGCCGCCGCTGGCGGCGGCCAGCTCTTCGATAACTTCGTCAACCGCACGACCGGCATCTCCCAGAAACTCGCCTTCCAGTGTTGCCGCTCGGCGACGCAGCTCACTCAGGTCCCGGCGGTCGTCGGACATGGCGTAGTCAATGCCGGCCGTGTGGATGTGTCCTGAGATGACTAGCCGACTTTCCTGCAGCTGCTGATCCGCGATGCCAAACGTTGATAACCGTTCCAGCGTCGAATCGGCTTCGTTCTCCTTTGCTCGCGATTTTACCCAGCGTGCTCCCTGCACAGCACCGATCAACGCCATCTGGGCGGACGTGCGTGCTCGAAAAAACGTGAACGATGCGATGAATGCTCCCAGTCCGTTGTACAGCCGTAGCACTGCCGAAAACGGACTGAAGCCCCACATGTCCGTCACAGAACTGAGCAGCCTGCGTTCCCACAGGGTGCGATTGACCAGTAGTTCGTCACACAGCTGACCGGTCAGAGTTTCCTTAAGACGCGTCCGCTGCTGCTCCAGAGTTTCGATCAGTTCCTGAACCTTCGGCAGGTTGGCGTCATAGTCCGACCGGCAATGAGCCAGAGCTTCCTGCAACAGGTCAATCAGGTTAGCCCGACGAATCTCCACTCGACGGGCCGCACCCAACTGGCTGCTGAGCAGTTCCAGCAGGCGACCAAAATCGCCCGAGGGACCATGATCGCTCTGTTGTTCCTGCAGGGCCTTGACAGAATCAACGAAGAACATTTCCGGTACTTCGTAGTTGGAAGACAGGAAGTTCCTCCAGTCGTCGCGAATGTCTGAATCCAGATCGGCGTGAGTCTGCACGAACACCAGCCGACACCCGCTGGCCACATCAACCAGTTCGTCGATGACGCGCGCGTTCTTGTATTTTTGCTGCGTGGATGTGTACAACAGTACGTCGCAGTGAGGAATGATCTCACGCAACATCGCCAGATTGCTTCCCGTGGCCGATGTTTCACTGGTGTCGGGATCGGGGCAGTCGATCACAACGATGTCACGCAGCACCGGTGCGTCAACTCGCTTGACGTTGAAAGCCGTAAGATCCAGCTCCAGTGCCTCTGGTTCGATGTCCGGATGCACCAGCAGGATCGGAGTGGTCGTGGTCGGCCGTTCGCGCCCGGCTGTTGTGACCTCGCGGCCGACCAGAGCGTTCACCAGTGAACTCTTTCCGGTGCCCGTGCCGCCAAAGGTCGCCACGATCAGCGGTGTTTCCAGGCGAAATCGCAGAGTGTGAACTCGTTCCAGCAGCCGTTTCATCAGGGCTCTGGCACGGTGAGCGGTCTGCCATCCCGGGCAGTCGTCCAGCCACCGTGTCAGTCGATCCGTGAGGTCATCAACTTCGGCCAGCAGAGCAATATGTTCCAATTGTTCGTGCGCGGTCATGATTCGGTGGAGTCCTGGGTGGCATTGCGTGGATTCGGAAGTGGTTCGGCAGTGTGTTCAGCGGCGACATTTCCTGATGCCGAGTTGGCGTTCGCATCAGGTGTCGTGCGATCAGCGTTCGCCATGTTTCGTGCGTCCGGTGAGTCCGTCGCCTGTTGAAGCAGCACAGACAATTGATCCACGGCGGCTGTCACGTCGTGGTACTCCGAAGACGATGGCAGATTCGCCGCCGCCTGCATCTGTTCCGGAAGATTGCCCAGCAGTTCCTCGCGAATCAAATCGGTCAGCCAGTCTACTCGGCGCTGTGTAAACACGGTGTGCAGACGATGAAACCATGCCTGCAGCAGGCCGGAACCCTGCCCCGCGACAGTCGATAAGGCCGCTTCACCAGCAACCGCAGCGGTTGTGCCTCCGGCGACGTCGGCCACCACATGAACAACCGCATTTGCCGCCGCACCGGCCACCAGTGGAGCAACGGCTTCTCCAGCGGGCCCCATGCCCAGACTGAACAGCACGACGCTGGTCATGGGACGCACGGCCGCTAACACGTTGTGCAGCTGTCTATAGAATTCGAACAGCTGTGGACTGTCTTCACTGAAAGACGCCATCTCCACGGCGATCATGGTCTTCAGCTCGGCGTCAAAGTCAACGTTCGCGTGATGTCGCTTTAACGTCTGAATCAGCTGAGTGCGTGTCGACGCCTGCAAAACCGCTTCGACTCGTGGCTTGACCATGCGATTGCCACTGTCCGCCATCCATTGCAGCTTGTCGAAAAGTTCCTCGACGGTTGTCAGGATGGCGGACCATTCTGCTTCTTTGTACTTATCGATCGGCGGAACTGGTTCTCCCTGAATCGCGTTGCGAGCCATTTTGAATGGCCATGCGATGCCTGTGCCCACGGTGTCGTAGAAGGAGTTGACTTTCTTTGCCCAGCCCTGCTGTCGAGCTTTCCACCACACACGGATTTCTTCCACAAAGGAAGCGTTCGGCGGCGACGGCCAGTCCCGAATCTTCAGCACCGCATCGCTGGACAGCCGTTTTGAGGCAGTGGCCAGTTCCTCGCTGGCGAGGATCAGTTGCTTCAGGTGGCAGGGCACACCATCCCTTGCGTCCAGCACCTGCTTCAGCGAGCCGCGCAGAGTGCGAATTCGAATTTCGCGAAATTTCAGGCGGGACAGATCCTGATTCAGATTTCGAGGCGGCGTATCAGAAGAAACGCTGTCGGCTCCCCAGTCCGAAGGCACAGGCCAGGGCCGTTCATAAAACGGTAGTTCCATCGCTTCTGCGGCGCGGCGATCCGCTGGCGCCAGATAGACGGCGTCCGGTGTGATTCCGGTTTCGGTACAAAAAGTATTAAGCCACACCGGCCAGTACTGTTCGTCCTCGGGCAACAGACACTGATTGAACACAACCAGCACCGCCTTGTCTTCGGCACCGGCTTTGCGGAAGAATTCCTTCACGGCAGCGTCGTTGTATTTTTGCTGAGTCAATACGGCGATCAGGACGTCAGCACAACGTCGTACTGCGTCGGCCCGGACCCAGTTGACTCGAGCGTCACTGTCAATATCCGGCGTGTCCAGAACCAGCAGCGTGGACGGCAGGTCGGGCGATGTCTGCCAGTACAGGTTATGGTCGTCTGATTCTTCCAGAGCGGCTCCGGCGGTGGTCCATTCATGCAGAGCAAAATCCGGAAACACGGCCTGCAGATCATGTCGGTCAGAAAAGCCTGCCGGCACAAGACACACGGGATGTTTTGTTCCGGACGCCAGCGGACTGGTCGCGCTGGCCCGAGTGCCCGCAAGGTGGTTGAACGTGACGCTCTTCCCGATATTTGTGCCACCGACAACGGCGGCCACCAGCCACGGATCTTCGCCAAGCTGGGGAACCAGCTTTTGCCGCAGTAGTTCGTACCACTCCTGACCATCCAGGGCAGTGGGCTGCAGAAACTCCGCCTTGTTCTGAAGAGTCTGCACGACGTCGTACAGACGCCGAGTCGCTGTGGCGATGTCCTGAAAACTGGTTGAATCGGAGCCGGAGTTCATTCGAAGACACGTCTTTCGGTCGGTTCGTACACGGATATTCGTTCCTATAACGAATATCCTGGAAGATTAGCCGATGCGGCGGCGAAACGTGAGTATCATGGCGTTCTGAGTCTGAAGACGATTGACAAAATGCTGGTTTTTCCGCCCTTGACGAATTGGCAATGGGCGCATCGTCATTGCCGAACCACAGGGTTCAAGCCCTCACACGTACAGTTCCTGGTGACACGCCACCTGCTGGACCGGTCTTGTGATGTGCTGGTCTGCGCCGCGGCGTTATCTTCCTTAGGCCGCCGTGTTTCCAGTACTTGCTCCTGGCCGGTGAGTCCGCTTGCGTGGTTCGTTTCGTTCGATCGACAACGTCAGTCTGCTTCTGTGGTCGGAACCTTTCTGGGTGCCCCGTGCTTGTCGATGGCCACATAGGTGAAGACCGCTTCCGTCACGCAGTAACGGGCGCTCTGTGCTTCGCGAAGGACGGGCTTCACCCACACCTCAAGTTTGATGGTCATCGATGTTGTGCCAACGCGCGTACACTTGCCATAGCAGCAAACCACATCGCCCACCTGGACCGGATGATGAAACTCCATGCCGTCCACTGCCACGGTCACGATGCGACCTGACGCGATTTCCTTGGCCAGGATGCCTCCGCCAATATCCATTTGCGACATGATCCAGCCGCCGAAAATATCGCCGTTGGGATTTGTGTCAGCTGGCATTGCCAGCGTACGCAGCAACATGTCGCCGTCGGGGTCTCGCTCGGTCGCAGGCATCTAATTCTCCGTGCTGGATGAGTTCTCGCGATATGGATCTGCAGTTGCAATCACTTGCGGAAGTTCGGATGCTCTGAATCGCCGGCGGCTTCGATGAACGCCAGCAGGTCCAGAATGTCTTCCACGGATAACGTGTTCAACAGGTCTTTCGGCATCATCGAAACTTTGGACGGAATCATCTCGTCGATGTCGTCCGTCGCAATCTGCACGACCGACGCCGGCCGTTTTGGATCGGCGGCCACAGTAATGCCGGAATCGCTGCGGTTGATGACACGGCCTTCGTAGATCAGACCAGCCTGAGTAAGGATCACATGCGTGCGAAACTGGTCCGAAATCTGTGCCGACGGTTCCAGGATCTCTCGCACCATGACGGCTCTGTTGTAACGTTTGGCCGCTCCGGTGATGTCCGGCCCAAGTATTCCGCCGATGTTATTGAAGCGGTGGCACTGCGCGCAGTTCGCAACGGTGAACATGTTCTGCCCGTTCTTGAAAGATCGGCCGCCACCAACGCGATCCAGTTCCGGCAGCAGCTCGGCGCCGGTCCAATTGCGCACAAACGGTCGCGGAGTCGGCGAGCCCGTTGGAACGGTGCTCGGGAGTTTCGCGTTGACCACGTCACTCAGCATTTCGCGATGAGCCTCAGACAGACGTTCCACAGCAGCGTCTCGAAAACGCTGGGTGTAGATCTGCAGATGGCCTCCACCGACGTAGTCCGCAGTCGCCGCTCCCGCTTCGATTTTATTCAACAGTGAAAAGTATGTTCGGCGTGTCGTGTCTGTCCATCCCTGTTCCGCCACTCGCAGCATCATGCCATACGCCAGCAAATCCTCCTGAGTCACCGATTCCGCCATCAACTGCACGGCAGCCGACACGATTTGCTCCGATTTCAGGTACACCAGCATCCGGCAGAGTTCGTGATTTAATGCCGTGGAACCTGCCGGCACCATCGGCTCGAGGACGTCCATCAGCCGTGCAGCAGACTTCTGATTCGGCCGGCCGTGTCTGGCAAACGTGACGGCCAATGCGCGAAGCAAATCGACACGCTGCCGGTTCGTCAGATCCTTTTGCGCCAATTGTGTCAATGAGTTCACGATCGCCTTGTGGCGGCCAGCGCCTGCCGTGCGAGCAAGCGCCAGCAGGGAACCGATTGCTGCATCCGGTTGTGTTTCACGAAGTGCACGTGATGTCCATAGCTCTGGGGCGAGATGCTCCAGGGCGATGCGGGCGGCAAATCGAATGTGCCGGTCATCGTGCGACAGATTCGTCCAGATACGATTCAACGCATCGGATTTCGGAGTCACGTGGAGTGACTCAAGTTCCTTGCGAAGCCGGCGCAGTTGAGCGGCGTCGGTGTCGTTACCAACGGCCTTGTTAGGGGCGGTCTTTTTCCCCGTCCACGTCACGCGGTAAAGACCGGACTGAGTCCTTCGGCCACCGACCGTGAAGTACATCGCCCTGTCAACGGGGTTGACCACGATGTCCGTCAGGGCCAACGGAGTTCCGGTAATGAATTCCTCTAATCGGCCGGTATACGATGCTCCCTTAGCAGTCAGGTGCAACGCAAACAGTCGGCCATACGTCCAGTCACAGACGTACAGCGCGTCCTGATATTCCGACGGGAAATCGGCACCGTAGCCAAATGCCACGCCCGTTGGTGAGCCCAATCCAATATCGGCGACGGATGGCAGACTGTCCGGCGAGTAAGCCGGCCATTTGCCCGTGCCCCACCGCCAGCCGAACTCGCCTCCACTGACCACATGGCAGACGCGTGTCGGTCGATACCATGGAGTGCCGACGTCCATTTCCATGTCGGCGTCATACGTGAACAACTCGCCGTCGCGATTGAACGCGATGTCATACGGGTTGCGAAATCCGGCGGACACCAGCTCCCACTCTTCGCCATCCGGACTCACTCGACACACCCAGCCGCCCGGTGCCATGCGGTCGGTGTTGTGCCCGTTCGAGCAGGGATCACGCGGCAGCAGTTGATCTTCGGCCCAGTTCTTCGGTGACCGAAATGTCTGGACTCGTTCCGGCAGGATTGTGTTGTTTCCGGCGACGACGTACAGCGACTGTCCGTCGGGGCTGAGTGCAATGGCATGCGGTCCGTGTTCGCCGAGTGCTCCGGACAGTTTCTGCAGTTGTCTCACCGTGTCGAATTGATCGTCGCCGTCGCTGTCGGTGACGCGGTACAGCCCACTGGCGTCGCCGCTGCTGACCATCACATACAGACTGTCGAAGGCGTACAGCAGTCCCTGCGCCGATCCGATTTCGACGCCGAGTGATTCAACACCAGCCACGCCAGTTTCTCCGACTGGCTTTGGCGTGACGCGATACAGACTTCCGTACTGGTCACAGACGATCAGGCGGCCTTTGGGGTCGACCGTCATGCTGACCCAGGATCCCTGAGCCTGCATCGGCACGGAGTACAACAGTTCGACCTGAAACCCCGGGATCGTTTTGAATCCGGCCGGATCTGTGGCCGGATCGGCCGGGGGCGGGCCACTGTCAAAGACAGCCAGCGAATCAATGTCCATTTCGAACGGCGCGTCGTGAGGATCAAATCGAATTTCCTTCAGTGGCGCAGTTGTGCGAAAGAACACGGTCTGTTCCGTCCAGTTCTTTCCGCCACCTTTCATTCGAAAACGCACCGAATTCTCTTCACTGGTGTTGGGCTCAGCGTCGGTTGTCCAGAAGATTTGTGACGTGAGTCGGCCGCGAAAACGTGCACGAATTACCAGCTTCTTCCAGGCGGCCGTTCCACCGGCAGCTGGTGCGACGAAATGAGGGTCCCCTCCTTCGCCAACAACGTGCAGAGCGCCGTCACTCGCACTCAGTTGAATCTGATTCAACGGCCGGCATCCGTCCGTACCGTCGTCGAACGTCAATGTCGCAATTGATTCGGTCGTGGCAGTAGGTTCGTCGGCGAAGGTTTGAAGATGTGCGATGATCACCAACTGCATTACAACACAGCTTAGTCGGAGGGGATGGCGGGATCTTGTCATCTGAGTCTGCGGATTTCTGTTCGGATGCGGGGACGAGTTGACGCAAAGGATGGGGCAGTGGGAGTCTGGAATCGACGATCGATCGGGGCATTCTTGACGATGGACGCGATGCTGACAAACGACATCGAAGTCTGTGAAGCGAAAGCAGACGACGAGGCTGGAAGATTTCTGCTCCGCATTGCCACACTGTCCTTGAGGGGGCTGTGAGCACTAAAGCGTTTCTTTAGCACCTGTGCCAAAGGGATTCTCCGGCCCCGAGAGTCGATAACCCATGCACGGTGGAATGCGATCACCGCCGTCAATTCCTCGTTCCCCCCAGGCGGCATGGAATCGCTGGTTGATCCGCTCTGTGAAGATGGTTGGCGCCATGAATTGCCGTTGGCCGGTGTCAACAAGATTGAAATGAATGTGTGTGTTTCGAGCGAAGTCAGTCTGTGGTGGCATGTACATCCTTGCAATCACCTCGCCCTTCTTCACGTGCTGGCCGTGTTTGACAAGAATAAATGGTTTATAGAAATCGGCATCTTCAGGATCGATCATGGGTTCGATGCTGTAATGGAAATTCACTGCCGCACCGTCCTTAACAGCGATCGCCAGCGTGACGCCATAACGTCGGTTGGCTACGCTTTTGCCCAGCGTGCGATTGAAACTCTCTCGCAGCTTGAAGTACTCATCGATTCGAGAAACGTATCCGTCGGCCACTGCGTAGATCGCGGGGAACGCCTCGACGTCACTGGCTGGAACGGGTCTGTCGGGGAGGTTGAAATAGATATGCGCGCCAGTGTGAGACTGGCTGGCGTCCGTCCCCTTGTACGGATGTCCGGTACGTACAGACTCCAGATCCACGACGAACCGGTTCGATTTGCTCGTTGCGAAACTGTCTATTTCCGGCAGACCCAACAGGTCGGTGTTCTGACTTCTTTTGTGGCCACGGTTTGTGTCACTTTGTTTACCGTCCCGCGCCCATCGACCCCAGACGCGCAGGTACTCTGGTATCATCAGGTCGCCGCTGCTGTCAGTATCGAGCAATCGAAATATCTGTCTGTCCGTCTGTCTGTCTTTCACGCGGGAATGGTCCAAAAACTCCTGTAATGAAACACTTCCGTTTCTGTTCGTGTCCATCCTTCCGACGATCTGTTTGGCTTCGTCAGTGATACTTCGGTTTCTGATGTATTCCGACTTGCTGACGAAGTCGTCGCGGTTGTCGTCGGAAGCTGCGAAGATTCCCGTTCGAGCTCGCTCTGTCAGGTAGGTGCCTTTCTCAATGAATTCTTCCTTCGATAGTCGTCCGTCCTGATCGGCATCGACTCTTGCAAAGATGCGACGGTATGTTTCCGATTGCGCCGACGTGACACCTTTTTCGCCTCTGGCCCCCAGAATCGCGAAAATCTGGTGCGGCACGAGTCCGTCTGAGGATCCTCGCGTTGTTTCCAGCCTCTGCGCGCATGCACCCGTTGCGGCGAACAGTATGATTCCGGGGACAGTCAGGTAGTGGATAATCGGAGTATTCTTCATGTGCTCAGGGCCCTGAGGGACTTATGCCGACTTGAACCAACACTTTCCAATAATAGCCGATCACGCTCTGCAGGCCACGTAGGTCGATTGAGAAAATGGTGACCACTGTCATGAAGGCTGCAGCCGCCGCCGGTCGATTTCGAACTCAGCGCAGAACGGCCGGGTACAGGAATGGACAATTCCTCTAAGTATTCGTCAGACTGCAACATGACGTCCCGTCTCTGCGTAGCGATCCACTGAGTGTTGAGAATGCTGAGGGGGCTGAACACGAACAAAGTATCGCGTCCACGAAGAACCTGTCGGCGCGACAGCAGATAGATTCGATCGACTTTGACCAATTGCGACAGGTTGTGGAAGTGCACTGCCGTCCTTTGAGGCCGGCAGGTGGTGGCGGTGCGGCGTTGTGGTCCAGTTCCACAGAATCGCTGCTCGCCTGGAGCCCCGACGTTTCTCTGATTCAGGAGTAATCACCAGAATGAAATCCCAATGGTTATGCGTCTTCCTGTTTACTGTGTACGGGGCCGTGGCTGAAGCGCAACAGCAACAACAACGGCAGCAGCAGTCGGGTGACCCGCTGCAGAACCTGTTGATTCCGCCGGAGGTGCTGATCCACCATCGCGCAGAAATCGGTTTGTCTGAAGAGCAGGTCCGGCAGATCCACAATCTCGTCGAAAAGGTGGGCCCGGAAATACAGGGCCTGCAGGAACGGGCCAATGATGCGATGGGCCGTCTTGCAGAATTGCTCTCGAAAGACAGTACGGATGTGGACTCCGCGCTGAAGCAGCTCGATCAGTTTCTGGTGATCGAAAAGGAACAGAAGCTGCACCATCTGCGGGTCATGATTCAGATTCGGAACGAACTGACGACCACACAACGGCAGGCGGCCTTCAGGATCGTGGGGGCACTGAGGCCCGACGAAGGTCTTGAGCAGCGCCTGAAGGCGAAACTTGCAAGAATCGAAACTAAAATGCAGTCACGCGCGAAGGCCGGCCCACCCCCATTCGACGCCGTCGGGTTGATGCAGAAGTTTCCCGTGCTGATGCAGAATGGGCAAACACGAGAAGCCGAATTGCTGCTCGATCGAGTGATCGGGACGCTTGGGCTGGACAAAACGAACAGACCACATGTGGGTCAGGCTCTCCTTCCTCCGGCACGGCCGATCGACTCGACACTCACCGCAGACGGTCTGAACGACGCCAGAGCGCAGGCTGAGTTTTACCGAATGGACGAAGTTCAGACGATTCAATTGCGGGTTGCCCCGGAAGACATGCAGCGTCTGGTGGCGGCTCTACCCGAGCGGATCTATGTGCCTGCTTTCTTTCAGTGGCGCGATGTGACAGTTGACAAAGTGGCTGTCCGCTTCAAAGGAAACAGCTCGGCGAGCCCGCATCAACGTCACAAACGCAGCTTCCTGATAAAATTCAATGAATACAAAAAAAGTGCCAGGTTCTTTGGATTGCGACGGGCTTCGTTTGACAACGGTGTCCAGTTCGGCAGCCTGTTCAGCGAGCCGCTCATCACAGAGATTCTTCGTGATCAGGGACTTCCGACTCACCGAACCAACTATGCCAGGATTTTTCTTAATAACGAGTACCTGGGAGTTTACGTTAACGTCGAGCGAATTGATGAGACATTCGTCGAGCAGCATCTGCCCGATCCACGTGGTGCCCTGTTTAAGATCGATGAGGGAGGGCCTGGGTGCAATCTTCAGTTTATCGGCGATGACCCTTCCATCTACAAGAAGGCGTTCGAGGCGAAATCCGATTCGGCGAAGAGGACTCGCGCCCGGCTGGTCGACTTCATTCGAATGATCAACCAGACGGAGCCCGGTGAATTTGCGTCGACCCTGGAGTCATCGATGGAACTGGATGACTTTCTTCGCGTGAGTGCCATCATGCTGTTTTCAGGCGCGTTTGATCAGCTGACGGGTTGGGGGCCGCACAACTACTATTTGTATCACGATCCAGGACATGATCGTTGGCGATATCTGCCGTGGGATCTGGACGTTGGGTTCTGTGAAAAAGCATTTGGCCGGATCGATGTGCTTGGCGACTGGCATGCCGCCTGGCCGGTGGCCCCAAGCGGCAGACACAATCCTCTGATGGAACGCATTGTGGCCAATCCTGAACTGTTGAACAGATACCGTCAGGTGGCCCGAACGATTCTGGACAAGTACTTCCAGCCGGAACGACTGTGCGGAATCATTGACGCAAATTACGAACTGATCAAAGAAGATCTGCGGTCAGATCCGTTTCCGCACCAACGCGTCACCGTCCCGGGCGATCGAGGCTACGACGGCATCGTTGAATCGATCAAGACCTTCATGCGCAAGCGGTACGTCAGTGCAGTGGAACAGCTGGACAATCCGGGCCCAAGACCGGAAATCGTGCACGCGCCGAACGGCGACCGAGGTCTTCCGCCGCGACTGGCCGAAAAGGTTCGGCGAATCGAACAGCGAGCAGGGCAGATGCAGAAGAATGGGCAGGACATCCTGCCCATTCAGAAGATGATGCAGAGGATTCGGCCGCTGCTTCAACAGGGTAAGATCGATGAGGCAGAGGAACTGATGGATGAAGCGTTGAAGCTGGCCGGCGAAACGCCCGGGTGAAGTCAAAGCGGAATCGCCACCTGGTTAGACTGACGCGGACGTCTGCTGCAACGCCAACACGGAGAGCGGACTACATTGGAACAGTCCACTGGAGCGAAGTAATCTCGTACATTCACGCGCCGAGTGTTTTGTCCACAGCGTTTCACGCTGACTTGTGGCCGTGAAGAACACTTCTTGACACCAGGAATACAACGTAACACTCATGGCACAGGTCTAAAAGGAACACAGACGTTGAAAGCGATGGACACAAAAAATTCTGCAAAGAGCTGGTCAGACCATAATTCACATTCGAAATCTACTCAGTAAACGTTTAAGGTATTTCCGGCCGGATTCAGCATGGCCGACGGCGAACACCCTTAACACGTTGTGCAAGGGGGGCTCGTCGACCAACAAACGCTGCCCGGTGATGGAGCTGCAGACTTATCTGGAGAGACTCAATTACGGGAGTTGCAAATGCCAAGGCACCCAGTCGCGGAACTGCGAAACGTTGTCCTTGTAGGTCATGGAAACGCCGGTAAAACATCACTGGCCGATCTGATGCTCTTCAAGGCGGGCGAAACGAAAAAAGCGGGGTCAACGGACGACCAGACAAGCACACTGGACGTTGACGAAGACGAAAAAGAGCGGCATCACTCCATCACGTCTCATCTCTGCCACTTCGAACACAACAGCGCTCGCATAAATCTGATCGATTCTCCCGGCATGCCCGACTTCATGGGCTATGTCATCGGTGCTCTTCGAGCCGCAGAGACTGCCATCGTGACGATCAATGCTCACGTCGGGATTGAGGTGAATACGCGGCGTTCGTTTCAGCACGCCGGAACCCGTGGGCTGGCCCGCTTCATCGTCATTAACAAATGCGACGAGGCAAATGTCGATCTGCCGCAGCTGATGGACTCCATACGTCGGCAGTTTGGATCCGCATGTGTACTCATGAACGTGCCGGTCGGCTGTGGCGCGGATATACGTGGCATTGTGGATACCGTACGACTTTCGGACAACGTGCCGGAGGGCACTGTCATGGACCCGGCTGAAATACATCAAATGGTCATTGAGGCAGTTGCCGAGGCGGATGACGAGTTGATGGCGCAGTACTTTGAAGAGGGGGAAATTTCTCTTGATGATATCGACCGAGGAGTACTGAAGTCCGTCATTGCCGGGACACTGATTCCTGTGTTCTGTACAGCTGTGAAGCAGGATATCGGCGTTGCTGAACTGATGGATGGAATTGCGGCGTATGCTCCTTCTCCCGAACAACTCATGCGGCATGTCACAGTCGACGGGGAAGATCTGGAGATTGAACCGAAACTGGATGGACCGCTGATTGGTCAGATCGTGAAGACACGCATCGATCCTTATATTTCGAAAGTCAGTTATATCCGTCTGTATTCCGGAACGCTGAAGAAAGATGACCGCATTCACATTGTCGGTGAGTCCGGTACAGTGAAGATCAATCAGTTGCTGGAATTCCAGGGCGGCGAACGCGAACTGGTCGAAGAAGCGACGGCCGGGAATATTGTGGCCGTAACGAAAGTTGACGAGCTGCACACGGGAAACACAATCAGTGACGGTTCCGACCGAGTCAGCATGCCGCCGATTGCGTTTCCCCGTCCGATGGTTGGGCTGGCCGTTGAACCAAAAAGCCAGGCGGACCAGACAAAGATCTCAACGGCGCTGCACAAGATGGAGGAAGAGGACCCGTCGTTCCGCGTGCATCGGGACGAACAGACGCACGAGATGGTGATGGAGGGCATGAGTGAACTGCATCTGAAGCTGATCGAAAAGAGGCTTCATGATCGTGAAAAGGTCGATATTGTCACCCATGAGCCGAAGGTTCCCTACCGCGAAACAATTACCGGCGATGTGGAAGGCAGCTACCGTCACAAGAAGCAATCGGGGGGTTCCGGGCAGTTCGCAGAAGTTCATTTTCGGCTCTCTGCATTTCCGGACGAAGTGGACCCGGACGAGTACTTCACGAAGGAGCGATTTCCGCACCTACGTGACTATCACCTGGATGAGACTCTGAAGTTCTGCTTTGTTGACAGGATTTCCGGAGGCTCCGTACCAAACCAGTTTATCCCGGCCGTCGAAAAAGGACTCCGCGAACAGATGCGGCGAGGCGTTGTTGCCGGGTACCAGGTTCAGAACGTCGTTGTGGAACTGTTCGATGGGAAGTTTCACGCGGTCGACAGCAACGAAACGGCATTCAAAGCGGCGGCCGCACATTGTTTCCGCGATCTGTTCAAACAGGCACGTCCGGCGATTCTGGAACCCATGGTGTCTCTGGAAATCACAGTGCCGAGCGACAGGATCAGCGACATTACCAGCGACCTGAATACGCGGCGCGGGCAGCTGGAAGGTGTGGAAGAAATCGCCGGCGGATTCCGGACCATTCGCGCCAAAGCGCCACTGGCCAATTTGATGACATACGCTCGGACAGTGTCCAGCCTGACCGGTGGTCAGGGTTCATTCACAATGGACTTCAGTTCGTATGAGTATGTGCCACCCAATGCGTATACGACCATCGTCGCCGCCGCCGCCAACGGCAGGCACAGCGACAGCAAGTGATGCCTGGTTGCGCCGCAGCGTATCCGTCGCTGCCTTTAAAAAACTCGTCATTCGTCGGCCGCAATTCAGCTCAGATCATTCGCCATTGCAGGATTCTTGCCTTCAAGGTTTCCCGCCGCCTGATCGTTTTTCGGACACGGCGTGTTCCGTCTTGGATAGCACGACTCAAAACTGATAGCATGTATACACCCGAACAATGGGCGGATCGTGATCTTCCTGTGCCAGCGACGTGCGTCGCCCAGTTGCCATCGCAGTCAGTGACCGCTTCGGTCGTCAGTGGAAACAGGGGGCGGCACCGTCAAAAACGTACGAAATAGGCAATCTCACGCCAAATTGGCGGTGTCGAGAACGATTTCTCGTTGGTAGAAGTAGGGAGGCGCGGTCCCGCTGGACAACGTGAATCGCTCGATTTGACGAAGAGGGGGGGAGAGCCGAGAGCGTGTTGTCCGTTTAACAAGCCTCTTCAAGAGACTCTGAAGGAGTTACAACGTGGCAGTTTCGCTGGAGCGGTTTATTGCCGGCGTATCCGATTGCAGACTGATGTCCGAAACAAGCATTTATAGACTTGTGGACGGATTGCCAGCCGAACGGAAACCGAAGGACGGTGAACAGCTTGCTCGCGAGTTGGTTCGACAAAAGATACTCACACCCTTTCAGGCAAAGCGTATCTACGCAGGCAAGGGTACTTCGCTCGTGTTGGGCAACTATATCCTCATCGAGATGCTGGGCGAGGGGGGGATGGGCGTGGTGTTCAAGGCAAAGCACCTTCGAATGGAGCGGTTGGTTGCTCTCAAGCTTCTTTCACCCACCGTCACGAGGAATCCGGCGATGTTGCAACGCTTCCGGCGGGAAGTCAAAGCAGCGGCCAAATTGACGCATCCGAACATCGTGATCGCTTACGACGCCGACGTCGCGGGCGGATCGCATTTTCTCGTCATGGAGTACGTCCCGGGGTGCGACCTATCGGTCCTCATTCGAGAGAACGGACGCCTGTCGACTGACAAGGCTTTGCACTGTGTGCTGCAAGCAGCTCGTGGTTTGCAACATGCCCACAAATGCGGCGTGGTCCACCGTGACATCAAACCCGCCAATCTGCTGCTTGGCCAGGACGGAACGGTGAAGGTCCTCGACATGGGGCTGGCTCGGCTCGACTCATCCACCACCGAGCCTGATCAACTGACCAGGACGGGTGAGGTCATGGGAACGGTTGACTACATGGCTCCCGAGCAGGCGACGGATACTAGAACAGCCGGTGCCCGAGCCGATATCTATTCGCTGGGGATTACACTCTGGTACTTGCTTACGGCGCGTTTGACCTACGAAGCTGACACCGTTGTCAACAAGATTATGGCACACCAGCAGCAGCCGATTCCCTCGTTGCGTCGGGAGTGCCCGCAAGTTCCTTTGGAGTTGGAGGCGGCCTTTACCAGGATGGTCGCCAAGACTCCAGATTTGCGTTATCAGACGATGACCGACGTGATCGCCGATCTGGAGCGATGTCAAACGAACTCTGCTTCGCCTTCCACGCTCGCAGCAGCACCGGGTGACGACAGTCAGCTTGGCTCCTTCCTTCGCAGCCTGGAATTCAGTGACGATCCGACGTCGGCGAACAAAGTCACCGAGCGTAAGGCGAGTACCTCTGCTGCCCTGGAACCGACACAAATACTGCGATCGGCCCAGGTCGACACTGATCCTAACACGCAGCAATCGCTGGTCAGACCACCGGCACGCCAATCGATTCGGCAACGCACACCGTGGTGGCAGCAGCGAGCGACCTGGATCATCTTCTTCCGGACACTCTTTGCTTTCATGCCTTCCAGTCGTGAAGGGCGTATCAACGCACATGCCGTGATGAAGCCGCACAATTCGTCGCACGCATAAAGCGTCCTGTCCAGCCGGGAAACTCGTGGACAGTCCGGCAGGTAATCGGCGTGCGACTTGATGGCGTAGATCACGTCCTCCGGATATCCCCGCTCACGAAGAATCTCTGAACCCTTTAGCGGATGATCCGGAGGATTCGGCCATTGTTCGTAGTCGAAGTCGTGAAGCAGCCCGACGGTGGCCCATTTGTCTTCGTCTTCTCCGGATTTCCGCGCATAAGCTCGCACAGCCACTTCAACGGCCAGCATGTGCCGAATCAGGCTTTCCGACGTTGTGTATTCGTGTAACAGTTTCAGATCGACTTCACGTGTCATGGTTCGGGGCTCGCATTATGCAACTGGCCGTGAAGAAGACACGACAACAACAAATCGGAACATTCCCTCGTTGTGTTCAATGACCGCTGCCGACATTTTCGCCATGACCTACAGCGTTTCACACTGACTTGTGGCCGCGCAGAGCGTTTCTTAATAGCAGTTTTGTTACTCCCACGAGCCGGTATCGTTCACGACACTAAGTAAACTGCCCTTCAAATGATGTGTCCTTCTATGCTTTCAACCAGCCGCGTTCTCGCTGCATCTTGAACACCTCAAGCGATTCCTGAATGGCATCGGCCAGCGGCGTGTGAGGAGTATCCGGGAATGCCTTCAGGAACGGTTCGTATTCAAGATCACAAATGAAGGGCACCTCTTCTGTCCCCGCCGTGATCCCAAAGTTTGCGCCCAGTCCTGCGTTGGACGCAGCCCGACGCATGGTGGCGACAACCTCTGCAGTGTCGACAGTGTGGCTGGGAAGAGTGAAAGTTCCGTATCCACTGAATGGTGCCATAGCCGCGTTGCCGAATGCCGCACCAACGTCAGGTGCGTACAGATAATCCTGACGGCTGCAAAAAGGAATCTCGTAGGGCGTCTGAAGAGCCACACACTTCATCGCCATTGTTGATGTCGAAGTCAGTCCAGCGTCGCGCCCGGGACCGAACAGCACTCCGGGGCGAAGGCTGACTGTGGGAATATCGGTTTCCAGGCAGAACAGTCGCGAAATCCATTCTCCGGCCAGCTTCCATACTCCGTAGACATTCACCGGATCCGGTTCGGCGAGCATTGGGACCACAGGACCGGCATATGAGTTGCGAGCTCCGTAGACGGCAATGGAACTGGCAAAAACGAAACGCTGCACAGACTGCCGACACGTCTTTATCGCCTCGATCACGTTTTGAGTGCCCGCGAGATTAATCTGCAGACCCAGGTCACGGTTCGCGTTGCAGTCCGGCGTCTGCAACGCTGCCAGGTGGATGACGTGCGTGATCTGGTTTGCTGTCATCACATCCTCAAGTTGCTGCTGCTCTCTGACATCGAGGCTGACGCATTTTAGTCTTGTGCTGTCATCGTCGTGGAACAGGCGTTGTGTTCGCTGTGCACTGACTTTGCGACTGCCCACCACGACCGTGGCACTTGTGTTCGCAAGGACCCACTTTACAGTCTGTGCACCAATGCAGCCGTAACCGCCTGTAATCAAAACCTGGGCAGATTCAGTCAACGGGATCGTCTCCTCAGTGCCTCCATGAGGCTTGATGATTTGGCCCGAGGTCTGATGTCGGACTGTATTCAGCATCACAATTCACTGCTCCAGCCGTGGTTTCCGGATTCGATGAGGCTTTCCGGTTCAGAAGTTACTGGATGCCAACTTCGCCAGACCTCTGAAGCTGATCATCTCGATAGTGCTGGAGAGTACGATGATAGCGGCGCCCGGAAGCTTTAAGCAAACGAGCGGAGGTCGCTTGACAAGGCACTGGTTCCAAAAGGGATGAAAGTGGACTACAGCGTTTCACGCTGACTTGTGGCCGCGAAGAGCGTTTTTTAATTGCAGTTTTGTTACTCCCACGAGCCAAAATCGTTCACGACAATGAGTAGACTGCTCTAATAGTAGTTCTCTTCCACTGGTGGCTTTGGAATCGTCTGTTGCTCAGTGCTTTTGATGCGTTTGACAGAGTTTGGTGGTACAATTGGCCGATACGAGATTCCGTCTGAAAATTGGGAGAGCTGCGATGAGTCGCGAAGAATTGCGCAACACACTTGCCAGTCTGCATGAAACACTCAGCGAAACATCCGACGTTGACGACCAGACCCGTGAGCTTTTAGCAAGTGTTACTGCAGATATTCAGCGTCTCCTGGTCGACGACGGCTCCGTGATTGAACCTGATGATTCGCTGACCGAGCGGATTGCCGATATCAGTCGCGATTTTGACGCGCACCATCCGATTCTCGGCGGACTGCTGAGCCGTCTCAGCGATGGACTTGCGAATCTGGGGATCTAACGCCGGATTCTGCCTGGACGCGCTGAATTTTTCCGCCTCAGCCGGTTGCGGCCGTGCCGGGGCGTTTCGTCCCGGGGATTGACGCTCACGGAGTTGCCGTCGTGCCCCGTCTGCAAACAGCTCGGTTCGCACACGGGACGCTTGCTCACCTGACCGCGAATGCTGTTGCCTGTGCCACAATATCGAGGCCGACCAGACTGCCCCAACAATCAATCGTTTGTCTGAAAATCTCACCTGGAACGCCTCCGCCAATCGGTAGATCGTCGACGGTTACGACT
Source organism: Fuerstiella sp. (assembly GCA_024230215.1). Lineage (GTDB taxonomy): Bacteria > Planctomycetota > Planctomycetia > Planctomycetales > Planctomycetaceae > Fuerstiella. Next base: position 62,404 of record JAAERP010000402.1, on the reverse strand, counting down.
GGCAGAACGCATGGCGATGTGCTGCTGAGAAACACTTCGTCTGCGGAACGGATATCGTCAACGGACATGTCCCGGCGAACGAAGGAGATCCCCATATGTCCTGCCAGCGACTGCAGCACGCTGACGCTTACGCTGGGCAGAACTTTTTCCGGTGGCGGGGCTACAAATCCTTCACCTTCACGGTACACAATGACGCTTGCGGTGGATGCTTCGGCCACGAATCCGTCCTGATCCAGCAGGAGTGCCCGAGCACCAGGCTGCCTGCGATGTGCTTCACGGTCTGCCAGAAAGTAGTGCATTCTGCTGCGGCACTTCAGATCCGCAGGCCAACAGTTGCCGGGGACCTGACGGATGCTGGAAACAACAAGCGCTTCTCCGGTCGAGTACTTACCAGCCCAGCGATGAAAGGGAAGTGGCGTCGTAAACATGCCGACAGTGGGGCCTGGATCATCGTCCCGTGCTGCTGCGGCACAGAAACCCGGTGTCACGATCAGCGTCAATCCCAGGTCGTCACCGGGCTGCAGCATACTGTGGTTGTGAGAAGCGATGACTTCAGCGTTAGTCTTCAGCATCTCCATGTTCAGATTGTCGATCCCGACAATTTGCAGAGAGCGGCGCAAACGCTGCAGATGCTCGTCGAGTTGAAACAGCTTGCCTCCAAAACTCCGCACCTGCTCGGGCACGGTGACTCCCTGGACAAAGCCGACATCAAAAACGTTGATCGAGGGCACCTGGTCGGCAATCAGCTCACCATTCCAGTAAAAAAGTTCATTCATAGCGCACCGTTTGGAATTCAGGATCAGAGTGCCAATCCGCACATATTTGCCGGCGGAATCTATCATTGCGCGTTATTGCATATCGCATGCCCTGTTCGGGTAATTAGACCGCTCGATTCACGCTGCCGTTGAGTGTCTTTCTTCCCATGATCCAGTCACAAACCGAAGTTCAGCAATTCGTGATCGATCCCACGGGAAGTGACGTCGGATGATTACAGCGTTTCACGCTGACTTGTAGCCACGAAGATCGCTTTTCAATAGCAGTTTTGTTGCTCCCACTAGTGCTTTGTCACAGGCAAAAGTTAGGGTGGAAGCATTCGCCGGAAAAGGGGGTCAGGTACCAAAAATGCAAAGCACCCTTCGGGCCGTTCCGGTTTTTGGTACCTGACCCCGTTTTCCTTGCCAACCCTAAAACCTGGCTGTGACAATGCACTAGCCAGTATCGTTCACGACAATAAGTAAACTGCTCTAGATCAGTTTACTTTTTCTCGTGAACCGGTCTTGCCTGGGGCCTGGCCGTTTCTCTGGCTGAAACACGTCGTTCACGGCCACGAATCAGCGTAGCACGCTGTAGAGTATGCTGCACCGAAGAAGTGTAGCGACTTCTGCACCCTCCAGCTGCAAAGGAGTTGCTTGTGTGTCTCGCGATACGTCAGGGCGACACGCGCTAGTTTAGCCAGCGAATGCAGGACGGCATTGGAATTGAAACAGGATCACCCGTTGCCGTCAGGGCGCCGGTAACGGCATTGATCGCAAACACGGTCACGTTATTGCCCGGCATGTTGGCACATAACAGCCAGCGACCGTCGGGAGTAATCAGCAGATTTTGCGGACCTTTGCCCAGACTGGGTTCGATGCTGACCAGATTCAAGCGGCCATTATCGGCGATGCGAAAAATAGCAATGCTGTCATGACCGCGGTTCGTCCCGTATAGAAAGTTCCCGTCCGGTGTGATCTTTAGATCGGCGGTGTGGCTGGTACCGGAAAATTCCTGCGGCAGTGTTGAAATCTCCTGCTGGCGAGTCAGGGTGGCAGTGTCGCCCATGTAGTCGAAGACCGTAACCGTATTGTTCAGTTCATTGATTACGTACACGTTCCTGCCGTTCGGATGAAATGTCAGGTGGCGAGGTCCCGAACCGGGTGGCAAAGAAGCGAATGGCTGAGCGTGAGCCGGGGTTAGATTTGCGGTGGCTGCGTTAAGACGATGGATGAGGACTTTGTCGATGCCGAGATCAGCTGCCAGTGCAAAACGGTTGTCCGGACTGACCACGATACTGTGCGCGAATGGTCCTGTTTGGCGCTTCGGATCAACGCTGGATCCGTTGTGCTGTACGAATGAAGCAGCCTGACCCAGCGAACCATCGTCCTGCACGGGCAAAGCGGCCACGCTGCCGGTTGAATAGTTGGCAACAACGACGGTCCTGCCGGTGGCATCAACATCCAGATAACACGACGCCGTGCCGCGGGCGGATTGTCGGTTCAATCTGAGCAATTTTCCGTTACGACCCTGGACTGCATACGACGCTACAAACTCATTCTCTTCGCCGCCGAATTGTTCAGCATCAACGGAATAAAGGAACCTGCCATCTGGCGAAACAGCAAGGAAGAACGGGCTCTCAACATCCGTTGTACGATGCAACAGATTTAGCTGGCCATTCTTTAAGTCAAAACGATAGGCGTGAATCGCGCCCTCGTCCCCGGACTTGAAGGCAGAGACAAAAACAACAGGATCGTCAGCGTGAATGGATACGGACATGGTCGCTATGCACAGAGTAAATAAAATGGAATTTCGCATGTGTTCAGATCTCCGCTCGTGGCAGCGAATAGTGTTTGCTGCAAATCGTTGGGAATGTCATGGCCAGGGCTGGTAGATTAACAACAATTGACACTCAGGATGTCATTTTCTGTGGACAGTTCCTGTAATCGTATCGCCGCCAAACTGACCGTATATTCCCTGCCCCCATCTTATGTTTATCAGCTCCGACATGTCGCGCAGCTGTCCTGTCAAATCGCCTGCCACCGTGGTCATAGCAATTTGATCTCCGTCCTGCGTGATTGAAATCTGGTCATCGTGGATGTGGAATTCGAAAGTCGTGGGACCGTCAGTCCACTTTGTCGCCGCGCCCAGATGGCCAGACATCGTCAGCTTGTAGACGGAACCGTACGATTTCCACTTGTCGGGGGCAAGGAAAGCAAACTTGTCAGGATCCCACTCGGCCGGCCACTTCGCCGACGTCGACACAAACAAACTCGACCCGGCCGGAACAAGACTCGTCACGCGCTGGCCCCATTGATTCCCGACGTCTCCGCCCTGGTTCTCGACGTCATAGGGATGAGTAATCTCGTTGGACAGAACCGGGTGGTCAAACATTCGCTGCGTGAACGTCCACGATTTTCTGTCCGGATTGTACCGCCAGAGTTCTCCCCACGGCCAGACACCGACGAAGACGTCGCCTGCATAGATTACGGTCGTCTGGGCTTCGCGGGCATTGGGCGAAACGCCATCCAGCACCGGTGGCCAACCTTTCACGTCGGTGATCTCATCACCATCGTACTGAAAGACGCGGCCGCTCGGATATTGCCCCATGAGCAGCCGGTCGTGGAAGATCATGGTCGAATACAACTGATAACTGACACCCAACTTGGGTGCGAGAGGCATCCGCCAGTGACCATCTTCGAAAATATAGAATCCGCCGATGTTGGAGCCGGTTACGATTTGGTCCCCCAGTTGTCCCCAGGCGAACGTCGTCTCCCCGACAATCGGCAGCGTGAGCACAATGGCGCCGGATAGATCGACGCGGGGCTGATCGGTCGTCCACGGACAGGCGTAAAGTCTGCTGAATCCATCGCTGTCGTTTTTGTAGGGGCGATAGCCGCCGTTACCTGGGTTGACGTGGTAGAAGCACAGGTGACCGTTCGCGTAAAAGAACAGCTGATAGCTGCCCTCCTGCGGAGAACTGAGAATTATTCGCCCGTCGCACTTCACCTCGCTGCCACCGAACGTCAACAGCCTGTCGCCGACCCGCATGGTCTCATTTGTACCGCCAATACTGCTTTCCGGTTCCCACGAATGTTCCTGCGGGCGCCAGCCTTTGACGCCGCCATAGGTTGAATGCACGACCTCGTCACGCCCGTAAAGATAGGTGCCGCACAAATCGTTCGGTCGCGGAAGTTCCTTCGTGCTGTGCGCGCGTTTGCCGCTGGTCGGTCGAACGAAAAACTGGAGCGAATGTCTGTCCGCTCGATAGCGGGTGTTGTAGAGATTCTGGAATCCCGCACCGATCACAACGGAGCCATCACTACTGGTCACTTCAAACAAAGAACCAAAATTCTGGCCCACGTCACGTCCGCGATCAACCGTCACGGTAATCCGATGCGTATCGCCGTTCGGTTGCGGATCCACAGCGACTGCGACCGTCGCAAATCCGACAATGACGAACATCGCCACGTGCGCTGGGCGGCCAGGTGTTAAGCGATGAGACGTCGTCGGTGGTTTCATCTTGCCTCCGCAGGATGGATAGCGTGAACTTTTGGCGCAGCCGTGTTTTCGATACAAGCGTACTTCAAGGCGTCTGGGAATTCTATCGGCGATGTAAGGATTCACGTGTCCTTGATACGCTGCTTCGCTGTGAATTGGTTAACGTCGCAATGTTCTACGGGGAAACAGAGTTTGGACGCGAGACCGTCCGCCGTCGCCGTGGGTCTGAAATGTCCATTCCTGCACTGGCAAACGTGGCGGAATTATCTGAGTAACTTAAGTGTGTACTTCGGCCGCTCCTTCAGCATCAGTGCCGCGTGGCTGTAGTATGGGTAGACGCTCCATTCAACACAGGTGATCAGGTCGGGTCTGCCATCGCCGTCGAAGTCGCCCGGCCACGGGTGAGGGCCGTGATTCGTGATGCGGATTGGTTCTCCAAAGCAGCTCATCGTGGCGGGTTCTGCAAAGACGGGATCTGTTTGGGTGCCGACGTTGAACAGCAGGTAGATGCTGCCACTGTCTTTCGCTCCATTTTGCGAGCCGGCTACGCTGTAAATCAAATCCTGCAGACCATCCGAGTTCCAGTCGACGGCTCGAAACGATTCGGTCCAGTGTGACCGACGGCTGACGACTGCATCGTTGATTTGTCGGCCATCGGCCAGTCGCACCGCCCTTTCCTTTCGCAGGTGCAGCGATCCATCGTCGTGTCTGTATTGAACAAAAAGTGTCGCGACCCGTGTGTGGCCGTCGTGAGTAATGAGGTCGGTCAGCCCGTCCCCGCTGAAATCTGCCAGAGCCGCGCCTGTGCGCCACAGGAACGGCCGTTCCTGTTCGAGCGGATAGACTCCGTTGTTCGAACTGGGGTCGTTGGCCCGTGTCGCTGAGAGTCTGCGGAGTTCCGGCGAATCCGGGAAGTCGTCGCATACGACCTGCTGCCGAGGTCCGAATTTCGGCACTTGCTCCGAACCGACATTGCGGTACCAGTAGATTCTGTTTGTTTCATTGGGGCAAACCAGATCCTTCAGCCCGTCGCTGTCCCAGTCCACGAAGTGCGGATAGGGGTAGCCCATGTCATGCCAGTTGTATGGCGCGCCCAGGATTTCGTTCCGCACGAATCGGATTGGCTTGCCCTCAGAGAGAATCCGCAATGGTTCCCGGAAGGCTGCTTCACCGCGCGTTCCATCATTGATCACGATGCGCGGCCAGCCATAACCTCCGCCGATCAGAAGATCCTGATCCCCGTCCGTATCCCAGTCACACAAACACGGCCATGCCTGATCGCTGAGTGACATTACCGCCGATACCGACTCGGCTCGGCCTGCGTGATGGAACCGCGGCTCGTCATCAGACAGTTTATAGAACGACAGTTGCTGAAACGCGCCGTGCTGGACGATCAATCCGGACTGGTTCCCGTCGTTCCACGCGGCAACCAGTGAGATTTCCGGCAGATCGACTTCAGGCAACCGTTTCTCTTCAGCAAACGTCGGTGGAGTGCCGCCAAGATTCTTTCTCCACGCGAGCTTGTAGAAGTCCGGTTGAACGGAGTCGCCACCGACGAGACAAACAGCATCAACTCGGCCGTCCCGGTCAACGTCCAGAAAACACGGCTTCCGTCCGGCATTCAGTATGACGGGGTCTGCCGATCGAAATGGCCAGCCACCGGGATTCTCATTGCGGAGATATTCACCGTCGACAACCAGATCGATAGCGCCATCGCCATTCAGGTCGACAGCTCGGCAAGCCTGCCAGCCAACGACGTTGACCTCCATATCACGCCTGAATCGCGGTAAACCACTCGGTTCCTGCGTGCCGGTATTGAGATAGAATTCCGCTGAACCTGATCCTTTGCGCGTTGTGACCAGATCGAGCTTGCCGTCTGCGTTGAAATCCGCGAAGTCCACGGCGGTGTAGACGTGGCTGAAGAACTTCGGGGCGTCGGAAGCAGTTGTTGAATATTGCAGGCGACTAAGGTCTCCGAACCCGAATGCACCGTCATTCGTGCGCGGATAACAGACGATTCCATCCCACGGCCAGCCTGGTCGGTAGGCGTAATTCCATGTACCGGTGAGATCGAGTCGGCCGTCCCCGTTCAGGTCATGCAACCCCGGAGAATAAGGCATGGCAATGGGGCGGGGCGACGGTGCGTTGTACCGCAACAGATCGCCGACACCAATCTGCGGAGTGAGGTTTTGCGGCCGCAAACGCGGACGCCTGGCCACCGTTTGGAATCGAACTTCGAATACTCGATCATCCGATTCTGCGGCAACGAATTCCACGCGGCCCTCGTCCCCATAGACGAAGTCCTCGGTCAGAGCGTGCGGGATCGTTGCGTTTGTTGTTGCGTTGCGTACTTCGATCGAATTCGGATCCAGCACGCCACTAACGCCGGCCATGCGAATGAACTCCGGAAAATCGATCGTTGGATCCAGCGGTGTGTTGGAATAGGAGAGCGGAGACGTAATCGTCATGACCAGCCGGACTGATTCCGCTGTGACAATGCTGCACAACACGCTCATCAGAGCAAGGACAGACGCATGACGAACAAAACTCTTTGTGAATCTCATGCGTCAGAGTATACCAGTCGCCACCTCACCGTTCCTGCCCACACGGAAGATTGACGTGAAACGAAACGACTCGAAACTCACCGGCACCGTCCTTACACGCGGCCCGGACAAGCAGATGACTGGTGATCTGCCCCTTCACCAGATAGTCCTCGGCACCATGCTGAAGTGTGGAGACTGCCAACTCTTCATCATCCAGGCCTGTCAGCACGACAATTGACACGTCCGGAGCAGCTTCACTTAAGCGGACACATGATTCCAGTTCGGTACTGTCCGGCAGCGTCAGGCCCAGCAGTACCACGTCGCACGGCGTTGTCGAGAGGTGATGCAGCCCCTCCCGAAGATCGCGTGCAATGCTGATGTCAAATCGCGAAGCATCGTCTTTTCGGAGCATTCCACTGATCAGCTGGATCTGAGCTTCGCTGTCTTCGATCACCAGCACCTGAACCATAGGAATCTCACTTCTGATCTCACGATGTTCGACGGAATCGCTCGGCAGTGCTGCGGACGTAAACAGGTTTGCTGTAGGAATGGGCAGGGAAATGTCGTTCTGAATCACCAATTATTGCTCCGAGAAGGCTTGATTGTCATTCGCCATGCACGGGGCGAATTCGCAGGTTGCCCATCTTCTCATTCAATCCAGACGCAAGCGATAAACATTTGGACTATGGAAAATCGAAATAGACTCATCATGATTCGTCGCGTTGCGAGCCGAATGCGACCGTTCTGCAGATTATCGCTGCTCCAGCACCCTCATATCGCGGCAGCCGGAAACTCTCTGTTCGGCGCTCCGCGATCCCACCCCTGAGTCCACCTCACAAAGGATCATCGAATGTTTGTCTGTTTTGATGAACTCAACGGATTCTCAGACGGATTCTGTCTCGATCTCGAGCAACTTCCGGCGACATTCGGCCGTGCCAGAGACGTCGCCGTGCAATTGACGAATCTGCTCGTCAGCCGACACCACTGCCAGATCGCGATCAGGAACAATCAACTTGTTATCCGGGATCTCGGCTCCGTGAATGGAACGCTGCTGAACGGCGAAGCTGTTGACGAAGCTCCTCTGTCCTCGGGCGACACTCTGCAGGTGGGTCTGCAGTCGTTTCTCGTTCGTTGCAGCCAGACTTCGCTGCCGGAACTGAATCAGGTGAAGACAACAGAAGATACAATGGAAGTGGTCGTCGTCTAGGGCGAGATTCGCCTGGGTATGCGTGCGACAAATGAAATCTACTGCGCACGATATTGAGTCCCACGCCTGAGGGTGTGCGCACCTCTTCGGGCTCCGTCCAGCGACGTCTAGAGCAGTTTACTTATTGTCGTGAACGATACTGGCTCGTGGGCGTAACGAAACTGCTATTAGAAAGCGTTCTTCACGGCCACAAGTCAGCGTGAAACGCTGTAAACAATACGACTATGGCAGACGAACGGGAAATAACCGTACTCTTTCAATATCGCTGAATTTGGAACTCCCGTCCGCCGACCGGCGGCAACTCCAAAGATTCTTACCACCTGTGCGGGACACGTTTCGTACAGGCGCAGGTGTAAACGGATTTCTCGATACTTACACAGTTTCAGGAGAACTTTGATGACGCAGGAACGAACAATTGCATTGCTGCTTGCTGGTGGAGTTGGCTCACGACTGGCCCCACTGACGGAACATCGAGCGAAACCAGGAGTTCCATTCGGCGGTAAGTACCGCATCATCGATTTCACTTTATCAAACTGCTACCACTCGGGATTGCGTAAGATCCTGGTGCTTACGCAATACAAATCACAATCGCTTCAAAAGCACCTGCGAGACGGTTGGTCCATCTTCAACCCCAGCCTCGGAGAATACATCACTCCTGTGCCACCACAGATGAGAACCGGCGATTCCTGGTATGTCGGAACGGCCGACGCCGTGTACCAGAATCTGTATATGCTGGAGCGTAGCGATGCAGATCGCGTGGTGATTCTCTCCGGCGACCACATTTATCGAATGGACTATGCCGCCATGCTGAAAGCCCACTGCGAGAATTTTGCAGATGCTACAGTGGCCTGCATGAAAGTACCGATTGAGGATGCCAGGGAGTTTGGCGTGATGTCCGTTGATGGCGAAGGTCACATTCAGGAGTTCCAGGAAAAGCCGAAGCAGCCCCGACACATTCCGGGCGACCCGAACCACGCTCTGGCGTCGATGGGAATTTACGTTTTCTCACGCACACTGCTGTGTCGCGTTCTTCGAGAAGACCACGAAAACCCGGATTCTTCGCATGACTTTGGCAAGGATATTCTGCCGAAACTAATCGAAACGCACGAAGTTTATGGCTACGAATTTGGTGCTCAGACAGGTCGAGTCCGGGGCGAAGCTTACTGGCGAGATGTCGGTACGACCGAATCGTTCTTCGAAGCCCACATGGATCTGTTAAAGCCGGAACCGCCTCTTGATCTGTACCAGCCAGACTGGGCGATTCGGACAATGGAAAATCAGGCTCCTCCGGCACGAACTGTCCGGGGGTCATCCGGTCAAAAATCAGAACTGGATAACTCGATTCTGGGGTCCGGGGCCATCGTTTCCGGTGGAAGCGTAACGCACTCCGTCCTGTCCCGAAATGTCCGAGTTAACGAAGCTGCGGATGTCACAGACTGCGTCCTGTTTGATCATGTTCAGGTTGGCGCTGGAGCGAGACTTCGGAACTGCATCATCGACAAACACGTTCAAGTGCCGGCCGGTGAGACCATCGGCTACGACCTGGAGCGGGACCGCAACCGATTTGTGGTCTCGGACAACGGTATCGTTGTGGTGCCGCGGTACTATAAGTTCACGAAAGATGACTTCTCGATTCCAGAAGAAGAATCGCAGATGGAACTGCTTGCCGTGTGATGCAGAGCATGCCTGTCGGATTTCAAACTCTATGATTCACGACACACTACTGCGCTGACGGTGCTCTGCAGTTTCTGCCTTTAGATGGGCAGTTTACTTATTGTCGTCGACGATACTGGATCGTGGGAGTAACGAGACTGCTATCGAAAAACCTCTTCGCCGCCACAAGTCAGCGTGAAACGCTGTCGTGATTTCATGCCGGATCAAGGTCGCCATCGACGAATCGGGTCAGGATGCCATTTAGCGTCGTTAGCTGCCGTTCGAGCGTTTCCAGGTACCTGGTCGCATTGTCGAATTTCCCTGTTGCACTATCACTTTCCAGTTTTCTCGCGGTCGCTTCAACAGTTGGAACTGCGATGGTTGCCATCGTTCCGCCGATCGTATGTGCCAGACGGCGAACAGTTCCTGCATCTTCGGAAGTAATGGCACATCTTAGTTCAGATACCTGCCGGGGACATTCCTCAAGATACGCTCGCACAACCGCCCGCAACAGTTCAGTATCATTTTCCACAGACTGCATCGCCCGCGGCCAGTTGATCAATGCCTGTCCGTCTGTTGCGGATTTGTCTGTCGCTGTCGAAGAATCCCCACTTTTCGGACGTGACTCACCCTCGAATAGCTGTTGAATGGCGGCGCTTAGCTCTTTTGATCGAATCGGTTTTGTGACGTATCCGTCCATCCCCGCTTCCAGACAGCGTTCGCGATCACCTTTCATGGCATGTGCCGTCATGGCAACAATGGGAATGCGTGACCGCGGCTGATTGGAAAGCCGGCCTTCTGCTTCAAGTTGCCGAATTGCGGCCGTCGCTTCCAAACCATCCATTTCCGGCATCTGGACATCCATCAATACCAGATCGAATGGCTGAGCGGTTAGCCGGGCAATTGCTTCGTTGCCGTTGTTAGCAACGGTCACGGTGTGATTCCACTTTTTCTGCAGCAGTCCGATAGCCAGTACTTGATTCGCGAGGGCATCATCCGCCAGCAGAATCTGCAGCGACCGCAGGGCACTTTGTGATTCGATGGCACTGACTTCGCCTTCATCCGAGTCCGGAGCCGTGATTCCAAACGCCAGCACGATCGCATCGACCAGTTCCGACTGTTTGACGGGCTTCATCAGATGGGCCGCGATTCCCAGGTCTGAACAACGCTGGCGGTCAGAGGAACGGTCTCCCGACGTCAGCATGATGATGACGACGTCGGAAAGTTTCGCGTCCTGACGAATCTGCTCCGCCAGAGTGAAACCATCAACATCCGGCATATTGACATCGGAAAGGACCAGTGGGATCTTCGTATCAGCGGACGTGGCCTTCTTCAGAATCTTGAGTGCCTCCGGAGCGCTGCCGGCCACGATGGGCTCCATTCCGCGTACCCGTATGACGTCGTGCAGAATCCGTCGGTTGGTCGAGTTGTCATCCACAATCAAAACCCGCATGCCTGCAATACGATCAAGATGCGGCCGCACGGCAGCTACAAGCTGTTCTTTCGCGAGCTCAAAACGGGTTGTAAAGAAAAATGTGCTGCCCCGGCCAACGTCGCTTTCCACCCAGACACGACCGTGCATCAGATTCACGATCCGCGACGAAATGGCGAGTCCCAGTCCCGTTCCACCAAATCGCCGTGTCGTCGACGAATCGGCCTGTTCGAACGCATCAAAAACATGGTCCAGCCTGTCATCAGGAATTCCGACTCCGGTATCGCGGACCGAAAACTGCAGCACTGTATCCTCATCCGTCTGCGACACGGTCCGCACATTCACCACGACCTCACCGGATTCCGTGAACTTGATTGCGTTGCCAACCAGGTTAAGCAGAACCTGTCGCAGTCTGCCGGGGTCGCCAATCAAACCATCCGGGATTTCGCTGTCGATCTGAAAAGCCAGTTCCAGATGCTTGCGATGAGCTCGCGACCCCAGGGACTTCATCGTGTCGCCCAGACTGTCCTGCAGACTGAAGGGAATGGCCTCCAGATCGAACTTCCCGGCTTCGATCTTTGAGAAGTCCAGAATGTCATTGATGATGCTCAGCAGCGAATCACCGGACTCGTGAATCATCCTCGCATACTCACGTTGCGTTGATTCCAGCCGACCGTCCAGGAGTAACTCGGACATGCCGATCACGGCATTCATCGGTGTCCGGATTTCATGACTCATGTTGGCCAGAAAATCGCTCTTCGCACGATTCGCGGAATCGGCCGCATCCTTGGCCAACCGCAGTTCTTCCTGATTGCGACGTCGTTTGAGGACCCGACCGATCTGTTCGCCGACCGTTTGAAAGATCCGCACCAGTTGATCGTCGATCTGCAGTTCCTCGTAGGCAAAAAACTCCAATACAGCGACCACCTGATCTTCCATCAGGATTGGGAATCCCAGAGCTCCCTTGATTCCGCTGGAAACGCACTGTGCCGATCGGGGGAAGTTTGGGTCGGTCTGGACATTACTTATCCAACTCGGATCTCGGTGTTCCCAGACGCGACCCGGCAGACCGCTGCCTGACTTAAATCGTGTCTGTTCCGTGACCGCCTCGAATTCCGCGAATCGCTAGTTATCGGTCTTGTGCCAGATCGTTGTCGGACACAGCGAACGGCGTTCCTCATCGGGCAGGTAGACGTGTCCGATTGGCCAGCCGGTGAGATCGCAGACCAGATCTGTGCAGCCTTGCAACGCTTCGGTAAACGAGCTGGTCTGACCAGCCAGCGTTGTCGCTTGATACAGTAGCCGAGCCTCAAGCGTCTGTCGTTGAATCTGCTGTTCGGCCAGTTTTCGCTTCGTGATGTTACGCCCTATGCCCACCAGGCCGGTGACGTTCCCGTTAGGATCGTGAACGGGTACTTTTGTCGTCAGCAGCCATGTTTCCGAATGATTGGCCTCACCGATCTGTTCTTCGCGATCGATCAGCGCTTCGCCTGATTCCATCACCTGACGGTCATCGGAACGATAGTGCTCGGCCAGTTCCGGCGACCAGAAATCGCGGTCGTCTTTCCCAATAACATCATCCAGCGAATCTACGTTCATGATGTTCAGAAGGGCCGCATTGACGGTCAGGAAATTTCCGCTGCGGTTCTTGACAAAGACAAGGTCCGGAATATTGTCCATCAGAGTTCGCAGCAGGTCACGCTCTCGTTGAAGATCTTTTTCGGCACGAACGCGGTCGGTGACATCCCAGAAAATGCACTGGACTCCTGATACGGCGCCGCTGGCATCGAACACTGATCCCTTCATGACTTCGACGTAGATTAACTCTCCATTCGGCATCCGATGCTGCTCAACAACCCGACAGTCTTCACCGGACTCAAGTACCTGCTGGTCGTCAAGTCGGTACTTGGTGGCCAGCTCTTCCGGAAACAGATCGAAGTCCGTTTTCCCGAGCAGCTGATCAAGCGGTTGATTCAGCGTGTCACAATAGCGCCGATTGCCGAAGACAATACGTCCCTCAAGATCCTTATGGACGACGTTCAGAGGCAGACTTTCAACCAGTGAATGAAACACGGCCTGCGATTCTGCCAACGACTGCTCAGCCAGTTTCTGGTCTGTGATGTCGGTTGCAATCCCGCCCACCCACAGAGGTGCACCGGATTCGTCGGAAATGATATTGACCCGATCCTGCAACCAGCGGACTTCGCCATCCGGGCGAAGAATACGGTACTCCTGTTCTACCTGCCGGCCTTCAGACAGGTCGCGCAGATTCTTTTCGACGAAAGGCCTGTCTTCCGGATGAATCACTTCCAGCCAGACAGCAGTATTGGACCGAAGTTCCTGCTGCGTTCTTCCATAGATTCGCTCAGCAGACTCATTCAGAAAAAGCAGCCTGCTGCCGTCCGGTGACGTACACCAGACAAGGTCGTTGACGGATCCCAGCAGACGCGTTAACAGTTTTTCTGTCTGCCCATTCTGCTGAAATCCTGTACCAGAATGGTTCAGCTCATCTTTGCCGGTGCCCACACTCATCGTCATTGCCTCGATGGTCGGTTTTCGGAACGACTCTGCGTCTTCGAGTCTACACCGGATGAATCACAAAACCAACGCGATCGCAGAGTGTTTGGCTGTGGCAGCAAAAAAGGGACGCAGGTCCAAAATTGGTGAGTTTAGCGGAGGGAGAAACTCATCTTATCGCAAAAGAAGTGCCGTAATGGTATTGGGACAATTGCATGCAGCACAGAACTCGTGACACGATCGGCAGCAGTTCCGTGCCGGCAAAGACGAAAATGTACATGCGATCGGAGGCTGAGAGTCGACACACACAGGCTGCGTGGCAAACCTCTGTTGCTGCTCAGGCCCATGACCTCTGCGGTCGCCGGAGCAGACTGTTGGCTTCCTGGTCATCGGCGAACTGTTCGGTTTTGGGGTCGATCGTCAGTTTTCGCCCCAGGATCCACGACAAGGCGGCGGCATGACAGGCAATATGAGATCGTCGCATCACCGTCTGATTGCAGACAGGTTTCTCGCGCGATCTGACGCAATTGAAGAAGTTACGCGAGTGCGCAGAAACGTCCAGCCCCCGTACGCGTTTGTCCGACTGTTTAATTGCACGCTGCAGTGATTCGGGTTTCACGACAATTTCTCCGGCGTCACCCGTCTCCACAGAACCCTTGTCTCCCTCGAACCGAACCGGGCAGGTTCCCAGGCGAGTGATCCAGCGAGGCCCCCGATCTCCAAAGGGATCGTCCAGAAAATCCAGCACCAGTTTCACACCGTTCGCATATGTGCACGTGATGTTGTTTGCAGTCGGCTCATATTCGATTGGCATTGTGTCGTCAGCATTGTTTGCCCACTGACACAAGTCAACGGTGTGCGCTCCCCAGTCCAGCAATCGTGCGCCGGAATCAAAGTCGTAGTATCCTCGCCAGCGACCCGCGACGTATTTGGCGTTGTAAGGTCGCCACGGTGCCGGACCGAGCCACATGTTCCAGTCGCAGACATCGGGTGAAGGCGTCGGTTCACCGGGCAGCCAGTTATTTTCGAGCGTCGGCCTGTAAACGGTCGCATACAGAGTATGAATTCGGCCAAGCTTACCGGTGTGTGCCAGTTGAACGGCTTTCTGGAAATTTGGAACACTGCGGCGCTGCGTGCCGGCCTGAAAAACGCGTTTCGTCTTATTAAACGTATCGGCGAGGTCCTGACAATTTCCAATCGTCAAACCGCACGGTTTTTCACTGTAGACGTCCTTGCCCGCTTCGGCGGCCAGCATGGATGCCTTGGCGTGCCATCTGTCCCCTGTGGCGACAATCACTGCGTCGATATCTTCGCGGGCCAGTAACTCACGAAAGTCGCGGAACAGAACGCAGTCTTTGTTCTTGTAGCGGCCGTCGACCAGCGCCTTACCTTTGTCTCGTCGAGACGACTGGACGTCAGCAATGGCCACGCATTGAATATCATCGAACTTCAGCATGGCCGTCAGGTCGTATGTGCATCGAGGACCGATGCCAATGACGCCGAGATTGATCTTCGCATTGGACTCTACTCTGTTGGCGCCGAATGCGTTTTGAGAAACGACCCATGGAGCAGCAACGGCAGACGTCAGAGCTGCTGTACTGGAGAGAAACTCACGTCGATTTGACGGAACAGGGATGCTCATTTCAGGTGACTCCGCAGACATTTTTGGAAGGACTCAGTCGGCAACACGCATTCGACGTGGCATAAACGACTCCCAGTCTCATGTGGTTGGAGCATGTTTTCAACCACGACAGGCACAATCGCGATTTTCCGGCCCCGCGAACGAGGTCGGAACTGCACCCGCTCCTCCATTTCCAACGGAATTCGCTGACGGAAAAGGCTGATTCGGACCATCGGATTCCATCCAACCCGGTATGATGTCGACGACTCCTACCGCACGCCGCATAGAAACACCCAGTCGCGCCGCAACCGTCAGGACTACACGACATGCTCGAAAAGGGGCACAATTCCCGGAGATTGCGAGTCCACATGTTCCCACTCTGGTTGCTGGCGGGACAACGGTGTGCTGTGTTGCTGGGGCTTTTCGTGTACTGTGGCATTTGGTCCGTTTCAGTGCTGGCTGACAATCGCCGCGACGGCATGCCACAGGTTCAGTTCAATCGCGACATCAGACCGATTTTTGCGGACAAGTGTTTCCGGTGCCACGGTCCGGATGCTGCGCAGCGTCAGACGGATCTGCGACTCGATTCGGAAAAACAACGCTCACGCGGAACGCGATGGCAAACCGGCTGTCGTCACGAATGGTTGGGAGAGTTGAGCAGTGTAGTAACGTGGTACCACTGTCCCGCGCCGAATCAAACTACTGGGCGGGAAGGTTCTCCCATCCTACGGTCGAAAACCAGAACCCGTGAGTTTACTCAGGTCACCCAGCCGAGGTGGGGGTGGCCCACCTGACGCATTCTGTCCTAAAGCAATTTACTAATTGTCGTGAAGGATACTGGCTCGTGGGAGTAGCGAAACTGCTATTGAAATACGTCCTTCGCGGCCACAAGTCAGCGTGAAACGCTGTTCTAATCTCGCGGCAACGAAAACGGCCCCTTCAGATTCACCGGTTCGCAAAGATGGCCTTGCACATTCAATAGGAAAACACAGAAATGACCAGCGTACTGATTCTGGGTGCGGGCAAAATCGGACGGATGATCACGGCATTTCTGAGCCGCACAGAAGACTATCAGGTACAGGTTGCTGATGTTGATGCCACTCAGGCCAACGCGCTGGGGCAGCGATTTGGTGTGCCCGCCCATACGATCGATGCGAGCCATCGCGACGATCTGTGCCGCGTCATGGCGGATACGGACATCGTAATCTCTGCTTTGAGTTATCGATTCAATCCATTGATCGCACAGGTCGCACTGGAGACCGGGACCAGTTATTTCGATCTGACCGAAGATGTGGAAACAACTCGGGCCGTACGAAAGGTCTCCGAGTCCGCGCGCGACGGGCAGATTTTCATGCCGCAGTGCGGACTGGCGCCGGGGTTTGTATCGATCGTGGCCAACCATCTGACTGAAGGGTTCGACACACTCGACACCGTGTTTATGCGTGTCGGGGCGTTACCGCAGTTTCCGTCAAACGCGCTGAAGTACAATCTCACCTGGTCGACAGACGGGCTGATCAACGAATACTGCAATCCCTGCGACAGCATTCACGAAGGACGTCGCATCGAGGTGTTGCCGATGGAAGGGCTGGAGCATTTCTCACTGGACGGAGTTCGTTACGAGGCATTTAACACGTCCGGTGGACTGGGCACTCTGTGCGAAACACTTGATGGTCAGGCCCGGGAACTCAACTACAAAACGATTCGTTATCTGGGCCACAGAGACCTGATGACAGTGCTGGTCAACGACCTGCGGCTCAGTCAGCGCCGCGATCTCCTGAAGGACATTCTTGAAAAGGCCATCCCCGTGACGTACCAGGATGTGGTGGTCGTATTCTGCACGGTGTCCGGCCAGCAAAACGGGCAGCTCACTCAGTTGACTGATGCTCGGCGGATCTACCACGAAAAACTCGACGGCGAACACTGGGGGGCAATTCAGATCACAACGGCAGCCGGAATGTGCGCAGTGGTGGATTTGTTTGTACAGGGCAAACTGCCCCACAAGGGCTTTGTGAAACAGGAACAGGTCCGGCTGGAGGATTTCATCAACAACCGATTTGGCAGGTACTATGACACATCCGGGAACACTGGCCTTGCGCGGCAGATCAGTTGAATGGACACGCAGAGGATTCAATCAGAATTCAGAGGGACAACAGTCATGAACAGTAGTTTGCGGGAAAGTCTGGACCGAATGGGCGTGCCGCGCGAAATCGTGGCGACTGCGACGAGTGGCGAGTGGCTTCCTGGTGGTGGAACATCATTGCAGGTGAATTCACCGATTGACGGGTCACGCCTGGCCGAGTTGAGTATGGCGACTTCGGAGGACGTTAGTCGTTCGATTCACTCTGCCACCGAGGCCTTCTGCGCCTGGCGCGTTGTGCCGGCACCCCGCCGAGGTGAATTCGTGCGACAGATCGGCCAGGAATTGAGAAAACACAAGTCGGACCTGGCTCAGGTGATCTCATGGGAGGCCGGCAAAATCCTGCAGGAATCGCTGGGTGAGGTGCAGGAAATGATCGACATCTGCGATTTCGCTGTGGGACTCAGCCGGCAGCTGTATGGCCTGACGATGGCCAGCGAACGACCACTGCATCGTCTCGCAGAACAATGGCATCCACTGGGGCCGGTGGGCATCATCAGTGCATTCAATTTTCCCGTCGCGGTCTGGGCATGGAATGCGATGCTCGCCCTGGTTTGCGGAGATTCGATCATCTGGAAGCCGTCCGAAAAGACACCACTATGTGCGCTGGCGTGTCACGGGATCCTGCAGAAAGTCGCGCAGTCATTTGCCGAAGTACCGGATGGCCTGGCCAGTGTTGTCGTCGGTCACGCGACGGTTGGGCAGACTCTGGCTCAGTCAGCTGGCGTGCCTTTGATTTCAGCCACCGGCAGCACACCGATGGGACGCGCAGTCGGGCAGACCGTGGCGGCCCGACTCGGCCGTTCACTACTCGAACTCGGTGGCAACAACGCCACCATTGTCGCTCCGTCGGCCGATATGGAACTGGCGGTGCGTGGCATCGTGTTTTCGGCGGCGGGAACCTGTGGCCAGCGTTGCACTTCGCTGCGGCGACTGATCGTACATGAATCTCTCGCCCAGGCATTGACGGAACGCGTGGTCGCAACATTTGCCAACCTGCGTGTCGGCAATCCGCTCGATCCAGACACACTGGTGGGACCACTGATCGACACGGCCGCCGGTGAACGCATGCAGGAAGCCCTGAGTCAGGCGAAGCGGCAGGGAGGACAGGTGCATGGCGGTGAACTGGTGACGGCCGGTGTTCCCGGCGGTGGCTGTTATGTTCGCCCCGCCGTCGTCGAAATCAGTGCAGATGCAGCCGTCGTGCAGCAGGAAACCTTCGCACCGATTCTGTACGTGATTCCCTACGATTCGTTTCAGCAGGCAATCGCCATTCAGAATGAAGTGCCGCAGGGACTGGCCTCATCGGTCTTTACTTCGGATGTGCGGGAGGCCGAACTGTTTTGTTCCCCGACCGGTAGTGACTGTGGGATTGCCAACGTCAACATCGGTCCCAGCGGCGCAGAAATCGGTGGGGCCTTTGGCGGAGAGAAAGACACCGGCGGCGGTCGGGAGTCGGGGTCGGACAGCTGGAAGGCTTACATGCGTCGAGCGACCAACACGATCAACTATTCCACCGAACTGCCGCTGGCGCAGGGGATTCAGTTCGGTTGAAGAGCGTGCGGGCGCGGTGCCATTTCGGCAATATCGTAAAACAATGTGAACACGGACACGAAATCTCACTCTGCCGGAGATCTTTACTTACATTCGGGAGCTTCGGCTGAGAGGAGGGATACATGATTCGCGAACTCGTCAATTTGATTCTTCACGCGAATGTACGTGGTGTACTGCGGATTTATGGGAGCCGGACGTCCACCGAGCGCCCCGCCGGAAGCTGAAGACAGGATCCGGCAATTTCTAACGCCGTCGGTGATGCAGGCACTCATTCCGTTTCCGAACTGGTGGATCGAAACTCGTGACGGTCGCCTGGCCCTTTCCCTCGGCAGAGGATTTCGCCCTCCAGTGGAGCGTCTTCTGATGATCGATCAGGCTTTCGCAATCCGACGGGGCCTGATGCAGCGGGCAGCTGAGCTGAAAGAAGCGACGAAGGACCAGTGATTTGAAGATTCTCGCGCGGGGAGCAGGTATCTTCGGCAACAGTCTTACTTCACATTTCTGCGCGACTCCAATTCTGCAATGGCCTGTTCGAACAGGTCCAGCACCCTCAGGCGATGTTCGCCTTGTGCGTAGCGACCGGATGTGCGGTAGTATTCCTGTTGTCGTTGCAGGATTTCGATCAGGTGTTCGGCGTCTTCGTGTGATCTAATCGGCTGATCGCCTACCAGGACCCGAATGACGGACGAATGTGCGACCGCGTCAGACTTGAACCACGATTCCTTTTTCCGGATCGCCGACCGAATCGACTCGATCGATTGTCCCTCGCCTCGCACAGCCAGCCAGCAGCTTTTTCGAACCTGCAATCGCTTGTGAATCCGCCAACGGGACACCACGCCGTCCTTCGTTTTCTCCACCTCCGCCGCGATCGGACCGCCCATGCGCAAAAGCTCGAACGACCGGAGACCAATCGGAGTCGCAACTTCAGCGTCAATCATGACTTCTCCGCCAGTTGCCGGAAGACGGACGACGCCCCCTGGCCCCACGCCATTGATATTCAGTGACAGGACCGGACCGCTGGTGACGTACACCTGCCCCGCGGAAACGGCACGCTTCCACGATGCAAAATCAGCTCGTCCGTCGGTCCTGACGTACATTCGCATGCTGCCGAGAAACGGCTGCCATGGGTCACGGGCGGGGAAATTCGGCAGGTCGGTACCAGCCGCCGGCGGAAGATTAAACCCGCAGTTCATCAGACGGTACCACAGATCCAGCGAATACAGATGCGCGTTGCCTATTTCGAAAAAGTCGACGGCGTTCAGCACGGAATCCACAATGGCCGTGGGGTGGCGCCCCAGCGAGCCGCCGTGCGCAACTCCTGCCAGCCCACCCAGCTGACGCGTCTGTTCAAGCACGTCCCTGAGTGGCGGATAGTTCACCGGAACGGGAGGCTGTCCGAGTCCCCCGGTCGAGATCGGCGGGATGATTTCGTTCAGCCCCAGCAGGTTGATATGACCTTGCGCCGAGTCCCGATATTCTTCGCCGGATCGGATAAGCCGTTTGCCATCGAATGCTTCCCCGCCTGGTCCGTACTTGTACTGCTGCGCCCAGATGCCAGGGACCTTACCTCCTTTCAGTACCATGAAGTGGGCCTGTGTTAACCCATCGCCGGCCAGCATGGTCAGCCAGTCTTTGTCTCCTGCGCGATCAAGTCGGTCGTAATGCACGTGGGCATCCGCAGCGGACCAGCCTTTGTCGAGCTGATTCGTCCAGCGCCTCAAAGCGACGTTTACAACAAGGGTGCCTTCGTTGACGTCGTGTTCCTGGGTTATTGGCAGGAATTCAAAGCCCTTCGCCACCGCTACTTTGATTCGACGTGCTGCACGTGGCAATGATACTTCGACGGATCCTGTTCCTTGCGCGTAAAGGACAACGTATGTCTGCTTCTTGGCTTCGTGGACGGACTTGAATCGTAGTCCGTGACTGTTGAGTGCTTCGGGGAAATATGGCTTGCCGTCAATCGTCAGGCTGAATCGGGCCGGAATGAACTTGCCTGTTGAGTGGTGGGTGATCGCCAGGTGAAGCATCGGTGGGACAGATTGATCACGAACACCGGCGGCAGTCTCATCCGGCTTTGCTCGACCGGCCGTATCCGACCCGTACGCTGCAGATCCGGCAACGGTCACGGCCAGGATCGCGGCGAACGTGAAACTTGATTGACGCTGGTCACTGCAGATACAACAACGCATCAGATTATTCCAGTCATGATAGGTGTACCTGGATGGACGGTGGGTCTTCGGACATGTCTCAGGCTATCAGTCCGGAACTGTAAAAACCACATCAGGACGGTCACGCCGGGCCGGATGAAAGATGTCACGATTCCGGTTACTCTTTGCGTTCCGTTTCAGCATGACAGGCGAAGGAACCAGAATGGTAGATTTGAAACTTCGATCCAACAGCGTTTTCATTGTTGCTGTGTACATACTGATTGCGTGGCCGGTGGCAGCCGCTGAATCGGGTCGCGACGAGGATGAGGCGCGCGGGCCGAACATTATTGTCATCATGGCGGACGATCTCGGTTACGGCGATACCAGCGTGTATGAAGGGTGGGTGAAGACACCACAGCTGGAACGCATGGCGGCGGAAGGCCTGACGTTCACCGACTTTCACACCAACAGTTCTGTGTGCAGCCCAACGCGAGCCGGGTTTCTGACCGGGCGCTACCAGCAGCGTGTCGGCATCGTGGACGTCGTTGCCCGCCACCTGGACACGCCGGGCCTGGATCCGAGCGAACTCACGATTCCTCGACTGATGAATCAAGCTGGCTACAGCACGGCGTTGTTTGGCAAATGGCATCTGGGTGTGGAACCGCAGTTTAATCCGATACATCACGGGTTTGATGAGTTTCGCGGATACCTTGATGGGTACATCGACTATCACAGGCATAACAACACGTGGTTCAACGGATTGCAGAAAGAAGATCAGCCGGGTTATTCAACGCATCTGATTACAAAGAATGCGATTCGATTTATCGAACAGAATAGTGATCGTCCGTTCTTTCTGTGTGTTGCTCACGAGGCGGTCCATCTTCCGTTCCAGACACCGGACGACACGCCGGAAAATCGCAAACCAGTTGCAAAGTCTGAACGTTGGAGTCGCGACCGGATTCGACCGAAATACAAAATCATGCTGGAGGAAATGGATCGTGGAATTGGAGAGATTCTTAGTGCTGTAGAACGCATGCAGATCGATGGTCGGACGCTGATCTTCTTTCTGTCAGACAACGGCGCCATCGGTGCCGGTTCAAACAAGCCGTTTCGTGGGGGAAAGTTCAGCCACTACGAAGGTGGTCATCGCGTCCCGGCCATCGCATGGTGGCCCGGAAAGATCAAGGCCGGGGCCACAACCAGCCAGTTGACCGTGGCCATGGATCTGCTGCCCACGTTTGCAGAACTGGCTGGAATCGACATTCCGGCAGAACGCAAACTGGACGGAATCAGTCTTAGCGGCCTGTTGCTGAACGACGATGAACTGCCGCAGCGTCAGGTATTCTTCGGCTACGAGCCCAAACTGGGGACCGCGTTGAGAGATCAGAACTGGAAGATGATCGTGTCCTCAAAGAAGTTCGAACTATACGATCTCAGCAACGACCAGGGCGAAGAAACGAATCTCGTCGACACACATCCGGACCGTGCGGCAACGATGCGGGCGATGATCGAACGCTGGAAGGGTGAAGTGAAACGACACGACGATCAAACCAGCGAGTGACCGAATTGCGGGCCGATTTTCGATCGCCTGGCACAGACAAAAGCGATACTACTCAAGCAGTTCGATCATGCCTTCGCCAAATGCAGTGCCGATCTGGGCGAAACACCATGGACTTCCGTAGTAGTGATACGGTCGGTCGTTACCGAACTGTCTCCATTTGTCTACGTCTTTGCTCCAGCCGCCGGGCCCCGTGTAAATGGCATGCGCCTCCATGTCCCAGAATCTGTCTGTCCTGACGCATATCGTATTTCCCTTGAACTCCTGGAATTCGGGCACTGCCGCCTGAGCCTTCTTGATGAAGTCCCGCGGTGACCCGTCTGTATCGGGTTTCATTCCGTCGTGCCCCATCTGGCCGATGACGAAAGGCATTTCCGGAGCGTTAAATTCTTTGCGGACGTCTCGGATGAAGTTGGCCATGTTGGATTCATATGTGAGCCAACGGTCCTGGTACTGGTCGTTCCAGCCCTGAAACCAGACGAAACCCTTCATTTCGTAACCCTGGTCTTTGTAGGTCGGGAAACGATCGCCAATTGCCGCGAGGCATTCGTGGACTTCCTGAACCATATTGCGATAGTCCTTACCGAACTGTTCCTTGTACTGCGCAGTTGTGACGAGTTCGCGAGGTTTGAATGTTCGCAGACGCTTCTTCTTTTCAGACGTTTTGTTCTGCTCGGTGACTCGCTTGTTGTACGCTTCGATCTTTGCCGGCTCTGCCGCATTCCACGCCTCAGTTTCAGTATTCTGCGCGGCAGCCTGAGCAGCATAGACTTCGTCGCTGAGCATTGATGATGGCGGCAGGAATCCTCGGGCCAGTGCTCGGCCACCCCACGACGTCTTGATGATCAGTACCTGTTCGTCATAGTGATCTCCCATCACATGCCCAAAGTTAAACTCCGGGCCAAAACCCTCATTCGGCGTACCGTAGCCCACCGTCAGGTCACCATGTTTGCCCAGATAGTTGATCCACACGTCGTGCCGCGTGCTCCACAGGTAGGTCGGAGTACTGCGGTTGTTATCGGGATCAGTCGTGTCCCTGACGGTCTTTGCAAACGTGTCATAGTCACCGTCCTTGATAAAGTGTGTGTATCGCTGGCGATATTGTTTCTGCGTAATCTGCCAGGACAGCGGTTCGGGAAATCCTTTGCCTTCCATGTTGGACTGGCCAGCGAGGATAAAGACTTTGATTTTTCCGCCGTGGGTTGATGCAGCGAATTCGGGATTGTCAGCCCAGGCAGACAATGGGCTGACAGAGACCAGGCACAGCAGCAGAAATCTCTTGAGCATCAGCGGGTTCTCCATGTTTCTTCAACCGAGGATTGTGGTATCGGTCGGACCAGAAAGAGGCAGGTGACAATTCTCGTCAAACTGGAAACAATTCGCCACCATGGCAGTTGCACCTGCATAGGCGGCCGCCCAACATTCTGAGTCAGTGAAATTCATCAAAACGAGTTGACACCCAAACAGCTTAATTCGAACTTCTGATGAGCCTTACAGAATGTTGCATGTATAATTTTGTTTCCGCGCGGTGAGGTGACGTTCGTGGCTGGCGCGTGGTCGTGTGGCCAGCAGGAAACCGGAAGCCCGGGACTGTAATTGCCCTGGGAGCTTTGTCGTGCGCCCTGGCAAACTTCCACGGGAGACAAATCATGGCGGCAGGTAAATGCAAATGCGGCGCGGACCTTGTGCTGGAGACGGACAAGGTCCGTGGGAAGTGTCACCGGTGCGTAAGGAAAGACAATCCGAAGGGACCTAAGGAACAGAAACCGAAGACGTGAAGCACACTGAATCGTCGAAGCGAGAGTGCTCGTTGCGGGACAACAACGCCGCAAATCACTATGCTGCTCAATCTGCGTACAATTCTGAGCTTTTGAACCTGCCTTCACCTTCGTCGTCCCACAACCGCTGCCGGGGCTGTGGCTTTCCGGGCGACTCGCGTGCGATTTTCGGATGCCTGTCCTGATTGCGTGAATTCTGCGGGAGCAACTTCCAGGAGCCGTCTGATGCTGCGACGTCGAGATTTTCTGGCCACTTCCGCTGCAATGGCCACTGCTGCCATGATGCCTTCGGCAGTTCCCGCTGCTGTGCCGTCATTGGCTCGTAAGAAAGTCGCCTTTCTCGGGACGGTCGTTTCTCGACATTCGCATGCACAGCACTTTCTGGATCGCCTGACCGCAGGCTATACGTGGAAAGGCACCTGGCAGTCTCCTCGAGTCGATGTCGCTTCTGTTTACATTGACCAATTCCCTGATTCAGATCTCGGCCGGGAGCGGATCAGGCGTCATGGTCTGAAACAGTTTGACAGCATTCGAGAGGCACTGACTCTGGGCGGGGCATCACTGGCTGTGGATGGCGTTGTCATCATTGGTGAACATGGAAAGTACGAAAAGACAGACAAGGGGCAGACTCGGTATCCGCGATATGAATGGTTTAAGGAAGTCGTCCGTGTCTTTGAGGAAAGTGACCGCTCCGTGCCGGTGTTCAATGACAAACACCTTTCGACGGACTGGAAAGAATCGGCCGAAATGGTGGCCGACGCGCATCGACTTGATTTCCCGTTTCTTGCGGGTTCTTCATTGCCGGTGACATTGCGACACCCATCCATTGACCTGCCACATGGTGCCGATCTGAAAGAGAGTGTCTGCGTTGCATACGGCGGAATCGACAGTTACGACTTTCATGCCTACGAGACCGCTCAGTGTATGTCAGAGCGGCGCCGTGGGGGAGAAGTCGGGATCAGTCGTGTACATGCGTTGAAAGGCGATCGGCTGTGGTCCATGTTGGAAACAGATGACCGTGGTATCACTCGTGATCTGTTTGTGGCGGCACTGACGCGAAGCCACAATTTGCCGGTCGAAGGTGGTTTTCCGACTGGTAAGGTCACCTATGAATGGGCAAAGAAGACAATGCCGGAAACAACCGGCTTGTTTGTACAGCATCGCGATGGATTTCGAACAACCGTGTTTCTGACGGGGATCCGGGATTTCAACTATGCGGGATACATCGGCTCGACCAACGAAATCGTGTCCTGTCAGATGTACCTGCCGATGCCAGGACATGGTTCCACAACAGCCGATTTCTTCAATCCGCTGACTCGGCACATCGAAGACATGGTATTGACCGGCAAGGCGTCCTACCCCGCTGAACGAACTTTGCTGACCAGCGGTATGGTGATCGGAGGAGTTGAGTCTCTGCACGCTGGACAGGTACCATTTGAAACTCCGGAAATGGCCGTAAAATATTCCGTGTCCGACGCATCCACCTTTTGGCGCGACTGAGGGACTGACTAAACCCTGCCCGTTGATACGGCACCAGATGAGCGGCAGGCACGGTCCCACACGTCGAAGTTGTGGTACGGCAGTCACGCAACGATTGCGGCGCCCGAATGGTGGACGTTGTCTCCGAAACTCGGCACCATGTCTGTGTAAACAAAGTCTGAATCCGAAAGCCGCTGATCGTGTCAGGGTCTTTATTGCATGTTTCTTAACTGGCTCAAGCGCAGACGGCGGAAGCGAATTCTTGCTCAGACTTTCCCGGACGCGTGGAATGCCATTCTTGAAGCGAACGTATTGCACGAGCAACAACTGAGTGACGAGCTGCGAGCCAGGCTGCGAAGGCTGATTCAGGTGTTTGTCGCGGAGAAGAACTGGGAAGGTTGCAACGGGTTTGAAATCACTGACGAGACCAAAGTCACCATTGCCGCTCAGGCGTGTCTGCTGGTGGTTGGCCTTCAGAATGTGTACTTCGATCACGTACTTTCGATTCTGGTCTATCCCAATTCGTACGTCGCTCAAACGGTTGAGACGACTCGGGGCGGAGTCGTTGTCGAAGGCGGTAATGCCCGGCTCGGTGAAGCGTGGTGGCGGGGGCCAGTCATCCTGTCCTGGTCCGACGTCCTGTCGGGCGGGCGGCGTGAATCGTCAGGCAGCAACCTGGTCTTCCACGAGTTTGCTCATCAACTTGATATGATGAACGGTCGCACCGTCGACGGTACTCCGCCGTTGAAAACCAGGGAGCAACTTCGACGATGGGTGGAAGTGATGGAGCCGGAATATCGACGGCTGGTTGAAGACTGCCGTCGTGGTCATCACCGTCTTATCGATTGCTACGGAGCGACCAATGTTGCCGAATTCTTTGCTGTACTCACCGAGGTGTTTTTCGAACGTCCCCAGTCGTTAAATATGCATCACCGGCAGGTTTACGATGTGTTGAGTGACTACTTTCGGCTGGATCCGGCATCGTGGACGAAGTTGAAACATGAATGACAAAATGTCAACTACCATGCCGCAGACAAACAAGCCGTTTTTATGGCTTACATACCGGACGTGCAGAATCTATCAGGTTCCTTGTCCATTGCAGACGCCTAAGCGTTAACATGCATTATGAAGTTCGGACTCGGGAAAGAGTCCACATGCCTGCTCTGCGTGACTGATTCGACCTGTGTTACATTGTTGGTCTTCGACACGAATCGTCGATAAGGGGAGGACTTGCTTCAGTGTTCTCTGGAGGTGGTCAATGCACGGTTTGCCATTCATTGCGTCAATTATCGTCGTTTTGACGACGACCGCGCGAATCTCGGTAGCCGCAGAGCAACCTCCCGCCCCGATTCGCGTCGGCATTCTGCATTCACTCAGCGGTACGATGGCGATCAGTGAGCAGTCACTGGTGGACGCCATCAGGATGGCCATCGATGAGGTCAACCAAAGAGGTGGCGTTCTGGGGCGTCCACTTGAGCCGATCGCCGAAAACGGGAAGTCGGACTGGCCGACGTTTGCGCGTAGTGCGGAAAAGCTGATTGTGGAAGACAAGGTGGCCTCGGTGTTCGGCTGCTGGACATCTGCCAGCCGCAAAGCTGTGCTGCCCGTTTTCAGGAAACACAACCATCTGTTGTGGTATCCTGTTCAGTACGAAGGTCAGGAAAGCTGTCCGAACATCATCTATACGGGGGCCGCACCGAATCAGCAGATCACGCCCGCCGTTGAGTGGTGTCGCCGCGCATTCGGCACGAAGATGTTCCTTGTCGGGTCCGATTACATTTTTCCTCGGACAGCCAATGAGATCATCAAGTTGCGGCTGGCGGAATTTGGAGCGACGCCCGTTGGTGAAGAATATCAACCGCTCGGTAGTCAGGACTTTGATAAGATCGTTGCGCAGATCAAAGACAGCAAACCGGATGTCGTGCTGAACACGATCAACGGAGACAGCAACCGTGGGTTCTTTCAGGCGCTTAGCGCGGCAGGAATTGATCATCGGCAGACTCCTGTCATGTCGTTCAGTATTGCAGAAGACGAACTGCGTTACATCGGAGTCGAACTGACAGTCGGCCACTATTGCAGCTGGAATTATTTCCAGAGCATCGACACACCGGCAAACCGACGATTTGTTCGTGATTTCCAGGCGCGATACGGAAAAGATCGCGTCACGGACGACCCGATTGAGGCCGCGTATTTTCAAGTTCATCTGTTTGCCAGGGCGGTGGAAAGTGCCGGTAGTACTGACGTCGAGGCAATTCGCCGTGCGGCCCGAGGACTGATCTTTGCAGCACCTGGCGGCCTGGTACGAATTGATCCTCGAAATCAGCACACCTGGAAGGTTTCGCGAATCGGTAGGGTTCAACGGAACGGGCAGTTTAAAATCGTCTGGAGCAGCGAAGACCCCTTGCCTCCCCGTCCTTATCTGCCCGAGACATTTCTGGCGGCAGCCGAAGAACACGGCACGATCATGTTTGCGAACATCAGCGACATGATCGATCTGGAGGTTATGGAGACGGTGAACAGCGAAGACAAACAACTGCTGGCGACGATGGCAGATGTTATCGGTTTTCTGGGTGATGCACGCACGAAGTTTCGTAGCGCGGTCCTGACCACACAGCCGAAGAATAAAGTCGACTTCGAACAGGCATGGAACGCATTTGAAAGGCAGTGGACCATGTTGAGCGAACGGCAGGAAGAACTCACGGACGGGCAGCGAGCGGCCTTTGAACGATTCGGCCGGGCTCGTGAAGCATTCAGGGAGAATGTCAAAGCAATGTTCACGGCGCTGTTTGAGGCACAACAGGAGATCATCGAGGTGACTCAGTGAAGCTGTTTCCCCGAAGCTTTCGCGTCAGTGTCGTTGTCATTACTGTGCTGGCGACAACAATTGCGGCCACGGTAATGGGGCTCACCCACTATTGGACGCAAAAGGCTCGTAGTGAATCGGACCTGGCACAACTTCTGAGACTTTCAGCTACTGAAAGTGCGTCACGGGTCGCGGAGTGGCTGAAGGATCGTCGGGAGTCGGCGGTCAGCATCGCCGGCAGCGTTACCCTGGTGGAAGAGCTTCGACGACTGCGACATCTGGAGCCGCAGGACGATGAGTATTTTCTTGCGCTCTACCGACTGAAGAAAGAGCTCGACCAGAACACGCTCAGTCGGCAGTTCATACACGAAATTACAATTCACCATCCCGAAACCGGCGCCACTCTGCTCGCGAGTACCGGAGAGGATGTTGAAGTTCCGTCGGCGGAACACGATGACCGCGGGGTAAGCGAGGCTCGGGATCAGCCATGGGTGTCGTCCATGTTCGCTGCGGAGATCCCGCTTCCTGACGAACGTGGGGCATCCGCCACTGGTGTGCCGTGCATGCTGATTGCTGCGCCAATTCGTGACGGGGCCGATCTATACGGTGTGTTGCGAGTCCGCGTGCGAGTGCTGGACATCGGTGACAACCTGCTGCGCGCCGCCGCCGCCGCCGACTATTCCGACATGTTTGGGACGAGTGATACGTATGTCGTCAGCAGCGCGGGCGTGCTTCTTTCACCGTCGCATTTTGAACAGCAGTTGAAATTGGCAGGTCGAATCAGACAACGTTCGATGCTGGAACTGAAGCTCCATGTGCCGGGCACAGACGAACTTACCTACGCGTTTCGACAGAGCCGGCAACTGTTTGATTTACAGACTTTTGATGCTGCAGTGGAATTGAGTGGGTATGAGGGAGTTCGAGGGCACGCCAAAGTGGGGGCATGGGAAAAAGTCGCAGGAACCGATTGGGTGTGTATCGCAGAGATCGATCGTGAAGAAGCATTTGCACCTCTGTCGAAACTGGTACGAACAAACACATACTTCAGCCTGGGGATCGGCTTGACCGTGGTTGTCCTGACCACATGGCTGGCCTCACGAGTTGTGGCTCCTCTGCAGTCTTTGGCCCAGGTCGCCACACGTCTGCAGTCCGGTGATCGGTCTGTGCGATGCGGCATTAATCGTGATGACGAGATCGGAAGTCTTGCCACGGCTCTTGACAGTCTGGCAGACGCGGTCCAGGAAACACTGGCCGATCTTGAGCGAAATGCCGCACGGCTTGCCAAATCGAATCGACAGCTGGAGTCGGAGCTGAGAGATCGCCAAGACGTGGAACAACAACTCCGTAATGCCAACGCGTTCCTGGATTCCGTCATTGACAATATCCCGACCATGTTGTTCATGAAGGACGCCGATGATCTGCGGATTGTCAGGTTCAATAAGGCCGGCCTGGAACTGGTTGGCTGTTCGCGGGACGATCTGATTGGGAAGACTGATTTTGATCTGTACCCAAAGGAAGAGGCAGAATTCTTTGCAGAAAAGGACAGGCATGTCCTGGACAGTCTGAAGAGGGTTGAGATCGAAGAGGAAGAATTACTCACTCGGAAGGGGCTCCGGATTCTGCACACCAAGAAGATTCCGATCTGCGACGAAGAAGGTAAACCCCAGCTGCTGCTGGGAATATCCGAGGACATCACCACAAAGAAACAGACGCTGGAGGCACTGCAGGCGGCAAAGGACGCGGCTGAATCGGCCAATATCGCCAAGAGCGACTTTCTGGCCAATATGAGCCATGAGATTCGCACGCCGATGAACGCCATTATTGGCATGACAGATCTTGTTCTTGATACGCCGCTGGAAGCGATGCAGCGCGACTATCTGTCCATCGTTGCGGAATCGGCCGAGTCACTACTGTCCATCATCAACCAGATTCTGGACTTTTCAAAAATCGAATCCGGCAAGCTGGAACTGGAAGCCGTCGATTTTGACGTGCGTGAGGAAGTCGGAGATACGCTCAAATCGCTTGGTGTCAGGGCCCATTCAAAGAGCCTGGAACTCGTATGACATATCCATTCTGATGTCCCGACCTGGTTGTCCGGTGACGCGATTCGGCTGCGACAGGTCATCGTCAATCTGGTCGGCAACGCCATCAAGTTCACCGAACGTGGGGAAGTGTCGGTAGACATAGACTGCGAACCCGGTCGCGATTCCCAGGTCGGCCTTCACATTGGCGTGCGGGACACGGGGATCGGTATTGCGGAAGAGAAACGGGAACAGATCTTTTCCGCATTCGAGCAGGCCGACACATCGACTACCCGCGAATTCGGTGGCACCGGACTGGGGCTGGCGATCACATCAAGCATCGCCAGGGCGATGGAGGGACGTGTCTGGGTGGAAAGCGTGCCGGGTGAAGGCAGTACGTTTCATTTCATCGGCAGTTTTTTCAGAGCAACTGAACCCCACGAGGTCGCCGAGTTTCCGGACCTGTCCAGCCTTCCGGTGCTCGTGGTCGACGACAACGAAACGAATCGTCATATTCTGAAAGAGATGCTGGAAGGCTGGGGAATGCCCGTCGAAACAGCAGCGGGAGGTCCGCAGGCCATTGACCTCCTGAAAACTTCTGTTCAGAAGCAGCAATCATTGCCACTGGTGATCAGCGACGTGCACATGCCCGGTGTGGATGGTTTCATGCTGACCAAACAGTTGCGGTCGACAGAAATGCTGAATGACACGATCGTCATCATGTTGACGTCGGGGGCGCGGGAAGGTGACGTGCAACGTCGCAAGCAACTGGGGGTCAGCGGTTTCCTGATGAAGCCGGTCAAGCAGTCCGAGCTGCTGGCCGCCGTCGTCGCTGCTGTTGGAGGACAATCAGCAGGAACACGTTCTCAACCGGAAGTCAGTGAGCAACCTGTTTCGTTGCCGCCTCTGAAGATTCTCCTGGCCGAAGACGGCGAAGCCAATCAGATTGTGGCGGTGGAACTGCTGACAAAGTGGGGACACACCGTCGCGGTTGCCCAGAACGGTGAAGAAGCCATAACGCTCTGGAAGTCAGGACTCTTTGACGTCGTCCTGATGGACGTTCAAATGCCTGTTCTTGATGGGTTCGCGGCGACACGACGAATTCGCGAACTTGAGAGTGAATCAGGGCAACGGATTCCGATTATCGCCATGACTGCCAGAGCCATGAAGGGAGACCGAGAACGCTGCCTTGCCGCCGGGATGGACGATTACGTTTCAAAACCATTCTGCAAACCGGAACTCTATCGGGCAATCAAGGAGCAGACCGACGGACAACACCAGGATTACTGCCCGACAGAACAGGATGCGGATCAGACGGACCGACAGGAATCAGACGATAGTTCAGCGACCGACGTCATTGACTGGACGTCAGCCCTCAAAAACGTTGATGGCGACCGCGACCTTCTGAATGAACTGATGCCGATATCACTCCAGGAGAGCAAACAACTGATAGAGCAATTGAACGAAGCCACTACCGTGGAAGATGCCAGGACCGCTGAACGCCTTGCGCACACGATTAAAGGATCGGCCCAGACAATCGGCGCGACGGAGACACGGAACGCAGCAGCTGCGATCGAAGCCTCCGCCGCACAAGGCGATTTTAACACCCTGCGCCAACAAATGCCCCGGCTGCGCGAGGCCGTTGACGAACTCGAAAGGGCCATCACTCAGGATACGCAGGACGGAACGACGTGATTGAACGGGCGTGATGTCCACACGAGTTTCACAATTCGCCAAGGAACGCTTTGAGAGATCTGAGCAGCCGCTGTTTTTCGTCACGACGCACGTTGTGGCGGGCGCCTTCGATGTGAACGATCCTGCCCTGTTTCAGAATCCTGGTGACCTCAATGTTCTTTTGCCGTAATTCGCCCTGGTCGTCTGCTTTCAGGATCAGAGTGGGCGCAGTAATCCGGGCAAACAGATCGCTCATGGGTGGGCGGCCGCTACGACTTCGGTACGCAGTATTGGGGTGATGCTGGCGTTTGGATTCGGCCCAGATTTCGATTTCAGAACGTCCCCAGCCAGAGTTTCTCTTGAGTTGTTCAGCAACGATCTGGTCATAGCTCATGTTGTTTCTGGCGAGAATGTGTTGGCGTCGTTTCTCCTGGGCTGCTGCGGCGGCGACTGCTGCTGCGTTCGTGTTGTTATTGGCGTTGTTCGTGACACTGGTCGTTCGCGGTACCAGCCGTGGATCCTCAAGAATGACGGCACGCGGAATGTCGGGGTGTTTGGCCGCAAACCAGGCCGCCGATGAGGAGCCCATGGAGTGGCCCATGACGATCGGTTTGTTAAGTTTCAGCTCGCCGATCAGGCCGGCGATGTCTTCGGCCTGTGCGTCCGCGGTGTCGGATTTTGAGGGCGGGTCGGATAGGCCGTGGCCACGTGCGTCCGGCATGATGATGTCGTAGTCGTTGGTCAGTTCTTTGGCCAGGTTGGTCCAGCAGAGGCCGTTGTCAGAAGAGCCATGCAGCATGATCAGGACCGGTTTGTCGCCACCGGTGCGCCAGTAGTGGATGCGGATGCCGTTGGCGATCACAAAACCGTCGGTCCAACCTTCCGGCGGAGACGGGGGCTGTCCGCCCAATCCCGGAGTGGCCAATAGACTGATTAGTGCCGCGAGGACGAACCCGGTGCGAGAGTGCTTCAAGTGTCTCATGATTCCTGCCTCAGAGTATTACACTGACTTGTGCCAGCGTGAACGTCTTGCCACCTGCGAGAGTCGCTATCCCGCGAGTCCACCGATCACGTCTTTTGAAAAGTGCTCTAACTTGCGAAATGCGTTTACTGCCAATTGCCTTGTTGACACCAGCACGCGCACGGTCCCATTCCGAGTTGCCAAACCAACAGCGGATCCAATTCTATCGTGTCGCCTGGATCATCGAATTGCATGCCGCCGAGTCAATGGTACCTGAACGCGACGCCAGGAGAAATCAATCGCGCACCAGGATTGCCGCCCGCGCTCCTACTCGGGCAGAAAACTGCCGCGGTAACCTACCCTGGGACCGACGTGCGCACCCCAGCCGAATCGCGGCGTTTCGTTCCTGACCTGCCATTGTTCGAACGCCGTTTCGAGACGTTTGACAACTTCGGGATACTTGCCACTGAGTTCTTTGGATTCGCCAATATCGTTGGAGAGTCTAAACAGTCCGTTCACTCGCTCTCCCCGCGAGCCGCCTTTTGATTGCGTCGATACGAGTTTCCATTCACGGTCGCGCACGGCCCAGTTGACAGAATTATCCCAGAAGAGATAGCGGTCTTTGAGTCTCGCTTTCCTGCCCGTCATGTAAGGCATAAGGTCTACGCCATCCAGTCCGGGAGCGGTATCCAGTTCGACCCCGGCGGTTTTCAGAGCAGTGGCTACGATATCGATGGCGATCACCGGCTCGTCCAATGTCCTGCCCGCCGGAATCGTCCCCTTCCACTGCACAACGAATGGGACACGTATGCCGCCTTCAAGGGTTTCGCCTTTGTACCCGCGAAGTGGTCGGTTGCTGGAGTTCTTCGGCATGCCACTTCCACCGTTGTCGCTATAGAAGAAGACGAGCGTCTTCTCAGTGAGTCCAGAGGATTCCAGCTTATCCAGGAGTCGGCCGATATTGAGGTCCATGTTGTAGTTCATGGCCACGCACGCACGTCTGTCTGTGTCTTTGATATGGGCTAACCGGTCCAGATCCTGCTGTGTGGCCTGCATGGGGCCGTGAACCGCGTTGAACGAGAGATATAGACAGAACCGTTCATCCTTGTGCCGTTCGACAAAATCGACTGATTCTCGGCCGAACGCATCAGTTAGATATTCGTCAAAATCGGGCAGGCGACTTCCGTTGCGATGAATGGCGCCCCATTTTGGTGTTCTACCGGCATTGTTCCTTGGACCAATGAAATAGTTGGCCGCGCCGTTGTTAAAACAATAGGTTTCATCGAAACCTCGATTCCTGGGCCAGAACCTGTCTTCGTCTCCGTCATGCCATTTGCCAATCATGCCGGTGACGTATCCGAGTTGCTTGAAATAGTCGCCGAAAGTTCTCTGATCAAGCGGCAGACCGCGTTCGATACCAGGTTCGCGCACACGGGGGCCGATGTTGTCGTGGTATCCGAACCGCTGTTGGTATCGTCCCGTCAGCAGCCCCGCACGTGACGGTCCGCAGACCGCGTGCATTGCATATCCCGACGTAAACTGCACACCGTTCTTGGCGAGCCGGTCAATGTTCGGGGTAATCATGTCCTTTTCGCCTGCCGACGCATACGCAACGTCGCCGTACCCAAGATCGTCCGCAAGGATGATGATGACGTTAGGCTGTTCGGCCGCCCAGACCCTGGTGCCGACAATCACAAGCGCGAAACACATCATGACCTTTGTAATCATGTCCTTTTCCTTTCGATCTTCTTACCATTCACTGATCATAACACGGTACACCGTCTATGCGGCTTCCGAGCCGCGGCGGTAATGTCCCTTGTTTAAAGATCCTTCTCCCAACTGTTTTTGACCCGATTGTTTGTTGACGACGGCTGGGTGAGAAATTGCAGTTGGCCATATTCATGGACGCAAACGATATGTATTTCGGTGACCGACCTGGTGCTTTGTCTAACCTGAAGATTCCGATGAAGCTATTGCACAGCTTCTCGATCGGACTCATCTGCTTTGCTCTTCCAACTGGCGTTGGGCTGGTCAATGCAGTCGCGGAAGAACCGATCAGTCAAAGCACGGTGCCCGTTGCGACGGACGGTACCGGCGCATATGGCAGGCTTGCAGCGGAAGACCAGAAACTTATTGATCAGATTCAACGAAGAGCATTCGACTATTTTTGGGATGGATTCGATCCGTCGACCGGTCTTATCGCCGATGCGGATCACCGTCGACGCACCAGCGTTGCCACTTCAGGATTCGGGCTCTCGGCCTACTGCATTGGCGTTGACAGAGGGTGGGTGACCCGGCAGGAAGCGTATGATCGTGTGCTCGTAACCCTCAACAGCTATTTTAAGGATCCGGCAGACGAAGACGATTTCTGTGTCGAAGGGAAATATGGTCTGTTCTTTCATTTCATTAATGTCGACACCGGAAAACGGTACGGACGTTGTGAGGTGTCAACCATTGATAGCGCCATTCTCATGGCAGGCGCTCTTCATGTGATGACCTATTTTGAAGGGACGGAAGCCGAAGAGTTAGCGGACAGGATTTATCGAAACGCGCAGTGGGATAAATACACCAGCAAAAGTGGAGCGGTGACAGGTGGATGGAAGCCGCCGCAGGAAAACTGGCGCGTTCCCCAATTCCGTGGATTCAATGAGTACTCATTGGTCTACCTGATAGGGCTTGGTTCGCCAACTCACCCCTTGCCGCCCAGTGCCTGGGATGCCTATTCAAGCGGGAACGGTTTCGAATGGATCAAACCGTATGCCGATATCGGGGCATTCATGACACCAAGTGGCAAGCTGCAGCCGCACGCTTACCTGTATCAGTTTCCGGCATGTTGGTACGACTTCCGGAACAGAAAGGACAGTCACGCCAACTATTGGGAAGTGAGTGTTAACGCTCTGAAGGCGAACCGGCGCTACACTCAGGATTGGGGCTCAAAAGTCGGGTATTCCGCAGAACTCTGGGGCTGGACCGCATGCGCCGGACGCGATGGATACATCGGGTTTTCAAAACCGTACAACGGAACTCTGGCGCCTTCAGCTGTTGTGGCGTCGCTTCCATTCCTGCCTGAGGAATCGTTGAGTTCGATCAAATACATGGTCAGGACACATGGCGATCAAATCTGGGGCAAATACGGCTTTGTTGACTCGTTCAACCCTCATCAGGAATGGTACGACGACGGGTTCCTGGGCATCGATAAAGGCAACGAAGTGTTAATGATCGAGAACTTCAGAAGCGAGGGGGTCTGGCGAAACTTCATGCGGAATCCTTATGTTCAAAAAGGGTTTGAAACGGCTCAATTCCGCCCCGTCGTTCAGGCCAGATGAACTTCAGAACGTTCGCGGAACTTCATGCACGGTCGCGATACCGAACAATTGTTGTCGATGAGTTGAAATTGGGCACATCGTGATGGCTTGGTTCGGGCCTTCTTTTTCGGAGCAGCCAGGGTTCTTTATTGTGCGTCGTCAATGCCAACCTCAGAAAGAAGAACGACATGGTTAGAAGAGCAGTCTACTTTTTGTCGTGGACGATATCGGCTCGTCGAAGTCCCGAAACTGCGACTGAAGAGCGTTCTTCGCGGCCACAAATCAGCGTGAAACGCCGTAGAACATGGCTTTCCTGTATCGCTGTCTGGCTGTCCGTGAGCGGGCTCGTTTCCGCGGGCCCTGCACTCGGCGAAGAACTGCTCGTGAACGGCGACTTCGAAATCGGCACGCCTGAAGAAGACAAACCCGATACCTTCGTCTGCAGTGCCTGGCGAAGGCTGCTTTGGAAGGAGACGTTGCCGAACTGCTGGCTTACCAACGGGAAGCTTGACCGGCCGGTCGGCAACGACAATCAAGCCCTGGAGTATCGCTGGGGCTCCTCCTCGATCTGTCAGTATTTCAGCGCGACGGGGGCAGAGACTTATCAATTCTCCGTGGGCTATTTAAATCCTGGCCGACCTGACAGTCGCTGGCAGCCTCGCATTCAGGTTGAATGGAGGGCCGCCGACAACTCGATCATCGGTCAACTGGTGACCGTCGCCGAGGCCGACTACGACACGGCGCCTGCCAGGACATGGAATGCGATTGACGGCAGCGCCGTGGCGCCGGCGAATACGGCCTATGGGCGAGTGCTGCTGAACGTTAACAACAAAGGATCCGGCCAGTATTTTCAAAAGACCTATCTCGACAATGCTTCGGTGCGCGGAGTGGCTGGGACACACAACCTGCCCGTTTCCTTTGTCAACTCTCCCTACGACATGGTCCTTGACGCCATTTCAGAAAGCAGCGTGTTTGACGATTCGTTGACGAACTATGCGGATGACAGGGACGGCGATTCATTGACCTTCACTCGACTGAGTGGCCCGAAGTGGTTGACCGTTCAGTCGGACGGCGTGATGAGCGGAACGCCACGGTTTGCGGATGCAGGCGACAATCAACTGGTCGTCAAAGTCGAAGATGGCCGCGGCAGTTCGGAGACCCGGACACTGACTGTGCCGGTGATCGGTTTCCTGCGTCCGAGCAACCTGTTTGACAACGATATGGTATTGCAACGTGACGCTCCGATCCCCGTCTGGGGCAGGGCCGTGGCAGGCCAGCCGGTTCGGGTGCTCATGAGTACCGGGGAATCAACCGCCACGACAGCCAGCCCGGATGGGAACTGGGCTGTCACGCTGCCCTCGATGAATGTGACGACATCGGGTTCGGTCGACATGTCGGTGATCAGTGGAACTCGCGAGTTTCAGTTGTCCAATCTGCTGGTCGGAGATGTCTGGCTCTGCTCGGGACAATCGAATATGTCGTGGCCTCTGGTCAACACCGACGGCAGCAAAGAGGAAATTGCGTCGGCTGAAAACATCAACCTGCGTGTGGTCACAACGCCCGATACGCGAAGCTCCGCTCCGTGGGCGGACCTGGGTGAGCGAGCCGAGTGGTTATCGAGTCGTGCCGAGGTCGCGGGCGACTTCTCAGCGGTCGGTTATTACTTCGGGAAAAAATTGCAGTCGGAACTGATGATTCCCATCGGCTTGATCGTTTCCAGCCAGGGTGGCAGCCGCATTGAATCGTGGGCCATGCCGCCGGCGTCCAGACAATCGCCGGTTTTGTACAACGCGCGAATCCATCCTTACACTCGCATGCCCATCAAGGGCGTGATCTGGTATCAGGCAGAGGCGAATGTCAGGGACGGTGCTGCCTACACGGCCAAAATGCAAACTCTGGTGAGCGATTGGCGAAAGGCATGGAGTGATGGCAATCTGCCCTTCTATTTTGTGCAATTGGCACCGTTTGATTACAAAGGCGACGCGGTCTTCGAACTGCCCGAACTCTGGGCTGCCCAGACAGCGACCATGGATCTGATCCCTAACTGCGGAATGGCCGTCATCAATGACGTGGGAAATCCGGGCAATATTCACCCGACTAACAAAGCGCCTGTGGGCGAACGATTGGCTCGGTGGGCGCTGCATGACACGTATGGCCGGAAGGAATTGGTACACACCGGCCCGATCGTGAAAGAGGTAACGCGGGCGGAAGGCCAACTGCTCGTCAGCTTCGATTCCATTGGCAGCGGGTTAACTTCGCGGGACGGCCAACCGCTCACATGGTTCGAGGTGGCGGGAGCCGATCAGGTCTACGTGCCCGCAACGGCCACTATCGACGTCGATCGTGTTGTCGTTGGCGCGCCAGGGATCGCCGAACCGCAGTGGGTACGCTTCGCCTGGCATGAGACGGCACAGCCGAACCTTATGAACGGCCAGGGGCTTCCGGCGAATTCGTTTAAGATGAAATCAAAGTAATGGACACACTCCCTGTACGGCAGCCCAGCTAATCCTAATCGTAGGTCAGGACCTGTTGTTTGGCAGGGACACATGGGTGTCCTGTCGCGTCTCTGACCGATTTGCAGCAACGAGGTCTGCTGGAAGAGACGCTGGTCGCCTGGGCCTCCCAAATGGGACGCACACCTTTCCGCAACGGGGCCATGGGTAAGAATCCGGGACGCCAACACAATTCAGGGAATCTTATGATGTGGATGTCGGTGGCGAAGTTCTGCAGGAGATCATTGCTTAGGTCACGCATAGTCAAACACCTCCAAACTTGTTCCGTACAGAAGGTGGTGCAGACGGGATGGACCGACCTTTGTCTGCTGTTGGGCAAACGGATGAAGGTTAGGCACGGCAGGCAGCAAGTGCCCACTCAAATGACGGACTTCATAGAGTTTTGCATCCATGCGGAACGCTTCGCCTTTCAATCGAAAGACGCTCGCGTAAAATGGCCATCGGTTTACCGGGCGACCTTCCACTTTGTTACGGAGCGCCGTCGGCAATGTGAACCATTGGATGATACCCGTCGTTGAATGTCGTTCGTGACTGCCGGCATCCGGGCTGATTTACCTGCGAAGCGGAGACAGATCATGCACCGTTCCCGTCTCTTTATCCTGTTGCCATGCGTCTTCACGCTGGTTGGACACCGGCTTGCTACCGCCGATCCTGACATTGCACGAGAGTCTGTTGTCAAGAATGCCCGCAATGTGCATCTTCAGTTGCTTGACTGCGATCGTCGAACGCCGCTTGCCAATGTGAATATTCACGCTTACCTCATTGCACACCCCAGTCGCTCCGACAAACCAATTACCACGGTGCGCTCTGATTCCGCGGGGTGGGTAAAATTGCCACTTGCACAGGGTGTCTACTGGCTGAAGCTCGACGCCGAAGAAACAATTGACTGCATCGGCTTGCACGAACCTCGCATCGGTGTATTCGGATATTCGCACCGTCAGGACTTCATCCGCGTGGCGAGAAGAGGATGTGAGGTCGTCTTCAAGGCCATTGATGCGGATACAGGACAAGGGATACAAGGCGTTAGTTTTTGGGAAGAAAACGCAGGTCTCGAACACTGGTGCGACACGTCCACCCCGGACAATGTCGGCTCAAAACGCAGTTCGAGCGAAGAGAAGAACCGCGCGAACACGGCCTTTCAAACGGATGCCAATGGTGTCTATTCAATGCTGAGATTGCCTCAGGAGGGCTGGACATACCATGTGCACGTACCGAAGGGTTTTGAAACGGTGGGTCGGGACCACTACGATTTTTCTATCTTGGGCGAAGGGAAAATCGAGAAGGTCTTCCGTTTGCGCCAAGAAAAGTAGAACACGAATACTGGACAATAATCGCGACTCACACCGCATGGTTCAACGATCCGGCAAGTGGTACACTGAAACTCATGCAACATGAGATTATGCGCGGGAACCGCCGGGGATTTCGATGTCGAAGAGTCACGAAATTGCGGATCGTTTGAGTCGTTCGGAAAACGTCATCGCATTTACAGGCGCGGGGATCAGCACTGAGAGTGGTATCCCGGATTTTCGCTCGCCGGGCGGCATTTGGGCGAACTCGCAGCCAGTCCTCTTCCAGGACTTTCTGGCGAGTGCCGACTCCCGTCATGAGTACTGGCGGCAAAAATCAGTTTCGCACAGCGACTTCAAGAACAGCAAAGCAAATGCAGGTCATCAGGTTCTGGCCAGGTGGGAAGATGCGGGGCGGCTACAAGCTGTCATCACACAGAATATCGACGGCCTGCATCAGGACGCCGGTAGCAACAAAGTGTTGGAATTACATGGCACCGCACGCGAGATCATGTGTTTTGGGTGCGACGCAAGGTACGGGGCCGGCGAAATGACTGAAAAGTTTCTGGCCGACGATCAGGTGCCAACCTGCCCGGCATGCGGCGGTCTGCTGAAGCACGCGACCGTTTCGTTTGGCCAGCAACTGCCCGATGATGTACTGGAAGAAGCGATTCAGTTGACTTCAAACGCAGATCACTATTTTGCGATGGGGTCATCGTTGGTCGTCGAACCCGCTGCGAGTCTGCCGCGATTGGCAAAACAAAACGGGGCGAATCTTGTCATCATCAACCGAGACGAGACACCCCAGGACGATCTTGCCGACTGGGTGATTCACGCATCGATCGGCGACACACTTAAGGCAATCGACAAGTATTTGGCTGCGAAGTAAGCTTGATCTCAATTACAGTGCTGTTGAGTCGGACGATTCCAGCAGGGCTTGTTTACGGCTGACAGGCTGGCCGATGACGGCATACACCTGTCAGACGCTCAGGTTCCGCAGAAGGTAGCGAGCACGACTTCATCGGGTGCCGGTGCGGCTTCATATTCAGAGAACTTCGTCTGTTCGGTAAACGGGTTTTGCAGAACCTCATTCAGGCGGTGAAACGGTTCAAAGTCGCCGTCGTTACCGGCCTTGATCGCTTCCTCGACGCGATGGTTGCGGGGGATGAACACCGGGTTCGTGCGGCGCATCAAAGCAAGGGGGTGGCCGCGGTCAACATCATGCAGGCGAGTGCGCCAGTTGGTCAGCCAGGCGACGATCTGTTCGGGTTGGTTGAAAAGGCGAGTGACAGCGTCGTCATTGCCGCTTTCGAGTGCATCGGAAAGATGGCGATACACCAGCGTGAAGTCGGCCTGACCTTCTGCCATTGCTTTCAGCAGAATTTCCACCATGTCCCAGTCGTCGGCGTCGGCGCCTTCCAGCCCGATTTTCGCAGTGAAGCGTGTTTGCAACGCACTTCGGTGGAGATCGGGATATGCGTCGAGGGCAGCTTCGGCCTCGGCAATGGAGTTCTTTTTGTCGGCGTCCAGCAGCGGCAGCAGAGTTTCTGCGAAACGAATCAGGTTCCAGTGACCAATCCTGCCCTGATTGCCGAAGGCGTAACGTCCCTGATGATCGATTGAACTGAATCTTTTTGTCGGATCGTAGACGTCCAGAAAAGCACACGGACCGTAGTCGATGGTCTCGCCGGATACTGTCATGTTGTCGGTATTCATGACACCGTGGATGAACCCTAACTGCATCCAATGGGCAATGAGTTCAGCCTGCCGCTGGATGACTTCGTCCAGCAGAGCGCGGTAAGGATTTTTTTCCTGTTGCGCGTTGGGATAGTGGCGGGCAATGACATAATCAGCCAGCACCCGCAGATTGTCCTCATCCTGGCGGACAGCGAACCACTGAAAGGTTCCGACGCGAATATGTGACTGTGCCACGCGTGTGAAAACTCCCCCGGGCACCATACCTTCTCGGACCACGCGGTCGCCGCTGGAGACTGCGGCCAGCGCACGAGTCGTCGGAACACCGAGGGCGGCCATGGCTTCTGAAACAATGTACTCACGCAGGACCGGACCCAGAGCGGATCGGCCGTCACCGCGGCGTGAGAAAGGTGTCGGGCCGGAGCCTTTCAGCTGAATGTCGCGGCGGACTCCGTCGTTGCCGATAACCTCACCCAGCAGAATGGCGCGACCGTCACCCAGTTGCGGCGAAAAGCCGCCGAACTGGTGTCCGGAGTACGCCATAGCCAGTGGATCTGAGCCGTCCGGACACTGGTTGCCCGAAAGAATGGACAGGCCCTCCAGCGAACCAAGCCTGGCGACGTCGATCCCCAGTTCGGTTGCCAGGCGGTCGTTCAACCGGATCATCTCCGGTCGACTGACCGGTGTGGGGGCGATCCTCTCAAGGAAAGTATCCGGCAGACCGGCGTATGTGTTGTCGAAGCAGAAGGGCATGGATGGGTATTGTCAGAAGGTGTCGATCAACGGATTGCGATTAAACACGGTTGAACCAATAAGACAACAGAGTAGGCTCCACCGCACACGTCGACTGAGAGTCGAAATATAGCAGGATTGGCGAAAAGTACGTCGAGTTGCAGGACGTTGACTGTCAGTTCGTTGACGATGCGATGTTTGTTATAAGTTCCGGAATACTTGACGATTGCGTGTCGCATGCTGTTCGGCAAACGGGTGGCGTCGCCGATTCGGATGTGACTGTGACCGCCTTTCACCACTGTGTTCTTAGTCCCCAACAGCGGTTCTCGTGCGCTGTCGTTCCAGCGAACCTGCTGCCACAAGCGTTTTCTATCAGGAGCAATTCATGTTTAAACTGTCGAAGCGAGCGATTCCTGCAGTCTGCCTGGCGGTGTTCGTTCTTGCAAATCAGCAGGTCGTCTTCGCCGAGGAAACTGAGACTGAGGAAGAACGTTTCTCCGTGGTGCTACTCCCGGACACACAAAACTACTCAGAAAAGTACGCAGACACCTACGTCGCACAGACACTTTGGATTCGGCAGCAGGCGAAGAGTGACAACATTAAGTTTGTTGTTCACCTGGGCGACATCGTGCAGACATCCACCCAGGAGCCGGAATGGGAAAACGCGGACAGGGCCATGCGGATGCTGGACGGTGTCGTGCCTTACAGTATGGCTCCAGGCAATCATGATATGGTTGTCAAGACTCGCGACTCAACTCTGTACAACAAGTATTATTCGCCCGAGCGGTTCGCGGACCGACCGTGGTACGGGGGGCACATGGACGACACCAACGACAACAACTTCTGCTTCTTTGAGGCCAGTGGCATGAAGTTCATGATTCTGAACCTCGAGTTTGCTCCTCGCGATGAAACGTTGAAATGGGCAGCGAATGTGACACAGCGGTACCCCGACCATCGTGTGATCGTCGCGACTCATTGCTACATGCGTCCCGACCAGCGAGACACGGGTTGTGCCACCTCATACAAGATTGCCGGCAACAGCGGCGAACAGATATGGCAGAAGTTGATTCGTCGGCAACCGAATATCTTTCTGGTCGTCAGCGGTCACGTCCTGGGAGTAGGTCTCCAGACAAGCACTAACGATGCCGGCGGCAAGGTTTTGGAAATGCTCACTGACTATCAAGGCCTCCCGAACGGCGGCGACGGCTGGCTGCGTTCGCTGCAGTTTGTGCCCAGTGAGAACAAAATTCATGTGAGGACATATTCCCCCTTGCTGAACAAGGACAACAAGGACGCAAAGGAAACGTTCTCGCTGGACTACGAAATGACCACTGCCAAGTGACAGGCTGCAAGGTCACATGGAAAGGGCTGCAATACAAGCTCGAAGCGCAAGCGAGTGGATTCCTGAAACAGACTATCACCTTTACTCACGTTTGCTCTCTCATTCACTTGCTTGTGCTGCGTGCTTGTATCAGGCCTCGCAAGGTCTCACGGTTGCCTGCCTGATGAACCGGTGGTTTACCGTTAAGAACAATCAAAGCCCCTTCCGTAAATTAGCGCTGCTGTGATAAGGATAGAACGGATCTGAATTATGCAATCGA
This sequence comes from Fuerstiella sp., assembly GCA_024230215.1. Classification (GTDB taxonomy): domain Bacteria; phylum Planctomycetota; class Planctomycetia; order Planctomycetales; family Planctomycetaceae; genus Fuerstiella. The sequence goes on along the minus strand of JAAERP010000402.1, from coordinate 17,933 downwards.
ACTGCGTCGCTGCCGTGCTGCTGATAACCATGCTGCCGAGTATTACCCGTGCTGCGGCTGACAGGGCGGTGTTCGGCAATGTGGAGTGTGCAGGGGACTATCAGCATCATCTGCAGGGAGTTTGTACGAACGACGTCGATGCTGTCTTCTGGTCCTTCACGACCGAGTTAGTGAAGACGGATCGTTCTGGGCGCGTGCTGACGAAAATTCCTGTGAAAAATCACCATGGCGACCTGTGTTTCATGGGGCGGGCAATCTACGTCGCAGTAAACCATGGTCGCTTCAACGATCCGGATGGTAACGCGGACTCGTGGGTTTATGTTTACAGCGAAGAGACTCTTGAGCTCCTGTCGAAGCATCCGACGCAGGAAGTGTTTCACGGTGCTGGTGGCATTGGAATCAGGGACGGTCATTTTTTTGTGGTGGGAGGACTGCCCGACGACGTTACCGAGAACTATGTCTATGAATATGACGCTGACTTCAGCTTCCTGCGTAAACACGTGATCAATAGCGGCTGGACGCAGCTGGGAATTCAGACGGCCGCTTACCACGACGAAGTCTGGTGGTTCGGCTGTTATGGATCGCCGAAGATCCTGGTGAAGACGGACTCGCAATTTCGCATGCTGGGCCGATACGAGTTTGACTGTTCGCTGGGGATTGTCGGAGTCGCTCGGGATCGCCTGCTGGTTGCCAAAGGTCCTCGTACGAAAGATCAACGGTGCCTGGGATCGCTGCATCTGACTCATCCGGACGCCGAATATGGTTTGAGGCTACTCCCGGACACGGTGTCGGCGTTACACAAAGAACGTCTGAAACGGTCGGGCGCTTGGCGCGACAGCCGTTTTCGATTTGCTGGAGATTCAGCATTGCAGACGACTGAACACAAAGCGTCGGTTGAGTTCGTCTTCCAGGGAACTGGCGTGGCGCTGCGTCTGGGCGGTCATGACGTCCCAGCCTACGGCGTGCCGAATCTGGGAACGCTGGCAGTCACTATCGACAGCGCGAATGAACGGATTCTGGTGCCGCGTGCGTTGCCGCGTGAAGTCGTGTTAGCAGAGGGTCTGCCTGGTGGGTCACACACCGTGCGGATTGAGCACCGCAGCAGCGACGAGGTCCAGTTCGGATGCCGCATTGAGTCCTTGCGCACGTGGAGCGATGCGCGCGGGGAACTGCAGTTTCATGTGAACGCTGATGAAAACTCGCATCTTGTCGATTGTCGAGCGATCCTGCGGCACGGCGATACGATCGTTCGAAACACATTGGTCAGAAACTGGTTAACAGGCCAGTGCTCTCTCACCGGGATCCCACCAGGCGATGACTACTCGCTGGAGGTCCGGGCAACTGGTTGGCAATCAGCGCACGTGAAGAATATCAGTGTCGACGCCGACAGTTCTATAAAGCTGACTCCGATCTACCTCAGCCGGGATGCTGCGACCATCACAAGTCGGTTTCGATTCCCCCGCCTGAATCAGCCGGCGATTCGTGAACCGGGTCAAACGTTTCGCGCCCGCTTTCTTGGTTTTGGCACGACAATCGACCAGGTGACTCTGACACGAACCGTTGGGCCGGCGGTGATTTCGCAGGTTGTTCCGTTTCAGGAAGATAAATCTGCGGCTTATTACTATGACCGGGAAGTGGTGATTTCGCTGCCCGACGACATGCCAGCCGGTGTTTATGACCTAACCGTGAAAGTGACTGGCGGTGGACGCACCGGGCTGTGTCGTTCGCCTCGCAGTGTGCACGTCGTGAAAGAGTTTCCCCGTGACCCCGTATTCATCACGTTCGGGCATCTGGATACGTCGGGGCAGTACCAGGCTGAGTATCTTCAGCGGCTGGTGACTGCCATCAACCTGCTGGCTCCGGATATGGTGTTGTGCAGCAATGCCTGCAACCCGGCCTATGTCTCGGGAGCTTTGGCGGGGCTGGACATGCCCTACATCATCAACTTTGGAAACCATCAGTTTTCGGGCCACGAATCGTGGTACGGGGATCCTGTCGGATTGACTGACTGCGGGCCGCATGTCAGCGTGCTTAACTTCGGCTACCCATGGCACACTGATACGCCGAAGGCCGAAGCGCTGCTCGCATCTCGTCCAGACACCGCCGTGCGAGTGATCAACGCCTTCGAGGCCAACGCTCCCCTTAGTTTGCTGGACAGATATCAGGTGCGGATGATTCATGACGCACATGGGACCGGGAAGAAGGTGACGAACTTCGGCGCGACTCCGACGCAGCGCATCGGCAAGACGAACTCAGAGAGCTTTCGTGTCGTTCGTTTTCGCGACAATCAGGTCGCATCGTGCACGTACAACGGTCACGAGACATCACCGATCCCTTTCCCGCGGGAGACCGCATCACCGTTGATGGTCTCTTACAACCGGCCGAATGACGGAACAGCGTCCGGCAACACAGCGACAGTGACGAACCAGCTGTTGGAACCGTTCCCGAACGGTCGAGCAAGATTCGTCGTCCCTGCCGGTACGTACGACATCTCAGGCGGCCGCCTTGAATCAGAGATTGTCAGCGACAATAGTCGCTTTCACGTGCTGACAGTTCGTGTGGACATTCCGGCAAACGATTCCGCCACGATCAAAGTGAATTCGCTCTGACTCTGCTAACGCAGGATCTTGCGTCGCTGATATCGGATTGGGCCGAACCTCTGTAACGAATCTATACAGAGATTATTAGAAGTGGTTTCGATACCAGCACGCAGCGCCAGCAAGTGAGTTTTTACTATGGTCTTGCCGCGGGTTTGATTCACTCGCTTGCGCTTCGTGCTGGGGGTGTATATTGCGCCCTATGAAAAAGCCAGACCGGTTGACGTGCTGTTTCCTGACGACATTGATGTCCGCGGCGATGTGATGCTGGTGCCTGATTTGCACGCGCGGATCACCTTACTGAAGCATGTCGGGTGATGATCGCTATTCGTCGATGCTCTGAAGATACCTCTCAGCACTTAACTCTCCAAGACCCAGGACGCCTGCAGTGTCCAGCACAAGCTGTTTCTGCTGTTCGGGAAGGTCGAAGGCTTTGATGTGAATCAGATTGCCGTCCATAGCGGCGATGCCTTCCAACTGGCTGGTCACATCAATGGAATTGACGCGTTCATGATCGGTTGGCGGCTGCTGGCTGACGTACCATTTGAGCGCGGGCAGTTCCAGATCCAGGCGACTCTTTGAGACTGTCGACTGCAACCACGTTGCAGCGGCTTTTCGGTAGGATGGCATGGACATTTCGTTCTCGCCCACGTGATAGAAGATACCTGCCAGTTTCACCTTGTGCCCTTCTTCCTGCATTTCCTTGATCGAATCTCTGACAAACGCAATAAACTCTGGATACAGATGCCGACTCCTGGCAACGCTGCCCTCCGGGCTCCAGTCGTTCATTTGGGAACCACTATGCGTGAACTTGGCAACTGCGATGTTGTCGTCCAGTTTGTCTTTCAGAACGTGAGCGAAGCTGAGCTCCGGCCCGAACGTGTCGTAATATCCAGCCGGTCCAAGCGGTTCCCAACCGTTGGAGTTTTTGTAGCCACCGCCGATGCTGTATTTGAAGGCGACGTTCTCGTTATCGCTGAGCAGTTCAGGGCGAAGCGTTTCAAGCTGTTGAACAAACGCTCGTTCACCTTCCATGTTACGATGACCGGCAAGGACGAACAGCTTGACCGTGCTTCCCTTCTGATACGGCCAGGACTTGAGCACCCGAGGAGTTTTCGTCTCGCTTCGGCCGATGGTTCGTAGATAGGCATCGGCATAGTTGACCCCGTGTTCCAACTGCCCCAGCGTTCCGTAGTGATAATGCAATCCGACGCCGCCGCCGATTTCGACACCGACATGAGATGTCGGGATGTACTCTGCGAGGAGGTCGGTGGACGTGACGGCTTTTTGCCCTCGGCTGATCGCGTACATACGCGGACGAAGATCCATGCCCCAGATCGTCTTGGTGCAGAGTTCTCCGATGTAGAATTTTAATTCGGGCGTGCCGAGATCATGACGCCACCGAGCCAGAAAATTTGCAAGGTTCTTTCCATAGTCCGCCATGTACTGTTCGTTGAACATGTCGTTCTCACCCTGATGCCACATGAATCCTTCGATGCGGTACGCTATCTTCTGCCGGTCCAGTTCGGCGAGCGACGACTTAATCAGATCCAGCGCCAGCGGATACATCTTGAAGCCCTCCGGCGTATCGGGATTCCAGTCACCGCCCAGGTGCGTGCCGCCAGCTGCGCACTTGATGATGGCAATCGGTGCGCTGATGTTGCGGGTGACCCTGCGGGCAAAACTCAGCTCCGGGCCGACCACATTATTGACAGCCTGCAAGTCCTCCCAGCCGTCTGAATTCGTCTTGTTTGCTCGCCCAATGCTGTAGGAAAACCTGACGTCCTGCTGGGCGTGTTCAAGTCCCGCAAACGGCGGAAAACGCTTTATGTCATCCACCCTGGAATCAGAGCCCACCATGTTGGACTGGCCGGCAAAGATGAAGACGCGCACCGTCGTGTTATCTTCCCCAATCGCACCAGCTGCGAAAAAGCCAGCGAAACAAATGGACAATGCGATTCGCGACGTAGTCTCTTGAAGTGTATTCAAAATCATTCTGTGATTTCGTTGTAAGTTCGTTGGTGTGATGACAGTCTGATATCGGATGTTCTTCGATCGCAAGGCGGCCGGTGTAAGCAGTGGCAGGATGTTCGCAGTCTTCCAGCGTATTTGAACACCCGGTCTTTGACAACGCCACGCAGTACACAGCCTGTATCGGGGGTCAGAAACGGATTGTGGTTTCGGACTGGTGGGTGGCCGAGGGCTGGACTGAGCCGGCGAAGGAAGCCCCGGAATCTCACTTGTACCTCGCTCCAACCGTTGTTCTTGTCCACAATCCGCCGCGCGCCTAACCAGATTTCGTAACTGACGGTTCCCGATGCCGTACCCCACGACAACGCCGGGCTGGTGTTTCCGGACGTCAGCATCATCGAAAATGAATCGCGACGGGCCTGGATTCAATGCGATTCTTTCAATTGAATTGCTTTTTGAATGTTGCGATGGCACAATCAACGATGGCACACCGCAAGTCCGCGGAATGAGTGATGAGTTTTTCAGAAAAACGAATAAAGTCTGATGGGCACTGTCACGTCGATGTCCTTCGAATTTGTTTCTCCTTACTGTTTACTGCTTACTGTTTCTCTTTTCTCTCCACTTTTTGAGGTCTCGTCATGTTTCCTTTTCACGGTACTCGAAAGTTGCGGCATCGAGCGTTTACGCTGATTGAGTTACTTGTTGTCATCGCGATCATCGCCATCCTGATTGCTCTGCTGTTGCCCGCGGTGCAACAGGCTCGCGAGGCGGCTCGGCGAACGCAATGCAAGAACAACCTGAAGAATATTCTTCTCTCGTTGCACAATTACCACGACGTTCATACGACGTTTCCACAGGGGCAAACGCCAGGAAGACCCCGTCTTCATTGTTGCGGCGGCAATTGGCGCGTGCATGTCCTGCCGTATATGGATCAAGGAACCGTCTTCAGCCAGATCGACTGGAGCGGCGCCTACAGCTTCGGCGGCAGCAGGAATTACGCGGCGTATGCCGGTGGTGCTGAGGTATTCGCCGGTCTCAGAATCCCTACATTCATTTGCCCTTCCAGCCCACTTGATCCGAATGACACTACTGTCGTCAACAACCAGCAAATGGGGCAGACTCATCACTATGTCGGGGTCTCCGGGTCCCTTGGGGTCCCTCGTGGCAGCAATCGGAAAACCGACTATGGTGGCGTTGTTCGGGGTAACGGGTTACTTGGGGTCAACCGCAATGCCCGGATCCGGGATGCGACTGATGGCACGTCAAATACGATCATGATCGCCGAGCAATCGGCGGATGTGAATATCGACGGCACCAATAGAAATGTTTCGAGTAACTATTACGGTGGCTGGTCCGGCCAGGCTGGTCGCATAGCGACCGACCGAGCGGGGCGACCGCACTGGGGCGCCGGGACAACCTGCCTGCGGTATCCAATCAACCATGGCGTCGGCAAACAGCGGATCGCCCGCTCGTCCATTCCAGGTGCGGACCGAGCGTGGGACTTCAACACGATCATCAACTCGTACCACACGGGCGGAATCCAGGTCGGGCTTGGTGACGGAAGCATTCGGTTTGTTTCTGAGAATCTCGATTTTGGAACTCTTCAGCGGCTGTGTTCTATGAATGACGGCGACACTGTTGGGGAATTCTGAGTCCTGCCGCTCACCATTGATTTCTCAAGCCGGTTGGTTTGAAACACGGTTTCAGGCCAACCGGCTTTCTTTGGAGTGCAGTTTCAGCATACCTGCTCTAGACGAATGGAAAGTCGAATATAATGCGAAGCGTAAGATTCACTGCCGTGTGGTCGGCATTTTGTCTGTTATCAGTTGCGCTCCTCGGTTGTGGCGGCGGCGGTAAGGACATTGGCCCCACCGGAGAAGTCGAAGGAACGGTCACGTTGGACGGCGAACCGCTTGTCGAAGGTTCGGTAGCCTTGTATGACCAGAGCTCGGGTAACACCGGCGGCGGGGAATTGGGGCCTGGGGGTAAATTCAAATTCACCGTACCAGTTCCGGTGGGCACATATCAGGTGTCGTTTCAGCCTCCCGATGCGCCACCGCCTGACGATGCAGAGGCCGATGAACTTGCAAACGCAAATAGCACAATCCCCGAGGACTACCAGACTGGCGAAACTTCGGAGATCGTGGCGGATGTCAAAGAAGGACCGAATACGTTTACGTTTGAGTTGAAGAAAGCCGGGCCTAGAGGCTGATTATCCTCCTTAGAAACCTGTCGGGGCCAGCACGCGAGTCTTTTCCTTTGCTTGTTGCGCTCGTGATTGCACCGTTGAAATGTCATTACCCTCCGAGTTCGAATCTCGAAGGAGGACTCGGTTTCGGCCGATTCATATTGTCGGAATGATCCTGCTTCTTGGCGGCGTGATCTGGTTCCGGCGTGAATCATCTGTGGTGAGCCAGATGGTGGTCAATGCTGAGGTGGCGGCGTCCGCAGGAGACTTCCGTACCGCCCAGCAGCTGGCGATGAAAGTCCTGCTGTCGGAACCGGAGAACTCCCGCGCGCGGCTGGTCGCCGCGAAGTGTCTACATGCGCAGGATCGTTCTCTGGAGGCGATCGAACTACTGTCAGATACTTCGTTCGTGCAGCTGTCTCATGCTGTTGATGCGGCCTGTCTTGCGGGTGATATTCGCTTCTTGAAGCTCTATCAGCCGGCGGAAGCCGAGGCCTTGTATCGACAGGCGCTCAGGGACGATCCGTCATCGATTGAAGCGAACGATCGGATGGCCATTTTACTGGGTGTGTCAGGACAATGGTGGCGGCAGATTCCCGTGCGGCTCACATCAGTCCGCGGTGACCGGTTTAATGCCATGGATCTTCTCGTTATGGCGCTGGCGGAAAAGGCACTCCTGAATCCGGACCTGGCCGTTCGGATGCGGCAGGTTTCCCCGGACGATCCACTTGCTCTCCTTGCGGCTGCTCGGCTTGCCGTGGAGGATGAACAGCACGACGAGGCAATTCGTCTGCTTACGCGCGCCGTCGCAATGTGTACCGAATTGGTTCAGGCGCATGTTCTGCTGGGAACCGAGTTCTTCAATCTTGGTGACCAGAAGCGATTTGTTGAGTGGATTCGACATCTGCCACTTTCGGCGGACGAACACCCCGGGATCTGGGTATTACGCGGCAAGTGGGCGCAGCAGCGTGGACACCAGACTGTCGCGCTTCGCTGTTTCTGCGAAGCGGTACAGAGAGATCCCAATCATCCCGACGGGCTGTATCAGGCCGGAAGAATTCTTGAATCCATGGACCGCAGCGAAGATGCGGCGGCGTTTCTTCAGCGAGCCGAGAAACTGCAGAGGTTCATCAACGCGGTAAAAGCTGCCGATAACGACGATGCCCTGATGGAAACACAACGGGTGGCGGAACTGGCGGAGTCTCTGGGGAATTACTGGGAGGCCTGGGGTTGGGCATCAATCGCGGTTGCACACCGGGAGCGTCCCGAGTGGTCGCAGCAGATGATTTCCCGGATGACGCCGATGCTCTCTGCCCATCCGCTTCAGAGGACGCACCCGAAAGAGAATCCCGCCAACACATTCGACTACCGCGATCTGCCTTCGCTCGAAACGATCGATCTGAACACTTCAACCGGCAGTGCGGATTCGCATCACGACACAACCCATCCGTTCTCCTTTCGTGATCGAGCGGCATCGGCTGGAATCGCCTTTCAGTATTTCAACGGTTCTCGTGAGCTCGCGAATGGCACGCGACACATGTACGAAGTCATGGGAGGCGGCATCGCCGTGCTCGATTTCAACGGGGATGATCGGCCCGATCTTTATCTTACTCAGGGAGCTTCCTGGCCGGCAAACGCATCGAACCATGAGTTTCTCGACCACTTGTATCTGAACATGGGTTCAGGGGGATTCGTCGATGTGACCGAAGCTTGTGGCATCGTCGAAGACGGGTTCAGCCAGGGCGTTACGGCCGGCGACTTCGATTCCGACGGATTTCAGGATATTCTGGTGGCCAACATCGGCCAAAACCGTTTGTTCCGCAACAACGGGGATGGCACATTCCGCGATATGAGTCGCGAAGCAGGCTTTGACCGTTCCGACTGGACAACAAGCTGCGCTGTCGTCGACCTCTCCGGAGACGGGAACCCGGAATTGTATGTTGTTAACTATCTCCAGGGGGCCGATCTGTTCACGCGGACGTGTGGTCCCCTTCTTGACCGCGTGTGTCTGCCGCAGCATTTTCCGGCGGCAGCCAATCGTCTGTTTTGGAACCTGGGGAACGAACGTTTTCAGGACGTGACTGATTCGTCCGGCATGGATGTCGACGAAGGCAAGGGGCTCGGAATTGTCGTGGGATCATTCGGTAATTCTCGCGGGCTCGACGTGTTTGTCGCAAATGATACTGTTTCAAACTTCTACTTTAAGAATCAGGGGCCCGCCGCGAACGGGACACCTCGCTTTCAGGAGGTCGCAATGGTCTCCGGGCTCGCCTTCAATGGTGACGGCACCTCTCAGGCGTGTATGGGAATCGCGGCAGGTGACGCGGACGGCGACGGTGCCACCGACCTGTTCATCACAAATTTTCACGGCGAACCAAACACGCTTTATCGTCAGCTGCAGGACGGCATTTTTGAAGACGTCACGCTCAGATGTCGATTGCGGCAACCAAGCCTGTCGATGCTGGGTTTCGGCACACAGTTTCTGGATGCGGATCTCGACGGACGACTTGATCTGGTCCTCGCCAACGGTCACATCGACAATTTCAGCCAGGACGGTCGGACCGAGTACAGGATGCAACCGCAGTTCTTCGCCAATCACGGGCAGGCAGGATTTCGCGAAGCCAACGCTGATACGTTGGGGCCATACTTTGACCGCAAAGTGCTGGGACGTTCGTTAGCACGCCTCGACTGGAATGCGGACGGCAAAGAGGATTTCGTCGTGACGCACCTTGACGTTCCGGTTGCGTTGCTGGAGAACACCACGCTGCAAGACGGAAATTCCATCGTCTTCAAATTACGCGGCATACACTCCAGCCGCGATGCAATCGGCACCACCGTGCAGGTTGAAACAGACAATCTAAGGTTGACCCGACAACTGACCGCTGGGAATGGATTTCAGGCGAGCAATGAACGCGTGTTGACGTTCGGACTCGGCGAAGAAGAGATCATTCGAAAGATGACGGTGACCTGGCCGTCCGGGCGATCGGATGAGTTTTCGTCGGTGCCCGCCAACACCCGTTGGATTATGATCGAGGGGAGACAATCGCTGTTCGCCTCACCAGGCGACATGTAAACTGCCTGGATCATGCCTGAGTGTTCGGACAGTCACGACCACCATGCCGCATTGTGCGCGCAAGGTATTCGGCACCCGGGGCACGAATTCAGATTGGCCACACGTCTCACGAAACACTCCTTTCCATGTTGAGGACCGGCCTTCCGGTCGCAGGTTATAGAGGTTATGCCCGCTGCACCCACACCGAATGAATTGAATTCCAGTCGTTCACGATGGTGGCGGGCAGTCTGTGTCGTGCTGCTGTTGACGATTGTGCCCGGGGTCTATTGGTTCTTCCGGCCCGACACGGCGACGCTTATGCGGCGTGCCAAGCGCGAATTCCTCCAGGCCGATTACGACAAGGCGCAGGAGGCTGTTGAGCAGGTTCTGGTTCGTGAACCGAACCAGGTGGCGGCCTTGGTTCTTGCTGGTGATACTTCATTCGCGATGGAGCGATTTGATCAGGCCCTTGTCTACTATCGCAGAGTTCCAACCGGACCTTCCCCAGCCGCAGTACATGCACGTTTGCGCTGCGGTCGCATCGAAATGCATCACGTGGGTAACGCTGTGGCAGCGGAGTCGGATTTTCGGGCGGCCTTGAAGCACGTTCCCGATGACCGTAACGCACTCTTTCAACTCTCCAGTCTGCTGGGAATTCAAGCAAGACGCAGCGAAGCCGTCCCGTTCATTCTGCGGCTGTTCCAACTTGGCCATTTTAGCATCGATTTTCTGGCGTTGCTGGAATCAGAAGACGGCGCGCTCTTCAATGTTGACGAACTCCAGCGCTACCGAAACACAGCTCCGGCCAGTCCGAGCGTCCTGGTTGGCCTTGCATGGCACGCTCGCCACTCCGGCAGGGACGAGGAGGCGTTCGAGTTTCTCACACGCGCCAAAAGGACGGATCCTCAATTTGCAGAATCTCGCATCGCCCTGGCGGCTTTGCTGTGGGAGTCAGGGCAGTACGGCGAACTGCGTTCCCTGCTCGGCGAGCAGGAATCGACTCGAATCGACGATGCGAGGTTCTGGGTGATTCGTGGACAGTTGGCTGAGCATGATGGGAAACCCCAGGAGGCTGCACGTTGCTTCTGGGAGACGCTGCTGCGAAATCCCACGAGTCGCAGCAGCACCTACAAGCTGTTTCAGTACTTCACTGCTATCAACGATGATAAGACAGCCGCGTTGCTGCAGCACCGCGTCAAGATACTGCTTAAACTTCAAGTCACGTCAGACCTGGTAACCTCGAAAAAGCACACAAATGCGGAACCGATGCGGCGACTTGTCGATCAACTGGAACGCGTCGGGCGGATCTGGGAGGCCTGGGGATGGTGTGTGGTCGCTCGCGATTTCGATCCGAATGCTAAGTGGGCGGTTGCGAGGGCCGAAACGCTGCACTTGATGCTCAAGGACGCCCCGTTGACTCTCGTGCGCCGTCCGGTCGATCTGCCATGTGATTTGTCACATCTCCCCATACCGGACTTCAAAACGGCGATCAGTCACGAAGACACATTCTCGACACCGCCTGGATCAGCTGTCACGTTTCAAGACGACGCGAAATCGGCAGGCCTGGAGTTTCTGTACTTTAACAGTCCCAGCCCCCTGGAAACGGGACAACACATGTACGAATTTAACGGCGGCGGCTGTGGCGTGCTGGATTACGACGCCGACGGTTGGCCGGATGTGCATTTCACGCAGGGTTGTCGCTGGGGAGCTCGCGGCGCTCAGAGCACACACATTGATCGCCTGTTCCGGAATCTGGGTGATGGACAATTCGATGATGTGACGAATTCAGCTGGTCTGTTCGAAGACAGATTCAGCACCGGGATCGCTATTGGAGACTTCGACAACGACGGATTCGCCGACTGTTATGTGGCGAACATCGGCGGCAATCGGCTGTTCCATAACAACGGCGACGGGACGTTCAGCAATGTCACTCTGCTGGCAGGTGTCGATGACCTGCACTGGTCGACCAGTTGTGTCATGGCCGACCTGAATGGCGATTCGCTGCCGGACATATATTCCGTCAACTATCTGGAAGGTGAATCGATATTCGAAACCGTCTGCCAACACGACGATGGACAGCCTCGAATGTGCATGCCCTTCCACTTTCCAGCGGCTCAGGACCAATTTTATCTCAATCTGGGGGACGGCCGGTTCGTTAACGCAACAGCGGAATCGGGGGTTCGAGTTCCCAACGGCAAAGGGTTGGGGGTCGTGGCTGCTGACTGGCAGGGAGACGGCCGAGTGAGCCTGTTTGTTGCCAATGATACGGTTCCGAATACCTTCTTCGTTAATCGAGGATTGCAGGAGGATGATGTGCCGATTTTCGAAGAGCAAGCTATGCCGGCGGGAATCGCATTGAATCATGCAGGCAGAGCGGAGGGGTGCATGGGAATCGCGGTCGGAGACGTTGACGAAGATGGGGGCCTGGACCTATTCGTCACAAACTTCCTTCGCGAGTCGAATACCTTGTATCGTTCGCTACCGGGGTTGTTCTTTGCTGATACGACGTCAGATTCGGGACTCGCGGAGCCCAGCCTTTCGATGCTCGGATTTGGTACTCAGTTTCTCGATGCGGACCTCAACGGTCAGCTTGACTTAATCGTGGCCAACGGACATATCGACGATTATCGCCGCTACGGTCGGCCGTATGAAATGTCGCCACAGTTCTACCACAACACCGGAGATGGTCGGTTTTCCGTGCAAAGTGGTTCTCAAACTGGCCCGTACTTCACTCGAAAGTTCCTCGGTCGCAGCCTTGCTCGATGGGATTGGAACCGTGATGGGCGGGAGGATGCGGTGATCTCCAATCTGGATCATCCGGCAGCGTTGCTGACGAATACCACACGGCAGCACGGGAGATTCCTGTCGCTGCGACTGCGAGGCGTCGAGTCATCGCGAGATGCCATCGGCGCCACTGTCACATTGCATGTAGGTGATCGACGGATCAGCCGTCAGTTGACCTCCGGTGATGGCTATCAGGCCAGCAACGAGCGAACGTTGGTTTTTGGCCTTTCGGATTTCGCGACCGTGAAGCGGGTGGACGTCGAGTGGCCGTCCCGCATGACCGAATCGTGGAATAATCTCAAAGCAGACGGTGAGTATCTCGTGGTCGAAGGAGTTGACCGCACGTTCCACCTTGACAGGATCGGTCTGACGAATGCTGAAGGGGACCGCCAGGGAAAATGAAACGGAGAGGGTGTTCTCGCCGATTGACCGTGCGCAGTTGGCGAGCACCGACACGATGTAGAAGTCGAATAACGCCAAAGCATCAGGATTGTCGGCATGGTTCTCATTGGGGCAGGGTCTTGATTCGATCAACTTCGCAATCGGGCAGTTCTGCGGCCAGCTTTGCGACGTCTTCCTCCGACGCCTGTGTCTCGCCAATTCCTACGTAACGCAAACTTTTGCACTGAGCAAGTTGCAGCATCCCTGCACCAGTCACGCGGCTGTCTAATAGTTGAAGCCTTTTCAGAGCCGGCATAGTGGCAAAGACGTTCATGCCACGATCGGTGGCCTTCTTGCAATTCAGCAGTGAGACAACCTCAAGTTTTTTTAAGTGCCCCAACGCGCCCAGACCGGCACCTGTGATCTGTGAATCCATCAGTACGAGCTCCTTCAACGACGGAAATTTACTGAGTTGAGCCACGCCTGCGTCGGTGACGTTCTCTGCTGGAAACACAAAAGCCTCCAGCGTCTTCCACTCTGGCATCAGGGCAAGATCCGCGTCCCCAAATTCGGTATCAGAAATACTGAGACGGCGAATTTCAGGAAAAGCATGTGCGGCAAGATGCCGAGCTTCACCCTCGCCAATTGCGATTTCAAGTTCCTCCAACTGCTCCAGGGCTGACAGTCCTTTGAGGGCAGACAGTTCAATGTTGCCTTCGAGAGTCAGGCGTTTCAGTTTGCTCCAGTTCCCAAGCGCCGCGATACCCGTTGCAGTTACGTCCACATTGCCGAGCGTCAATTGTTCAACGGCTGGCATCCTGCTTAGTCGAGCGAGACTGTTGTCGTCAATCGTCGACCGAACGAAGTGAATAGTTGTAAGACCTTCAGATTTGACAAGTTCCGCGTCGACCAACTCGTCGATTCCCCGACACTCGTAAAACAGAATTTCCTTCAGCATAGTATGTTCTCGCAGGGCCACGATCTGCTCCGGCGACACGTCCATAGAATAGAGTTCAGCGCCAATCACTTTGCCCTGCGCATTTCTGTGCAAGGTTGGCGACCGTGTCTGGGAGGGGATCCCGCCGATCGGCGTTGCGGAATTACGTCCATCGGCGCCGTGGTCGGCATCCCGGAAGTAGAGTAGCGATAGAATCACAATGAAACACAATCCCGCCACCAGATATCGCAGTGTCCGTAGGTCAATAGCCACGATTTTTCGTCCCCTTGCTCTGTTCTCTAATATCAGAGCGATGATAACACTTAATGACGACCTGTACAGTTGATGCTCATCCAGCCAGCAGCAAATGCACGTCCCTGCGTTGCCTCTACAACGTCGTCAGCGACGAACATGCGATGGGACCCGCTCTGGATTGACAACCGTTGCGGTTAGTGGTTTGTTTGCCGTGGCGGGCACTGGTCACAGCGCGCTGATGATGGGGAAGGATTCGCCAGACAGGATTCGGGGCTCTCTGCGTACGCATCCCGCGAACGGAAGATACTTTACTGATGACAGCGGGAGGGCGATTTATCTGGTCGGCTCGCATCTGGGTTGGGAACTCCAGGACGATGCGTGGGACAAGCAGATTACGTTCGACTTTGAAGAGTATTTCATTTGAATAGAAGATCGGCTCCGTTCGGCTGGATGTGACTGGTCACGCTGAATGGACGTTGTTCGTGAGCCAATAACAAAACTCGCGCCAAGCAGGTTGGGGCGCAAAAGGCAGGCAGCGGACGCTGGGTTGAAGACCACCGTATGGCAGGCAGTCAGTTGGGCGATCGTGGCCACAGGCGGAATTGGTTCCTCCGGGCCGGGTGAGATACGCAATTCAGATCAAGTCAGACACCGTCTGCAACGGCGTCTCTACACATGAGACGTTTTTCGACAGTAGCGTGCCGCTGTTCTCAAGTGTTCGGCAGCAAATCTTGTCCATGAGTGTTTGTCTAATCCTCAGAGAAGATGTCGATGCCGGGGCATTCAACCCCGCATCGTGGTTCCGGAACAATGGATTTGATTTGGCAATTCCCTCATTGGGCCGTCAATACTCGTTACGACCGGAATTCGGTCAACGATGGGAAAAAGAGGCTTCGTCAAAGTGACACGCAGCCCGCATTTGTCATCATGGATGTCGAGAGTGTTGCCTTGAACGACAAAGCTGGGGCAGCAGATTCAGGGCTCAAATCTAAATACCATCTCAATAGGAAACAGTTGGAAACAGGAATGATCGAATTAAGAAGGTGGCTCACGAGCATTTTGTTTTTTGCAATCGTGGTAGGGCCGGCTTTTGCGGGTATGCCGACTGACACGGCAAGTAAAGGCCCCTTGAAGGTGTTCATCCTGGCCGGGCAGTCAAATATGCAGGGGGCCGGTGTTATCAAGATGGACGCCAGGAAGAACGGGGGGAAAGGCAGCCTTGAGTACATGGTCAGGGATCCCCGGATGGCAGGGCGGACCAGGCATATGGTCGATGTCGACGGTAATTGGGTCGTCCGCAACGATGTGTGGATCTGGTATCTCGATCGCACGGGGGGCCTGACGGCGGGATTCGGAGCCAAAGAGACGTCGATTGGACCCGAGTTCGGTTTCGGTCACTGTGTAGGCGAAGCACTCGACCAACAGGTGCTGCTGATCAAGACGGCGTGGGGTGGTAAGAGCCTGGCTGTGGATTTCCGTCCGCCCAGCAGTGGTGGCCAGGTAGGCCCTTTTTACACCGAGATGCTGGAACATGTGAACAGCGTGTTGAGTGACATTAAGGCTCCCTTTCCTGCGTATGATGGGCGAGGCTATGAACTTGTCGGTTTCGGCTGGCATCAGGGGTGGAACGACCGTGTTAACCAGGCTCACAACGACGCGTATGAAGGGAATATGGTGAACTTCATTCACGATGTCCGGAAGGAACTCGGCGTGAAGGATCTCCCTTTCGTGATCGCCGAAACCGGAATGTCAGGTCACGAGGAGAAGCATCCACGAGCCCTGTCTCTGATGCGGGCACAGGCCGCGGCAGCCGAACGTGCCGAATTCAAGGGCAACGTGGCATTTGTCGGGACTAAGGATTTCTATCGTCCGAAGGAAGAATCCCCCAGTGGACAAAGCTACCACTGGAACAGCAACGCCGAGACCTACTTTTTAATCGGCGATGGAATGGCAAAAGCCATGCTAACGCTGTTAACCGACGGTGCGAAGTAGAACGAAAGACAGAAAGCCTCCAGGAGCCTAACGTGTCTCATACAATTTCCTGACTTGTGCTGCCGAAAGAGCACTGGCCCAGATACAGACCTCGTCGATAATACCGTCCATGAATTCGTCGGCCGATGAATTGCCGATGCGCATTTGTCGACCTGGGGTCATCAATGTCGGTGTGCCTTCAAATGGAATTCGTTTTTTCAGGTCCGCATCCAGATACAACTGGCACTGCTGGGAATCGTTGTTGACCACGTAGGTGATGTGATACCAGCGATCCAGTTCCAGATCACCGCCCTGGCCGTTCGATCCGGTGTCATCGGCGTAGAAATTGACCTTCGTTTCGATCCATTGTTCTCCATCGCCAATGTCGCCGTGGACTTTGGCATCGTTTACTTTCATGTCGAACGTAAATTCTCCACCAAACCGCGTTCCCAGGACGCCGGAAAACGTCGGCGGACGAGTCAGCTTCACCCATGCGGATACAGTAAACGTGGAAAGCTCCAAATCCTCTGAGTACTCGATCGCGACGTGATGACCGTTGGAACGGTCAAATAATCTTGCGCCGCCAATCCGCCCTTCGACGGGCTTCGCCCCGACCACTTTGCCGTGATGATTACCGACGAAATCCTGCGCAAGATCTCCATCCCGTTCGTCCAGCTTCCATTGTGCAATCGGTGCGGGAACGGAGACTTCTCGTGGCCGTCCCGTCGCGTTCAGCACGACAAAGTCAACTAGTTCCTCACTGTGAAAGAAGCCGTGCCACATGTTATGCCCCTGCCCTGGCGCGATGACGATCTCCATTTGTCCACCCAGTTCCCGGTACCGCTGGGCCACGTTCCCGGAGTTGTCCTTGAACGGCACAACTGTGTCGACATCTCCGTGGATGTGAAAGATTGGTACCTTTGCTGCAGCCAGACCGGCCAGCCGATCGACGGGATTGTGTTTCGGAAGGACAGCGGAAAACTCGTCTTCGGTCATGCCGTACGCCTTGCTCGCCGCGGCCAGGCCCGGATACGTGCGGAGATCACAGACCGGATAGATGCCGGCAACGCACTTCACTTTCTCAGGATTCTCAGCTCCCCAGTTGTACAGCATCAGGCCACCTCGACTTCGAGGCAGCAGACAGGCTTTCGATGAGAAACCGAGATCTCCTTCGACCACGTGCTTATACAGAGCATTGAAGGTTGCTCGACCAGCCGGACTGCCATGCGATTCGCCGACGTCGACACCAGCGATGGCGATACCAGCGTTCAGAAAGTGGTCGATCATCCAGCCTTCATGAGCCTCGTTCGGCAAACGCCTGTCGAACGTTGGAGCGTACAGGATCCACGGCTGGGGATCTCCGGGTTTCTGCGCCTCGGGCAGAATCATGAACGCAGGGCGACCTGCAACCTCAAATCGCTGCCAGTTGAATCTGTCGGCGTGGGCCGAGACACTCAGGAAGAACGGAAGAAAGAGACCGAGGTGGATTAATCGCATAATCGGCTAGCCTGACGACGGCGGAAAAGGGGCACTGTCAGCATGAATCCGGCAACCCCATGGGGCTGGTTGGCAACCTGAACGAGAGTGGACATAGATGCGGGTCATTGTCAGCAACGGTCGTGCGTTTTGGAAGCGTAGGTAGAAAGGCTGCCCAACTCGGGTGCGCTCAAGGATTACGGTATTTCAGGCGACGAGCGACTTCCAGTATTGATTCCACTGTTTGCTGTACATATTTGCGCAGAGTCCGACCATTCGGTTGACACGTCTGACTCGCCACCTTGCTCCTGTTTGCTTGAG
>JAAERP010000401.1 GCA_024230215.1 Fuerstiella sp. | reverse complement strand
TGTTTACCACAACATTCGGGAGTTTAACGCGCGAGTACTCGTCGCTGCCATCAGTCAGACGTCGATTTGACTTTCCCAGAGCCGATGAGGGCGTGATCATTGTCGGCATGTCTGAAAATTGCCGAACTCAAAAACAGTACGATCACCGACTTCGTCGTCTGATCCAGACCACCGGTGACCTTGACCTCGCCGTTCGACATGGTGTGCCGCGATCGACAGCTCGCGGCTGGCTCAAGCAAATCAGAACAGACGTCGTCTCCATCGATGTACTCGATATGGACGCCGAAGCCCTTCAGCGAAAGGTTCTCTTTTTGCGACGTCGTGTCACCCGACTCTTTGCTCTTCTTCATCTCGTGGTTGTGGCATTCAAAGTGGCCGAATTCTCTTTCGATCGAGTTCGGATTCCTGATGGAACCAGGAAGCAAAGGTTGCTGCGGGCCATTGAGCGTACGCGAACGCATTTGCCTCTTTGTGGTGTGCTGAAATTTATCGGTATGTCGAGCACGCGCTATCACGCATGGCTGGGCAAACAGGAGTGCGGGCTCGACGACCTGTCGTGCTGTCCCAGAACGACTCCTCAGCAACTCACCCGAGCAGAGCACCTGGCCATCAAAGACATGGTCACCGGCGATGAGTACCGCCACGTGTCAACAGGGACACTGGCAAGACTGGCTCAACGGCTCGGCAGAGTCTTTGCCTCGCCCACGACATGGTACCGACTGGTCCATGCCCACAAGTGGCGTCGGCCACGACAGCGTGTTCATCCAGCAAAGCCAACGATTGGCATCAGGGCCATACGGGCCAACGAGATTTGGCATGTGGACACCACACTCATCCGCCTTCTCGACGGCAGCAAAGCCTATCTGCATGCAGTCATCGATAACTTCTCTCGTCGGGTGCTGGCGTGGAGAGTCAATGACACGTTCATTCCTGCAGTCACAGCTGAGTTGCTGGTTGAGGCTG
>JAAERP010000400.1 GCA_024230215.1 Fuerstiella sp. | reverse complement strand
TTGCTTCCTGATCGCTTTGTTTTTCCTCGCCCGATATATAGGTGAGATTCCAGGGTTAAGTCGCCTCACACTTAAACCCGGTGTCGCTGCTCCAGCAGCCACGGGCAACTCGCTGCTGGCCGGAAACCACACGGACCAGCTACCTGCATGGCAACTGGTCAATGTCGGAGACGTTGGAACAACGGCATCACCACTACGCCCCAGTGGGAAAATTCAGATCGGAGATTTGATGGTGGATGTTGTCACTGAGGGTGATTTCATCGATACCGGTTGCGAAGTATGCGTGATCAATCTGCAGGGAACAAAAGTAACCGTCCGCAAGCTGTCCTGATTGCACCCGAGTAGCCCGCTGAGTGCGGTTTCGGCACATTCTGTTAGCGAGTGTGCCACGTTCAGCTACTGACAGTTGCCTTCTGACTTTGTTCGTCGATCTGGTCGTTCAAAGTGCACACGTCATAGATAATTCCGAAACCGAATAGACCTGCAGTTAACAGGTAGAGCAGTCCCGTACCAATCTTGCC
>JAAERP010000399.1 GCA_024230215.1 Fuerstiella sp. | reverse complement strand
GAGATGTCAAACGTCCTCTCTCATGACGCAAAGCAGCTGGCGGTCAAAGCAAAGGGACTCTACCACCAGGCTTTGTTGAAGCAGTACCTGCCCTGGATCGTCATCCTCGGCACAATTCTCCTCTTGCTCTTCATTCGGATGACATTCTATTCACCGACCGACGTGTAACGTCGAATGAGATGCGTTCGATGCGTTCGATGCGTTCGAAGCGTTCGATGCGCTGCTTTTATTCGCAGCGCCGGATTTATCTGCTGTGTTTGTCGTGATTGTGGTGCACGCCCCTGGCAGTGAACTGGCAGTTCACTCGGCGATGGCGAGTGTCTTCCGGAACACAGACTCTGCGTTCTCCCCCGGAAGCACGATGCAAAGCACGTCGTCGTTTTCTACCTTGCCATCCGCGATTGTTGTGCTGCCAGCGAGTATCCTCGTTTCAACCCCGACAACTGTCTCGCGCTCCTTCCAGTCCTCGGCCGTCAGGTCACTCTTATTCTCGTCCTGCAGACACCGGCACAGAGCCAGTGTAATGTCACTTGCCGAGGAAACCCGAGCGCTTGGCTCGCACAGCACCGTGCCGACCACGGGTCGGTCGCCG
>JAAERP010000398.1 GCA_024230215.1 Fuerstiella sp. | reverse complement strand
GTGCTTCGCATTTTGGGTACCTGACCCCCTTTTCCGGCGAACGATTCAACCCCACTTTTTGGCTGTGACAAAGCACTGGCGCCGCGGCTGTTATTCGCGGCTGAGCGCCTCGTCCAGGTTCAACAATGTCAGGCACACAGACGCCCATGCCGCGTGTTCAACGGCGTCAAGGTCTCCGCGGTGGGGTGATTCGCCGACCGACAGCAGATCAAGAGCAGCCTGCCTGTTAGTACTGTATTCAGTTCGACTGCGATTCAGCCCGGCTGTGAGCACCTGAAGTTCGGCGTCTGTCGGTCGACGCGCCACCACGCGCAGGAATGCGTCGTCGATCCGTTGTGTATCAGTGTCCAGCTGGTCGTCCGTCAGAATTTTCCGGGCCAGCATGCGAGCTGCCTCCACATAGGTCGTTTCGTTCAGCGTCAACAGGGCGTGTAGTGGTGTGTTGGTTCGTGCCGTTTTGACCGTACAGGACTGCCGCGAGGCATTGTCAAAAAACATGGTCGGGGCGATGATGCGTCGCCAGAAAATGTACAGGCTGCGTCGGTAGAGTTTCGTGCCTGTGTCCTGCTGGTATTTTTTCCTGCCAAAGGTTGCCTCTTCCCAGACGCCAGCCGGCTGATATGTGTTTACGGGAGGTCCGCCCGTCTGGTCGTTCAGCAGTCCGGACACGGCCAGAGCATGATCGCGCAGCATCCATGCCGGCATGCGATATCGTGCAAATCGGGCTAGCAGGCGGTTCTTCGGATCGACCTCGGAAAGCTTCAACGGCTCTCCATCGACACCCACGATTGCTGATGGGCGAATCACGGATGACTGACGGTACGTATGGCTGGTGACGATGGTTCTGATCAGCCGTTTCACGTCCCATCCGTTGTCACGAAAATCGGCCGCCAGCCAGTCCAGCAGATCTTTGTGTACGGGATACTCTGCCTGCACTCCGAAGTCTTCGGTCGTGCTGACCAAACCGATACCGAACAGTTGCTGCCAGAAACGGTTGACGGTCACCCGGGCCGTCAATGGATGTTCGTCAGACAGCAGCCAGCGCGCCAGGTCCAGACGATTTCTGCGTTTGCTGCCCGGTGTCATGGCGGGAAGACTGCCAGGCGTCAGCGCCGCGACCTCACGCTCCGTAACGTCATTGTAAAGACCTCGGTTGAGCACATATGTCGGTCGCCACTGATCCTGGTCCGCCATGATCATGACTTTGGGTACGGCTTTCCTGGTGGCGGCTGATTCTGCGACCAACGTTTCTGTTCGCTTGCTGAGTTTTGCATATTCCGCATCGTGCTGCAAAAACGACGTGCGAATGTGGTCGTTCTGTTTTTGGGTACGACTGGAAGGATCGACATGCAGGTCGGCCACCAACGCTTCATTGACTGAATCAGACAGCGACACGTTCCCGTTCGGCTGGTTGTTGGCCAGCAGCTCTTCTTCCCACTCAGTCTGACGGGGCTGAAGTTTTCTTTCCCGTTCGGCGAGGGCACGGTTGGTCTCTGCCAATTGCGTCTGCAGGACCGCCAGACGACTCTGTTGGTCAGCTGCTGCGACTGCGAGAACGGGAGCAGTCTGTGGGTCACCTCCGCCACCGGACACCGGAGTCTGGTTGAAGAACGCGAAAAACTGGTAGTACTCCTGCTGAGTCAGCGGGTCGTACTTGTGATCGTGACAACGGCAGCAATTGAGCGTCAGGCCCAGCCAGACGGTGCCCATTGTTTCAGCCATATCCATGACGTAATCGACTCGGTTTTCCTCCGGAATACGTCCGCCTTCGCCATTGATCATGTGGTTGCGGCAGAAGCCGGTCGCCAGTGTCTGTTCCGGCGTGGCGTCCGGCAATAAGTCACCGGCCAGTTGCAGAGTCGTAAACTGGTCAAATGGGATGTTGTTGTTGAATGCCGTGACGACCCAGTCGCGCCACGGCCACATCGTGCGTTCGCGGTCGCCCTGGTAGCCGTTGCTGTCAGCGTAACGTGCTGCGTCCAGCCACTCCCATGCCATCCGTTCGCCGTACGCATCAGAGCTCAGCAGGCGGTCCACCAGATTTTCATAGGCGTCCGGCGATTTGTCATCGGTGAACGTCCTGATGGCTTCCATCGTCGGCGGCAGGCCGGTCACGTCCAGCGTTACTCGCCGCAGCAGCGTATGGCGTGCGGCTTCGATGGATGGATGCAGTTTTCTTTCGGCCAGGGTCGACTGCACAAAGGCATCAATCGGATTGCGAACAGGCTGGTTGGCGAAGTTCACTTGCGGAACAACCGGGGCCACCAGTGGTTCAAACGACCAGTGTCGATCCCACGTTGCCCCACCAATGACCCAGCGTTTCAGGTCTTCTTTTTCGAGCGTTGACAAACTGCGATTGGAATCCGGGGGCGGCATCATTTCGTCAGGGTCAGTGGAGAAGATTCGCTGCAGCAACTCACTGTCAATCAGAGATTCGCGGTCAATGGACATTACCACGCCGGCTTCTGTGTCGAGTCGCAGATCAGCCTGGCGCTGTGCTTTGTCGGGCCCGTGACAGAAGAAACAATTCTCAGAAAGACCGGGCAGGATGTCTCGCGAAAAACGAATGTCGTCCGGTGGACCCGCCACTGCTCTGAAACTGCAGGAGCAAATCAGGACGAGAGTGACAGGGAGTCTGTGCATTATTCAAAACAGCTGGCAAACAGGGCTGGATGCCGTCCGGGAAATGTGGGTCATCAGATTCGAAAAAACGGCACGAGGACGGTCAGTCTCTGTTGATTCCGCTGCCTCGGTCAATCGGTACCGGATTTTCTGACCCGTCGTCCCGGTGGGGCGTCCGCTGGTGATTGTTCCAGACTGGAAGTGTATGCCAGATTCACTTTGTTCGCATCACCGATCACAGGAAAGGTGGCAGGGTGTCACCGTTTGTCTGGGTGACGTTGGTCGCTCGCAAACGGCGTGCCGCAGGTCCTGGGGGGCGGCGACGGAACGCCCCAGTCGAAATTTTCTCCGCTGACCATGGTCCTGTGTCGCTGCAAAGCCCTTGTTGCAGGTGACAGGGTTACCTGGTGACCACTTATGACTCCGCCCGTGGCGAACTATTCTTCCGCAGGGCTGGGCGGATCTTTGTCATACTCAGCAGCTTTGTCGGCCGTCGTTTCTTCAGCAGTGGGTTCTTCAGCAGCGGGTTCTTCAGCAGCGGGTTCTTCGGTAGTGGGTTCTTCGGTAGTGGGTTCTTCGGTAGTGGGTTCTTCGGTAGTGGGTTCTTCGGTAGCGGGTTCTTCGGTAGCGGGTTCTTCGGC
>JAAERP010000397.1 GCA_024230215.1 Fuerstiella sp. | reverse complement strand
GTTCAGGTGCGGTCGATCGATGCCTCGGGAGATCCGGGACTTTGGAGTGCTCCGGTCGAATTTACCGTGGCTATCGCGCCTTCAAACGTTAATCCCACAGAAGATCGGCTGCCGGATTCAACGCCCACGTTCTCGTGGTCGCCGGTGCCAGGGGCTGACGCTTACAGTCTGCAGATCGTTGACGATACTACCAGTTCAGTCGTCTTCACGAGTTCCAATTTCATTGCAACGACGTTGACGGTGCCGAATACAAATGCGCTTCCTCTGGGACGATATCGTTACACGATTACCGCACACAATAATCCCGCAGGTATGGGTAGCGTTGTATCGGCCAGTACTGAGCGCATGCTGACGATCTCCACACCGCCGGAAGTGCTGCTTCCGTTTGTGGCAATCTACGATACAACTCCGACAATTACGTGGACTACACCGGTCGGGGAGGTTGTCAGTGATATCGAGGTGTTTAATGTCACGACCGACAGCATTCAGTTTACACAGATCGATGTTGCGGGCGGTTCGTTTACCGTTCCGGACGGTAGTGAACTGATGCCTGGGGAATACCGCGTTCGAGCCCGCTCTTACGGCGATGCTGGCAGGACGCTGGATTCCGACTGGAGCACGCACCACGTATTCCAGATTGGTGCGGTACCTGTGCTGCTTGGCCCGTCTGAAGGATTGAGCGGTTCCGGAGGGAATGTCAGCAGAACAGCCTCGGCAAAACCAACACTCACATGGAACGGCTCGCTGGACGGCGAATCCTACAAGGTCTGGGTGTCAGATTTGATCACAGGGCAAGCTATCTACATCGTTGATGGCCTGACGTCTGCCGGCTATACACCGCCAGCTGACCTGCCGGTCGGTAATTACCGATACTGGGCACAAGCGTCTACAGGAACGGGCGAAAGAAGCGACTGGAGTGACAGCTACGATTTCAGCGTGGTGACCGCACCGTCCATCGACCCGTTTGGCCCGTCCATCCTCGACCGCACCCCAACCATCACATGGAATGACCAGGATCGCGTAGCCACCTGGCAGGTCTGGGTCAACAAGACCGATGAAGTCCCGGCTGTTGTTCAATACGTCGAAAACGGATTAACATCACCGGAATTCACGGTCCCGGACGATATGGTGAACGGTGTCTATACGGTGTGGGTCCGTGGATTCACGGATACCGTGACCACAGAATGGAGCCCTGGATTCGAATTTGAAGTCGGCGGTCGACCGGTCGTCGTGAATCCATCAAGCACAACAGACACAACACCGACCTTGTTATGGCTGCCTGTCGAGGGTGCCGCAGGCTATGTAGTCTACCTCGCCGCCGCCGATGATGTGCCGAATCCAATTCTGAATGAATCGGGCCTGGGGGCGACATCAATCACGCTCACAGAAGAATTAACGCCCGGCATCTACAAATTCTGGGTGCGTGGCATTGAAGCGGACGGAACCCTGACTCCATGGAGCCTCAACTCTCAGGCAAGCTTCACTGTCCGGGCCGTCGCCGTCCCCGTTCTGAACGATGTTCCGGACGGCTCCGACTCCACGCCGACAATCACCTGGTCAAATGCGTCGGGGGCTGCACGGTACGAGATATTCATCTCGCTGCGAGCGACGCCAACCTTACCCGTACTTCGAGTCAACAACCTCACGGATACAACCTTCACGCCGGCAACGCCACTGGCATTGGGTAACTACCGAGTTTGGGTCAGGTCGATCAGTACCAATAACCAGGTGAGCGACTGGAGCGTACCTGACAGCTTTACCATCGCCACCAACGAGCCAGGACGTGAAGACCGGCGGTCGACTGTGCAGCTGGTATCTCTGAATGCCGCCGCGACAACGTGGGAGCCTGAAGACGTCACCGTCAGCCAGCTTTCTATTGGCCTGGCCCCGGAAGGTGGCCATCCGATAGAAGAAACGACACGACACTCAGTCGTGGCAGCCCCGGCTGAATCCCTGACTGCAGCAATCGCTTTGGAGAGTTCTGCACAACAACTGAAAGAACTGCAATCCGGCGACGTCCTGATGGCTGCATGGGACGAAGCGATTTGGAAAGAAGAATCTGCGGAGACGCCAACAGCCGAGCACAACGATCCGTCGCCCGGCCCGAAACAGACAGCTGCAACCGGCTGGCTGGCTGGCCTGGCCGCATTCACGCCGGCACTGTTCAGGAAACGGCGAAAGAACCGAAAGTCGTAACTCGTCAGCCACAACAGCAGTGCACAATTCGACCGAAGCGATTCCGGCCCGTGGGCCAGCCGTTCTGCGATCAAGACAGGTGAGCCGCGGCCAGAAGACGGCTAGATCCCCGGTAGAGCAGTCTACCTGAGGGTGGTTGTGTTGCCTGCAATAAGAGTTGCGCAGCAACAGGAGGCCGTGTCTGCGGTGCCGATTGCTGTCAGGTCGCTACATTGCCGCCTTCTGTGCCTGCGGCCCCCAAAGGTTGCGAGCATCCCCTTTGGGCAACGCCGTGAAGGAAATTAGACAACTAATTCATTGCTGGAAATTGCTTTGAGTTTTTTCTTTTCATCGATGTTCAGTTTTCGAATTTTCGGTTCGCCGAGCGGTTTCTTATCGGGGTTGGGTGGTCTGTATCTGG
>JAAERP010000396.1 GCA_024230215.1 Fuerstiella sp. | reverse complement strand
CGGGGTCAGGTACCAAAAACCGGAACGGCCCGAAGGGTGCTTTGCATTTTTGGTACCTGACCCCCTTTTCCGGGGAATGCTTCCACCCTGACTTTTGCCTGTGACAGAGCACTGGTGCATTCCGGCGGATCGTGGCCATATTTCATATCAAGTGCGTTGGAATTAGTCCTCGAAAGTCAGATAATCGACAAGGATCCGGCACCCGCTCTTTTGTATTGTCAGCTCATTCCATTTCTCCTCTGCTCGTCCCCGCCTCACACCGTTATCTGGAACACACCGATGAACCGTCGTCAAATGCTCACCACTTCAGCCGCCGCTATGACGGCCTTTGCTGCCAGGAAGATGCCTGCGAGTGCGAACGTCGGCAACCAGCATCCTCGTTTTATTGATATGCATACGCATATCGGTACCTACACAAATGGCAATAAAGAACTCACGGCAAAGGCACTGGTGGAATGGATGGACGAGCACAATATCGAAAAATCGGTCGTGCTGCCGTTGGTGTCTCCTGAATCCACGACCTATCTGCAGCTACCGGACGCGGCCATCAAAGCGGCGAAGGAATTTCCGGATCGCCTGATCCCGTTCTGTTCAATCGACCCTCGCGCTATTATTCGAGGCGGCGTGGAAGGCCTGGTGGGTATTCTTGGCAAGTATGTGGATCAGGGAGCCAAAGGCTTCGGTGAACACAAAGTTGGTCTGGACTTTGATGATCCGCTGATGATGCGTGTCTACGAGGCCTGCGAACAGGTTGAGATTCCATTGCTGTTTCACATTGACAATGTCCGTGGCAAGGACAAACCCGGTCTGCCGAGACTGGAAAACGCCGTTCGGTCGTTTCCGAAGCTCAACTTCATTGGGCACGGTCCAGGCTGGTGGGCGTCGATATCAGGTCTGGATGACCAGAGGGCGCTTGGCAGCTATCCGAAAGACAAAGTGCTGCCTGGCGGCGCCATCGATCGCTTGATGGAAGCATATCCGAATATCTACGGCGATCTTTCTGCGGGTTCGGGATCTAACGCCATCAGTCGTGACCTGGAATTTGGTCGCGAGTTTCTGATTCGTCGTCAGGACCGCATCTGCTTCGGGACAGACTACCTGCAGCCAGGACAACATGTGCCTCAGTTTGAAGTCTTTGAGAATATGGACCTGCCGGAGGACGTGCGCAGAAAGGTTTACCGCGGGAATGCAGAACGCGTCCTTAAGCTCTGATGGAACCGCCAAATCGTTCGAACAAGCCGTCACGCGAGTGTGAGATGTCCAGCGTTTCCGAACGCTTAGGTCACTCAGTTCAAATGACAGAGAAACCTGGTTGAGTCCGCCTTCCGACGTTTCTTCGTTGTGGCAGTCAGCACACTGCCTGAAATAAACACACGACGCGCGAAACCCAGTCACCAGCACGCGGATTACGTGCCCACACGGAAAGAAACTGCAGCGAGTACAGGTCAGTCACTGGAATTCATCCTCATTTGCCGGATTATGGGGACCTTGTGTCGGCAAGAGCCTTGCCCCATAAAAATGCCGGAAAATACAGTGGTTAGCCTGGATCTCAACGCCTCGCTTCCGAACGTCCAATTCGAAGGAATAGTCCCAATGTCTAAGGTCTCGCTCATACTGACCGCCGTGCTGATGCTGCAGACGATGACGTTCGCATCTGATTTTGATGCACTTGCAAGGAAGCTGCCGGCTGGTACGAACGTACTTTTGGCAATTGACGCGGACGGAGTCCTGGCTTCTGATATGGCAGTGAAGAACAACTGGGGCGGTCGCGCAGACGATGGCAGCCGACCGGTCTATCTGCCTCAGGAAGCCGACAAAGTTCTGGTGGCTGCACAGGTTGATCCTGCGAGAGGCTTTCAGCGTGCCTGGGAAGTGGCCGTGATGGGCAACGCCGTGAAGGAAATTAGACAACTAATTCATTGCTGGAAATTGCTTTGAGTTTTTTCTTTTCATCGATGTTCAGTTTTCGAATTTTCGGTTCGCCGAGCGGTTTCTTATCGGGGTTGGGTGGTCTGTATCTGG
>JAAERP010000395.1 GCA_024230215.1 Fuerstiella sp. | reverse complement strand
GGCGGCTCTGTGTTCTAAAACGATTTCGACGACGTCGGTGTCGGCAGTTGATGCCTGTTTCAGCAGGTCACGTATTGCAATCAGCTTGTCGGCTGCCTCCGTGACTTTGACTTGGCGTGCACTGTCGAGGACGATCACGCGACCCCAAGGGCCAATCATCAAAGCCAATTCTTCCTTGGCAGCGTCGGCAGTCATGCTGCCCAAAGGAAAGACACAACTGACAATGTCGCTGCGGCCGCGTTCTTCGAGTTGCTCAGGGCGAACCAGTTCGGCGAGCTCGCTGATCAATTTGTCTGCGTTCTGTTCTTCGAGGTCGATTACCTGCAGCATCCGGCCTCTGCGAACGAGGCAATAACCACGCTTCAGTAGGGCCAAGTTAATGACATCGAGGGCTTCGGAGACACTGTACTTGCGGGTTGGATCGGCAAAGGTCCAGCTGCCGATTGGCACTTGGTCCAACTGCAGTGCCAAGTCAGCTTCGTCAGCGAACCATTCTAAAACTGCCGGCCACGTGACACCGGAGAAGTTAAAACTCAATTCACCGGACTTACCCAAGCTGCTTTTTGTCGCTGGCATGGCTGCCTGCTTTGGCAATTCCACGGCGGCGGGGGCTTCGGTTGCGGGGGCATCCTGTTTCACTTGTTCAGGTTTTGATTCGGCTGTTTTTGCTACTTCATCAACCTCTGTCACGGGCTTATCCGCTTCGGAGGAATCCTCCGCAACTTTCTCCTCCGACGCGTCGGCAGATCCCTTGTCCTGCTCCTGACTCGTCTCAGGCGAGTCCGAGGAGGTCGTCGGGTCCACGCTCTTCGGG
>JAAERP010000394.1 GCA_024230215.1 Fuerstiella sp. | reverse complement strand
GAACAATTAATCCGGGCGCCCATGCGGCGATCACGCTTAACGCAAGGGCCAGGCAACGCCGTTGCGGCTCCCAAGGGTTGTTTCGATTCATGATAATCTCCACTGTGCAGGTATTTCATGTGCTCACGGCCGCACCATGATAACCTAATCGCCGGGTGAACCCATCTAACGGAATGTCGGGCTTCAAACGGAGAGAACAAACACTCGTCTTCGCTCCACTATCGCTGAAGAACGTAGGCCGGCCCAAGCGAAGCGAAGTTCCGGCAGTTTGTCGATGTGTATGCTGCTCGCGGTTGCCGGAACAGCCCGACCGCCGTCAAATTGACACATGGGCGATTATCTTCGCGCATCCAGTGATCGCGACCGCAGCGGACGGCCCGGCATTGCTTGCACGCTCAGGAGGCGTGTACTACGTCGGTTGGGCGAGATCGCTTCGGCGCAAATATCGATAACTCCGACTTACCTGAAGTCGCCGACTGGGCACAGCGGAGGGATCGACCGCCATGCCGAAACGCCTGGGCAATAAGTGACGCGTCTCGTATACGAATCAGGACAGAATTGTTGAAATCTTCTCGCACGTATGGAGATGGAGCGTTTGCAGTTCGTCGACGCCTCGGTAAAAAAGTTCTAACCGTGCCCAGTCGCCCCGACTTGAAATCAAAACAGCTCGTCGCATTGAATTGCGGCGAGCTGTTTCTTTTTATTTGTGGCAAGCTCTTCCCGGAAACTCATACGTTTGATCGGTCGTTCAGGAATCCACCGTGTTTTGACAACACGGTTCCTGGAAACTCATACCTCTTCCAACGCACGAAATCCGTGTCATCTGGTCCATACGTTTTGTCGGAATTCAACGCCATTTGGCCAGGTATGGCTGATAGAGCAGAATCGACGTATCTGCTGAGCTGAAAAATTTAACATTTTTTCGGACTTCATTTTCCGGTAGGTGAAACGCCGACGCTTCCGCGTAAAAGCGTTCGTTGGTGAATCGCACATCGGCTATGCTCCTGGGGGAACACGTATCAACTCCGTCGACAGCGCGCACGTACCACTCACAGTTTTCTTTTCCCAAAGCGGTCCTCGATACTTTCCCTAACGGTCCGTGCGATGATTTGCCTATTTCTAAGTTCTTAATGATCACCTTCTTCCGGGAGATGAAATGAATTCAAGAATGCTGCTAATCGGGTTGTGTGTCGTAGCGGATCTTCGGACAGTGTCCGCCCAGCCTGGCCGCAATTCCAACCGCAACCCGGAAACCACCAGTCTCGACCAGACATCGACGACGAATGGGGCAACCTCCGATGGCTTCAAGGACGATTGGAAGAGGCCGAACGGCCCGCTTGGAAACGGCTGGCACTCTGCACACGACGACCACCCCAACTGGTGGGACCCCATGGAGTTGCGTAAAGCCGCACCCGTCAACACGAATCCAGACAAGGGCCCCATCGTCCAACCCAACAATGCCGCCGGCCGTGCTGCTGCCTATCAAAACTTCGGCCCGGATTATGCCGACAATTTCACGATCGGAACATGGTGGAACGGAAAGCATCACGCTGTCGGATTTCCCATCGCCTGCATCAATCTCGAAAACCCCGACTGGGGCCTCGCCTTCTGTTATGAACCGCAGATCGCGGGTGGAGTTTATGTGTTGTGGGCCATGGGCCGACAGCCTCACCAGATCAAGGTGGTGAAGGGTGCCAAAGGGGGAAAGCACATGGACGGTACCCCCATGTTTCTTGAGATGCGCGTGAACGGCGGTGCTGTCACCTGCCTGGCTGATGGCAGGCAAATACTGACCAGCCCGATCCCGGCTGCGTTGGTTGGTGCAACAGTGCATGGCTTCGGGCTCGACGTCAATCCCGTTCCGGCCCGCCCGCCCAACGTCAAAGTCATCAGCGGACCGTTTGTCATCGCCCCCCTGAAGCCGTGACTGATGAGTTGCTGCCACGTTCGCACAAACGGGCCGAAGGCCCTAACGACGGGACAATGGCCCCGTCCAACCTTTAATAACCACTATCTGTGACCTGCCGCCAGGGATGGTACCAGATCCTATCTCGGATCCGGC
Source organism: Fuerstiella sp. (assembly GCA_024230215.1). Lineage (GTDB taxonomy): Bacteria > Planctomycetota > Planctomycetia > Planctomycetales > Planctomycetaceae > Fuerstiella. The sequence continues at coordinate 118,211 of JAAERP010000394.1, read as the reverse complement.
GTGTGATTTATTGTTGATAACACGGCTTCCGGCGCTGGTGGCCGGTAGTTCAATGAACTGTGTGGACGAACCACATTGTAATGTCGTCTCCAGCGTTCTGTCAGCACTCGAGACTCCAGCAGAGTGTCAAAGAGCTCCACGCTTTACGCCGAAGCAGGTTGTATCGTTAGTTGGCAAACTTATATTGATGGAGATCCAGAATGGCTGGAACAGCAGGCTGCCACCTGGCCCGGAGTCGAGCATGTCCGAGCATATCCCGACCTTCTTCCCCGCACCCGCCGACTTCCGAGCGTGGCTCGAAGAGCACCACGCGACGACCGACCACCTCTGGGTGGGCTACTACAAGAAGGCGACGAACAAGCCGTCGGTGACCTGGAAAGACACGGTCGATGAAGCGCTGTGCTACGGTTGGATCGACGGGATCCGGAAGTCTCGCGACGACGAGAGTTACATGATTCGCTTCACACTTCGGAAATCGAGGAGCGTCTGGAGCCAAAGAAACATCGACCGCGTCGAACGGCTCACAGCGGAAGGTCGTATGAAAGCTGAGGGTCTCGCTGCCTTCGCCCTCAAGGATGTGCACCCCAACAGTGGCTATGCGACAGCCAAGTTTGACGGAGCGTTGACGGACCAGATGGTAACTCGATTCAAGGAGACCGCGGGCGCATGGGAGTTCTACCAAGACCAACCGCCCGGATACCGTAGGCACACGGCACGTTGGGTGACGGGCGCGAAGCGTGAGGAAACTCGAGAGCGGCGGCTGGCGACGCTGATCGACGACTCGGGGAACCGACTGCGCATCAAGCAGCTTCGTAGGGGCTGATGTGGTCGCGTGTCTAGGCAAGGTCATCACGTGACATCAGGACGATAACAGCCAAGGCGTGCATCGCTCGAGTCTTCATGCACAAGATCGATGTCACCGAACCAGGTCAGTTGGCCTGTTGTCGAAGAACGATCGTTTGATGCAGTTCCGAAAAACGTACGCGTTGACTTACCTGTTTGTCTTGAAAGTCTGAGCATCTGCACCAATCTTTGGGCCAGCTACTCGTCGAACAGAAACTCGATCGCGAAACGCAGTTCCCATTCGGGGTCTTTTGATTTTCTGGCCACGTAGTCGAAGGCCTGCACCTGGAAGCCCATTTCTTGTCCGCGAACATTGCACCGCCGCCTGAACCCTCCACCGACAGGAACGGTCCAGTCATCACCAGTCTTTGCCTTCCATGAATGACTTAATCCCAGCGGGATATAGACCAGGTCCCACTTCTCTGCGATCTCATAAATCACGAACGGCTTTCCGAACAGTTGATTAGCCCTCTTGTCTCCGGAATTGACGTCCCATCCCCATGACTGCCACAGAAAGAAACCGGTGGTCAGTTTTCCGATGTCGGCACTGGCATGGATGCCCGGACCGGCTGTGTATTGATTGCTGCCGAGGATATCATTTGATGCGGTCGGAAAAGTAATCACCGGCCCTACGCCGACATGGACGTTACTGGCGTGACTGCCCTTCGGTGAGAAAAAGAAGCCCGAAAGAATGTCGCCAAACCCATTCGCCCGGATGTCAGCCGTGCCGCCAGGGTCGCCCGGATTCGTCGGGCCCAGGGCTATGGTTCCCGGCAGGTCGGCCACGTTCAGGACGGTACGGTTTTCCATTTCAACAAAGCCGAAGTCCGTATGCGATGCGAACTCAAATTCGTTGTAAGTGGCGGAACTGTCGTCGAGGTAGGAAAACGTCGGGTAGATGTTAAATTCCGTCAGTCGGAAGTGCGGCGTCTGTTTCTCAGCGTAGCCGCAACCCTCCGTAATTCCAGTACAACCACCGGGCGACTGAGCACGGAAAACTTCCGTGGCTTCCAACTGCGAAGTGAACCCTTCAGAGATCACTCTTTCTGGAAGGCAGTCACTGCGTCTCGAATCGTGCGATTCATTCGACAGTACAGAGAATCGCATCCACGAATTTTCGTTTGGTGAGTTGCTGCCAACTAATGGCTGTACTTCGTATAACAGAGTCTGCAGGAATGTTCCCGAGTCCGGAGGACGGTCCGCTGCCTCGGTTGGCGTCCCGTTGATGAACGGAACACAGAAGATGATTGATACGAAAACGACCATTCTTCCGATCGGGTAAGTATTGGCAAACATGCATGTTCTCCGGGGGGTATCAACCGGACTTAACGACAATTAACACCATAGCGACTCTTTAACGCTAGCGCCTGTTTAGCTGCAGGATGAGCTGAGCGGCCTTCAGGCAGTCTTTGTGTTTGCGGTCGACCGCAATGCTGGTGACAACGTCCATGACGTCGCGTGCCTTCTGCAAGGCTGTGAGCTGTGACTGCTGTCGCAGCGACTGCACTGCATGTCGGTAGGCATTGAGAAACTCGCCGCCTTCGTTCAGTTGGGTCCACAGCCAACGCGCTGATTTGCCGGCAGCTTCGGCGGCTTCCGCCTGGGATGCGCCATTCATTAGCGCGTCCAAGGCACGCACCTGAGTCGGTGTCAGACGTTCGCCATCGCATTCGGAAAGTTCGTGAAGTTTCAGCTCGTCCTCGAGTGCATATCGTGTCCGCCACAGGCCGCTTTCATTGCCCTGTTCTTCTGACATCTGGCGGAGTTTACCGTCCACCTCTCGCAGTGCGATGGCGGTAGATGCTGCATCCTCATGCTGAAAATCGGTCATACTTCCGTATCCTTCCGAAAATTGCGAAGCGTAGGAGGCTGTCACAATGGCTTAGTGAATATTTCGCGACATTGATTCCGACCTGCCTTTTTCCAGTCGAAACTGCTGAAACCACCAGTGCTCACATTCGATCGGCTTGAACAGGGACTCGATGGCGAATTGGTCGTATGGCTTACCTGTGACGTTCTCACACACGAGCGAAGCGTGGTACAGCGCGAACGACGAGTATCCACAGTTCGTGCCTGGATCGCCGTCATGGCCCAACACATGTTTCCAGGGCCCCCGATTCCTGGCACCGGTCGCTTCGGGAGTCAGCCCGGACGTATGATTCAACAATTGCCTGACCGTGATCTTCGCCTTCCGATGATCGCTGAGTGGCTTTGCCTGCGGGATAAAGTCGAACGCCCGAGCGTCAAACGACATCTTTTTCGGCGTCTTGCCGTGTTGGCTCTGCTCAGACGCGATTGCCAGCACCGTGGCACAAATGGCTCTCGAGACGGAAGCGACACGCCGTGCATCTTTCCTGGCGCTGTTGCCACGCTCGACTTCGAGCACGATGCGGCCATGTCGAGTAACGACGGCGGCAAAGTTGCGTTTGTCGCTTTGCATTAGCCACTGCTTCAATTGCTTCAGCTTTGCGGGGTCCATCCCACCTCTCGCCCGAATGTCGTCCGCGTTATCCAGCTTTCGCCAACCGCCTGCTGATTCAGGTGGTGGGAAGTAGCAGGCATCGGGCTCATCCGCACGTGCGGCAGGTAACAGCACCAAAATGGCCATGATCGTTAAGGCGAAAAGCTTGCAGGAATGAATCATGCCGACTCCGTGAGCGGCGTTGCAGATGTTTAGCTTTTCCCGATTGTACCGGGCAATTCGCCCGGCACGCAAACATCATCCAACGAACAGACGTTTCGAATCGGCTTACCGTTACCGCTGGTTGATCCGCATTCGGCGCCAAAGACCAGATTCATCCCCGTGTTACAGTTGCCACACCTTGATTAATTGGCAATCATTGATGTCATGTGAATTGGCACGCAATCCAAATTCAAAATGTCGAATCCCCGGTAACCACACCCGCGCGCAATGATCGTCCTCAGCCGCGAACGCCAAATTGGTGTTGGCACAAACCGGCGGGCGGGCGGAAATGAACGGAGCCCGGAAATGAGAAGCGTCGTCAGCCGGAGCCCTGTGGGTACGAGCATTGTTGGGTTGTTAGTTTTCGTCGGCTCGCATCTTGCGCATGCAATCGACGTTTGGCCCTCGCCGGCATGGACCGGGATTAGACCGGAAAACGTGGACATGGTTCCGGCGCAGCTTGAAGAGGTGCGCGACTATGCGTTGACCCGTGGCGGATCCGGTTACATCACGCGGCACGGCAAACTTGTGTTGGGTAAGCACACTTCGTTGGAATGTCTGTCGCGACCAGTCTGACGCGGCGACTCATTTTGCACAACCAGGACAACTACAAAGGGCGTATTTATGGACTGCGAATCGACAGACGATGTGGCGAACTCGAACAACAGTCTTTCCCGACGAAATGTCCTGCGCGCATCTGGTCCGGCGGTGTTGGGACTTTTGGGCGGAATGACCCTGAATGTTGGAGAAGCCTGTCCGGCGGACTCAACAAAGAAGATTCGCATCGGTGTCGTGGGCGGCGGTTTCGGCCTGCAGTTTCATTGGAACGAACATCCGAACTGCGTCGTGACCGGGGTCACTGACCTGCGCACCGATCGACGGAAGAAGCTGCGCGAGACATACGACTGCGATGCCGTGTATGAGTCTCTTGAAGAGATGGTACGGGACGCGAAGGACATCGATGCCGTGGCGGTATTCTCCGGCGCGCTGGATCATGTAAAACACGCCAGGATGTGTATGAACAACGGCTGGCATGTTATTTCCGCCGTACCGGCCTGTGTGACGCTGGATGAAGCCGCTGAACTAAGGGCGACTGTCGAGCGAACCGGACTGCAATACATGATGGCGGAGACCAGCTACTATCGGTCGGACTGCATCTTTGCTCGGGAACTCCATCGCAAGGGCGCGTTCGGTAAACTGTTCTATGTCGAGGGAGAGTACTACCACGATCGTGGCGATCTCAAGCGACTGGCGAATGACAAGAGCACTCGCTTCTTCATGCCGGACGGGTCGCACTCATGGCGCTGGGGACTGGCCCCAATGCAGTATCCCACGCACGCCGTCGGCTTCCTCACTGGTGTGACCGGTGAACGCATCACACGCGTCTCGTGTCTGGGATGGGGAACCGGCGACCATCCTTACCTGACGGACAATCAATATGACAATCCCTTTTGGAATGAAACATCGACGATGCAGACCAATCGGGGAAACATGTTTCGCTGCAATGTGTTCTGGCTTTGTGCGGCGCACGGTGAACGGGCAACGTGGTTCGGTGACAAAGCCACGCTGCACATGGCTAAACGGAATACCCACACTCCAAAGCTGCATTTCCGGACGAAGGGCGACACGCCAACTGAATTCGATTTGCCCGTGCAATCCGGCGGCGACGTAGACGTACCTGTCTATTGGAATACTGACATGCTTCCAAAAGCGATGCGCCACGAATCGGGCCACGGCGGATCGCACACGTTTATCGCCGCAGAATTTGTCAACGCACTGCTCGATGAACGGAGCCCGGCGATTGACGTCCACGACGCATTGGCAATGACCGTTCCCGGTATCGTCGCCCATCAATCGGCCCTGAAGAATGGCGAGCAACTGATGGTGCCGCAATTTGACAAGCACCGTGGATAGTGTGATGCCGTAGGGGCAAACAACTGTGCCGAACTCGAAATGCCTGCTAATTCACGACCTGCGGCAACTCAGATTATCTCATTTCAGCCGGCTGAATTCACGCATGTCATCGCGGAAGCTGGCCTGCTTCCACCAACTCCGGGCCTCTCGATGCACTCATCCTCCAGCCATGGCACATCCTGCTCGCTCCTCTGTGTGGCCGGTCCAACCAGCGTCCGCAACACATTATCGAATTTCCAGAATGTCCAGATTGAGGTATTGCTTACGAACCTGGGGCGGAAACGTCTGCTGTTCGATGACGTCCAGCCTCGTCTGGTGGCTGTAAAAGGGCCGTGGTGCGACCCTCGGCCACACAATCCCGGGGTCATTCAGACTTGATCAGGGAATATCGCGGTTGGGGGCGACGGTGATACAGAATCCGGGACAGAAACGATTGCAACTCACCAGAAAACGATGGAGTTGATTGTAATGACTGGAAGACAGAAGAAGCAGGACTAACGGCAGCTCAGCATCGCAACACGACGCTCCCCCTTCGGTCGTCAGACACATATAAGGGCGTGTCCTGAGGCAGTTAAAGTGTAACCTTTGCACGTCGTGCACGGATCCCTTTTCGAACTCGGGCAAGATCGAACTCAGATTCCAAAAAACTCGTACGTTTCGTCACTCACGCAAGAACCGACCCTTTGATGGTTCTGCTCCTGGAAATTCATACGTTCTTCAACGCACAAAATCCGTGTCATCTGGTACATACGTTTTGTCGGAATCCGCCGTCATTTGGCGATGTGTGCCTGGAAGACAGAATGAATCTGAGAATGTTGCGATACCGAATTCGGCGATGTTCCCTGCTTGTACGCATGAATTACACCGCGCGGGTCTTGTCACCAAAGTGAAGATGCGCTGTTGGAAGCAGAATGGGGCACTCGATAATCCGAGTCAGTCATCGGGGGCGATGTCTGCGTAATCGCCACCGGTTGGCCGCTTTCACCGCATAGTCTGTCAATTGCGAGGCGGCGGTGCAGCGAACATCCAATATTTTCAACAAGTGCCTGCAAGTCTTGCGATATCGGCTTTCCAGTCGGCGGCGCAGCATGTGCGCGGTTGAAACCAGCAGCACCGCGGAAAGGGTCAGCAATGGGATTCTTTTTATCGTCATGTTCAGTGAGAGCATGTTTCATGCGACAACATGAAGTGGGGATACACAGTCATGGCGAGCAGATGAAACTGATTGTCCTCGGCATGTCACGGCGCAAGCCACTCGATGCCCGAGCGAGTAGCCCGCAGTCGTTTGGCGCGGATACTCGAACCACCACCTTCTTCGTAGTAGACGATCAGCACGGTTCCGTCTTTGAGATTCACCATCGAAGGATACGCGCCGCCAACCGTGTCGACCACGATATTGTCACTCCACGTCTTACACTCGTCCATGCTGTAGTGCAGGCTTGTCGACGGCACGCGGTGCGCCAGCAAGATGATGTCGTCTCGTGTGCGGAGGAAATACGGGCAGTGGCCCGCGAAGCCCATTGGTTTGGAGACACTCCATGAGTTGCCGCGATCTTCTGATACGGAGAAACACATGGCGGGACGCTGGGCGGCGTAAAGCGTTCCGTCTTGCAACTCGATGACGTCGGTTTCCGCATCGAGTCGAGTTCCTCCGTTGTCGATATCAATCACTTCACCCCATGTCTGACCTTTGTCGTCGCTGATGACGACCGCGCCGTTAGCGGACGCGTTGGCTTCCCGATAGAGCCCCAGAATCAGCCGTCCGTCGGATAATTCGCGGATCGGCGTGCTGCAATACGCTTCTTTGGCGATCTGCCTCGGTGCGGACCAGGTGTGGCCCAGGTCGTCGGAGGTGACCATCCAGGTACCCAGCCCCATCCAACGCTTGCCTGGCTGATCTGTCTTTCGCAAGGAGAAGAAATTGCAGATCAGCCGACCACTGGCCAATTGCACAATGGACGGGTCGCGATCGTCGTCAGGCCCATCGTAAATCGCCCTGGCCTCGCTCCAGGTTCGGCCTTCATCGTCGGAGGTGCAATAGCTGACACGGCCGCCTTGCGGCAATTGGTCGTTGGGCAGCGAGACATGACCATACCCGGCATAGAAGACCGTCATCAGCCGGTCATCGCTCAGGCGGCAAACATCGGGAAAGGCTTCGTAGGCCCCGGCCCCCGCGTCCTTACAGACATGAACGTAAGTTTTCGGCGGAATCTTCAATTCGTCGGTGGTCTTGTGGCCAACGCCCGTCACAACGATGTCCCTCACATGGCCTCGACCTTGATTCGCATAGAAGCCGATTCGCCCGCCTTTCAATGTCGGGTCGGTCGCTTCGAACAGCAGCTTTCCGTTCAGCGAAACTTTCAGCGTGTCGCCGGTGGCTTGCAGTACTCCTTCATGCCACTCGCCTGCCGGTTTCTTCAATCCGCTGGTACGTTTAATCTCGTTCCAGGACACGCTTGCATCGGAGCGGACGAGAATCGCCTGCGTGCGGTCGAAATGAACGTAGTGGTACGTGGCGGCATCGGCGGCACCGACGATGAACCCACAGGCGAGGACTCCACGCTCGGCTGGCTCGACGAAGAACCTGGCACGCAGCGTGACGTCATCCCACATCATTGGCAGAAAGAAGGCGCGCGACATCGCGTTCCGTCCGTCCAATACTAACTCGTCGTTGTGGATCGCGGCGGTAGATTCCAGGAATGCCCACTGATCCGCCACCCCATCTGCCGACAAATCGATAGCCAGTTCTTCGGCAAAGCTTCGTCGTGTTCCAATCGATAAGATAACAACGGCCCAGCAACTCACAGCGATAAGAGAGTGCGACTTCATGCGATAGCCTCATTGAATCAGGTTTGTTTACTTGTTCGCCAATCACCGTCGCAGATGGCATTTCGACCAGCCTGTGACGCTAGCCACCGGTTCCGTTCTGTTACTCCTGTTACCGCGAGACCGGCGGCTCGCGCCTCGTCGCTCACATGCTGCAATAATCGATCGAACGGTCCTTACACCTGTGCTGGCACGACGTAAGGCTCGCGATAGACGGGTTTGTTGAGCAGCTCGTTTGCTTCGTCGTCACCGACGACCGCTTCCGTTGCCGGATCAAATTGCAAGTGCCGACCAACCTGGAACGCCGTCCGCGCCAACAGGCACATGGCCATCGATTTGTGACCTTCCTCGATGTCTGCGTTGAGCAACTTATGATCGCGAGCGCGGATCGCGGCGACCCAATTCTGAAAGTGCGGCAAGTCCGCCATGGTTTGCGTTTCGTCCGCCTTGCTCGGCCCCGGTTCGCCGTTCGGACCCAGGAACGTGTGGTAACTACTGTAGTCGGGAAAGATCATGTAACCCTTGCTGCCGAAGAACATCGTCCCCACCGGATAGTTCGGTTGGACGAAGGGATACGGATCTCGGAAACCCGCTTCGCTGTTGGTGTACCACGAACGGTGCTCGTAGGTGACCAAAGGACTCGCGTCGCCAAAGCTATAGTTCATGGCCACGTGCGTGGGTGAAGTACGATCATCTTCATGCACAAAGTTGCCGCCCATCGCCGTCACTTGGGTCGGGTGGCTCTCGAGACCGAGCCCCCAACGCAGGATATCCATCTCGTGAACTGCCTGGTTGGCGAAACAGCCGCTGGCAAGTTCCAGATTCCAGTACCAGCGCCTGTGCCAGAACTGGCTGTAGTCGCGCAGCGGCTTCGGGCCCAGCCATTGATCCCAATTCAGACCTTCCGGCACCGGGCTCTGGTTCACCCGACCGAGATTTCCGCGCAACTTGTAGTCGATACCGCGTGCCATATAAACATCGCCGATGACGCCTTCTTTCAACCTGGCGATCCCCTCCTGGATGTTGGGGCTGGAGCGATTCTGTGTTCCGTGCTGGACTATGCAACCGTACTTACGAGCCGCGGCGACCATTTGGCGGCCTTCGAACAGATTGTGCGTGCCCGGCTTCTCGACATACATGTCCTTGCCCGCCTGGCAGCCCCAGATCGTCGATAGCGCGTGCCAGCGATCTCCCAAAGCGTTGCTCACCGCGTCGATCGATTTGTCTTCGAACATCTTGCGCATGTCGCTGTAGTGCGTGAGCTTCCTGCCGTTCAATTCGGGATAGCGCTCGCCCGCTGAATCGAGCTTGCTTTGATCGCAATCGCAGATGGCGACAATCTCGACATCTTCTTCCTCCATCTGTGCCAGGGCGGTCACGTGCGCACGCATCCGTCCGCCCATGCCGAGCAGTCCCACGCGGAGCCTCTCGTTGGCACTTCTTCGAGACTTAGCGATAGCGGGAGCCACGGCCAGTGCAGTACCTGTTGTCGCAGCCGCATTCTTTAGAAAATGTCGTCGATCTGTACCTGGCATGGTAATGCTCCTCATCGGTGAGTTCAGGGTCGTTCCACGAGTCGCTATTCCGCAGGCTGCGGATCGGACGCGTTCTTCAATACTGTGTTCTTGAATACATCGTCTGCACATCACCCGAAGCCGGCCGCGCCTATGTCATCCCTGCTCAAGGATTCCGTCGTGATCACCGACTCAGTATGATGTGGTTTCGTTGAGTTTAGATTCTACTCACTCTGCACGGCACTAGAAACCATCGAAGAGTGATAGCGCGAATTAGGGTGGAACAAATGATGATGCGACAGACACTTTCGGTGGCGATGGGAATTTCTATTCTTGTTGTGAGCGTGGCACGCGAAACGCTCGCAGCAGAAGCGGGGTTTGCCGAACGCGACATCACGCCTGAAATCGGCATGGAGCAACCTGGCGGTTACAGCAAGAGGTTCCATCGGACGCTGCATGACGCCTGTAAAGTGCGCGCGGCTGTGTTCACGAATGGCGAGCGCCGCGTGGCGATTATCGGCGTTGATGCTTTGATGGTGCCTCGCCATTTGGTGTTGGCCTGTCGTCAGGAGATCGAGGAGAAATGCGCCATCCCGGCCGATTCGATCATGATCGCTGCTTCACACTCCCACTCATCGGGTCCGACCGGAATGGTGCAACCGGGAGAGTACGATCACGCGTCCGAGTTTGTGCGAAAGCTGGCGTACGAGAAATCCTCGGCGGCCGACCCTGTTTATCTGGAGCAGGTCAAAATCGCCATCGTTGAAGCAACTTTCGAGGCCCACGAAAGTCTTGCCACGTTGAACGTCGGCTTCGGCAGCGGCATTGAAGGAAATGGCGTGTTCAATCGGCGTTTTCGAATGACGAGCGGATTTGAAAACACACATCCGGGCCAGGGCAATCCTGGCATCCTGGGCCCAGCGGGCCCGACCGATCCCGAGGTGGGCGTTGTAGCGGCGTGGGGCGACGACGGAGAACTCGTTGGCTGCATCGTCAACTTCGTATGTCATGCCACCGTCAACCCCGGCGGCATTTCCGCGAACTACATCTACTATTTGGAACGAGTCATTCGCGGCGTGATGGGTGAAGACGTAATCGTCGTCTTTACCGCCGGTGCTTCGGGAGATGTCACACAGGTCGACAATCTCAGCCCGTACGTCAGGCCCAGGCCCGAACAATGGTCGCGGATGGTCGGAGGTCGGGTCGGCGCGGAGGCTGTCAAAGTGATGTACTCGATGGAAACGTCAACAGAATTTGCCGTTGCGTCTCGCAACAAGACTCTCAGAATCCAGCGCAGACCGCCACGTCCGGATCGCGTCGAAGCGGCATACGAGATGCTGCAGGATTCAAAGTTGAAAGCCGACGCGACAGAACTTGCTTTCGCCAAGGAAACGGTAATGCTGGACGCTTTGCTGAAGAAAGTACCGATCGCCGACGTCGAAGTTCAGGCGGTGCAAGTCGGCCCCGTCGTCTTTGTCAGCAACCCCGCCGAGTACTTTTGCCAGTACGGCCTGGACATTAAGCAAGGAAGTGATTTTCCATTAACGTTTCCTGTCTCGCTTGCCAACGGTTGCGTTGGTTATGTGCCAACGGAAGAAGCACTCGGGCCACGTGGTGGCGGCTACGAAACGCGGCTCTCAAGTTACAGCAACCTGATTCCGACCGCCGGAACGACCATCGCGAACGAAGGCATCGCGCTCACCAGGCAGCTCCAGCCCGGCGTAATTCCCACTCGAGCACTTCATCGTCCGTTCAGCGGCACGGGCTGGGCGTATGGTAACTTGCCTCCGCAAGTCGATTGACGTGTGGGAACTGAGCATGCTCAGAACGATTTGTCATCGCCAACGCACTCGCCCTTCCTGCAAAACGACTGCAATTTCTGAGAGAGAGAAGATATGACACAGGCCAATCTCGGCATGGTACGGAGCGTCGCGCTCGTGGGACTGCTCGCACTCGCCAATGGCACAAGCTTTGCTCAGATAACGACGCCGCAAGTCGCAGAACGACAATGGGAAGATTTCAGTCGCGTACAGAAGACGTTGCCGGAAGGCTGGAGCGTCATTTCGGGTGACTGGCGGGTTGACCAGGGAGTGTTGGTTGTTGATTCCCTGAATTCCGAAGCCTATGTTACGTTCGGTGAGACTTCCTGGCAAAACTACGAGGTCGAGGCAAGCGTGACGTTTCGCGAAGTCAGGAATCCGTCGCGGTGGCTATCGGTGTTGATTCGTGCGACGCGAGATGGCACGACGCCCTGGTCGCAGGTTCCAATTCGCTTTGACACGACTCAACTGAACGGCGTGGAGTTTGCTGTTCGAACGGCAGCCAGGGACTGGAGTATTCGCAGCAAAGCCGCGGTCGCTTCTGCTTCACAACTGAATCAGACACGACGCTTGAAAGTCATCGTGCGTGGATCACGTATCGAGGGCTTTCTGGATGGACAGCTCGTCGTCAGCAGCCAACTGTGTGTCGACCGACCGACGGGATGCATCGGACTGGGTGTCAGTGGTTGCGTTGCAGCCTTTGATGATGTTTCTGTGCGCCACTTGCCGCCCTCTCAGGCATCGCTCATTGTTTCAACAGGACGATGCGAGGTAGTGGCTCACCGAGGATACTCGGCCGTGGCTCCGGAGAATACGCTGGCAGCAATTCGCGAAGCTATTGAAGCGGGGGCCAGTGGTTGCGAATTCGATGTTTACAGCTGTCGGGGTGGCACTGTGGTTCTAATGCACGATAAGACGGTTGATCGCACAACGAACGGTATGGGACCCGTCACGGAATTGAATCTGAAGCAACTGCAACAACTCGACGCCGGATCGTGGAAGCATGCACGTTATGCCGGCGAGTCGGTGCCGAAGCTGACGGAAGCGCTGAAGCTATTGAAAGACACTGGCTGTCAACCGGTGATCGAGATCAAGATGGAAGGCATCTCGAAGCAGGTCGTGAACGATGTTCGGACATTGAACATGGTAGATCAGGTCGCTGTCATCGCATTTAGCGAAAACGTCGTCCGGGAAATCCGTGAGTTGGAGCCACGCATCACATGCGCCTGGTTATGCAGTAAAACGCTCACCGGAAATCCCGCAGAACAGGCCGATTGGCTGGCGGCACGTGCGGGCGCCTGTGGCGCGAAACTCCTGGACCTGAATTTCAGCATGCTGTCCCCGGAATTGATCGTCGAACTCAAGAGTCGAGGCCTGGGCGTATGGACATGGACGGTGAATGAAGCCGTTGTCATGCGGGCGTTGCAACAATGGGGCGTCGACAGCATCACAACCGATCGCCCCGATCTGCTGAGCCGATAATGCTGGCCAGCACCTCGACGATCCGCCGCTCATTGAGCAGTCTTCAGCCGTCTGGAAAGCTGTGCTTCGTATAGATTGGCCGGTTCCAGTCGATCGGCGGCGATGGGCTCAAACCAGCGACCTGTCGGAGCAGTTGTCGCGGTGTCGCTTGATGGCAGGCCGACCAGGTTCATCAGATCCGGGCCCCAACCTTGTGGCCATTTCTGCTTGCGGAGGGCACGAATACTCCAGAATGTTTCCCAAGCCGCCGAGTGGCGACCGAGAGCTGCGCCGCCGCCGGACTGGAACATGCGGCTTCCCTCGCCCAGGTCGATATTTGTGAACAGGTTGGCATGTGTCCCATAGCGATGATGGTCGAAGCAAAGATCCAGCCCCTTGCCGTTGGCCGCGACGTTGCCCGCGGAGCCGCGAGAGACGGTAATGTCGTGCATGAATCGCGTGCGGAAATCGAAATCCGCCAGCAGGTTGTCCTGGCCTCCCAACGTGATCCCGTGGTGACCGGTTGCCTTGCGGCTGCGTTCGATCGGACGACGCGAATCGAATTCGATTCCGCGTAGCGTGAGATTCGTGCCACTCAAAAATATGCCACTGTCGGCGTTGTTGATCCGCAGGTTTCGCGCCCAGCAATTCCTCACTCCGCTCATCGCCATCGCGTTGTAGCCGACTTCGGTGAAGTGCCCTTTGTAGGGCAGTTCGGGAAACTCAAAGCCCAGGTCTTCGATTCCAACCTCTTCGACGCTGCTGCCGTCAGCATAGATTCGAGGATTCCATTCGCTCCGCACATCCGTTCGCAAAGGACGATCAAACTCGATCCGCTTCTCAACAGGATCGACCCTGACGACGCGAGCCGCGAAGGTCACAGTCGTTTTGGCGAGCAGATTCTCCATCGGTCCAGGATCGCCAGCGTACAGATAGTTGGCAAGGGATTGTTCCTTCGTATCGCTCAACAGCAAACGGAAATCGCCGCCAACACGCAAACCTTTCACATCGGACACTCGCAAACTTCGTCCGCCGCGTTTCGCATCCGCTTGAATTTTCGCGGTCACTTGACGCGAAGTAGATCCCCTGATTGTGACGAACCCGCCGGACCAGGAGTAGTTGCTCGTCCGCTGCCCGCTTGTAGTCGCGCCCCAGTTCGGCTTAATCTCGTTCAGCGGTGTGGGGAACTTCAGGATCGACTGGCGACTTCCCGCGCCCTTCAGCGACGTGCCGCCCGTGTTGATGGTGAGAAAATCCTTGATGACATAAGTTCCCTGCGGCACGAAAACTGTCTTGCCCGCTGATTGTTCGATTGCCCGTTGAAAGGCTTGTGTGTCGTCCGTCTGCCCGTCTCCCACGGCCCCAAAGTCTTTGACGGAGCAATCCGGCGTGAGCGTCGGCAGCGGCTTTTCGCCGCGATGGTATCCGGCATACGAGAAATCCGGTAATCGCCCTTCGACTGACCACCGTTCCCCCTGCCGCCCCCACAGATCCGAGTACAAAGGCTCGGCGGCAACGGTGGCGTGAAGAGTCGAAAGAATAAAGATTCCACTCCATGCGAACCTACGTGTCGCTTGGATCACTCGTGAGAACTCGTTAAACATCTGAATGCTTCCATTCCTTCTTGTTTGTAAGTGCTGCTGGATTGCAAAACCAGCGTCTGTCGCTTCTGGCTGTTGCGCTGTGGAAGGTTGTTTCACGTATCGCGAATTGGAGCTCGCCGAAAAGTGTTTGCGGTCACGAAGCACCTTTTTGAATGCTCCCGCGCGAAGTAGTCGCGACGCTCGTTGGTCAGGGTTGAAGTGCTTCCATGCGGGCAGTAAATGAAATTCCAATTGCGCGGCTTCATCGGGATCGCATCGATCCCGGGCGATCTTCCCAACCGTCGCGATGGGATCGAGCCAGGGATCCACTTCAGGATGTTTTGCCCTTTTGTCATGTTACGTGCAAACTTTGTTCAGCGCGACTACCATCGAATCGGCCAGTTGCGATGCGGCTTGCGGTATGAACGGAGGATAGTCGAGGATCTTGGGAACCGTAAATGCACCGTAATCACCCGTGGCATACGCGGTCGGATCGGCGAGGTATCCGATCAGCCCGTCTGTATAGCCGACGACGAGCGTGTCTGCCGCCGGGCTGCGTTGGCGAACGGCGAGCCCGTAGTAGCTGTAAAGTTCCGTCGGGTGGAAGATGATCGCCAACGGCCCGAGTTTGATCGAGCTGATCGTTCGATCGAGCGTCGTCTTTTTGAGGTCGCGGCCGACGTTGGCTTCGTACCAGGCCTGGGCAAAGCGGGCGTCGACCCACTGACCGCCAACACATTTGGCCGGATGGTCCTTATACTCCTTGAGCCAATGCGCAAACAGCGGCATATCGAACGGGACGCCATGGATGCTGCGGTGCGACACGAGGCAGTCAACATCGATTCGCTGTGCCTTTTCGAGTGCCAGCGTGATCGCTTTGTAGACCGCCGACGTGGTTTCGTCGGCATCGCCACGCCAGGGACTGCCATCTCCTGGATTGACGTCACCGGCATGTCCTTGCAGATACGCGGGTGAAAGATTGTGACTCTGCTGCATCAGTTCGTTCACCATGCCGGGGAAGTCGGGGCCAGCCAACTCGTCCGCGAAGCAAACGGGATGGGCAGAGAAGTGATACCACAGCAAATCTCTGTGGTCGCCTGTCCGCTGGAAGTGCAACAGGTGCAGCATCGTATCGAGCCAACGATCGTCGTGCGTACTCTTTGCGTTGAAGACTTCGTCCGTCTTCCATGTCTGCGTTGTCCGATTGAAGTTGCCGCCAACGACACGGCTCTTGCCGAGCGAGACCTGTGCCGACGCGAGATCCTCTACGGCGGAGACGACCGCGCGGACGACTTGCTGTTCGACGCTCGCCATGTACTCGAGCGAGATGGCTCCCCACTGGCGCAGATACATGAAGCCGGGTGTCGAGTGTGTGTGCGTGGCACACAAGCGGACGTTGTCGGCCGCAATGTTCGTTCGCTCGGCCACGGCTTGTCGCGTACGAGCGGCCATCGCGTGTCCGACACCGGCAACGTCCAGTGACACCAGTGCGACGCGTGTCCCGTGGTGTTCTAATACGATCGCTCGCACGTACGATTTCTGGCGGACGCCCGTCACACGGCGTTCATTTCCCGGCGATCGGTGAAAGCCGCCCAGTTCGATACCCAACGGAGGCGTGATCTCCGAGACGCCCTCCCCGACTTGCAACTCGGGTTGCAGCGTCGTCGCCGCCGAAGATCGCAGGCCGAGACTCGTCGCAGCCGTGCCGACGGCAAGCGAGGCGACAAAGTCCCGACGACGAAGGCGTGACCTGGGTGAGGCGCTGGATTGCGATCTGTTCGGGTAATGTGTCATGGCAGTGGAGAACTGAGAGGGAGTGGGGGCGGGTGGGCGAGGCGTGATTCGAATGTTGGTTGTAACCGCGTGCGACTTGTGCTTCAAGCGAACCTTCTGCAGACGCAGGCCATTCGGCCACGCTGATCTTGCGATATCGCTTACTTCAGATGCACGAACGTGGCAAAGGTCATCTCATGAACGAACCGAAACGCGTCCGCTGGGGAGTCATTGGCCTGGGTTGGTTCGGCGAGGTGCATGCCGACAACCTGGCCGAAATGCCAGACATTGAACTCACGGCACTGTGTACTCGGCGGCCCAATCGACTTGGCGAGCTCGCTGACCGGCTCGGCATCGAGAAACGCTATACCGACTATCGCAAGTTGCTGACCGATCCCGATGTCGATGTGGTCAGCATCACGACGCACATCTACGACCATCGCGAGATCCCGATCGATGCTTTCCGGAGCGGTAAGCACGTGTTGTTGGAAAAGCCGATGTCACCGACCGCCGCCGACTGCGACCAGATCGTCCATGCCGCTGCGGAAGGAAACTGCCTGTTGTTGGCGAGGCAGGATTGGCAATTCACGATGCCGCAGGCGTCAAGATGCCCGATACAATGTACTCGAACGTTTTGTAGATCGGCCCCAAAACCACGGTTTTCTGACACCCAAGTGTCCCGTCGGCAAATGGTGCTGTGCACGCGAGTAGCGTCGGCGTGGCTCTTGCTCACTGCAACGGGAGACTCGACACGACGTGTTCTCGGCGGGTATTCTGTCACCACACGTCTTTCCTGTTTTCATTTGTCTGTAATGCCACCTCGATGTCCAAAGCCCCCCGTTTTGCATGTGCCATATTGCTTGCGCTGCCCATAACGCTATCGGCCGCTGAAATTTGTGTCATCCAACCGGAATCGGAACCGGCTATCTTCGGCAAGGAACGCGACTGGATCTATGGCGATTATTTAATGACGAACGATCAGATATCGATGGTCATCGCGGCGCCACGAGCAACTCGAGACGCCAATATGACGATTCGCAATATCGGCGGTTCAATCCTGGACTTGACGCTGAATCATCCCTCAAACGATCAACTCGGCGCGTACATTCCGACGGCCGGAAGATATCTGTTTCGCGAACCCACGAGAGTTGAGACCGGCCGCGACGGTGATGCCGTGTTCTGGCAGTGCAGGTCGTCGAGATCACCAGCAAATGATACTTCGACAGCAACGGTGCGATATCGACTGGCAGACGGAAACGCTTTCGTCGAGGCGACTGTCAAAATCGAGGGGGACACCGCAGAAAGCTTTATTCCGTTTGACGGTGTTCGCGCCGATGGATGGTTCAAATTCGAGACAGCCGACAATACAGCGTTCTGCGCGGATGCATTCTTTCGACAAACGATCGGCTTCAAAAGTCCCACCGAACAGGGGCCTCCGACATGGAAACGAGGCCGCCCGTACCAATTGCGTTACACCGATGCCCATGTTGAACGAACCAGCGAACGACTGACGTGGACGGTGCTGCTGCACCCAGCGACCAGTCCGCTCGATTTGCTTTCTGTCGTGAAAAACTCAAACTTGTCTCCGGCAATGCACACATTCCAGGTTTTGCCCGGCACACAGCCGCCTGAAGGATTTGATTCTGTCAATCGAGCTCAAATTATCCTGCGTTCAGTGGACGCAACCGATTCAGGGAGGCCTGACGAACTAATCACGTTACAGACTGACGATCAAGGTGTTGCCCACGCGAGGCTGGTGCCCGGATCGTACGTCGCAGTCGCATCGGCGATCGGATACGACTCCGTTGAGGTTGGGTTTGATGCCTCTGGCGACAAAGGGAATGTGACTCTGCCTTTGGCCGCCGCTTCCGGCTTTCAAGCAGAAGTCAACGACGAGCAGCACGAGGCCATTCCCGTCAAAGCAACGATCTATTCGCTTGATGCAGATCACCCGAAGTTCGGCCTGAGCAGCACAAGAACATTTATCGAAAACTGCGTCTACTCGGTCCATGGCCGGCTACATTGTCCTCTCGACCCCGGTCAGTACGAGATCTTTTTCAGTCGCGGGCCGGAATACAATAGTGAATCCAGGAAGCTTGAGGTTGTCGCGGGGCAGATGCTGCTGTTCAAAGTGCAGCTTGATCGTGTTGTCGACACAACGGGCTGGATCAGTGCCGATCTGCACAGCCATAGCAGCCCTTCTGGAGACAATACGTCGGATCAGTATGGACGAGTGGAAAACCTGTTATGCGAGCACCTGGAGTTTGCGCCCTGCACCGAACACAATCGGATCAACAGTTACGCTCCGCACCTGAAAAAAATGAACCTGTCTCACTTGATGGCGACTTGTACCGGAATTGAATTGACCGGATCTCCAACGCCCGTCAACCACCAGAACGCATTCCCGTTACGTCACCGTTGGCGCACCCAGAATGGAGGTGGCCCTCGAGCCTCGTTCAATCCAGCCGTTCAGATCGAGCGGCTTGCCATGTGGGACAAGGAATCGAAAAAACTTGTGCAGATGAATCATCCGGATCTGCACCAGATCTACGGAGACGCGAATACTGATGGAATGTCCGACGCAGGGTTTCGTGAGATGTTGCGTTGGACGGATGTGATCGAAGTTCATCCACTGGAAACAATCTTTCAGGACATTCCTAACAAGTCGTCCAGCGGTCGTCGCAGGAAAATTGCGATGCTTCAGTGGCTGCAACTCCTCAATCAAGGCCATCGTATTCCTGGCGTTATCAACACCGATTCACACTACAACCATCATGGCAGTGGCTGGCGAAGAAACTGGTTCGCCTGCAGCACTGATGACCCGGCAAACATTTCGACCGACGAAATGGTCCGCAAAATCGAGGCCGGGCACATCGTCATGTCGAACGGGCCGTTTCTTTCGGTCTCCGGTAAATCGGGCGACCGAAAGGACGCGGCAATTCCTGGAGATGATCTTGTCGCGAAGGATGGTAACGTGTCACTAAAAATACGCGTCCAGTGCCCTAACTGGCTGAATGTGAATCGAGTTCAGGTCTTTATCAACGGGCGACCGAGTGCAAAGCACAACTACACTCGAAAGAACTCAAGCGACTTGTTTGGCGATCAGAACGCAGTCGTCAAGTTCGATACCGCTTTGAACCTGACTCTGGAAGAAGACTCTCATGTGATCGTAGCAACCATTGGTGAAGACTTAACGATGGAAGACGTCATGGGGGGGCGATATGGCCGACGTCCGCCCATCGCCGTCAGCAATCCGATATTTGTTGACGTCTACGGAAACGGATTCCAGCACAACTCCGATCAACTTGATCTGCCGCTGCCCGGAGCCGAAGAGTGATGCCGCAGCAGGCAGTCACCGCTCAGGTTATTGTCCTGACACAGAGAAAATCCGATGATGAAAGTGCGGCTCCGATTTTATCGCCGAGTCTGAAAGTGCTGATATGAAAACAGGGCCGATGCGATTTGGATTGCTGTTCTTGAGCCTGTTATTTGGGCAGGCCATTCAGGGTCAGGAAGACAAGGCTTCTTTACCGAAAGGGTATCGAGAGGTCGGACCCGATAAGGAAACAGCCCTGCGCGAATTGTGCCAGGCAACAGCTGAGACGGGATTGTTTTCTGGAGCGGTGCTTGTCGCCGAAGGAGGAAACGTCATCTACAAAGATGGATTTGGCAAGGCAAACCGTGAGTGGAACATCCCCAATTCCACCGATACCAGGTTTCGCCTCGCTTCAGTGAGTAAACAGTTCTGCAGTATGCTCGTGATGCAGTTGGTTCAGGAAGGCAAAGTTAAGCTGGATGACACGATCATCGATCACCTGCGTTATTACCGCAAAGATACCGGAGAAAAAATTACACTGCACCACTTGATGTGTCACCAATCGGGCATCAAGGATTTCACTGCCAGCTACGACTATCGAAGAACCATCTCTCGTTTGGCCTTCGGTAAAGATGAATTCATAAAAGAACATTGCAGTGGTGATTTAACGCATCAGCCGGGGACCATCTACAGCTACTGCAACGCGAGCTATATCATTCTGGGGCGTATCATCGAGAAGGTGACACGCAGGACTTTTGAACAAAATCTTCAAGAACGAATCTTTCACCCTCTCGGCATGAAAAACAGCGGGTATGACCGCAACCGATATGTGATTCAAAAACGTGCCAGCGGATACACCTATGGTTCGTTCGGTCTGGAAAATGCGGAATTCATTGAACTGGATTCATCCCCGGGTGCCGCCGGTGCACTCTATTCCACCGTGGAAGATATGTTCCTGTGGGATCGTGCCCTGTGCACGGATCAACTTCTAAATAGTGAACTTCGAGAGCTGATGTTTACTGCCAACAGAGATGTGCCCGAAGTGAAAGCGGCCGGTGGCAGAGCACACAGCATCTATGGCTATGGGTGGCAGATCTACACCCGCACTCACCCCGTGACCAAAAGGCGAACGAAAGTCATCAACCACGGCGGAGCCATCCAGGGGTTCAGGGCCATGGAGAATCGACTGGTGGAAGACGACGCCTTCGTCATTGTGCTCTGCAATCAGGGCGATGGCTATGGGTCTTCGGATGTGTGGAATGCCGTTACAAAGTTAAGCGTGGAACTGATCCACGTCGTGACCGGCCAGCCCTTTCGAATGCCCGCGAAGGCGCGGCTGACTCAGGAACAACGCATGTATGAAATTGTAAAGTCCGAAGGCGTTGAGGCGGCGATTGAATGGTTCAGGGCGAAGGGGAAAAAGGCTGGCTGGGGCGGCAGCAATTCGGCGCTGGCCACGCAACTGATCCAAGACGGTCGTGTCGACGATGGTCTTCGACTGCTGGAATTCGATGTAGAGGCGGCGCCGGGCAAAGCCTGGCTGCTGCGAAAGACGGCACAGGTCTGTCTGGAAAACGGCCGGCCGAAGAGAGCTTTAGTCTTCGTGAACATGGGACTGAAGCTGCGACCGGACGACGAACGCTTCATTACGCTGAAGGCCGAAATCGAGCAGAATATGAAGGGACCGTAAGGCCAAAGAGCTCAGCCGAACCCTGGCCACGGTGCTGGTTCTGCCGGCTGTGTTTTGCGTATTCGGCTTCATGGCCACGTTTGAACCTATGGAAGCGACCCGGCAGATGTCCTTCCGGATTGGCTACGTCATCCTGGGAGTTTGCCTGACACTCACCAGCTTGCGGCTGTTGATTCACCAGCCACTCCCAAGGACTCAGGCCGACGACAGCGTCGCACCGTCGAGGGAGCCTGTCTCAACGGTCCTCCTTTTCGTTGGCGTAATCGGTTTGGCGATCGGGTTGATGCCCAACGGCAAGAAGTACACCGATTCTGCAACCAGCGAACGCGTAACTCAGTGGCGAATCGGCCCTGAGTTTTCGCCCATCTATGAATACACCAAACGCGAAACCGACGGCGGGATGAAGTTCGAATCCGGCTTGAATATTCTCTCCTGGTCATTGGTTCCGATTCTGATCGGTTCCACCTGCCTTGAATTACGTCGTCGAAAAATCAATTCGAAGCCGACCCCGAATATGTGATGGCCTCGACGGGGAAGACACAACGCGCGCTTCAAAGCAGGGCGAACCCGCTCCGTAGCGTTGCATCTCTTTGCGATCGTCGCCTTCATCAAGCCAGCAGGTTTCCGGCGTTCTTCTGAACCGTTGAGTCGGAATCGGTGCTTCTTGTTTGCTTCCACGGTATTCTAACGGCTGAGTCTGATTGGCGCATTCGTTGGACCACGAGTACCGACTACGAAGTAAATGGGAGTAAATCGTGATGAATGAAACAAAGTGTCAATGTGGCGGCATTCTCGGCGACATTCGGATTGTGGACAAAACGACGGTTACTGGTGGTGGCCACTTTGACCTTGAATACACAGTGCCCGAAACAAAGCAGAGTTTTTGGTCCGTGCCCTCGGCAAGGCTGTGAGCTGTGACTGCTGTCGCAGCGACTGAACTGCATGTCGGTAGGCATTGAAATGTTCGTCCGGCTTCGAGCCGCTGAATGTTGTTGGCTTCGCCAGTTGGAACGCCGTTCTTCCGGTAGCGCTCTTTCGCGTGTTCCATGAACTTCGAGGCGAGGAGCAGCAGCGAAACGTGCTGAAACTTGTCCTCGACCAAATCCATGTCGGCCAGCCATTGCTGAAACCGTTGCTGAGCTGCTTCGGTGCCGTATTTGCCGAAGTAGGTGCACTTACCCTTGGAGCGTGCGTAAGCGCGGCCGGACACGTGACACTTGAGTGTCGGCGTCTTCATTTGCTCTCTCCCGAAATGAGTGAAACGGCAAACTGACGCGCATGGGCGCGTCAGTTTCCCGTTGGCTCACGTCCTCTCGGGAAGAGTCCGGTTTCCCTAAGTCAGGGAATGCCTATAGGTTGTCAACAAAAGCGGCTGGAGAGAATCGAACTCCCATTTCAAGCTTGGATAGCTGGTGTGTTACCACTACACCACAGCCGCGTGTTCATGAGAGCATTACACCAGGGGAGTGAGGGGGCATTCAATAAAATAATCTACCAATAATTCAGGAACTCATTCAGGAGATGAACGACGCCCGGCGTGGCCACCAGAACCGTCACAAGCGGACCAGCAGTTTACTTATTGTCGTAGACGATACTGGCTCGTGGGAGTAACGAAACTGCGATCGAGAAGCGTTCTTCGCGGCCATAAGTCAGCGTGAAATGCTGTAGACGACACACAGCGGAATGGCTCGACGGAGCGAATACCCAAAGGTCCGAACTCGAACATTGAAACCAAAGCCGATTCAGCGGTGTAGCGTAATACTCAGCCCAGGGTATGAAACGAACGCCTTGAGTGGCAAGCTGCTTCGTTCGCAGTAGGATGGAAGCCGTGGCCTGCCCATGATCAGGTTCCTCCGTTTGTTCTGTGAAAATACCGTCCTATGGCCGCTGATCATTTATTCTTGATTCCACTTCTGCTGACCTTACTGCTACCCGCCACTGCAGAAGCACAGTTTGATCTCGATGAACCTCCTTTCAATTACACAGAAACAAGTGATGACAACCCCGTCACACAGTTGATGCAGCAGTACAAAGCCGGCGACGTCGATCTTGAATACGACCGCAGCATCGGCTATCTGCGATCGATTCTGAAATCACTAGACGTCTACGAATCGACGCAGGCTCTGGTGTTTTCAAAAACCAGCCTGCAGGTTCGCGACATATCGCCGCGAAATCCGCGAGCCATCTACTTCAACGACGATGTGTATGTTGGCTGGGTACGTGGCAGTGAAATTATGGAACTGTCGGCCAGCGACCCGAGACTTGGCGCGGCTTTCTACACGGTCACGATGTCGCGACAGAACGCACAATTCAAACGCGCCGGCTACGACTGCCTGGGATGTCATGCCACAACGATGACTCAAGGTATCCCCGGGCACACCGTTCGCAGCGTCTTTGCTTCGCCGGGTGGTTCTGTCGATCTCAAACAAAAATCATTTGTGACGGATCACACCAGCCCGATCTCAGAACGCTGGGGAGGATGGTATGTCACAGGGCTTCACGGCGACATGACGCACATGGGAAACGCATTTCTGCGTAGCGGGCAACTTGACAGAAAGAACAGTTCGAATCGCAAGAGTCTGCGGGACGAATTTCAAACGATCGGTTGGCTGTCGTCATATAGCGACATTGTGGCACTGATGGTTTTGGAGCATCAGACTCAGATGCACAACACCTTCACAAAAGCAAACTTCACAGTGCGTCACGCGGAGTATGACTTGAAGTCTGAGTCGGCAATAGATGGTGATTCCAAGGCCCAGGCTCAGGCTGAGCTTCAAGCCGTTGTTACCGAAGCTGCAAAGGAGGTGATCGACTACATGCTGTTTGCGGGCGAGGCACCGCTGACTTCTGAAGTGAAAGGATCGATCATCTTCAAGGGGCAGTTTCGTCGACGCGGGCCAGACGATTCTCAGGGCCGGTCTCTTCGTGAATTCGACCTGGAGACTCGACTGTTTCACTATCCCTGCAGCTACATGATCTATTCATTAGCGTTCGATTCGTTGGAGGAAACGCTGCGAAACGAGGTCTATGCTCAACTGTGGAAAGTCCTGAGTTCGTCAGAACAGCCACCGCGTTTTCGTCACCTGGACAGGGAGACCTGCTCAGCGATAAGGGAGATCCTGCGAGATACTAAATCTGAGTTGGCCAAAGTCTGGAGCGAATTCCATCCAGCCAGTCCCCCTGAGATTGCGAGATGAAACACCTATTCACTGGCGCGGCGATTCTTGTTTTTCTTTCGGCAGCCACCGAATGAACACGCCCTGCAGGCTGATGAGTGATGATCCGTACAGGGTGCACGTGTATCACCGGAGTCCCGATATCCCGTGTTCCACGCGAGTTACTGGCGGCGGACAGGAAGAACGACTTTGAAGACATTTCTCTGCTTCGATTGCGACAGGATTCGCCGGACGCCTATCTGCTTGCTCCTGGAGACGTGCTTGGGTTTCACGCGTTCATTCGTAGAGATGAGCAAGTGTTTCCTGAACTGGCTCCCGTCAATTTTCCGGAGGACTCATCACTGCTGCCGGCCATCGGCAGCGCGGTCCCGGTGCAGGAAGACGGAACAATTGCCTTACCCATCGTGGGGCCAATCCCGGTTGCAGGACTGTCTCGTATCGCAGCCACAGAGCGAGTGCGTCACGCCTACACCGTCGACAAACAGCACTTTCCCACTGAAGTGCACTTCTCGCTGACGATGATTCGAAAGCGAACGACTCGTGTACTTGTCATTCGGGAAGAATCCGGGGGAGTGGCCGATGTGAGCAAACGTGGAACAGGCACCGTACTGGATCTTCCGGCCTACGAAAATGACGTTCTGCACGCCTTAAGTGAAACCGGCGGAATGCCAGGGTTGGACGTGCAAAACGAGATTATCATCTACCGTGGACTGTATGAGGACGGAGTTAATGCGGATCAGATGCTCAACTCCATCGGCCAGCAAAAATGTCAGAACTGCGACGATCCGTGTTTCTGCGACCTATCCACGGTGCCCGATCCACCAAACATGACGCGCATTCCGCTGCGATATCACCCGTCCAAGCCACCGCAATTCGCACAACAGGACATTATCCTGCAGGACGGCGACATTGTCATCATTCGCAGTCGGGACAAAGAGACATATTTTACGGGCGGTCTGCTTCAGGGGGGAGAACACGCCCTGCCGCGGGACAAAGATCTTGACGTCGTCGGCGCGGTCGCGCTGGCCGGCGGAAGCCTGGGCAGTGCCGGCACCGGAATTGGTGGAATCGGAGGTAGAGGTGGATATGGCGGAGGTGGTGGAGGTGGTGGAGGTGGTGGAGGTGGTGGAGGATACATCCAGCCTTCGCAGGTTATGCTGATCCGTGAACTGCCGTGTGGCAACGCGATTACCATGAAAATCAACCTCAAAGACGCCTTGCAGAACCCTGCGGGACGCGTCCTGATTCAGCGGCAACGGCGCTGGACGATAACACGCTGCACTACCGATCAGCCATGAGACTGGAGTTGATCAGGCAACTCTGAGCCGATTCAAGTCCGACAGGCGAGTCGATACCGTCTCAGACTGGCTTGTGGCTATTGGCGAGAAGGTTGGCGTGAAGGTAGACCAGAAGCAGGACGGTTCACCGGTTTTTGCCTCTGCCAATGACCTGCGGCGGGCATTCGGTGACAGGTGGGCAAAGATCGTCCCGCCGATGATTCTGAAAGACCTGATGCGGCATGCCAGCGTGACAACGACCGAGCAGTATTGCGTGAGCGTCAATGCAAAAAGCACGATGGAACAACTGCGGAAGTTCCAGAAAGCCGCCGAGGTGCCACTTGAGGTGCCACCAACGAAAAAACGACACCCGAAGGTGTCGTCTAATCAACAAAAACAAAGAGCCGCCGATGAGACTTGAACTCATGACCTATGCTTTACGAAAGCATCGCTCTGCCAACTGAGCTACGGCGGCTGACCAATGCGAATTCAACAGACAATCGATGAATCGGTCAACCTTCAATCGCCGGATCAATTCATGTTTACCAGGCCTGACGCCGAATTTATCGACAAAACAATCGTCAGGCATGAATTTCAGGCGTCCGTGATGTCCCATGCGGAACGTCGAACCTGCTGTTCCGTGAATATCAGTTTGCCGCCGGGTTGTCGTAGGCCCCCACCAGAGCGTCGGCAATGGTGGTGCACAATTCGGTACGTCGAACCGGCTTGCTGAGCACTGAATGAGCATCTGCCTCCTGTGCGTCTTTCCGTAACTCGTCGGTGGCTTCAGACGTGATCAGGATGCAGGGGCGAATGGCGTTCAGATCCTTCAGAAGCCGCAGCGCCTCCAGACCTGTCATCACCTGCATGTGCATATCCAGCAGCACAATGTCAATCTGAAACTCCTGCGAGTATTCAACGGCAGCTTCGCCGGAGTCCACTTCATGAATACTCAACAATAATCGAGGTTCCAGCAGCTCACGAAGAGTTTCGCGGAAGGCGCGATTGTCGTCGGCAATCAGAAGTTGGTAAGGCTCAGGAGTTTCTATAACCATTCTACGACACCTCGTTCGTGAGGCCTGTGGCTGACACGCTGTCAACCGGCGTCCCTGCAGCTACGAATCTCAGGCATTGTTATGAAATCCCCGGACAGTTTCCAGTGAAGTTCATTCACCCGACCGAATCACGCTCCTTCGTCGTTCTGACTGCTGTTCTCCGGCGTGTCCTCGGCAGCGATGTTCAGCTGTTCAGCGTCGGGATGGGCGGCTCTCCACGTTTCCCAGAATTCCGGTGCGGACGTCTTTCGCCAAAGAGCCAGAGCATTGCCGACGTGTGAGTAAAACGTATATTGGCCGCTAATCTCTTCCTGGGGCGTCTCCAGCGTCTTCTGAATAATCCAATCTGCGGCTCTGACGATGCTGTCATGGGGTGGATGCAATTCCTTTGGAGCAATCGCAAGCCATTCCAGATGATGGCCCGTGGCGATGACTCGCCGGTAGGCCGGTTGGGTCGGGTCTGTGTTGGCGGCGGCGTCCGCCCCGTCGTACCAATTCGGAGGCCAGGAACCGTCCGGGTCCTGGGACGCGATGATCCGCTCTCGCGTGCCGTGGAGGAACTGCATAATTTTTCTGCGGAACGATGCGCTCAGTAGTTCATGTTCGTTGTCTTCGTCAAGTCGCAGCAGAGACATCAGCGAATAAACTCGGTGAGTCCCCAGGCAGACACCTCTCTTGCGATGTCTTCTCATCAGTCGTTCAGCCAGCAAGTCAAAGGTAATCCGTCGCCCCTCGCCGTTGTGCCATGAGGCAGTCCGCTGAGGCGCCAGATACAGAGTAAATGCCATAGCGGACCATTCAGTTTCCCGTTCGTCAAGCCGGAAGTCTCGCAACGCTTCCGACAGAATCTGTTCCATCGTTGTCTGTCGAGCCGGAGTGAACACAGGAGTGTCCAGTGTGACACCGGCCTCGGCCATCGAAGCCAGCATATGATCGTGATGCACGGAGGTGTCAGCGTTGCCCCCCCAGCGGACACGCACGCCGCCTGGTTCCAGCTCAAGAATCGGTTCGGAGTCGTCTCCCCATGAAGCCAGGTATTGGCCGGTGTTTACGAGAAACTCCGCCATCTGTGGCCCGGAAACCAGATCCGGACTGTTGAATTCAATCTCCGCCCGCCAGATTCGCAGAGCGTGTTCCAGGTAGTTTGGACGAAGTTTTTCGCGACTGAATCGCGGCAGAACTTTCGTCAGAACGGCAGCCAGTTCTTCGTCGCTTACAACGGTTTCATCGTCGTAAAACGGTGCTACAGTCGCCGGCGTCTGGTTTGTGAACTTCACATCGACCAGCGGACGTCCGGACTGAATGTCGGCGGAAATTCGCCGTTGCTGGTTCGGTGACAGGAAGAACCATGCGATCGTAAAGGCGACGATAAACAGGCCCTGCACAATCAACGTTGTCTTTACTGAAGTACGGTTGTTTCTGGACATCAGGTTTTCTCGCAGTGGAATGCGTTGTTATGGTTTCAAACGGCTGGAAGAATGTGTTGCGATTCAGCGGATCGGCTTGATCCGCACAAACATCGCCGCCTGAACATCTTCGTATTGCGTCCTGTATTCGCCACTCTCGCGCAGACTCTTGATCAATCGGGCGTTACGGATCTTGTCCGCGATAATGAAGTTAATCCCGTAGCGTTCCAGCAGCCCCGCCCAGTCGGTCGGGCCTTCGATCAGTCGCACGTAATCGGACCACACTTCTTCCGGAATAACGTGCACGTGCAGGCTCACCATCGGCTTCAGATCCGGCGGTCCGAATCGTGTCAGGTAGCCGGTCCATTCGGCGGGCATGAACGCAATTCCAGGAGGGATCTCCTCCATACTGTTCAGATATTCCAAAGGTTGCACCGGAGTGCCCCTGGACAAAGTGCGTCGCAGATCCGGCGTCTTTCCGTGGATCGTCTGCATCCCCAGCGACGAGAAACCGAAGAACACCCAGCAGAGTCCCAGACTGACCACCGTCCACAGGCCCGTGCGAGGATAGGGAATCGTGCGACGTTCAGTGTTTCTAAACGCTCGCCATGCGGCTGCAGCATGAACACATGTCACGACGGCGCATACGGGAGCGAACCAATTGAGCATTCGGCCGGACCACAGTGCCATGCCTCCAGTGACCAGCAGTGGCAGCATCTCGATCGCGCGAAGCCTGCGCGGACTGCATCTAAGTACGAACAGCAGCAGCACGGCAGCACAGGCAGCCATCTGTCCCTGTTGCATTCGCAGCGTCAGCGGATCCCATTCGTACATCGTGGCGATGTTCGGATGACTGCCGACCCGCAGGACTTCGTGATAAATGGCAAGACCGTTGGGGTTCAACAGAGCCGCCACGGCACACAACTGAGTCAACAGCAGCAATCGCATTGCCGGTCGGTTTCGGAAAGCCCTGGACAGGGATCGCGTTTGCATGGCAACGTCAACAACGCGCCCCACGACAACCAATCCCATCAACAGAAGTCCCATGGCGAACGAACCGTGACAATTCGCCCAGACCGCAAATATGAGTGGCAAGGCGACCCACGACAGGCGACGACGAATTCCTCCCGTTGCCAATACTGCCAGCACGATGCTGAAGAATGCAACACCAACGGACTGTGGGCGCACAATCAGAAACTGCTGCCAGTTGACCGCCAGAAAGATCGCAGAGCTCAGAATTCCGAACGCTGCAGATCCACTTCGTTTCGTGACCGCGTAACCAATAGCCCCCAGCGAGATCACAATCAACATGCCATAAGCAAACTGCAACGCTGGCAGTCCAAGGCCATCAGTACGATACATCAACGCCATCCCAACCTGTGACAGCCATGCCGAATTCACGGTCGGTACGCCTTGCGCCAAAGGCAGCAGCGGCTCCGTCTTTGCAACAACCTGATGCTGCAGGATGTGTTCGCCGTAATTGATGTGGTCCCACAGATCGGAGTGCCACAACGGTCGGTTGGCGAAAATCATCAACACCAACCCCAACGGCAGCAGAAAAGCCGCGACAGCTCCAGATACGCGACACCATTCCGGAGTCTTGTCTTCGAGGACTGACGCATCCGGCAGATTGTCTTCCGGTTCCGGCGTATCAGTGTTCGTTGGTACTTCCAGCGTTGCAGACATCGATATTCCCTGACTACAGCGTTTCACGCTGACTTGTGGCCGCGAAGAACGCTATTCAATTGCAGTTTCGTTAATCCCACGAGCCGGAATCGTCCACGACAATAAGTGAACTGCATCTAAACGGAATTAAACGGACTTCGCACCGTCTTTGCACAGCAATCATTAAGGACGGCGGTTGAGAGGCAGAAGTGTACGTCACGCCAGGGGCGCATTGAACTGGAATCATGAATCCAGAATGGCAAGCATCCGTTGTTGTTCGATCACTCAAATGCTGGCGGTCATAATAATACTACCGGCCACTGCGGTTGTTCCGACAATAATCAATCTGAGTATGTTGCGGACGGTCGCCGGGCGCAAAACCGAACATTACTGGCGGTTGCGTGTCAGATTGCAACGTTACCCAACTGTTTGGGATTGGTCGCTTGCCAACGGGTTTGTCGGAAAATACAAGTTCTGGTCTTATTGAACAGGATCCTCTGGACGGCGGACGTCTGTGTGGCCCGCAATCCGCCAATTGCGTTGTCGCTGGATTCGTCCAGCGTGGCGACGTGACAGATGTTTGGTTGGCAACACAGACAGCAGCGTGAAATGACGGAAGAGGCAACCGTACAGCTAAGAAGTCAGGAAGAAGTCCGGGCATTGTTTGGACCTCGGGATGAGTATATGCGCCGGCTTCGTCGCAGCACTGGTACTCAGATGGTCTTGCGGGGCAACGTCGTGCACGTACAGGGCACTGCGGAACAGGTGGAGCGATGCAGCAATCTGCTGAAGTTATGGCGTGAAATACTGCGTCGCAACGAAGAGTTTCTCGATGGCGATGTTGCTAACACTCTGGATTCGAACCTGGAAGGTGAACACTTGCATAACCACGTGCTTGACAAAGACGACCGTTCTGAGGAGGTGCCCACTGTTCCGACGGAACCACGCAATCGCGACATTCGTGCCGGGCGTGCTGGCAAAGACAAGGTATCGTTGATTCGCCCAAAAACTGACGGGCAGCGTGTGTACGTCGGCGCGATGACGGAGAAGCCGCTCGTATTCTGCGATGGTCCGGCAGGTTGCGGGAAAACCTACCTGGCCGTCGCCAACGCTCTGCGGGCTCTGCATGCCGAGGAAGTTCGTAAAGTTGTTCTGGTGAGACCCGCCGTCGAAGCTGGCGAGAAGCTCGGCTTTTTGCCTGGCGACATGTTTGCCAAGGTAAATCCGTTCGTCCGACCCCTGCTGGATGCTATGAATGACATGCTCGATTTTGACCAGGTCAGACGCTACATGGCCAACGACGTCATCGAAATCGCGCCGCTGGCGTTCATGCGAGGTCGCACACTGAATGACACCTTCATGATTCTGGATGAAGGGCAAAATACGACAACTACGCAGATGAAGATGTTTTTGACGAGAATGGGAATCAATTCCCGAATTGTCGTCACCGGTGATGGAACGCAGAACGACCTGCCAATTGGCACGAAAAACGGTCTCACTGATGGAATCCAACGGCTTTCCGGGATTGAAGGGGTTGCCATTGTGCGTCTGACTGGACAGGATATTGTTCGTCACCGGTTAGTGAGAGAGATCGTTTCAGCGTATGAGGCGGGCGAAACCGGCAACGGTATCGATTGATGAAACGCGGCCGCGACACCCAGCTCAGATGTGGCCACCGAGAGTCGCAGGTGCCGGATGTTCGCCATACAGCGTTTTACGCTGACTTTTGGCCGTGAAGAGCGTTTTTCAATAGCAGTTTTGTTACTCCCACGAGCCAGTATCGTTCACGACATTAAGTAAACTGCCATAGAACAACAAATCGTGAAGTAGTCGATCGAAGGTCTCCACGACCGAGCGCGACGGACGCAACTCCGTCGGCCCAAACATCATGACATTTTTCGGAGCACGCCGAGCTCGTCATACACGAGTTTTTCGTCCTTCTCCCACTGTCTGGGAAAGACTCAGTTCAGCCATTCAGGACTACCGCATCCTGACTCTGATGCTGGTTGCGCTGTTCGCAATTCTGTTGTTGATGATTGTCGTGCAATCATGGCGATCGGGATTTGAGTTTCGTGAGGGCCAGGTGTGGCCATCCGGCGTTCAATCACGAGTCGGTTTTGAGATTGAGAACACGCTGGCCACCGAACATGCCCGTGTGAAGGCCGAAACAAGCACGCGGCTGGTGTTCGTCCAGGACAACGAACTGTGGAATGTTCTTGAATCCACATTCAAGAACGATCTGACGGCGGTCGCCAATGCACAGGATTCGTCCAACCTTCCGCCGGAAGTGATCAGCAGCTTTGAACTGAACACAGCGATACCCGGCGATGTTGAGAAAGGGACGGCGCCCACAACGCGTTTCGCTCTTGTGAAGTCCGCGTTATCCGAATCGGACATGCCCATCGGCGACCGACTGAATCAGATGGGGATCGAGTTTTCACAACTGCTCAGCGGTGCACGCGGTGTTGGCATACTGGATGACTCGGCCAGAGCAATGATCGGTCTGCCTGAGAATGAATTAAGCCGTCAGCGGCTGATTGAAATTGTGAACCCGTCCGGTGAACCCGTGAGTTACAACCTGCTTGTGGATGTTTCTCTGAAGGACCAGCTGCTGGAAACAGGCAGCATCGGCGGTGCCTGGGTGTCGCTGCCGAACCTGCAACAGATTCGTCCGGCTGTCGAAGCATGGCTGAGGGATCGGCTTGCCGGGCAGTTGAGCTACAACGAATCCATCACAGAAGAACGTCGTCGTGAGGCCGTTGAGAACGTAGCCGTCCAGTACGAGGCGTTTCCGGCGGGACGAGTTCTGGTACCCGCCGGCGGCCTGATTGACAAGGATTATCTGGCGGTACTGAATGAAGAATATATCGCTCATGAGCGACAGCTGACCTTTACTCAACGCCTTGTCAGAATCGGCGGCTCTGCGCTAATGCTGACGGTGATGGTGGTTCTGTTTGGTGTGTATCTGTACCGGTCCGAGCGCCAGCTGCTCGAAGATACCGGACAACTTGTGGCCTTCGTCCTGATCTGCGGTGCTGCCGTTTTCCTGGGATGTCTGCTAAGTCGTGATCCGTGGCGTGCTGAATCGCTTCCGTTGCTGGGCGCCGTGATGATTGTGGCGATTGTTCACAACCAGATGCTGGCGATTCTGACGGCCTTCTGTCTTTCTTTGTTGATTACAATGTCAACAGTGTCTGATGTGGGACACTTTGCCGTGCTGATGACATTGTGTTTCACTCTCATCATTCCGCTGCGCAGTGTTTCGTCGCGATTGACAGTGATCAAACTTGGATTCATTCTGGCCGCTGTGGCATTCAGCGCGGTCTGGGGAATCAGTCTGGTTGGATCGCCGGATTTTCCCGACAGCTGGAGAAACACGGCAAGTCTGATTGTCGGACTTAAGTTCGCGTTCTGGTCATTGGTGTGTTGCTACGTCGTCGGCGGCAGTCTTCCGTTTATTGAATCGGCGTTTGGCATTGTGACCGACATCAGCCTGCTGGAACTGACCGACGTGTCCCATCCGCTGCTGCAGGAACTCGCCCGCCGCGCACCGGGGACATACAACCATTCGATCAGTGTCGCAACAATTGGAGAGGCGGCAGCCGACGCCATTGGGGCAAACGGACTGCTGGTTCGAGTCGGGTCCTACTTCCACGACATTGGAAAGATGCTGAAACCCGAGTACTTCATCGAAAACATGGCCCCCGGGGAGGAGAATCCTCACGACAATCTGGCACCCGCGATGAGTGCGTTAATCATTATCGGACACGTCAAGGACGGTTCCGAAATGGCTGAACAACACAACCTGCCCCGCAGGTTGATTGATTTCATCGAGCAGCATCATGGCACGACTCTTGTGGAATACTTCTATCGAGAAGCCGCCAGTCGAGCCGACGAAGATCATCGTACCGATGCCGACGAATCAACTTTTCGTTACCCGGGGCCTCGACCACAATCCAAAGAAGCCGGTGTCATGATGCTGGCCGACGCTGTTGAGAGCGCCAGTCGTACACTCAGCGAGCCTGCGCCAAAACGCATCCAGTCGCTGGTTCATGAAATCACATTGAAACGCGTTCTGGACGGCCAGTTCGATGAGTGCGGCCTGACCATGATCGAGATCCGGCTTGTCCAGGAATCTCTTGTCAAAACCCTGATGGCCGTGCATCATGGTCGTGTCAAATACCCTGGGCAAAAAAGCGGCTGACAAACATCGGCAGGAAAGCAGTCTGTACGCGTGCCGTCCCGTGTAAAATGCGAGAGGCGGTCGTTCCGGCTGATTTCTGCCACCCCATCAGGGGCATGGCACGGTGGAATGCCACGCCCAAAACTTCGGCAACTGATTACGATCGCCCTCGATGTCATTTGAAATCGACGTCTCCTGCTTACACCCGACTTTCAGGATAAATGAGTCTCAACTGCTGAATGCGCTGCAACATGGCCTGCAGCTTGAACGTGTTCGCACGGCAGTGCTGAGCGTGACCGTGGTCGACAACCCGACGATTCATCAACTTAACAGACAACACCTGCAGCACGACTATCCAACAGATGTCATCAGCTTTCAACTGGATTGGACTTCCGGTGACGGGGGCATCCAGGTCCCGTCACGGTTGCCGAAGGAACGTTCAGCGAACGCGAACATCGAAGGCGAAATCGTGGTCAACGCCGACTTTGCCGCTGAGATGGCTCAGCAGTGCGGCTGGTCGACAAATGAGGAGTTGACACTGTACGCTGTTCATGGAATGCTTCATATCTGCGGATATGACGATCAGACGGATAACGAGAAGGAAATCATGCGAGCAAGGGAGAAAGCCATCCTGCTGGGGTTGGGGCTGACGCCTCAGTATCCCGCTGTTGGCCGCACGGACGATGACGAACCTCCAGGACAGTCCACAAAATGGACGTCTGCGACACCTCCTTTGTCGAACTCATCTGTGGTCACTGACGACACAAAGGAGGGCACGCAGTGAGCGGGATGCTCGAACTATTGCTGGCCGCAACGGCTGGACTTCTGATATTTCTGATGGCCCTGATTTGCTTCAGTCTGAGAGATTTTTCGCGGAGCCGTCTGGAAGAACTTTGTAAGCAGCGCGGCAAGCTGAGTCGTTTCGGAGACATTCTCCAGAACCACGAGGCGGCTCTATTCCTTTCCGAACTGACACTCTTAGTGCTGCTGCTGGTCGGCACCTGGTTTGTGGCCGGAATTTCCTGGCTGAAGGGATTCGACTTCCCCATCGGCGGCAGCGTGGCAGCGACGGTGGGGTGGATCGTCACCGCCACGGCGACACTCGTAACCGCTTCGCTATTGCTGGTGGCGATGCCATGGACGATCTCCCGAGTCAAAGGCGAGTCGGTGCTGTACAGAATATGGCCGGTGCTGCGGCTGACACGTCGTGTGCTGTCACCGGTTTGGCATTCGGCCCGTCACCTGGATCGCATTATCCACCGAATCGTCGGTGTTCCTGAACCCGATTCCGATGCGGCCGCAAATCTGTTGACTGACGAATTGCTGACCGTCGTTGATGAGAGCTGTCGCGAAGGTGTCATTCAGTCAAATGCCTCGACGATGATTCACCGCGTTGTTGATCTGCAGACTGAAGACGTCGCCGCCATCATGACTCCGCGGACCGATATGGTGACTATCGATGCGGACATGCCCCTGGCGGAATCGCTGAAACAGATGCTGGAAAACAGCTTCTCAAGAGTGCCCGTGGTTCGCGACGGCATCGACGATATCGTCGGCATTCTTTACGCCAGAGATCTGCTGGCCTACGCCATCGAATCCAACAAGGACTCCGATACCAGGACTGTTGCGGATATCGCGCGAGAAACCCTGTATGCTCCGGAATCACAGGGCATTGGTGACCTGTTGGAAGCAATGAGACAAAAGAAGGTGCACATGGCCGTCATCGTCGACGAATACAGTGGTGTTTCCGGACTGGTCACGCTGGAGGATATTCTGGAGGAAATTGTCGGCGAGATCTCGGACGAATATGATTCCGAGGATTCGACGCTGTGGAAGCAGCACGTCGACGGCACGACCGAAGTCGATGCGCGTTTTCACATGGACGACCTGAATGAAGAGTTCGGCTATGGTTTTCCTGAGGACGAGGAGTTTGACACAATCGGTGGTTTCGTTTTGGCCTGCTTCGGACGGATTCCGGCTATCGGTGAAGAACACTGCTGGAAAAACCTGAAACTCACCGTCCTGGACGCGGATGAACGGCACCTGATTCGAGTCCGCATTGAAGGCATATCGATTGCCGACTCAACCGCGAAAGCATCCTGACCCCCTTTTCCTCGCCAACCCCCGAAACCTGGTTCTGACAAAGCGCTCGTCAGCCATGGCTCGGTCTGCAATTAATCCGAACTTCATCAGCGTATCGGTTATCGCAACTCATGTCCCATCCGCGTCTTGCCAAAGAATTCACTGACAACAAGGCGCGTGCCCGATGGCACGACAAGGCGCTGTGGTTTGTACGTGAGAAACGCGATCGCATGGTGTCAGATGTCCCGGAATGGGAAGATCTGCGTCAGCACGCGTCCGCCATCAAGATGCACACAATGTCGCGTCTGCCGGATTATCTGGAGCAGTTCGAGACGAACGCCAAATCGCAGGGCGTGCACGTTCACTGGGCCATTGATGGTGCCGAACACAATCGCATCATGCACGACATTCTGAAGCAGCACAACGTACAGAAGATCGTGAAAAGCAAGTCAATGCTGACGGAAGAATGCCACCTGAACCCGTTTCTGGAAGAACACGGCTACGAAGTCGTTGATACCGATCTGGGCGAACGAATTGTGCAACTGCGAAACGAATCACCGAGCCATATTGTTTTGCCGGCGATCCACATCAGAAAAGAGGAAGTCGGCGAGTGCTTTCACGAACACCTTGGTACCGAAAAAGGAGCTTCGGACCCCGCGTACCTGACGGAGGCCGCTCGCCATCACCTGCGGGAACGATTCTGTTCGGCAGACGCCGGCATCACCGGAGTAAACTTTGCGATTGCAGAGACCGGTGGATTTGTCGTCTGTACAAACGAAGGCAATGCTGATCTGGGGGTGTCCCTTCCGAAGCTGCACATTGCATGCATGGGCATTGAAAAAATTCTGCCGCGGGCGTCTGACCTGGCCGTCTTTCTGCGACTGCTGGCGCGTTCTGCCACCGGCCAGCCGATCACGACCTACACGTCACATTTCCACGGTCCTCGTGAAGGCGGCGAACTGCACCTCATTCTTGTCGACAATGGCCGCAGTGGCATTCTGGGAAGCCCGGAATTCCGTCGTAGTCTCAATTGTATTCGCTGCGGTGCCTGCATGAATACATGTCCTGTCTACCGTCGCAGCGGTGGCCACAGTTATGAATCGACCGTACCCGGGCCAATTGGCTCCATCCTGACGCCACTCAGGACTCCGGAAGAACACAGCTCTTTGCCGTTCGCGTGTTCGTTGTGTGGTTCGTGTACCAACGTCTGTCCGGTGAAGATTGACCTGCACCATCAGCTGCTGGCGATGCGAGGCTTTCTGGATCGCAGGAAGCTGCTGGGGATGTCAAAGAAGCTGTCAATGAAATTCCTGTCGGGGCTCCTGTCCAACACGTGGATGTACACACAGTCCGGCAGGGCAGCTCGCACGGCGTTGCGGTGGCTGCCGCGTTTTGCCGTCTATAATCCCCTCAACAGCTGGGGCCGACAACGCGATCTGCCAGTCCCTCCCAAACAGTCATTTCGTGACCAATACGCCGCCCGACAGCGCAGCTCGGGAGACAAATCATGACCAACACGTCCCGTGATACAATTCTCAGCAGCTTGAAGTCCGCTTTGCCTGCATCGTCACCATTGCCGAATCTGCCCGCCAGCGGCCCATGGCAGACGTTCGCAGATCCCTTCGGCCGGTTCTGCGAAAGACTGAAAATGGTCGGCGGCCTGTGCCAGCGTGTTGCAACGCTTGATGAGGCGAATCGACAGCTAAACACAATCGACGAATGGACCAACGCCAGGGTTCGGGTTTCCGTCGTTGACGGAGTTGGCGATTCAACCATTGACCTGCACGTCATTGACGATCCACATGATCTGGAAAACGTGGACTATGCTGTGCTGCGTGGTCATTTTGGCGTCGCGGAAAACGGGGCCGTCTGGGTGACTGACGACACCGTCATGCATCGAGTTCTCTACTTCCTGCCGCAGCGACTTGCGATGGTGATTCCCTCGTCGCAGATTGTGCAGAACATGCATGAGGCCTACGACCGAATCGAGATTGGGCAGCATGCCTATGCTGGATTTATTTCCGGCCCATCCAAGACGGCTGACATTGAACAGTCGCTGGTTATCGGCGCCCACGGAGCACGGTCGCTGACCGTGTTCGCGGTGGATGACCTGTAACGCCGGCGACTGGCCACCTGCCGCTTCGCCTTTGAGCAGCTTGCTGATTGTCGCGAACGATACTGGCTCGTGGGAGTAAGGAAACTGCTGTCTAAGAGCGTTCTTCGCGGCCACAGGTCAGCGTGAAACGCTGTCAGGTTTGTTGGCAGCATTCGTTTCGCTGCGATTCAGACGCAGCTGGCCGCAGGCGGCGTCGATATCTGCCCCTTTGCGTTTGCGGACAGTCGTGGGAATCCCCCAGGCTTTCAGGATCTCACAGAACTGGTGCGTGTTTGGCTCGCCCGGTGCCATCATGACCAGTTCTGACACGCCGTTCATCGGAATCAGATTGACGTGGCAATTCCGCCCCCGAATCAGTCCAGCCAGTTCTTCCGCGTGTTGCGGCTGATCGTTCACGCCGGCCAGCAGCACGTACTCGTACGAAACGCGTCGGCCTGTGACTTCGAAGTACTCGTCTGCGGCTGCGATGATCTCTTCCACGCCCGTGCCCTTGTTCACCGGAACAATTTCCGTGCGAAGTTCATCGTTGGGAGCGTGCAATGAAACGGCCAGATTAAACTGTCTGCCGCAGCGTGCAAACTCCCGAATCTGTTTGGGCAGACCAACAGTCGATACGGTGATACGACGAGCTCCCAGCCCAAAGCCGTCCTCGCTGCACAGGACGTCCAACGCCTGCATCAGGTTCCTGAAGTTTGCCAGCGGTTCGCCGATGCCCATCACGACCACATTCGTGATCTTCTCGTCGTCTTCCATCAACCGGTGCAGTACCAGCACCTGCTCGAAGATCTCTGCGGCCGTCAGATCCCGCTTAACACCCAACAACCCACTCGCACAGAAGACACACCCCATCGCACAGCCGACCTGAGTGCTGATACAGACAGTCCGTCGACCGGGGTCACGCATCAGGACACACTCAACCAGCTCGCCGTCATGCAGACGCAGCAGCAGCTTTTCCGTTCGGTCGGAGGCCACCTGGTGTCCCACGGTTTGAAGGCTGCTGAAACTGAAGTGTTCGCCCAGTTGTCGCCGCAGCGATGTTGATAGATCCGTCATCTGGTCGAAGGACTGAATCCTGCGTTCGATCATCCAACGGCGAATCTGTTTGGCTCGGAAGTTCTTTTCGCCCATCGTTGCCAACCATGCCAGCAATTCGCTGACGGCAGCGCCCAGCAATGCAGGTGGCTGCTCAGATGCGGCAGGTGTGGCGACGGGAAGAATCGGCAGTGGCTCGGACGACACGGGAACGGACCATTGGTGTATGTGGCAGAAGGCGGACATCGTACACGCCGAAACACAACCTTCATTCAGGATTCGATGCGTTCCGCCAGAATCGTTCGAAAAACAGCCGGATCAGACATTCTCCGTGCGGTCTTCCGTATGCGGCCAGCCAGCCTGCGAACACAGGCAACAGACCCGGTCTTTTGAAAAGACCGGGTCTGTTCGGCACTCAACGACAATTGGGTGGCGACGGTGTCTTTCGACGTCGTGCAGGCCTGCTCTCCTCGCTTAGGCCCAACTCTCCCGCGGGGAGAGTGAATGCGATTGGAACGAGAAAGAACAGATTGTCGTTCCCGCCGCGACACTGCGTCCCCTCCGGCAGACTTCCTTCTCGGCGTCGGCCAATTGTGTAACATGTGTGTTGTCACAGCGATGCTCCCAGTCAGCTGGACATCGCC
Organism: Fuerstiella sp.; assembly: GCA_024230215.1. Classification (GTDB taxonomy): domain Bacteria; phylum Planctomycetota; class Planctomycetia; order Planctomycetales; family Planctomycetaceae; genus Fuerstiella. The sequence continues at coordinate 78,152 of JAAERP010000394.1, read as the reverse complement.
AGACAGCACATGGAAGGTCCGGTCTGATTTATGCATGAATTGATTCGAGCGTCTGCCGGAAGTGGAAAGACGTTTCAGCTTTCCGGCCATTTTCTTCGTCAGCTGTTTCTGGGCAATCCGCCCGAGACAATTCTGGCGACGACGTTCACGCGAAAGGCGGCCGGTGAAATTCTGCAGCGAGTTCTGCTGCGCCTGGCGGGTGCCGCTCAGGACGAAGGGGAGTGTGCTCAGCTGGCAGAATTCATGAAGCCGGCGGAGGTGACGCAGCAGAAAGCCAACGATCTGCTGGTGGATATCACCGCTCAACTGCACCGAATGCGCGTCTGCACACTCGACAGTTTCTTTCAACAGGTGGCCCGCAGTCTGACGCTGGAACTCGGATTGCCTCCCGGCTGGAACATCATTGACGAACACGCCGATCGTGAGCTCCGACAACAGGCCATTGACGCAGTCCTCGCGCAGCAGGTGCCCAAAGATGCTCAGCGGCTGATGCAGATGTTGGCCAAAGGACGCAGTAAACGCAGCGTTCGGGACCTGATCAGCGATACCGTCCAGCAATTCCACGAGTTGTATCTGCTGGCCGATTCGGACGCATGGCAGCGAATCGCCGTGCCACAGCGGCTGACTCGCAAAGAAATGGAGCACGCTCAGCGAGAGGTGTCCGCCGAAACGCCCTACAACGACACTCGCGCGGTGAAGGCCGTCCGAGAAGACATGGATCGTTTCGCGGCCGGGCAGTGGGAAGCGTTTGTACAGAAGGGAATCGCCGGAAAAGTGTTCCAGGGCGAAACCAGCTATTACCGCAAGGAGTTGCCGGGTGGACTGATTGAAGCATACGAACAACTGCTCAGTCACGCTAAGTCCGAACTGCTGGACGCCGTCGCCCGACAGAACAAAGCCACGTTTAACCTGGTAGAACGATTTGACCGTGAATACACTCGGCTGCGTGCCGAACACGGCTGGCTGGGGTTCGGTGATGTCACTCGAGTACTGGCCCAGGCAAATGATGCGGCCAGTGGTTCTCGCATGAATTTCCGACTGGACAGCGCTTTGCAGCACCTGTTACTGGATGAATTTCAGGATACCTCGCCGGACCAATGGAATGTGCTGCGACGACTGGCCCTGGCAATTGCACAGAAGGACGGTGAGAATAGTTTCTTCTGCGTGGGAGACCCAAAGCAGGCGATCTATGGCTGGCGCGGCGGGGTCGCGGAAATCCTGGACGCTGTCGAAAACACCATTCCGGAAATCAACAGCACTTCACTGGATCAGAGTCGGCGGTCGTCGAAACCCGTGATTGACACAGTCAACGCCGTTTTTGAACACATTCACCAGCATGGCAACCTGAGAGACTACGGCAAGGCCTGTTCTGACTGGGAAGAACGTTTTCCACCCCATTCGACGGTGCACGATACCATGCCAGGGTTTGCGGCGCTGCAGACCTCGCCCGAATTCGAAGGCCTGGCTGAGGTCCGTCGCACTCCCTATTATCGATGGATCGCGACAAAGATTCAGGAGCTGCATGAACAGAGTCCCGGAGCAGAAATCGGAGTACTGACCCGCAAGAACGCAACGGTGGCGCGGCTGGTTCACGAGCTGAAGTTGCTGGGCGTCCATGCCAGCGAAGAAGGCGGGACAGCTCCCACTGACAGTCCGGCGGTGCTGGCCGTGCTGTCGCTGCTGCATCTGGCCAGTCATCCGGGCTGCGAGATTTCCCGATTCCACGTCGCGAATTCTCCATTGGCCGGCCTGGTGAAACTGACCACATGGAAAGACGGCCAGTCTGCTTCTCGTACGGCCGCCGAAATTCGCGAGCGGCTGATGGACGACGGATATGGTCCGACTCTGCAATGGATTTCTGACGCGATCCTCGACTTCTGCAATCAACGAGACATCCTGCGGCTGCAACAGATCGTGGGGGTGGGCTGGCAGTTTGATCAGTCGCCCTCACTGAATTCATCAGACTTTGTGCAACTGCTTGAGAACAGCCGGCTCAGCAAGTCCGAAGCCGCTCCCGTGCGAGTCATGACGGTCCATCAAAGCAAGGGGCTGGAGTTTGACATCGTCGTGCTGCCCGAACTGGACGGCAACCTGTTTCGAACGCCAAACGCCGCAGCTGGCAGCCCTGCACCCGATATTGCACCGGATCAGGTTTGTGTCTGGCGTAACAAAGCCGTCCGCAGTCTGTTGCCTCAATCCCTGCAGCAGGCGTTTCGACAGACAACTTCGCGAGATGTGTCGGAGGCCCTGTGCCTTTTGTATGTGGCGTTAACCCGAGCCGCTCATGCGCTGCACATGTTTATCCCGCCCATTTCGTCCAGCAAGACGCCGGCTTCGTTTTCAGGAGTTCTGCTGGCGTCACTGACAGATGATCAGTGTGCCCCTCCGGAGCAGACATTGTACGAATGCGGCGACGCCACGTGGTATCAACACGTTCCTGAAGTGAGCGATGGCGGTTCCGCGGCCGGATCTGGCCAGGGGAAAAGGCAAAGCGTGCCCAGAGTACTTCTTGCTCCATTGCAGGAACGCCACCGAGGCCTGCGTCGCAACGCTCCATCACGACACGATCGAAGCGGAATCAGCGCACCGCCCACTGAAGCTTCTACGATGGCCGGCTCCGTCGATCCCCGGGCGCGTGGGACTTTGTTTCACGCGTGGTTCGAAGAAGTGGATTGGCTGCAGGATGGGCCTCCGAAAGAAAGCCGACTTCGACAGATCGCTGACGACCATGTGGTGGAAACAGCGACCGTCGATGATCTGTTACCTGTTTTCTACGACATGCTGAAACAACCAAACACATCCGGCATTTTCACACAGGCAGCACTGTTCGAGCTGCCTGCTTTTGAAGCGTTTGCAAAGAAAGCCGCCAACGGCGCCGCTGAAATGTTCGTGGAGAATGAACGTCCGTTTGTGCTTAAACGGGACGGAGCAATCGTCCAGGGAACAATCGACCGACTCGTCATCCTGCGCGAAGCCGGAAAACCGGTGGCGGCAGATATTGTCGACTACAAGACCGACAGACTGACCGGCGAGCTGGCAACGTGGGTTGCCAATAAAACCCAACATTATTCCGCACAACTGCAACAGTATCGACAGGCCGTGCAAACGTGTTTTGGAATTGAACCAACGGCAATCTCCGCACGTCTGGCCCTGCTGGAGGTGGACATGGTCGTCAGTCCAACCTGAGCGACCGATTCGGCGGGTGGCGACAGTTGAATCCTACAGCGTTTCACGCTGCCTTGTGGCCGCGAAGAACGCCTTTCAGTTGCAGTTTCGTTACCCCCCACGAGCCAATATCGTCCACGACAATAAGTAGACTGCTTTAATCAGTCAGCGCAACGGAAACAGTGACCCACGTTGGCTGCCTGGCCGTGCGAATCCGTTCTTCCAACTTATCAATCAGGGGATCAAACTGCGCGATCTCGCTGGCATTGTTACCCTGCTCATGTTTTCTGAAACCAAACAGATACGTAATATTCTGCGGACGCCAGCGATGGAAATACAGTTCGTTTCGGCGAACCACCAGCTGCCGCAGATTTTCGTACGCTGCGTTCTGCTGATCCGCAAATCTGGTCACGCCATCGTCGTTTTGCAAATGGCGACTAAGCGACACAGGCTGATCATCCGAACCGGTAATCTGAACTGCGGGCAATGACGTGGCATTCGGCAGTGGTTCGATCGCAATCCATGTCGGAATCGCAGAAACCGACGTCCTGCGGAATTCGAAAGTGACAGGTTGCTTCGTATCAGGATTCCAGCGGATGTTCCGCAGGTCTCCTCCGACAGCTGATACACTGGTGGCTCCCACATCCACCTGAATCATCGGCTGAGTTGCCGTATGGTCAAAAAATCGCGTCGCGACAAGCTGAGCGACACCGGCGTAACCAGCGTCGTTCCAGTGCATCCCGTTGTCTGTCCATTTGCCGTTCATCGCGATTCTGATTTCCGGATGCTCCGACAAATCAACGGGTAGAGAATCGGAAATGGACAGCAGGGTGTCTGCCCTGCGAAGTTCCCGGGCAAAGTCTGCAAACAGATCGACGTAGAGAGCGCCGACAGAATCTGCGACGGTTCTAACAGCGCCACAAAATTCCGCCACTCGGTTGTTCCAGCGCGACGGGTCCGGCAGTGGTGCCGCCATCGCAAGGAACGGATGGGGCGACACGAACACAATGTCCGCTCCCGTGGTCGTCAGGTCCCGGTGCAGTTGACGCAGTTGATCTGAAAACCGGTGGATGGCATCAGGGCCGTCATCGAAACTCAGGGCTTCGTTCTGACCATAGAACAACATGATGACGGACGGCTCCTCTGCGCGAACGTGTTCAATCAAACGCTCGTAGCCCTTGGCAGGTGTGTCAAAGATGCCCCGGGATTCCGCAAAGACCGTGTCGGCACTCCAGCCGAGATTGCGAAATGTCACATTGTGCTGACTGGCCGCAGCCGTCAGAGCTGACTCCAGGTGACCAAAGGTCTGAGCACGCTCAACGAACGTCCCCCCAACCAGCAACACGTGGTCTCCGTCACGAAATCGAAATGCTTCGTCGGCGCCACGAGGCTTTACCGGGACAGGTTTCCAGTCAAGACGTCGCTGCCGATCGGGTGTCAGTGTGGCAATGTCCAGCTGCCCCGTCGATGCCACTGTCTTCCAGTCACGATCATTAAAATCGGTTTGCTGCCAGCCGACCGGTGGCGGGGATGGCGCGATCTTCCATCCGGATTGATCCATCAGATTCTGTTGCCGACGGAAAAATCCGGCCCCCAGCCGTGTCGCCGCCTCCGGGCGCGGAGCGATCGTGATCGCAATGCAGTTGACTCCCTCTCGCGCAAGGGACGTGACATCCCACGTCACCAGACCTCCGTTCATGGCAGTGTTTTTCACCAGACGTTGGCCGTTATAATAGGCGGAAACAGAACCCGTTGCGGTGAGAGTGAGTTCCAGCGGGGTCTTCACCGGGCCGCTGATTCGCACCGATTGCCGCAGCCATGTCGGCGTATCCGGGATCGGTACCAGCAGAATATCAGGATCAGCACTTACAATGCCGGTACAGAAGCTGAAGATGACGGCTAGGACGGCCAGGACGGCACGCATCGGCCGTCTGAATCTGTGGTTTTGCATACAAATTTTGTCCATTCGGGACCGTGACGTTCAGATGAATCAACAGTGGATGTTAGCAGACTTTCCTGTGTTCTCTGCCATCGCGGAGTGAGAACAGCAGGCCGGATTCCTGGTCATCGATGAAACTCAACTGGTTTGTTCGCTATCATAGGGAGGGTGTGGGGAGTGCCGGCCCTGATTGGGCGCGTCACGCGATAAAGCCGCAACGGACTCGGACTATGTCCCAAACGTGTTAAACCGCATCCGTTGAACGTGGGAAAAACACGGATAAGGCTCATTGAGGGCAGAAACAACCGACTTCAAAGTTAGTTTTCAGGAGCTCATTTGTGCCAGAACGGGGCGGTATTGCAGCAGACGAAAGTGATTCGTCAACAATGTCGACACCGGAACACGCGGTCAGTCGTCACGTTGCCAAGGGACTTCGCCGCTGTGCCTTCCGCGCGACGGAAATGCTCAGGTCGATGTCGCCGACTCAATTACACGGCACGGTCTGTCGCCTGTTGCAAAGTCAGGCCCGTGCCATCGATGCCATCGATATTCAGTTATTCCGAGCCCGACTGGACAACGCTGGCACCGGACGTGTGGGTTTGAGGTACCACTCCGGATGGGCAGCGACCGACGCCGACCTGGCAACACTGAAACACTTTCAGTTTCAGTTATTGTCAGCGGAAGTCCAGAAATGCCTGCGAGCCGATCAGATTGCGGAAGTCCGAGCGGGATCCACCAGTGGCGGCCGACTGATTACCGGCCTGATGAAACAGCTGGATTGTTCTTCATACATTCTGTGTCCGCTGCATGTCGACGGTCGGTTGCGAGGGATTCTGGGAGTTGCCTGTCGAGAGGTCCACAATTATCCTGAACACGACGAATTCTTCGAGTTGTTGAAACTGAACGGTTCCATCCTGCTGAACAACGTCCTGCGAATCCGTCAGGAGCGGAAACGCAGCCGCAAGCTCCGGCAGTGGAAACGGATTGCCGATCAGGCATGCGACTTCGCTTTTTGTGTCGATGATCGTTTCGTCATCTGCAATACCACAACATTTGGGGCTGACGAGGCCACGCCAAAGCTGCTGGGACTGCGCCTGACCGATGTTGTCGTGCGAAGTTTCCACCGCGAGCTGAAAGAGCAGATTCAAACAGCGGTGAAGTCCGGCGATGTCCGAACCTTCGACTTTAAGATGTCACTTGATCATTGTGAACCACGTTGGTTTCTGGCCAGAATCGAACCGATGGGCACTGCGTGTGCCTGCTGGGCCACGCTGTATCTGACCGATAATCATTCGGACAAGGTGCTGCAGGAAGAAGTCCGGGATTTGACGGAACAACTCGTGAAGGCGTCTCGCCTTAGTCTCCTGGGGCAGATGAGCACCGAGTTCTCGCACCAGCTGAACCAGCCATTGCAGGCGATCCTGAATTATTGCAACCTCGTTCAGCGACGCTTCCAGAAAGGCACGGCCAATGCCGACAATTGCCGAGACGCGTTGGCCAGCATCGAAAAATCAGTAATCCACTCCGCCGACATCATTCAGGGCATTCGGAACTTCGTTAAGTTCAAATCGCTGTCGACAGAACCCGTGCTGGTGGACGAGCTTCTGCAGCAGGCCACCATGATGGTGATTCCAACGACACGAGGCCGCGACGCGGACTTGATTCCCGCGCCTGAGTCGCCGAACCTGACCGTTGTCGTCGATAAGGCCCAGACGACACACGTGCTGGTTAACCTTATTATCAATGCGTTGGAAGCGTGCTGTGAATGCGGCATCGATCGGCCCCGCATAGAACTATTGGTCCGTGCAGTTCCCGAACATGGGCGCGTCACAGTGTCTGTCCGGGACAATGGCCCGGGACTCCCTGCAGACGATACCGACATCGTGTTCCGGAAGTTCTATTCCGGCCGGAAAGACGGGCTGGGAATGGGGCTGGCGATCAGCCGTGAGGTCTGTGAATCACAGGGGGGAAGCCTTGACGCACAGAACAATACACCCGAAAAAGGATGCACCTTTCACCTCATCGCTCCAATTCACGGTGTGGCTGGAATTGAAACTGCTGAACTTGAAATCATCGATGACACGACGATACCGGCAGATTAACCCTCCAGATATGGCCATCCCACGTGTATTCTCCCCGGAACGATCCGTTCTCTTGCTTTACATGCCTGTCTCGGTCAGCATTGGCACGTTTTCACAAAACTAGTCGCTGAATTCGCTGGATCTATAGCCGAATTCGCTGGCCGTTGCTGATTCGCCTCTCCGCAACGACCTTCGCCTCCGGTTATGCGTTCGACAAACGAATTGTTGTACCGGATGCAGTGTCGCTGCCGACAATATCGCTGTTTTATCAGCGAATTTCCTTCTGAATCAATCGGAGTTTCTTGTAATGGCAGATTGGCTGCAACGATTCGTTGATGACGGCACGATTGGGGAATCTCAGCTCGAAGAAGCCCGCTCGATGGCCGCCAACCTCGGGCTCACCGTCGAAGATGCGTTGACCCGGCTGGGGTATATTTCGGCCGCTGACCTGGGCCAAGCCCAGGCAGAGGAGTTCAACTACGAGTACGTGGAACTGGAAGGTCTGCAGATACCAAACAGTGTGATCGAGTTGATCACGGAATCCATGGCTCGGGAAAACATTGTGATCGCGACCAGCCTGGAAGGCGAATCCGTTGTGATCGCCATGCACAATCCAAATAACATCGAGGTTCTGGACAAGCTGCGATTCGTGTTGAATCGGGATATCAAGGTTGTGATGGCTCCTATGGAATCCATCCAGGGGGCGATTAACAGGCACTATGGCCAGACGGAAACGGAATCCGTCGACACCATGATCTCCGAATTCACCGAAACCCAAATCGATTTCACCGACACAGAGGCGGAAGCCGCCGTTCAGGGTGACGAGGACGATAGTGCACCCATCATCCGGTTGGTGAACCTGATGATCAGTGAAGCGATGCAAATGCGGGCCAGCGACATTCACGTCGAACCCTTCGAAGACCGCGTGCGGATTCGCTATCGCATTGACGGCTCACTGATTGAACGCGAAAGTCCGCCAAAAAGACTGCTGCCAGCCATTTTGTCGCGTATCAAAATTATGGCCAGCATGGACATTTCCGAAAAACGTCGCCCACAGGACGGAAGAATCAAGACACGGATGGGAGCCAAGGAATTCGACCTCCGCGTCAGCATCCTGCCCACAAACCATGGTCAGGCGGTCGTCATGCGTATTTTGGACCGCGACAACATCAAGATTGGGATCCGCAACCTGGGCTTCAGCGACGAAAACTACCGCAGCTTCCAGAATATTATTAGACGGCCCAATGGTATCTTTTTGGTGACAGGTCCCACAGGATCGGGCAAAACGACCACACTTTATAGTGCACTCGGAGAGCTCAACCGGCCTGACCGCAAAATCATTACCGCCGAAGACCCGGTGGAGTATTACCTGCCGGGAATCAATCAGGTCGAGGTAAAGCACGCCATTGGCTTCGATTTCGCGATGATTATTAAGTCCATGCTGCGGCAGGCGCCGAACGTAATTCTGGTAGGAGAAATCCGCGACACAGAGACAGGAGAGATGGCGGTACAAGCCAGTTTGACCGGACACTTGGTCTTTAGTACACTGCACACGAACGATGCGCCCGGATCTATTACACGTTTAATTGACATGGGAGTGCAGCCATTCCTTGTGGCTTCGTCCCTGATGGCAGTGATGGCACAGCGACTGGTGCGAGTCGTCTGCACCAAATGCAAGGAGCCGTATCAGCCAACACCGGACGAGGTGGACTACTTCGAATTGACGTCCGAGGAAATTGAAGGCAGTGATTGGGTGCGAGGCAAGGGTTGCAATAACTGTCAGCACACTGGTTATTCGGGACGTCGAGCTGTATTCGAGCTGATGACAATGAATTCAACGCTTCGCGAGATGGCATTCAACAGCGAACCGTCGCAGAACATTCGGCGGCAGGCCCGCCTGTTCGGCATGCGAACGTTAGTCGATGACGCTAAAGACAAAGCGATGGCCGGACTGACTTCGCTGGCGGAGGTCTACAAACTGTCCAGTGGTGGGCATTGAGTGATCAAAAACGTTCAATTCTGGATTTCCGGCGTGTCAGGCTTCACAATACGCTACCTGTCACAAAGCCTTTCTTTCTTTCTTTGTTTTTTCTTTCTTGATGCCTTACTGCGAACCCGGAACACGGATGTCCCACAGAAACAAGACACGCAGTCCCCTTCGATCGGCGAGAGTATTTTTCCACAACGCCCCAGTTTGCACGTGGCCATTGATCCGACACCGGGAACACGCTGTGCTGTTTCCCACAGCGGCTCGCTTTTGGTTGCGTACATGCCGAACCAGTGCTTTGTCACAGGCAAAAGTCAGGGTGGAAGCATTCGCCGGAAAAGGGGATCAGGTACCAAGAATGCAAAGCACCCTTCGGGCCGTTCCGGTTTTTGGTACCTGACCCCGTTTTCCTCGCCAACCCTAAAACCTGGCTGTAACAATGCACTAGCTGTGTGTCTTCGAACCCCGACGTCAACACCACTCATCCGCTATCGCCGTATGCCTATCCGGCTGCGGCGGGCTTGCTGTGAACAGGAGATAGTGAATGGCTCCCCGCCAACTTCAGATCGACAAACTGTTGGAAACGGTCGTCCGCGAAAGCATCAGCGACCTGCACATCACAGTCGGCCAGCCACCGGTGGTGCGACAGAGTGGGCACATGGTTCGTCTGGAAACCAAGAGCCTGGAAAAAGAAGACACAACGGCCCTGATGAAGAGCATCACGCCGGAACGCAACCAACAGGAGCTGCAGGAACGCGGGGGGACAGACTTTGGCTTTGCCTTCGGTGACAAGGCTCGTTTCCGAGTTTCCGTGTTCAAACAACGCGGGATGATCGGCATGGTGCTGCGGCAAATTCCGAACGAGTTTCTGACGTTCGAACAGCTGGGCCTGCCTCCCGTGGTCAGAGAGCTGATCCAGCGGCCTCGAGGCCTGTTTCTGGTGACCGGCCCAACAGGATCAGGAAAGACGACCAGCCTGGCCAGCATGATCAACTGGATGAATAACAACCTCGATCACCACATCATCACGATGGAAGACCCGATCGAGTACTACCACGAGCATAAGAAGTCGACGATCAACCAGCGTGAAATCGGCGTGGATTGCACTAGTTTTCCCGATGCACTTCGTGGTGCCCTGCGACAGGATCCGGACGTGATCCTGGTGGGGGAAATGCGAGACCTGGAAACCATCGAAGCTGCCATTACAGCTGCGGAAACCGGCCACGTCGTCTTTGGAACGCTGCATACAACCGGTGCTCAGGGTACGGTCGACCGAGTCATTGACGTTTTCCCGACCAATCAGCAGGAACAGATTCGTACACAGCTGGCGAACGGCATCATCGGAATTCTCAGTCAGGCTCTGCTGCCAAGAAAACCCAAGGGGCTTGTCGCGGCCTACGAAATGCTGGTGGTGACCAGTGCGATCTCGAACCTGATTCGCGAAGGCAAGACCTTCCGCATCAATTCTTCTATCCAGACGGGCCGCAAGTTCGGCATGATTCTGCTGGACGACTCCCTGTTCAACCTGTGGAAGAACGGTCTGGTGGAAGAACAGACCATAATCATGAAATCAAACAACCCCGGCGAACTTCGCGCCAGGATTGAGCGTGCGAAGAAGGGTGTCTTTGAAGACGACGACGATGAAGACGATGACGATGATTAAGGCTCAGCTGGAAAGCCGCCCCTTCGCCCCCTCTTGTTCTCGGGCGACAGTGACGTTCGCAATGCAGTAGACAGTAACCCGGTCCGGTACAACTTATGGCTCAACGCAAACTCGGACAAATTCTTGTTGATCTCGGTTCTCTGACGGATGACCAGCTTTGGGATGTTCTGGAAGAGCAGAAACAAAGCTCGGGCCTGATCGGACAGGTCGCTGTGCGCATGGGCATGGTGACCGAAACTCAGGTCACTGAGGCACTGGCGGAACAGTGGGGCATGCCGGTCATCAACCTGGCAGAAACCAATATTCCGCCACAGGTGCTGGAACTCGTTCCGCAGACGATGGCCGAAATCTACAAGATCATGCCGGTGTCATTGCGCAACGATGTGCTGACGGTGGCCATGGCTGATCCTCAGAACGTCGCCGCTCTGGATGACCTGCGCAACTTTCTGGGCAACGAAATTCGCGGTGCAGTCTCCACTCTGGTGGAAGTCGAAGAGGCGATCGCTCAGTACTACGCGGACCGCGAAGAGAGTATCGAAGACGTCATCGACGAACTGGCGACTGACGACGAAGACGATAGCCGAATCAGAGGCTACGACCTTTCTTCGGAGGAGGAATTATCGGACGCGGCTCCGATCAAAAAGCTGTTGAACATGGTAATTCTGCTGGCCATTCGCGATCAGGCCAGCGACATCCACTTTGAACCGTTTGAAGACGAATTCAAGATCCGCGTCAAGGCGGACGGTGTTCTGTACGAAATGGTGCCGCCGCCCCGCCATCTGGCCAACGCCATTATCTCCAGAATTAAGGTTATGTCCGACCTGGACATCGCGGAACGTCGTCTGCCGCAGGATGGACGTATTGAATTGAACGTCGGTGGCAATCAGGTGGACCTGCGAGTCAGTGTGTTGCCGGTATTGTTCGGCGAAGCGGTCGTCATGCGAATCCTTGACCGAACCGTGGTGGCTCTGGACCTCAACAAAATCGGCATGGACGCAACCACGCTCAGCCGTTTCCGCAGAGTGGTGGAGTTGCCGAACGGGATCGTGCTGGTGACCGGCCCTACCGGCAGCGGCAAGACCACGACCCTGTACTCCGCCCTGAACGAACTGAACGATGTTTCCACCAAGATCATCACCAGCGAAGACCCAATCGAATATGACATCGAAGGCATCATGCAATGCCCGATCAATCCGGACATTGGCGTTACCTTCTCATCGATCCTGCGAGGGGTCCTGCGTCACGACCCGGACAAGATTCTGGTGGGTGAAATTCGAGACTATGAAACAGGGGAAATCGCAGTCCAAAGTGCGCTGACAGGGCATCTTGTGTTCAGCACGTTACATACCAATGACGCGCCCACCGCGATCACGCGACTGCGGGATATGGGAGTGCCGGCGTTCCTGATTACCGCCACTGTCGAAGCCATTCTTGCTCAACGACTGGTACGCAGAATCTGCAGTGAGTGCCGCACTGAATTCGAGCCATCGGACGAGTTGCTGCTGGAGCTGCAACTGCCGCTGGACACCGCTCGAAAGTACAAATTCTACTACGGCAAAGGCTGTTCCCGCTGCAACAACACCGGGTACAAAGGCCGAGTTGGCATCTACGAATTGATGGAGGTCACGGACGAGATTCGTGACTGCGTCGCGTCGGAACAGTCGGCCGATGAAATTCGCGATGTTGCCAGAAACCAGGGCATGACTACGCTGCGGGAATCAGGTTTGAAGCTGATTTTTGACGGCCACACAACGATCGATGAAGTGGTTCGCGAAACAGTTATGGAAGACGTTGAATAATCCGGCGGCACGAACAGTCCTGTTCTGCTGCAGCAGAATCAAACACGACTGGCGGACGCCGCCAACACGCGGTTTCGCAGCAGCCTTAAACCGATTGGTCATGTGGCTTTACAGACAATTTAATATCACGGAACACGGTTTGCCAGTTAAGCATCAGCGGATGTTGAATCCCTTTCAGCAGCTGCGAAATGTTTCTGCGGGTGAATCAAATTTGTAGCGAGTTGCTACGGTCAGCGGTGGTTGATGTCGAGACGTCGCCTGGATCTTTGAATTCAGTCGGCTCAGTTAGAAGTCAACTGTGCAGCCGACAACAGTGAGTCCGTGGAAACGAACGTAGAGGTGATGTTATGCCCGTCTTCCAATATGAAGCAATGGACAGCACTGGTCTTGAGGTGAAAGACACCATCGAGGCTCCGTCTGAGGGTGAAGCTCAGACGATAATCCGTGAAAAGGGTTTCTACGTTACGAAGATCCGTGAGAAAGAACGGAAGAAGAAAACCAAGGCCACAGCCTCCAAGGGCAAGAACGACAAGGCCAAGACGTTTACGATTGGTGGCGTGAAGCCCAAGATTCTATGTACGTTTACGCGTCAGTTGTCGACTCTGCAGGACGCGGGCCTGCCGTTGCTGCGAAGTCTCAGAATTCTTGAAGGGCAGAGCAAGCCAGGTGCCCTGAAGAACTGCCTGATGGATGTCATTGAGGACGTGGAATCGGGCAACACTTTGTCGGAAGCGATGGGTAAACAGCCCAAGGCCTTTGACAACCTGTATGTGAACATGGTGCGTGCCGGTGAAGCCGGTGGTGCATTGGAAGTGATTCTGCAGCGTCTGGCGGAGTTCAAAGAACGGGCTCAGTCACTCAAACGCAAGATTACGGGTGCCATGATTTACCCGTGTGCGGTCATCACCGTGGCTGTTGGTATCGTGTCGTTCATTATGATGTTCATCATCCCGAAGTTTAAGAAGATCTTTTCGGATTTTGGTACCGACCTGCCTGCGATGACCGAAATGCTGATCAGTTTCAGCGACTGGATGCTGAAGTACTGGTACATGCTGTTCATTGGGCCAATCGCGTTCTACCTGTTCATCAAGATCGTCAAGAAGAACAAGACGGGGGCCTTCGTGGTCGATTGGCTGGCGTTACGCATCCCGCTCATTGGAAAGATTCTGCACCTGGGGATTATTGCGCGAATCACTCGAACGCTGGGAACTCTAATTGCATCGGGGGTGCCAATCCTGGAGGGCCTGTTGATCTCAAGAGACACGGCGGGCAACAACGTCTTTGTCCGGGCGTTCGACAATATTTACACGGCGATTCGCGAAGGGGAAACCATCGCTGTGCCGTTGCGGGAAGCCAGAATCGTGGATGACATGGTGGTGAACATGGTGGACGTGGGTGAAGAAACAGGTGCCCTGGACGACATGCTCTACAAAGTGGCGGATGTGTACGACGAAGAAGTGGAAGTGAAGGTTGAGAGTCTGATCAGTTTGCTGGAACCGATCATGGTGGTGGTCCTGGGTTTAATTGTGGGTTTCATCGTGATCGCCCTTTTCCTGCCGCTGATTAAATTACTGAACGATCTGTCCTGAGGAAGATACGTGCCGCGAAGCGGCAAAAGCACGTAGCCATGGGCGCGAGCCCATGGAACAACGACGACACAAACACAAGCCGTGAAACGGCGACAGAACTCGCACCAAAATCGATTGGCTAACAACCATGAAACGTATGACCAGACAATCAACGACCCAAACCACACGTAGCGGTTTCACTCTGTTGGAACTGCTGGCCGTTATCACCATCATCAGCATCCTGCTTGCGTTGATCCTGCCGGCAATCGGTGGAGCGATGAGAAACGCTCGAACTGCAGAGGTGCAGGCCGAATTCAGTCGACTGACCACGGGAATCACTTCGTTCAAGTCGGAGTTTGGGCTTGAGCCATGGAGTACATTGACACTGACGGAAGATCCATCAGCCACCGCATGGAAGTCAACCTCAAGAACTCGTCTCCGCCGAATCTGGCCGCAGTTCAATTTCACGGCCCAACATGATTTCAATGGCGACGGAGATGCCAATGATGTGCTTGCCATCAACGCATCGGAGTGTCTGGTGTTCTTCCTGGGCGGAGTCCGCATGGAGCAGCCGAACGTTGGCAATTTGGGTTTCTCCAAGAACCCGATTAACCCATTTACTCGTGCTGGCGAGAATCGCACCGTTCCTTATGAGTTTGACACAGCACGGCTGGTGGACACGGACAACGATGGCATGCTGGAGTACGTCGACGCGTTGCCCGATCAGACCGTTCCGCTGTTGTACGTTTCCAGCAACAACGGACAGGGCTACACAACCGCCAATGGATCGTTGAACCATTATGTCGAAGGAAATGGCAAGACCGCATGGAAGAAGTCGTCGTTCCAGATCATTTCGCCCGGTGAAGATGGGGAGTTCGGATTCGACCCGGCTCCCAATCCTTTTGTCAGCGATGGTAGCGCAAACGACAGTCGACCAAAGTATTCCGAAGATGAAGATGTGTCGCGGGAAGAAGCCGACAATGTCGCCTCTTTCAAGCCGGGCGGTACGCTCGGACGGTAACCAATCACAGCCGCGAAGTGGCAACAGCGAACGGAAAACAACACAAAATCGATTCATGCCGTGAAGCGGCCTCAGCACGTAGCCATGGGCGTCAGCCCATGGGGGCAGAACAACACGAACACATAACCGTGAAACGGCGGCAGGACGCCCGTAGCGGGATGAATGATATTTCTTAAACGACCCAAACGTCGGCACACAACCATGATCACATCACATCCACACAATCAGAATCGCAGCGCCTTCACGCTGATCGAACTGCTGATGGTGGTGACGATCATCGGCTTTATCATGACAATCAGTGTTGTGGTGATGTCGGGCATCACGGTACAGGCCGAAGAAGAAGCCACAAAGACAACCATACTTAAAGTGACCCGGTTGTTGGAGCAGCGAATTGAGGCATTCGATCGAGCGTTCAAGGGCAACCGCAGAGATCAATATGTCAAAGGCACAGTTGGATTGCTAAGAGCCATCGACGGACGTTTCGACTATTACGACACCCATCCCGACGAGGCTCCTCCGGCCATCCTGTTGCTGGCTCGAAAAGCCGGGTTTCGCTTTGAATTTCCCCAACGGATTGCAGAGTTGAATGTTGGAGGCGGGGCGACGCCCAGTGGGCCGCCGGAGCTAACCGCTGCAGTGACGGATTCGACATACGGTCTGCCGTTCGTGTTATACCGCAAGTCGGCATACCCAATTGCAACACAACAACTTATTGATGAGGGAAATTCCAACCCCACCCGCCCCGATGTCAACACCCGAGTTTCATCCAACTGGGCTGTCCATCTGGCTCACGAGCTCGCCGCCCAGACAAGTGAAGACGTTCATGGGACCGAGAGTTCGGAGTTGCTTTACTTTACTCTCACGCAGAGTGGCACGTTTGGCTCCTCGCCTGTCGACGCAGACCAGTTCACTCCCTCTGAGGTCGCCGACACGGATCTGGACGGTTTTCCGGAATTCATCGACGCGTGGGGCCATCCCCTGAGGTTTTATCGCTGGCCCACTCGGTTGTTTGATCCCACAGCCCCCAATCCGTTCGCCCCCGACTTCGACATTGTCAATGACAACACAGAAGTGGACCCCACCCCCGACGGTGACGAGAGCGATAAGCTTCGTGAGATTTTGGTATCGGAACGAGAATACGCCGGTTTGCTTGTGAGGGGGCTTCCCCCGTCACCATTCGCCATCGGAGGGGCAACGCAGCGAGACCTCATGTTGGTTGACCCCGATGACCCGGTAGGAATTCTGTACACCTTTATTGAAGACCCAAAATATAAGGACATGGGAATTGATCTGACCCGTGAATTCAACGAAGCAAAATACCACACGCCTGATACATACCACGCACCGCTGATCGTATCAGCCGGCCCTGACGAACTGCTGGGGTTGAGAGAACCGACGGAAACAGATCCATCGAAGGGGATTTTTGGCAACCTGGCACAGTATGCCGGAACATTCACTCCCGGTTTTGGAATCACACTGCCCTCCGACGAAATCGTCGAACAGCTCTTCGATAACGTCACGAACCGAAATCGACGCGCAGGAGGCAGAAGATGATTCGCACTCTGCACCTACAAACACGGTCACGACCTGGATTCACGTTGGTCGAGCTGCTGGTGGTCATCACGATCATCGTGATCATCATGTCCATGACCATTGGTGCCGTGAACTTCGCTCGTGAAAGTGATCGGGTCTCCGGCGCGGCAGGACAGTTTCAGTCATTTCTGGCCGGAGCACGCGACCGAGCGATTTACAGCAAAGAGCCTCGCGGCGTCAGGCTGTTCATTGAGCCCGCAGCACCAGGCAGTTCAAGCGCGGGTGCAGAAAGCCGCACCATTTCGGCGATGGCCTACATCGCACCGGGGGGAACATGGGGAGCCCCAAAGGATTCCAGTGGCATTGACATCATGCGGATTGACGGAGATGGGAATGGAAGTTTCGAAGACGACGGTGACCTGCTGATCAAAATACGTGGTTCCAACAATCCCGGCTGGTGGAACCTGAAACGCCGCGGGTGGCTGACCAACGGACTGCGGATGCGGATTCCCGCTGGCCCAACCGGCAATTGGTATACAATTAATACCGGGTTGATTGACACATTCATGGCGCCGACTGATGAACAGTTCCTGATCCTGGACATACCCTATGCCGATGGTGGAAATGCGGGACAGGAAATCGCTTTTCAAAACCTGACCTACGAAATTGAACTGCCGTCTCGAATTCTGCCTCAGGACCCACTGCTCTTTCCGGAAGGTGTTGTCCTTGACCTGGACGGTTCCAACGTACCCGACATCTGGCGGCCGGCGAGCACAGGGAACAGCCTGTATTCCGGGTTTATGGACCTGATGTTCTCACCTCGCGGCAACGTGATCGGTGATGCTGCGGCCAAGGGAGTTTTGCACTTCTATGTGTGTGATTCAGAGGACTCGCTGTTTCTTAAGGAACAGCTGATCAGCTCCATCGGGTTGCCGGCGTTTGATGTGATTGTAGCTTCCGGGTCGCCATTCGTTCCAACCGACGAAATTGATCCGAATGTTGTGAGTTGGCTGACGTGGGAAGGAAAATACATTGTCAAAGACCGACGAATCGTGACGTTGTTCGCTCAGACCGGTGCGATTTCCGTACATGGAGTCAATGCGTACGTCGGCGAAACCGGTAGCTCAGACCCCGACGCAGATAACGACGGAATCGCTGACGATCCATTCCGATTCGCCGAGACCGGTGAGGTGGCGAAATGAGAGATACGCAACGACAACACCAGACAAGTGAAAACGGCGGCATAACGAATGCTCGACAGGGTGTAACCCTTGTCGAAGTGCTGATGTCACTCATGATCATGAGTATCGGAGTTTCGTCTGTTGCCGTGCTGTTCCCGATTTCCATGCTGCGGGCCCTGCAGGCCACGCAGCTGACGAATGCCGCCATCACGAAATACAATGTGGAAACGCTGCTGGATGTTCGGCCCCACCTGATTTTTGACCCCGACAATAACGGCAACCTTGTTGAGCATTTCAGGGGCCGAAATGTTCGGAATTATGTGATCGACCCTGTCGGTTTCTATACCCACTTTGCCGATGGGAACGCTGCAGCAGCCAGGACTTTTGGAAATGATGGCACCAGCCCGGCCGGCAACATCATTCGCTGGGGAGGCGGCCTGACGGCAACCGATGGTGGCAATCCCGGAACGTCAGCTGCCCATGCCAGCGCCATTCGCATGATTGCACTGAATCTGGGGAACCAGGGAGACGGCTGGGAAACGCAGGTCGACACTCAGGCGGGCAACGTCACCGTGGCAGGCCTGGTTGAGCTGTTGACGGACAACGACCTGACGCAGGTTCCTACATCATCCCTGCTTCTGCCGGCCGACGGTAACGGCGGATATCTGGTAGAGGATCCCGAATTTTATCGAATTGTTTTGTTCTCTCAGGACGGCAAGTTCAGTCAGGCGTTTCCTCTGCTGAGCCTGGATACAGCAACCAGGATCGCATACTACACCGAAGACCTGAACGCCAATGGCAGCCTTGAGTCAGGAGAAGACTTCAATATGAATAGATCACTCGATGAGCGGTCGTTGCCATTCGAGTTTCGTGTCGACCAGGACAACGATGGAGTGCTGGAGGCTGGTGAAGAAGTGGCCTCTCGTGTCCTGCTGCAGTCACGAAAAGTCAGCGACTTTTCATGGATGCTGAACGTGCGACGAAGAAGCGATGGGCTCGCTCGCAACATCGATGTGGTCGTCCGCTTTAATGACGGTGTCGACGTGACTGATGAACGATTGTTTCAGGCCACGTTTCTGGCAGGGACCCGAACCGTGGGCGTACGATTGCCATCAAGAGTCACCGCTGGCGACACCACCGTGCCCAATATCCGCAAAGGGAAATTTATTTTCGACGCGAACAACGGAGTGTGGTATCGCATACAGGATGTACAGGAACCGCCACTGATCAGCCCACCTACAACGCCATGGGGGACTTACGACTATCTGGTGACGCTGGAAACTTCAATTCGATCCTCCGAAGGGGCGGGGGCCGATGGTTTTGACGACGGCAGCCTGAACGGCAGTGACACAACCGGCTTCGGTGGCGCAATGTTTCCCGCAGGAATTATCGATGTGTATCCCATGGGCTCACGGAACATTCCGACCGAATTATTGAATCTTGGTTTCTGATGAGAACACAACGGTTGGCCGCGAAGCGGCATAGGCACGTAGCCATGGGCGTCAGCCCATGGAACCAGAACAACAAATAACACACAGCCGTGAAACGGCAACAGCATCGTCAATCATGTCATTCAACAAACCACAATTTGTTGCCGCCGTTTCACGGCTGACAATCACTACGGCACCATAACCACGGGCGAACGCCCGTGGCTACGTGCTGCGGTCCCTTCGGGAGCAAACACAAAACGAGAACACAACGGATGGCCGCGAAGCGGCAGAGGCACGTAGCCATGGGCGTCAGCCCATGGAACCAGAACAACGAATAACACACAGCCGTGAAACGGCAACAGCGATTGCTGCGGTCCCTTCGGGACCAAACACAAAACGAGAACACAACGGATGGCCGCGAAGCGGCACAGGCACGTTGCCGTGGGCGTCAGCCCATGGAACCAGAACAACAAATAACACACAGCCGTGAAACGGCAACAGCGATTACTACGTGCTGCGGTCCCAGCGGGACCAAACACGGGATGAAGCCAGCCCTATGAATACTTCAGTATCAAAACAGAAACGAATGCCAGCCCATCGCCGGGGTTTTACCCTGGTCGAGATGCTGGTGTCCGTGACATTGGTGCTGTTGATGATGACGATGTTTACCGCCATTTTTCAGATGGCGACCGACGCCGTCAGCAAGCAGCAAGGCATTGCGAAGAATGATCAACAGGCACGTGCACTAACAACGATCCTGAAGGCAGATCTCTCAAAACGGTCGTTTCGGTACGTACAGCCGTTCTACCCCGGTGAAAGTTCTGGCACGTCACCAACTTCGTTTGGCCAACGAGCCGGATACATCTACATTTCAACAAATGAGACCGACAGTGGGCAGGACGACCTTTTTCAGTTCACAGTGAATGCCAACCTCTCCCAGGAGAATGCAGACGATTCACAGTTCTTTGGCTCCGCCAAACTGCTGTACGACCTGAGTGCAGATCCGGATTTCGACGGAACGCCGCGACGTACAACTCTTCGCTTCAATCCGAACCAACCGGATGCCGACGACGCAAGTCTCAACGCCAACAATGTCGGCGGCTCGACAGCTGCCGAAATTTCCTACTTTATTCGCAACGGGGCGTTGTATCGGCGAGTGATGCTGCTTCGGGAACCATTGGCGGTTGCCGGAGAAGATCTCAGCGTTCAGCCCAACAGCACCGTTGGCGACAATGCATACACGAGTCCGCCCGGACTTCCTGGTGCATTCGCCTATGTCCAGACGCCACTGGCTGTGAATCAGACGGATTCGTCGGTAGTCAATCACTTCGCACTGGCAGCAGGTGATGATGCGCCCGACGCCTGGAACGTCAGGGCAACAAACGATTTCTGGGGCCATTTCGATTTCGCAGCAACGCCAGTCCTGAGCTCGATCGCTCCGTTTCTTCCCACGAATGTGCGGTTTGTCGGGGTAGATGCGTTATCTAACGATGACCCGTCACCGACGGCGACATCTTTAGGGATTCCTTCGGTGCGGTTCGGGTTTAATGCCGTCAGTGGTCTGTCACGGGAACATGACAATACGATTAATCGTCTGTTTATCGGACGATTCACTCACGCAGAGACTTCCCATCCGGATTTTAATTGGCCGCTGGCCGCGTGCCGGACAGCAAATGAAGACGAAGTCACAGTGCCGTTGTCGTCGGGACAGAACTTCGCTGACCTGAACACAGGCTCGCTGGTTGGCAACGGCAATCCAATGGACCTGGACAACGCCACCGGAACACCCTTGAATCTTAATCAGACGACCGGCGTCATCGACGAATTCCGTGGCACCACCGGACGTGGCGGTGTCAGAAAGGTTGAGGACCTTCTGCTGGCGAACGTGCATCAGTTCAAAGTGGAAATCTGGGACGATCGTCTGCAGCGATTTGTTGTCCCGTCCCACAGCTTTCGCACTCAGATACAGGATTCCGGCGGCAACACGGTCGTGATCCATGGAGACTACAATTCATCGCGACGAATCAATCGGAATTATGGCCCTTCGCTGCCGATCGGTCCTGAGTCTCGGGAAAGGAATCATGTGTTTGACACATGGAGCCCGAACGGATTGACGACCCCGCCAAGCAGAACGTTTGATTTTGATTCCAGTGGCGCCGTTAGCCAGAATGAGGCCAGTCCTCCGTTCATACCGTACCGCTACTATCCACCGCGACAGAACGATTCACCGCCAGGGCCATCGCCGAATTCCATGCCCCCTCCGTCCGCTGAAGTCGACCGCAGGACTGGCGTGGCGACCAACAAAGGGTACTGGACTTCTGGCAGTCCTTATGTTGATGGAGACATCGTGTTTGCACCCGTGATATTTGACGGCGATTCGCCGACGGAGATATTCGAATGGGATGAGGACACGATTCCGTCGCAGGCATTCCAGATCGCCTATCGGTGTGTTCAGGACGGCGATGCAGGTGCTACCGCACCCTCTTGGCCGAAAGTTCCCGGACAACGTTTTTCTGACACGGCTGCCACTGGTCCGGCGGTCTGGGTCTCCGTGGACAATCGCCAACCGCTGCGTTCTATTCGCCTGACCGTTCAGTTCTACGACCAAATTACAGAGAAGCTACGTCAGCTGAGTCTGGTGCTTCCGCTGACAACTGACCGCTGATAACGACGACGGCTGTCGCCGTTTCACGGCTAATGATCATTGCGGCACGTCAACCACGGGCTGATGCCCGTGGCTATGTGCTGCGGTCCCTCCGGGACCAACAACGAATGACCGACCGAACAATGACGAATGACCAATAGCGAACCGATCAGACACCTGCCGCGAAGCGGCAACAGCACGTAGCCATGGGCGTCAGCCCATGGAGCGACAACCCGCAACATGGAACGAATCTCAATGCCGCGAAGCGGCAAAAGCACGTAGCCGTGGGCGTCAGCCCATGGATTGGGAACAACACCAGAACCACAGCCGTGAAACGGCAACAGCAAACTCACGAACATGAGCAGTTTCACAAAGCTCAGTTATCACATCGTGTTCGCAACCAAATATCGGAAACCTACGATTCCAGAGTCAATTCAGGAGAGTCTATACGAATACATCGGCGGCATCATTCGGTCCAGACACGGAGCATTGGTTCAGATTGGTGGCGTTGCAGATCATGTTCATATTCTGGCCAGATTGTCAGCCAGCGTTACCGTGTCTGACGTCGTACGGGACGTGAAGGCAGGATCCTCGAAATGGATTTATGACCTGGACACTCAATCCCCATGGGATGGCTGGCAGAAGGGTTATGGAGCATTCACGGTCAGCTACCCACAAACAGAGGCAGTCAGGAAATACATACAGAATCAAGCCGAGCATCACCGACAAAAGACGTTTCAGGAAGAGTTTGCCGATTTTTTGACACGCCATGCGATTGAATACGATCCGCGGTTTTTGTTTGAAGACGAACATCAGGGTTAGCTGCAGGGCCGTTTCACGGCAAACGATTATTTTGGCACGTGAACCACGGGCTGATGCCCGTGGCTACGTGCTGCGGTCCCTCCGGGACCAACAACAGAGGCATTCGATGCCGCGAAGCGGCAAAGGCACGTAGCCATGGGCGTGAGCCCATGGAATGAAAACGACACCAGAACATAGCCGTGAAACGGCGACAGCACGGTCGATTGATAACATCAACCGTGTCAATAGACACAACACAATTGCTGTCGCCGTTTCACGGCAAACGATTATTGTGGCACGTGAACCACGGGCTGATGCCCGTGGCCACGTGCTGCGGTCCCTCCGGGACCAACAACAGAGTCATTCAACGCCGCGAAGCGGCAAAGGCACGTAGCCATGGGTGTGAGCCCATGGAATGAAAACGATACAAGAACATAGCCGTGAAACGGCAAACGAACATTGCCGCACGTGAACCACGGGCTAACGCCCGTGGCTACGTGCTGCGGTCCCTCCGGGACCAACAACAAAAGCGAACAGACGACAGGCGGGCCGTACGGGAAACTTGTAGACACCGGCTACTAAGCCGTCACGGCACGTAGTCATGAGCCTCGGCTCATGGAACATTCAGGAGTTAGCATCATGAAACGAACATCACAACAAGGCCTCGACAGGGGGAACAGTCGGCGACGCGGTTCCACGTTACTGATCGTGCTGGCGCTGTTGGGGCTGCTGGCCTTCACGGGAATGGTGTTTTACACATTTTCTGCTCAGGAACGTGCCGCGGCCGAGTACTTTTCGGAGGCCGCCAAGTCCGCGACTGACGTTCCGGACGATCCGTTCCCCTGGGCAATGAAGCAGATTCTCACTGGAGCCGACGACAATCAGAAATCCAGCATTCTGTGGAGTCCACGTCGGCGTCACGCCATGTTGCAAAACGTCGTTGGCTACGACACCGTCGCGCATAGTGATACGGGCATTAACGTAGAATACGACACCGTGACCGGGTTGCCGATTGTTGTGCAGGATCTGGACCACGACGGGACCGCCGACACGTTTGTGACCGATGGACTGACAAACCCGCTCAACTACGTCGACTCACTGGTGGCCTGGGCCTCCTTCGGCGTCGAAGAACCTGGCATTTTGGGTGCCCGTGGTGCCAACGCTTCCATCGCCGGTCCGTTTCCTGCTCCAGGTGTTGATTACACGTATCCGGACATTAACAACATCTTTCTGGCCCACCGAGGCTGGGCGATCAGAGATAACGGTGCTGCACACCTGCCTGCGGATGAACGCTACGAACGAGTGCCTGTGTTCATTCCCAGCTTCATGAGGCCAGCGCTGTTGAAATCCAGCACAGCCAACGGACCAGGCGGCACCGATGCGCTGATGAATGAAGATTGGTACGACCACTCCACCGCCACCGGGCATTCGGAGTTCTCCGTTCGCTCAATGAGACCAAGTGAACACCACATTGCAGGCTTTACGTCTGCAGGAGATCCTGTTCGCCGTTACATGGATGAAACAAATCCCCTCGATGCAGCGATCATCGCGGGTCTGCCGGGAGCACACGGAGCCTTTCCACTGCGGCCAGGAGAAGGTGTGAATTCCACGGACTTCGGAAAACTGGGTGTGTTCACCGGACATGATCCAGGGACGGCTGGCGGGCCGGACTCCGACAACATTCAACTGGACTCCGACAACGACGGAGACACCATCAGAGAAGGCATCTGGCTGGACGTCGCTTACCCAATTCAGGAAACAACAAGTGGAGCGCTGTATGCGACACTCTTTTCCTTCACCATCTACGATCTGGATTCCCTGATCGACCTGAACAGCCACGGCAATATCTCGGAACTCGTACGAACTGAAGTAATGCTCGACCAAATTGATGGCGGCACGGGCAGTTCTGAAATGTCCACAACGTTTCTTTCCGCGTCGAATCAAGGCCTCGGTCCCAACGAAGTCAGCCCGTTGTGGGCTTTGGCACCTCCGGGGACCACTGCCGACATGGATCCAAGGTTTATTGAGTGGTACACTGCCAACCCCGCTAACCGTCTGGAACAGGCAAACATGGAGTGGCTGTGGTTGACGACTGGACGCATTGACAGCACGAACGATGTCTTTGACGGTCGCTGGGGTGATGCGAATGCGCTTTGGTATCACTTTCATCACGATGATGGTGCAAGTGCATCGCCCAACGGCCTGCGGCAGATTTCCTCATTGCCGCGGCCCGGTCGTGCAGGACGCCTCGTGGAACCTACAACGGCCGACATACGTTTCGGCCTGAAGAAGGGGTTTGATGACAATCTGAACGCATTGGAAGGAATCGCCAGCACACGAACGGGCGTCATTCGAGGCTTCATGCATCCGCTGGACGTCGGCGGAACGGGCACAACGGTGACCGCTGCCGACCCACGCATCCCGCTATTGTCCACAGGCGACGCCACTCGTGCTGAGCAGTGGCTCCAGTACGACGGGTACCCAGTTGTCGGTAAACCGTCTAATGTCCTGAACGACTCACGGTTCCTGAGTGGTCGCGATCAGGATTACGGTACAACCGCGGATAATCAGTACATCGATGCCCGTTATAACATGGCATTTGAAGACGCTTTGGAATTCCTGAACGACGTTGAACAGGCGGTCCACCCGGACGATCAAATATTTCGCCCCTCCGATCTGGTGCCCGCACATTTGGCGTCGACGGACATCACGAGTGCACAGACAACACTCAGCAGTCGCCTGAATGACCTGGCTCCGTTTGCCTTTGCCGATAGTTCAACGATTTCTGACCGGTTCACAACCATCACCAACTCACTGCGAACAATCATCCATCGACACGATCTTGGATTGAATGCTCTGCCGGGGGCACCGAACGTCGACGACGACGGGAATGGGCAGATTGATGATATTGGCGAAGCCGGCACAGCTGGCACTGATGACGGTCCACGTTGGTGGGAATGGACGAGCGACTACGACGGCGATGGGCACGGCGAGTTTCCACCGAGCTTCGGTCCAGTGGGGACCAAGATTGCGCCGTATGCGGCCACCGATCCGTTCCGAAAAGTCGTTCGTCGATTGTTGACGTCAGAAGCCGGTGAGGCGCGGAACCTCATTTCTCAACTCCCATTGAGCGTGAATCACATCCTGGATGTGAATCGCACATCAGAAACTCCGCTGGAGACTTCGACTGAGTTTCTTCCTTACATGCTGCGGGCGGGGATGCGACTTCGTCCGATCACCGAACACCCGGATACTGCCGGGCTCAGTGTTGCCGAACACCCGACGACCATCCCAACGGTCGGTACTGCCGCGGGAACGACGGCACTTCAGACGTTTCCGCCCAGAACGGTTGCCGATCGTGAATTCTGGGCCCGACGTGATCGGCAGAAGTTGGCACGCGACATCTACGTGTTGCTGTACACACTGGGCGGAGCACAGGTAGACGGTTCCGGAAACATCTTTGATTATACGGGCACGAACGCTCCGGGGGACGGACTTGGTACTGCCTTGTATACGCACGAGCAACTACGTCGTATGGCCCAGTTTGCCGTCAACATGGTTGACGCCATGGACACGGATGATGTCGTTACGAAGTTTGAGTACAGCAAGAATCTGGGAGCCGGCTGGACTCTTGATGACGATCCGTTCACGGACACCGACGACACAACCTCCGGGGACGCAACAACAACCGATGACGGTATGTATCCCGACGACACCGTTGGTCGTGGCGTCGTCTTTGGCGTCGAGGCACAGCAGCTTTCGTTCAGCGAGGTGCTGGCTGTCAGACTGGAAGATTTTTCCAAATACGGCAACCTGATCGCCGACGATCCTGTCACAAAACACGCAGATGCCAGCAGTGCGGCTGTTCTGGCGATGCCTGATACCGAGAATCTGGACCGCCATATGCTGCATATCGAGCTGCAGAATAATCAGCCGTATCCCATCCCGTTAAGCGTTGACGGTGTCACCGGCACTGCGTCCACGGGCAATGGGCATCAGGCGATCTGGCAATTGGCCCGCTACGACCGAACACCGACAACTCCCGCACCTGGCGGTGCGACGGCGCCTCAGGCTGATTTTCCTGATGAAGAAATGTTCTTTATGGACGGAAACTTAGACGTTACCGGGGGCAGCCACTTCACTGTTTCGATGGCATCGGTCGCAAATGCCGGAGCGGGCAGCGTTGATCCAACGGGTTTTGGCTCGGCCGATCTGTACCTGTCGACGGACGCAGGCGGTATGTTATTCGATCTGATCTCACCGGACTTCTCCACCAGCACCACGATAAACAGCGCTGACACACCGGGGCCGCGATGCGACCTTGATACCATACACAACACCCATACCGCTCGACATCTTTACCGAGCCGATCCGACAACGCCCGGTACTGATAATGGCAAGGACGCAACGGCCGGAGCTTTCCTGCGGGCGATTCCGTACGCGACAGGCGGTGCGACCCAGTATGTCGGAAATGACGAATATGGTATCCCGCCCGCCGCTTCTGACATCGCACCGACCTCACCACTGCAGCCATCTCCGGACACCGGACAGGGCTTCGAGCTGGTTTTGCGACGACGACTGAATCCCAACCTGCCGAAGTTGGCCCTTCCAAATGTTAATAATCCATGGGTCGAGGTGGACCGGGTGCGTGTGGAGTTCAAGGATCTATTCAACTTAGACACCACCAACAATCCGACTATCTCCGTGGCTGCCTTCGAGCAGCTTGAAAGCGAAGAACGACTTGAACCGCTGGACTCCACAGACCTGACCGGTTCGGCCCATCCGGCGGCACCTCAGGCCGACAATCGCTACAACACGATTGCTGCTGTGAACGATCGAAATAAGAGTGGTGCTACAATCATTCCGTTTACTCTTTATCAACCTCATTTCGATCGTGACTTCGCGACCACGGCAGAACTGTTTCAGCTTCCTGTGGTCGGCCCCAGACTTCTGCTGCGTCGTCTGAATCGAATGCGATACTCGCCGTATCAGCAGGTGCATGACAGTTATACGACTCCGGTTGTCGACGCATTGGATCTGGACAACCTTAGCAGTGCCGTCGCGATGTTTCTGCAACCTGAATGGCCAGCGACCGACGGTACAGTAAAGAACAACAGCGGCAACGCGTGGTATCGGTTGCTGCAGTATGTCGAAGTGCCTTCACGGGTTAACCGAATGTTGGGGAACTACCTGATACAACAACGGATGCCGGGAAAACTTAACGTCAACGGGATCCGCCATCTGGAGGTCTACGCCGGTCTGCTGGACGATGCTGTGCTGGCCGCAGTTCCATTGGACACAGATTTCGCTCCTTTCATGATCGACGGTTCCGGGTTGTCGGGAGCGTCTGAGGTGCAAAACAGTGCGACAACCACGATTCCTCTCAGCACCGATGGAGGCGCAACTACGTACAGAGACCGCTGGTTTGATTTCATTCAGGAACGCGACGGAGCCTCGGTCATCTATGATCCGGTGGCGGCTGCCACCAACGTCTTCTGGATCCCTGGTACGCCGAATGCTCGACCATTTCGTTCATTGGGGCATCGCAGTTTGACTGCCACATCGGGGTCGGGCGATGCCGGATTCTCTGAAACCATATTTCGGACCATGGCCACGGAACTTGGCCTCGGGGACGCCGATGCCAGCACCAACAGGACTCTGCTGGAACTGGGTGCCGATGATTATCATAAGGATCCCGACACAGTTGGGTCATCAGCATCGTCCAATCGAGAACGCCACCAGCTTGCGTCAAAGATCCTGAACAATACAACAACGATCAGCAATGCTTTTATTATCTACGGAACGGCCGCCTATTTTGAGGCCGCCGAAGAAGATGAATTCGGCAGTGGATTGATTCGCATCGGTGGCCGTATGGGGCTGGACGTCGATGGCGACGGCGACGAACAAAACGACCCGGGCTGGGAACAACGTGTGGTGTTCATTGTTGACCGAACGGAGCTGTTGAACGCCTACGACGAAGGAATCGGCACTTTCGACTGGCAACGGTTGATTAAGTACCGGGCAGATCTGTCCTCCGACGGACAGTAGTGGTCCATAAACACCACGCCGCGAAGCGGCTAAAGCACATAGCCGTGGGTAGCACCCACGGTTCGTAGCTTCCTCATACAATTCAAAACGACGGCGCTATGCCAGCAATTCGGTGGCAATTTCGTTCCACAGTCCTTCGATTTGATCTGTTGTGCGCGTCGGTCTTCCGGATCTGTTGAACCAGTAGCCGGCGTTTCCGATATCGCCTTCGATCAGGTGCAGCAACGCGTGGATCCACGAACCCAATGGCGTCGGAATGTCCTGCACAATACCGTGAGCAGTGTCCCAGTTGCCGGCTTTGGTGTGCCACAGAGATTCAAGCTCAGCGGACAGTTCGGCTGGTGGCCGTTCATCGGATTGGGCGGAAGTCAGCAATTCGTCGACGGTCATGGCGGATGGATCGTTCAAATCTGAAAGGGAAATCGTGGCAGCGGGGAATCGTGTCAGCATTGTCACTCCGTCAGGGAAGCAACGTCCGGGCACGTGCAGACAAGGTGGCGGTCGCCGTACACATTGTCAACTCGGCTGACCGGTGGCCAATACTTGGAATCCTTCAGCCATGGGGCCGGATAGGCCGCCTTTTCGCGTGAATACAAGTGGTTCCATCCGTCTGACAGCAGCACGTCCGCCGCGTGCGGTGCGTGTTTGAGAGCGTTGTCTTCACGCGATCCACGCCCGTCTCGGATGTCCATCATTTCACCGTGGATCAAGATCATTGCGTCGCAGAATCGATCCAGTTCCGCTTTGGATTCACTTTCTGTCGGCTCAATCATCAACGTTCCCGGCACGGGCCACGACATTGTCGGTGCGTGAAACCCGTAGTCCATTAATCGTTTCGCAACGTCTTCAACCTCAATGCCTGTGTCTTCCTTAAAGGGACGCAGATCTATAATACACTCATGCGCCACCAGGTTGTTTGCTCCCCGATAAAGGACCGGAAAATAAGGCTGTAGCCGGCTGGCAATGTAGTTGGCATTCAAAATGGCGATCCGGGTTGCTTCTGTCAAACCCTCGGCCCCCATCATGGCGATGTACATCCATGAAATTGTAACGATGCTGGCACTGCCGAAGGGCGCGGCACTGACCGGACCGATATTGGCATTCAGGTGAACGGGATGCCCCGGCAGATACCGAGCCAGGTGTTCTGCCACTCCAATAGGACCGACCCCGGGGCCGCCTCCGCCGTGAGGAATAGAAAATGTCTTGTGCAGGTTCAGATGACAAACATCCGCGCCAATTTCCCCAGGAGAACACAGACCAAGCTGGGCGTTCAGGTTTGCTCCGTCCATGTACACCTGACCACCGTTGTCATGCACAATTTGACAGATGTCGCGAATGCTCTCTTCGAACACCCCGTGAGTTGACGGGTACGTGACCATCAGCGCTGACAGATGCTCGGCGTGCTCAGCCGCTTTCGCCTTCAGGCAGAGAATGTCAATATTGCCGTCGTTATCGCAGTCGACAGCCACGACCTTCATTCCGGCCATCACAGCGCTGGCGGGATTGGTGCCATGTGCGGATGTTGGAATCAGGCAGACATTGCGGTGCGCCTGATCGTTGGCCTGGTGAAATGCCCGGATGGCCAGCAGTCCCGCGTATTCTCCCTGAGACCCGGCGTTTGGCTGCAGCGACACGGAATGAAAGCCGGTGCACCGGGCCAGCCACGATTCCAGCTGGGTGATCATTTCGGAGTAGCCCGTCCATTGATTCTGAGGCGCGAACGGGTGAATCGCATTTACCTCGGGCCAGCTGATTGGCATCATCTCGGACGCCGCGTTCAGCTTCATCGTGCACGAGCCCAGCGGAATCATGCTGGTGTTGAGTGCCAGGTCTTTGGACTCCAGACGATGCAGATATCGCATCATCTCTGTTTCTGTGTGGTAAGTGTTGAACACGGGCTGCGCAAGAAAATCATCCTGGCGAAGCAGGTCGGTACTAAGGCTCGTTGCCTGGCCGGGAACCTCCCGATTGGCATCAAACAACTGCAGAAGCTCGTTGACCTCTTCGTCCGTCGTATGTTCGTCCAGGGTGATGCCGATGTCGCCGTCGTCAAAACGCCGCAGGTTGAAACCGGCCTCGCATGCTGTCGTCACAATGCGGTCACCGGATGTATGTGACACGCGGATCGTGTCAAAAAAGACCTCATGTCGCAGCACGCATCCCGCTGCGGCCAGAGATTCTGCAAGGACTCTCGTCTGCAGGTGAATTCGTTCCGCGATGTCCCGCAGGCCCTGCGGGCCATGATAGACGGCGTACATTGATGCGACGACGCCCAACAGGACCTGTGCTGTACAAATATTGCTGGTCGCTTTGTCTCTACGAATATGCTGCTCGCGAGTTTGCAGTGCCAGACGGTAGGCGGGCTTTCCGTTGGCGTCTTTTGACACACCCACCAGTCGCCCGGGCAATTTGCGTTTCAGCTTATCTGTGCAGGCGATCCATGCGGCATGAGGTCCTCCGAAACCCAGCGGTACCCCGAATCGCTGGCTGTTGCCAACGGCGATATCGGCTCCCCACTGCCCCGGTGGCTGCAGGACCGTCAACGCAAGCAGATCGGCGGCAGCCACCACTTTTACTCCTGCCGCGTGGGCGCGGTCCGTGAATGAGGTGAAATCGACGATATTGCCGCTCGTGTCCGGATACTGAATCAGGGCCCCGAAAACACCATCGTCAAATTCAAAGTCGTCATGTTTTCCAACAACAATTTCGACGCCGATTGGCTCGGCGCGTGTCTGCAGCACGGCGATTGTTTGCGGATGACATCCGTCCGACACGAAGAACGTCTTGGCATTTCGATTGCCGGCAGCGCACATGTTCATGGCTTCCGCGGCGGCGGTGCCTTCGTCCAGCAGTGATGCATTGGCCACATCCAGACCACTAAGTTCCGTGATCATGGTCTGAAAGTTCAAGCAGGCTTCCAGGCGACCCTGGGAAATTTCAGGCTGATAAGGCGTATAGGCCGTGTACCAGCCGGGATTCTCCAGAATATTGCGCAGGATTACCGCTGGGGTGATGCAATCGTGGTAGCCCATGCCGATCAGCGATCGTCTCACCTGATTGCGGCTCATGATCTGTTTCAGCCACTTCAGTGCTCCGGTTTCGCTTCTGGCTTCCGGCAGATCCAGAGGCTGTTGCCGCCGAATACTGGCGGGCACCGCCGCGTCCACAAGTTGCTCCACGGACTCAAAGCCGATGCCACGACTCATTTGTTCGGCGACATCGGGGGACACTCCGATATGGCGTCGTCGAAACGACATTTGAAAAGACATATTTTCTGTCACACAATCAAGGGTTGTTGACATGGGCTGGTGTTTGCTTCGTGGTAGAGATTCTTACAGCTGTCGGATGTTCTGTCGGTCACAACGATCGGCTGGGTATCGGTGAAATGTTGCGCGTCCGGCAAGCAACGTTCCAGTGTTCAGTGGTAAAGCAGAGCCTGGTGGATATGTGTTCCCAGGCCGGCGTCTGGGAACAAGTCAATATTCGTCTGCGTTAAGTCACTGGAAGAGCCAGAAGTGGCACACATCAGTACAGAAGTGGCCGCTAGCGCTTTGTCACAGCCGAAAATTGGGTTTGCATCGTTCGCCGGAAAAGGGGGTCAGGTACCAAAAATGCAAAGCACCCTTCGGGCCGTTCCGGTTTTTGGCACCTGACCCCGTTTTCCTCGCCAACCCTAAAACCTGGCTGTGACAGAGCATTAGCTGATTTTGTCAAGGTAATCATCTGCTGCCATGAGATGCTGCAATTCTGATGGATTCGTCAGCTTCAATTTGAATAGCCACCCTTCGTCGAACGGAGAATTGTTGACCGTCGCTGCGTCGTCGGCAACGGCGGCGTTGACTTCCACAACTTCCCCGCTGACAGGCGCGTAGATATCGCTGGCGGACTTCACCGATTCAACGACGGCAATTTCGTCCTTTGCACTGAATTGGCCGCCAACGTCCGGAAGTTCAACGTACACAAGTTCAGTCATTTCGTTCTGAGCATAGTCGGTAACACCAACGGTGACGATGTCGTCACCGTCCAGGCGAATCCATTCATGAGATTCGGTGTACTTCAGTTCCTTGGGGACGTTCATGGGATTCCTTTTGACAAACCGATATTGGATTGGTCGGCAGCCTTTCGGCAGATTGAAATGTAAGCCAACGGCAGTGTGGACTTCGCGTTTACTAAATAAATGGTTTCTTCACGACTTCCGCCGGAAAGCGTTTTCCTCGGATTTCAATGTCCAGAGGAGTTCCTGGTTTGTTGTGCCCGGATGTGATGTAGGCCATAGAAATGCCACATCCCAGATTCGGTGAGACTCCGCCGCTGCTGAGTGTTCCGACTTCCTCATCCCCTGACAGCACAAGATAACCCGGTCGCGGCGGTGGCGACTTTCCGATCTGCTTAATTGCCACCAGTCGTCGGTGAAGTCCCTTGGTCTTTTGACGGATCAGAGATTCGCGGCCGACGAACTCTGGCTTATGAAGGTCGACGGCAAACGCCAGGCCGGCTTCCAGGGGAGTCCGATCGGGCGACAGGTCGTTGCCGTTCAGCGGGTAGCATTTTTCCAGCCGCAGTGAATCTCGTGCTCCCAGCCCAACGGGCGTCGCGCCAGCAGTTGTACAGTGCTGCCACCAGTTTGGTCCGGACGCTGCGTCACAGAATAACTCAAAGCCATCTTCGCCCGTATACCCCGTTCGGCAGATAATGACATCGCCATCCGGGGTCGTTATCGTGGCCATGGAAAACCGTTCCGGTAACCGAGCGGATTCGCCGAACATTGTCTGGAATGCCGTCGCTGCTGCGGGCCCCTGTACAGCAAGTCCGGCAAAGTCCGCACTACGATTCACCAGGGTCACTCCGGATTCCGGAAGCTTTGCCTGCATCCACTCGACATCCTCATCGACCATGGACGCATTCACCACAAGAAAGTAGTCGATGTCAGTTTGTCGGTACACGATGAGATCATCGATCACCCCGCCGGTTTCGTTCAGCAGCAGCGTATACTGTCCCTGACCAACGTCCAGCCTGGCCACATTGTTCGTCAGAATACTGTCCAGCCAGCCAGCCGCGGCCCCAACCGTTTCACTGGAAACGAACACCTGGCCCATGTGGGAGATATCAAAGACCCCCAGTTTCTCTCGCACGGCCTTATTCTCGGGAATGATGCCCTCATATTGGACGGGCATTTCCCAGCCGGCAAAAGGCACCATCCGTGCTCCCAAACGGACATGAGTGTCGTGCAGTGGTGAGCGACGGAGATCATCCATGACGAAGGTATGACTTCGGTGAAAACAGGCAAAGCAAAAACGAAGACGTGATATTGTGATTTTTACCAGCAAATCCGTTGATCGGTAGCCCACGGATATTGAATTTCACGAAGTCGAGGGAATCACGCCCCCTGGGAACGGCCAGAGGCCCGGCGTTTCCAGGATATCAGGTCAGTTCGTGCCGGAGGGACAGGAACTGCCGTTTTCCCGCTCGCCTTCATGGCTGCAATCCGAGGCCCACGTCCGACTGCGATATGTCACAGACCCGCGTCGTATTGCGATTGTTGGGTGGAGTTCCCTGCCTGATTGTCGCGGCCACGACCACCAAAACGCCATTGGGCAGATCCCTGTCGCTTCAGCCGCGCTGGGCGAAGTCCTCCCATGCCGGTCTGCTATGCCGGGACGCAGTGTCGATCAGGCGCTCCCGTACAACAGCATTTTGTCGCAGGGGCGATGACACGCTGGACCGTTCACTGAGCGTGCGACCGCAGTCCGTCCGAATCATCGGTCGGATTATCCGGACGTCGGCTCGTCGTGGTGCTGTCGCTCGGAACCGACATCGGCTTCGCC
This sequence comes from Fuerstiella sp., assembly GCA_024230215.1. Classification (GTDB taxonomy): domain Bacteria; phylum Planctomycetota; class Planctomycetia; order Planctomycetales; family Planctomycetaceae; genus Fuerstiella. The sequence goes on along the minus strand of JAAERP010000394.1, from coordinate 43,467 downwards.
TCCTCGATGAGAGCTGCTGGATTAAGCACAACCTGATCCCCTTCCTGCAACCCTGCTTCGACGACAACGAACACATCGTTGCCATCACCCAGTTGCAGATCACGCTGCTGTGCCTGTTCGACCGTACCCACCCAACAGGAGTATCCCGCTTCAGTTTGTACGACCGCATCCACAGGGATCGTCAGCACATCTGTATGCTGATCCATGATCACTTCCACTTTCGCACTCATGCCCGGCTTCAGTCCTTCCTCTGAGGGGAGTTGAATGATCACGTCGTATTTTACGATGTTGCCCGTCCACCAGCCTGCCGGCTGTGCGGTCGACGCAACAGAGGAAACACTGCCAGCCAGAGTCTTGCCCGGCAGCGTTACACTCGCACGCATCCCCGGCTTGATGCGGTCTATCATGGATTCATGGATGCCAACCTTGACCTGCATTCGCGACAGGTCAGGCATGAGCAGCAGCACCTGGTCATTATGCACGATCGCTCCGTCAGCGATATCAGGCACATTCTTCCACTCTTCGGAATTTGGATAGATCACGATTCCGTCTCTTTCGGCCCTGATGACGCAGCCTTCGATTTCCTTTCTGGCCAGAGCGATCCGTTCCTCATCCATTGTAAGGACCTCCTCATGTCCATATGCGGCTGCCTTAGCGGCTTCCCAGTCACCTTTCCGTGTGACTATTTCCTCCTTCCTTGTGAATTGCGTCAGGGCATTGATTTGGGTCTTCCATCTTTGCAGGTTGGCCTTGGCGTTTCTGACTGCGAATTCCCTTTCCTCTATTTCCAATTCACCCACGTACTCACTTTCGGCCATGACCCGCGCGTGGCCGAGCAGATTCATCGCGCTCAGCAGATCCGCCTCAGCAATGGCCTCACCCTTTTCAAGCGTCATCAAGTCAGTGCGATAGGTACCTTCCTTGTACACTGACAGTGCGAGGCCGGCCCTGGTCGCCTGAGCTCTGAACGTAATGGCCGAGTCCCTGGACAAATGAGCAAACTTAGTGCGTTCGTGGAGATATTCTTCGATCTGTTTGTTTTCCAGCCTGATCAGCTCGTCCCCGGCCTTCACTTTCGTGCCACTCTCGATCACCCAGATGATCGTACTGTTACCTCGGACTTTACATTTTATCTTCACGTTGTCGGAACTCTCCAGAGTCCCTTGTTCAGTCAACGTGACAGGCAGGTTTCCACGCGAGATCGTGTGAACCAGTGTTGGCCCCACCAATCGTCGAGCCTCTTCAATGGAGACGGTCGGATCGAGCACAACCGTTTCTCCTGTATTCAGCCCAGCCTCGACAACGATGAATTCATCGTTGCTGGGGCCCAGTTCCAAAGCCCGCCGTTGTACTTCTTCGTCTGTCCTGACCCAGCAAAAGTGGCCCTCGTCAGTATCCACAACCGCGATCGCTGGTACCGACAATACGTCCTCGAATTTGGCCACGACAACATCCACGTCGACAGTCATCCCGGGTTTGAGCCCTTCGACTGGTGGCAACTGAAGGGTCGTCTCATACTCGACTGCGTTGCCCGTCCACCACCCGGCAGGGCTGGCGATCGTGGCCACGGAGGAAATTGACGTGTCCAGCGTCCTGTCCGGCATCCTGATCCGGGCCGTCTGCCCCGCCTGTATGTCGTCGATTATCGATTCATGAATCCCAATCTTGACCTGCATTCGCGACAGATCGGGCATCAGCAGCAGCACCTGATTGTTGTAGACACTGGCACCCACATCGATGTCCGGTACTTCCTTCCACTTTGCCGTCGAAGGAAAAATGACAAGGCCGCTCCGGGGCGCTTTGATGACACAGTTCTCCAGCTCCACCAACGCAAGATCCAGTCGTCCCTGTTCCAGTGCAACCCCGGCCTCGCGTCCTGCGACCCGGGCTTTGGTTGCGGTCAACTGGCCATTCAGCGTTTCCAGTTCCATTGCCCTGACCAGTCGTGCCTGCACATCGATTTCATTCTTCGTGACGTCGCGTTCGAGCTCCGCACGCTGGACCGTGTACCCCATCGCATCAACTTCCAGCTGCGTAACGTAGCCCTTTTCGAACAGTGATTCAGAACTGTGGAACATTGTCTGCGCCGTCAGGAGGTTTCGCGCGTCCTCCGCTAACTGATTCTCCAACGACTGCATTTTCGCTCGAAACCTGCCTTCAAGGTAACCGTCGAGTGCAACCTGCGCCTTCTCCAGATCCGCCTGTGCCTGGGCGAGCTTCGCGATTTCGTTGTTTAAATCTGTCTTGCCCAGACTGACGGTCTCTTCGATGCGTTGGGTATCCAGTCTGACCAGTTCATCGCCCGCCTGAACGACCGTACCCGGCTGGATCACCCAGATAACGGTACTGCGTCCGCCTCTGCCACCATAGCCTCCCCGGATTTCGCATTTGATTTCAGTGTTCCTGGAACTCTCCAGAGTTCCCTGTTCAGTGACCGTGACCATCAGGGTGCCGCGCATGATCGCATGAGTCAGTGCGGGAGCGGATTTCTGCGATCCCATCGACACCCAGACAAATGCGGTCCCCAGAACCAACACCGACAGCGAAGCGATCGCCAGCAGACATAGCTTCCACAACCGGCCATGTGACGAGTCCTGACCATCGCCGCCCCGTTGGGTACGTTCCGATTTCGGTTGGCTGTGGGTTTCTTCGCGAACAAAAGTCGACACGAACCGGTCTCCACGGTCGGCGGATACTGTGATCTGGCGTCGCTCAAAAGCATACTCAACTCCGACGACGTACAGAATAAGTGTACCAGACGGCGACGTGCATTCCTCGCCTGTTTCCGGAAACGTCCACTTGGGAGGCAGTCCGGTTACATGAAACAGTGAGCCGCAAGGCGCTAGCCGCGGGTGAAAACACTGCCAACAACCGGCGGCTAACGCCGTACCGCTCACAAGAACCGACGTATCCGGACAGCTTGCTAGCATTTTCCACGCAGCTGTGTCCGACGCCGTGCCACCGGTCGATTGATCAGTCTGCGGAACACACGGCCGGAAACGGAAAACCGCCTCAGGGCCCTGGTAAGTTAGACGCGGCATCAGCAAGTGCGGCGACGTTTCTGGCAGATCCTGAGTAGTTTCGATGTTCGGCCTGGTTCAGGAATCGCGATCGACGCGGGGGCGAGGCGGCCGCGTTCGCGGGGAACGCGATGCGGATTGTCGGGCCGTCATTCTTCGTCCGCTGGTTTCGAGTTTTCATCAAATGCGAGTTTCATTTGATTATCATCGCGAATGCCCAGCTCCTTAAACAGCAGGCTGGGCTGAATGTCGGTGTTGTTTTGGTACTTGGTGCTCTGATATTCAGTGATATTACCTTCAACAGAATGATAGAAAATCTGACACACCTGAACGCCCGAGTAGATTCGAACAGGTTGAACAGCAAACATCTCCAGCGTCCAGAACCCGCAAAAACCAACGTCGCCAAAGCCCGCCGTAACATGAACAAACAGCCCCAGGCGACCGATGGATGAACGGCCTTCAAGCATCGGCACGTAATTGTGCGTCTCGGTGTGTTCAGTTGTCCGGCCAAGGTAAAGCTGATTTGGCTGCAGGACCAATCCATCCTCTGGAATTGTAATACGGCGGAATCGATTGGGCCGTTTCATGTCCAGAACGATTTCCTCGTAGACCAGAAGCTCGTCGTGGAGCGTGAGGTTGTAACTGTTGGAATTCAGCTGATCCTCATGGAAGGGCTCAATGTTGAGGTTCTTGCCAAGTTGGGCTTTAATTTCGCTGCCGCTGAGAATCATGGAAGTTCCGCCGTAAGGAACGAATGAGGAATCATCTGACAGAAACTCATGAGCTTAGAGCAATTTACTGATTGTGATGGACGACACTGGCTCGTGGGAGTAACTAAACTGCAATTGAAAAGCGTTCTTCGCGGCCACAAGTCAGTGTGAAACGCTGTAGGTGCGTACTGGCGGCACAATATTCGAAGTTGTGAGGTAGGCCGAATCGGCCACGCGACGTGCAACGGTCCAACATATTGACTCTCGTCAGCACCTGAGAGCCGGGAGCGTATGGTTTGTGAGCCGGATGTTCAAGCACAGCGACCATAGCGAAATCGTTGTTGACGGGGATCTGTTTTTGACCTGCTAACGGTATTTCGCAGGTCGCCTGCACATCCCGACGGATTCCGGTCTAGAATGCGAAGATGAAACGCTCTGCAATTCTCCATGTGTTGTTGTTCTTTTGTGTCGCCGTGCCAGGGCAGTGGGCTGTTGGAGACGAGGAAACTGAACAGGTGCCGGGGAACGATGGTAAGGTGGCGGAACAACATCCACTGAGCCCCGGCGAGCGGGCCGCCATCCATAAGAGATTCACAGCGGCACTTCAGAAATACCCAGTGCCGGTCGCCGGTATGGATGGTGCGACTCAGGTTCATTCGCGCCGTGGTGACGCCTTGTTTTTTTTGGGTCGCTGTCAAGAGTCGGTTGCCGAATACCAGGCAATGGTCAAGCTGGATCCATCGTTGGACGCGTCCCACTGGCGACTCGGCATCGCACTGTTTTTCGCGGGCCAGCCAGCCAAAGCAGCGGCCCAGTTCGATAAGTATCACTCGTTCGACAACGTGGATCGAGAAAACGGTATCTGGAGGTACCTCTCGCAGTGCAAAGCCACCGATGCGAAAACCGCACAGAAAGAACTGCTGCGCTACGAAAAGGATGATCGTGAACCGTTTCCTGCCGTCTACAGGCTGTTCGACGGTTCACTTACACCCGACGCTGCGCTGCGCAGCATCCCTGGTGATCTGCCGGCCGGCGAACTGGACAAGCGCCTGTTCTACACCGAGCTGTACATCGGAGTCCATGCTGCGGCGCAGGGACGTAGGGCCGAGGCAAAGAAGTTTCTTCGACTTGCTGTCTCACGGAAATGGCCACGTGACAGCGGCTTTGGCCCGAATTACATGTGGCACGTGGCACGCGTCCAGTTCGAAGACCTCTTGACGGCAAAGGCCGATTCACCGACCTCGCCGTGAAGACGCAGTGACGCTGGTTGAATCGTCAGGATCTCAATCGTTGACGTCGCTTAGCCAGGAGCGAACCCACGTCAGGGGAATTCCGATGTGAGCAACGGTCACGCTGCCGGTGAACTTCATTGACGTTGGCTGCAGAAAGCCTCGCTTCATGCCGGCAAACGTCACCGTTGTTGTCGCTTTGACGCACGCACCGTTTGCCGTACCGGTGTCACAATCCAGTCCCGAAGGTACGTCCACGGCAAGCACCCGGGCAGACGCCCGGTTGATCGATTCAATGATGTTTGCGAATGGGGCCCGGGGGCAACCACGCACGCCCGTTCCCAGCAGGCAGTCCAGAATCCAATCGTTCTGCGTCAATTCATCAAATACAGGATCCCAGTTGGTGACCTCATCACCCTCCACAATATTGCCCCCGGCTGCCCGCAGAAAACCCAGATTCCGTCCCGCATCGTCCGTCAGAGTTTTGCCTGCTCGCAGCAGATAGACGACCGCATCGCCACCGTCTGATGCCAACAGCCGGGCAATCGCCAGTCCGTCACCTCCGTTGTTTCCCGGACCGCAAAACACCAGCACACGTCCCCTGTTTCCGCGAAGCTTCGTCAGTTCCTGAGTGACCCCCCGAGCTGCATTTTCCATCAATAGCAGGCTGGGCAGGCCCAGCTGCGAAACGGCAGAGGCGTCCAGACGTCGTGCCTGATCGCAGGTTAGAACTGGATATTCCGTCATGTGTTCGCGGACCTTCGATCAATTAGGGTGAAAAATGCTGAAAATCCGAACGTTTGACAGCTGTATCCGGCCAAGCCGTTCATTTTTTGGGGCAGCACTGAACAGAATACGCCCCAGGAATGACGATCGCCAGAAAAGTGATAGGATACATTGGCCAACTGACGGCGTTCTATGGATTTGCGCCAGTTTGCTATGTTGCGTCAGTGCCGTCACAAACCGGCAGGCCGCAACATGCGACCGTCCGTTGGCGGGTTTATTATTGTCCGGGGCCGATTCACTGGAAAACTGCGACTATTGGCATCGTGACGGCTGCCCCCCCTCCTGGTTCTGTAAACAGGTGAGAGACGTTTCTTGCTAGATTCTTTCAACGATCGATGGGCTCTTGTCACGGGGGCGTCTTCCGGCATTGGAGCCGAGTTCGCTGCGCGACTGGCTGGTCTGGGCATGCATTTGGTTTTGGCCGCCAGGCGCACCGACCGAATGAACGCGCTGGCTGAAAGCCTGCAGACCAAACACGGAACAAAATGCCACATCGTCACGATCGATCTGGCCACGGCCGACGCCGGCGGAAAACTGGTCGACGAAATCGACAAACTTGGCGTGGATATCGAGCTGCTGATTAACAATGCCGGTGTTGGCCTGATCGGTGAAGTCCCCGCTACTGACCCCGTCGACATCCAGCAGATGTTGAATCTTAACATCAAGACTCTGACTGATCTGACGTATCGCGTTCTTCCCGGGATGCTGGAACGCGGACACGGGGCCATTATCAATGTCGCGTCAGTGGCCGCATTTCAGCCGGTCGCTTTCATGGGAGCATACGCTGCCAGCAAATCGTACGTATTGCACTTCAGCGAAGCGCTGTGGGCGGAAACACGCAGCCGCGGCGTCACGGTCATGGCGTTGTGCCCAGGCGTCACGGAAACAGAGTTCTTTGACGCAGCCGGAGCGACCGGCTGGCTGCTGAAACACTCGTCCCAGACACCTGCCAAAGTCGTTCGCAAGGCTCTGACTGCTTTGGGAAAACGTCGTCAGTTCGTGGTCACCAACTGGAAGGACTACGTTATGACGGTTCTGGTGCGGCTGGCCACCCGCCGCACTGCCGTTAACGAATCGAAACGCTATTTTCGGCCGGCTACGAAAGCGAAAGCAAATCAAGACACGTCGACGTCACCGGCAGACGAGCAGAAGACCTCATAACAAGTGTTCTGAGTTATAGGGTGCGTCGAGCGATAATTGGTGAGCACGGATTACTGTAGCAATCTGCAAATATCCAATTCCACAACTGACCTGCATCGGAGTCAAGCAGTGGCAGCGGAGCATCAGTCGTGTTCCTGCCGGGGCGCCGGCGTGGTGATCGTACTCATCCAGATGAACGTCGTTGACAGCGGCCATGCTACAGCGTTTCACGCTGACTCGTGGCCGCAAAAAAACGCTTTTCAATCGCAGTTTCGTTGCTCCCACGAGCCAGTATCGTTTACGACAATAAGTAAACCGCATCTAAGGTTTGACCTTCGCCAGATAGATACACGTTTTCTCTTCGTGCGACGAGTAGTAGCTAATCCACAAAACACCTTCGTGCAGGACCATTCCTGCGTAGCTGGTATCGCCCCCAGACGGAAGTTCCAGACATTCTGTCATCGTGCCGGCTTTCGGATCGATCCACGACAGCGATGTTCGAGTCCGCGGGGCGTACAACCGTGTCGCGGCCAGAATGCGTCCGTCGGACAATTGAATCATGTTCGGACCGCCGATGCGAAGGTTGAGCTCTCTCCATGTCCACTGATTAAATGGCGGTTCGGACGTTCCCAGCAGACCGTTTTTTGTGCCCGTCTCATGTCGCAACAGACACAACGCAGAACCATCGTTCAGGAACAGGATGCGGTCTTCGCCCACTCCGTTCGGGACATTGACTTTATCGACCCACGGTTCGAATGTCGCTCCATCGGTGCTGTTGTAAAGCCGAAGAGTTCTTTTTGATCGATCACGATAAGTCTCGTACCCCATCGAGTACACTGTACCGTCGTGCCACTGTGCTCGCCAAAGCCAGAAACCCGGTTCGCCAATTCTGCGTCCGGCGTCCCACGTCCTGCCCTTATCGGCAGAGAACCAGGACATCGAGTGATATCGAACCGGTTTGTCAGCCTGCATCCCGGCGCCGTTCAGCATGAAGCGCCCCTCAGGCGTTAATGACAATTTCGCATCACGGAGGTCGTCGGTTGGGTGTGAGATCAGCGCCCGTGATTCCCAGGCGTTTCCGTCTTCCGAACTGATGACTCGCAGCGATCCGTCGGGGGACACATGCTTGCTGCCCTCGCGGAATACACAGTACCAGCGGCCATCGTGCCGCAGCAGATCTGTGAACGCGTTGTGCGGAGCTTTGTCCCAGATGCGTCGGACGTTCAGTAGTTGCGGTGCTGGGGGCTCATGGGCTGACGCACTAACTGCAGTCGCCGTGATGGTGAGCAACAAAACAGCGGACACTAATTGTTTATGCATATCAGGGCTTCACAGGTTTTCGTCGAAGGATTGAAAAAACAATGTTACCACACGGCTCTGGCCGATCAACGGGCCGGCCATGAACGTTCGGTTCACGCCGCCCCCCGGCTGGAGGCAGTCCTTTGCGTTCTGCGACACATCGTTTTACGGCATGGGCGTTGTCACGTCTGCCCGCGCTATTTGCCGCTGGTGAGCGCAAATATGTCGCGACTAACAGCCTTTTCATGTTAATATGTCGCGCATTGTATTCGTCGATGAATTAACGGTCACCCCGATTTGTGCGTTGCGGCATGATTAACAGGAAGCAATACCGCCTTGACAGCCGGCCATTGACATGTCTGCGGCGCTTCGCGGCGGTGTTGAGTGTTACGTCCGTGTTTGTTGTGGCTTCCGGTGGACTTTCCGCTGACGACAGGGTCGCTGCGGGAACGGAGATACCGGGCAACACTGATCTGATTGCCTATGATGCATTCGATTATTCCACGGGGCTTCTGCGCAATGGGGACCAGGGTAGCGGGTGGAAACATCAGTGGCGTGTTTCACGGACGGCGGTGCCGAGCATTGTCGAGAGTCCGTTGGGATCAGCAGACGATGCTGCGATTGCCAACGATAGAACTCTGGAAATTCGTGGAACGGAATCTCGAAACAACCCGCTACGGCGCGAGCTGACACAGCCATTGTCGCGGAAGGAGATCTTTGTTCGATTTGATCTTCACTATCTTGACGATGGCACAAACGCTTCGGAGGTTGATCCCGAGTTCCTCGTCCTGTGGCTGGATCGTCTGGATGGTGGCGACCATTCCACACACGCGGCGAATGTGCCGAACATCGGGATTCATATCGCTGATCGCGGTCCCATGAAGGGGCGTAATGTCTTTATGATTCGTGTCGGGCCCGCGAATACTGCATACAGCAAAGTACTGCTGCAACCTAATCGCACATATCAGGTCGTGGCTCGACTGATGAAGTCCAACGATGGGGCCCGAGCGGATTATGGCCGTCTGGATATGTGGATTGATCCGAAGCAGTCCGACCTCAGTTCTCCCGATGCGTCGATCTTCGGTGCGCAAAGCATCAGTCTGGTGCGCTGGATCGGGTTTTCCACCGGCGTAAAGACTGAAGCCGCCGATCGGATTCACATCGGCAATCTTGTGTTGGGGAAGTCGTGGAACAGCGTTTTGGGCGATTCAGCCATGCTGATCGCCGCGGCGACAGTTCGTTCACACGACGGTTTGGTATGGGACAAACCCGTTGATTTCAAGCGGGATATCTATCCATTGCTGAAGTCGGCGTGCTTTGATTGCCACTCCGGGGCCAACCCGGATTCCGGACATCGGCTGGACGTTCGGCGCGAGCTGCTGGGACACAGTACGGGTGAGATTCTTGCCGAGCCCGGGCGCAGTCGGCGCAGTCGGCTGATTGAAGTCGCAACGACTGCTTCTGAAGAAGATCGTATGCCGCCGGAAGGAGCCGAGCCGCTGACCGATCAGCAGGTCGCAATGCTGCGGGCGTGGATTGATCAGGGCATGGACTGGGACGAAAGACTATTACCTACACCTCGTCGTGAATCAGATCATTGGGCGTTTCAAACCATTGTGCGGCCGGATGTGCCACACGCACAATCCCCCAACTGGGTCCGTACACCAGTTGATGCCTTTATTCAGCGGGCTCATGTGCGCGCAGGTTTGCAACCTGCTTCCGCAGCATCGCGCGGTACCCTGGTACGACGCCTGTACCTGGATCTGATCGGCCTGCCGCCAACGGTGGAGCAGGTTGATGACTTCCTTAACGACGAATCACCGGCGGCGTACGAACGGCTGGTCGAACAATTACTTGGTTCTGGGCACTACGGCGAACGTTGGGGGCGTTACTGGCTGGATCTGGCGAGGTGGGCTGAAAGCCAGGGCTACCAACATGACTTTGTGCGGCCTTACGCATGGCGTTATCGCGACTATGTCATCAACAGCTTCAACAACGACAAGCCGTACGACCGCTTTTTGAAGGAGCAACTGGCGGGTGACGAACTACAGCCGTATTCGGACGAAAACCTGATCGCCACCGGATTTCTGGCGGCGGCCCGCATCAGTGGCAATCAGGAAGACAGCGATATTCAACGCAATGATGTCATGGTTGACATCGTCAATGCGACGGGCAGTGTGATGCTGGGACTGACGCTTGAGTGTGCTCAATGCCACAATCACAAGTTCGATCCCTTAAGCCAGAGAGACTATTACCAGCTGCAGGCCTTTTTCGTGAAAGGGCAATTGGGAAATCTGTCGTTGCGTGAACCAGGCGTTGAGAATCCAACAGACGTTAGCGATTGGATTCCGAAACCTGCGTACGACTTCTACTCTAAGGAAGTGAAATCGCTGGTGAAGAAGAAGTTGTTCACTCCCACCAGCGAGCCACACACGTGGGGCTATCTTTCGGCCGAGTCAGGCGATCCGAAGGTGAAACGTTTTTCCGTCGTCAATCGTCGACCAATTCCATGGCGGCCGACAGACCTGAAGACCACCCAGGCCAGAATGCTTATTCGAGGAGACGTCGGCAATCCCGGGCCCGTCATTGTGAGCGGATTGCCGGATGTCCTTGGCGCCAGTCCCGACTCACCTGGTGACCGCCCTCGGTCGGCACTCGCAGATTGGATGGCTGATCCGCAGAATCCGCTTGTTTCGCGAGTCTGGGTAAACCGGCTGTGGCAGTATCATTTTGGGCGGGGACTGGTGGCGACTCCCAGTGACTTTGGTGTCGAGGGCTCCATGCCAACTCATTCGGAGTTACTGGATTGGCTGGCCACCGAATTAATGAGCAACGGTTGGAGCACCAAACATATTCACCGCCGTATTGTGCTGTCCAGCACCTATCGACAGCAGCGGAAACACAGTGACGCCAACGCAGCAATCGATGTCGACAACCGACTTCTCTGGTGCTGGCCACGACGACGGCTGGAGGCGGAAGTCCTTCGAGACTCTGTGTTGGTGGCAACAGGAGAACTTGATCGTTCCGTCGGTGGCACCAGCATTCCGCCGGAACGCGAGGAGGCAGAACTTCGTCGCACGATCTATCTGTTTCAGCAACGCAGCAGCATGCCCTCAATGATGGAAATGTTTGATGCTCCCACGGGCATTGCCAGCTGTTCTCGGCGCGCTGTGTCGACTGTCGCACTGCAGCCTCTATTCATGCTCAACAGTCAGTTCATGGCAAAGCGTGCGGCCGCGTTGGCGAATGCAGTGTCTGCATCTGCCAGTGACATCGATCAGCAAATTGAATTTGCGTTCAGGCGGACATTGTCACGCACGCCTGATGTTGACGAATTTGCACTCGCGCGGAAGATCATGAATACCGAATCCAAAAAGCAATCACTCATGCAACTTTGCCACGCGCTGTTGAACCTGAATGAGTTTGTCTACATCCCCTGAGCATCAGGCGGACTTGACTTGTGTCGTGAACCGACAATCTGAAGGGGCAATTTCGTGACACTTTGGAAACACAGATGAACATAGACCGTCGCACAATGCTGCACGAGAGTGCGTTAGGCTTTGGCTCGCTGGCCTTGACGTCGCTGATGTCTGATGAGGGCGTTGCAGGTGATCAACGGATGCTGACTGCGCCCGCGGCCCATCATACTCCCACGGCCAATAGCATCATCTTCTTGTTTATGTCCGGTGGGCCCGGGCAGACTGATACGTTTGACCCGAAGCCGGCTCTGGAAGAACTGGATGGACTGCGTGTCCCGGACTCCATCGTGTCGACAATACCCGATATTCCTCGTTCCGGAGTCGATTCGAAGCTGTTCGCGTCTCCATTCACTTTCAGGCAATATGGTGATAGCGGGATTCCTGTCTCAAGTCTGTACCCACACACGGCAGAGATGGCGGATGAACTGTGTGTTGTCAGGTCAATGAATCACCGAGTGCCCGTGCACGGTCCCGGAGAGTGCATTGCCCTGACCGGGACCGGGGTCGGTGATCGTCCCAGCATTGGCGCTTGGACGAGCTACGGTCTGGGCAGCCAGACAAAGAACCTGCCGGGGTTCATGGTATTCCTTTCAAATTCGACCGGTCCCGTTCCTCAGTTGCCCGGATGGGGGGCGGGCTTCCTGCCTGCCCGGTATCAGGGCACCCTGGTCGACGGCAACAAAGGGGTTCCGTATACGGACATGCCGGCCGGATACACAGAAGCGAACCGCCGTCAGCAATTGAGCTTCATCAACGAAATGAACCGTCGGCATCTGGAACGTCTGGGGCCCGATGCCGAATTAGAAGCTCGCATCGCGTCGTATGAGCTTGGATATCGAATGCAGGCCTCGGCGCCGGAAGTGTTCGACGTCGCCAGTGAGTCCAATCACACCCGCGACATGTACGGGCTGGACGATAAAGAAACCTCCGAGTTCGGCACGCATTGCCTGTTAGCGCGACGCCTTGTGGAACGAGGTGTCCGCTGCATCCAGCTTCGAAATGGAGGCTGGGACGCTCATAGCAGCCTGCAATCTAATCATTTGAACGGCGGCGCACGTACAGACAAACCGATTGCAGGCCTGATCCAGGATCTCAAACAGCGAGGTCTGCTGGAAACGACTCTGATTGTCTGGGGCGGAGAATTCGGGCGAACGCCAACGATTGAGGGCTCTCGCACGGGCAGCAGTCGAGGTCGAGACCATTCGCCCGCTGGCTATTCCATGTGGCTCGCAGGAGGCGGCGTCAAAGGCGGCCGGATTATCGGTGCCACGGACGAACTGGGTTACGTGCCGGTCGAACGTCCCCTGGCACCGGCTGATATGCATGCGACGTTGTTGCACGCCCTCGGCATCGACCAACATCGCTTATCGTGGAATAACAACAACCGGGTTGAGATACCAACCGTATTCGGCGGAGAAGTCATACAGGAAGTCTTTTCGTAGAACCGTTGTTCACCGTGTTGTTGGAAGCCGCAGGGACAGGTGTTGTGCCACCTGTCTGATTGCTGCAGGCAGTCATACGCCCCTGCTGAGTGAAATCCCGGGATGCATAGTCAATTGCGATGCCAGACAATTCTGACCTGTTTGTTGAGTCTCATCATCGGGGCTCTGTCCGCAGGACAGACCGTCGCTGACGAACCGACAGCGACCAGTCAGGTTCCATCGCCGCTTCAGAAATGGCTGGGGCCGCGGGAGTGGAGACGCGACACGAAGGGACCGGTTCTGCGGCTGGGGAATCAGGGTGAGTTCGATGACACGCGCGTGCTGGGTCCGTGTGTCGCAGAACCGGATGATACATATCACTTATGGTACGCCAGCCGAAAGAAACCACCGTTCGTCAACAAGTACTTTGCACTGAATACGGCAATTTGGTCGGGCCCCACGGCCGTTGTCGAAGAGGGGCGCCAGCGACTTTCAGTGTCTGCGGTGACACCGCTGGGCAACGGCACGATGACGGTCATCAGAAGAACCGATTGTCCGCCGAAGGACCTCCTGATCCACTTTCACGGTGCACCAGCAATCCTGGATACGGCATACCGAAAGAGCGAACTGGACGTCGTTCTGGCTGTCGTGAATTTTCCCGGATTGTCGTCGGCTTATTCGAAGCCGTTTGCGACAGATTCGGCACTATTCGAAAAGATTCTCACAAGGGCAGAGCCGCCCGCAGCGGAGGCGCCAGCAAAGGCCGCCAGTCCATGGCGGCGAATTTATGTTTCTTCGTTTAGTGCCGGATACGGTGCCGTCCGTCAGATACTCAAGACGCCGGAATACTTCCACCAGATCGATGGCGTTGCCGCCGCCGATTCTATTTACGCAGGATTGCAGCAGGAAGTTCCGCATCGGCGGGTGAGTGAATCCAATATGCGGGATTTCCTGCGATTCGCCTCGCTCGCCGTCAACAGAGAAAAGGTGTTTGTCCTGTCTCATTCCGCTCAGCCGACTTCGTATGCCAGCACCACGGAAACGGCAGATTTCCTGCTGCGTTCGCTCAACATCCCTCGTATGCCGGACAACAGGGTTCAGACAGAACATCTGAGTCAGACAAGCGGCGCGTCCCGTGGTCAGCTGCGTGTGCAGGGCTTCGCAGGCGTGTCCGGACAGGATCACATGCAGCATCTACACAACATCGACTTGCTCTGGACGCAGTTGCGCCTTGCGGATTGACCGGCACATATTCTCATCCGCGACGTTGCAGGGCATTCCCATTCCCATTCCCATTCCCTGCCAGGTACGGATCGAATGCCAGACAAACGAAAGCTCGAAGGCCCCTTTCGAATAACATCCCCGTGGCAATTGAAGTTTAATGGTAAAAACTGCGGAACCCTGAGGGATCCAACGGTGTTCTCGTTCGAAGCTCTGATTCGCCTGGATGCGTCCCCCGGCTAATATGCCGCATGGCGACATCCTGATCAGGTGCTTCCGTCCCAACATGCGGCCGAAATTATCAGTGACTACGGAGACTAATGTGCGAAATTGTGCTTTGTTTACTGTGACGTTGATCCTGACCTTCAGTTCCGCTGCGTTTGGCGACAACTGGACTCACTGGCGAGGCGACCATGGGAATGGCGTCGGCGACAATGCCAATCCTCCAACGGAGTGGAGCAGCACCAGGAATGTCAAATGGAAGGTGAGGATTCCCGGTCAGAGTTCCGGGTCTCCGGTGATCTGGGAAGACAAGGTTTACGTGGTCTCAGGAGTCCCGGCGTCTGCTGAGAGACCAACGGCCGCGCGTCCATCAACGGCAACGTCTGTGCCGAACCAGCAGTCCGATCGCCAACGTAACCAGTCAGGGTCCAGTCGAAATCGAAGCCGTAGCAGAGGTGGGCGTGTTGCGGCCCCATTGCAAATGCTGAAATTCACAGTTTTCTGTTTCGACCGGGCCACGGGAAAGGAACTCTGGAAACAAGTCGCTGTCGAAGCAAAACCTCACCAGGCTACCCACGCGACAAACAATTTTGCAGCGGCGTCGCCATGTACCGATGGGCAGCACCTCTACGCGTCCTTCGGCTCACGTGGGCTGTACTGTTACACCATGGATGGAGAACTGGTATGGAAACGCGATGATCTCGGCAAAATGGAAACTCGAAACAGTTTTGGCGAAGGCAGTTCACCCACACTGGTGGATGACAGGATCATTGTTCCGTGGGACCACGAGGGACAGTCGTCCATCTTCGCGTTGAACAAACTGACCGGGAAAACCATCTGGAGGACACAACGCGACGAACCAACCTGCTGGGCAACACCGCTGGTGATTGAACACAACGGGGTGAAGCAGATCGTCATGAACGGGCAGACCAACGCTCGGTCCTACGATCTGGAAACGGGCGAGGAGCTCTGGCGCTGCGGTGGACAGACTGAACGGCCAGTCGCGTCGGCCGTCGCAGGCAAGGGGCTTGTCTTTGTGGGAAGTGGATTCAGAGGCTCCTTTCTGGCCGCGTTTCGTCCCGGTGGTCGCGGAGATCTGGAAGGGACTGACAACGTGATCTGGACGATTGATCGTGACACACCTGACGTCGCATCCCCCCTGCTTTCCTCGGGACGGCTGTACTTTTTTAAGGCAAAACTGGGCGTTCTGACGTGCGTCGATGCTGCTACCGGTAAGCCACACTTTGGCGCCACTCGAGTGCCTGGTCTGGACACGATCTACGCATCTCCCATCGCCGCCGCCGGTCATGTCTATCTTTCTGCTCGCAATGGCACTACGGTGGTCATTAAGGACTCGGACACGTTTGAAATCGTGGCCACGAATTCTGTTGGTGAAACCGTCGATGCGACACCAGCGCCTGTGGACAATCAGCTGTTCATTCGCGGTGCCGAACACCTGTTCTGCATCTCTGAAGACTAGTGCAGTGTCACAGCCAGGTTTTAGGGTTGGCGAGGCAAAAATCAGAACCACGAAACGGTCAAAGGGCTGTTCCGACAACTGGTTGCTGCCGACTCGCTTTTTTCCTCACTTTTAACTCGTGATTTCTGTGAAGACCTCATTGGAGCCCACCTTGCGTAACGTTTGCCTGACTCTGCTTACCTTATTGATCGTTTTTTGTTCTGCGTCCGCCAAAGGGCAGTTTGTCGTGGCTCACCGAGGAGCTTCCTACGACGCCCCGGAAAACACATTGGCTGCGTTTCGACTGGCATGGCAGAAGAATTCCGATGCCATTGAAGGCGACTTCTACGTCACCAGCGACGAACGCATTGTCTGCATCCATGATAAATCGACCAAACGAGTGGCTCCCAAACAGCCAACACTCAAGGTTGTCGATTCTACGTTAGAACAGTTACGAACACTTGACGTTGGCAGTTGGAAACATGAACGATACTCAGCCGAACGAATTCCCACGTTGAAACAGGTGCTGGAGACTGTTCCCGATGGCAAACAGATATTCGTGGAGATCAAGTGTGGTCCGGAAATTCTTCCGTTGATGAAGCCTCAACTTGCAACGTCAGGTCTGAAGCCGGAGCAGATTGTGATTATCTGCTTCAACCAGGATGTCGTGACGCAATCTCGCAAAATGATGCCTCAATACGATGTGAACTGGCTGACTTCGTATAAACAGAAGACCGCGAATGGCCCATGGACGCCCTCACAGAATGAGGTCCTGCAGGTGCTTTCACGTACCGGCGCAACGGGTCTGGGAACGAATGGAAATCTAAACGTCATTAACCAGGCCTTTGTCAATTCGGTTCGGTCCGCCGGATTTGGGTTTCATGTATGGACGGTCAACGACGTTGCCCCCGCGCGGCAATTCGCTGACTTTGGATCGCTGTCCATCACGACAGACCGCCCGGCGTTCATCCGAAACGCAATTCAATCGGCTGACGTTGGTGCACGCTGATAGCAGCAAGGCGCGTGGGCTCCATTGATTTCGTCGAGGTCCCGCAACGCTTGACCGGGTGAGGATCGCGCCGCGTTCCTGCGTGCCGTCAACGTGGCGCGGCCTCCACCGTAGAACGCGGCCCGTTGGGCAACGTGGATGAACGGTTCTCGTTTTTTATTGATACAATCCATCTGAGTTCAGACACCGAAGTCTCGTGTTTTCAACGGAATTCAATCTCATGCGGTACCTGCTCGCGTTGTTGGCGACATGCCTGGGCGCCAACACAGCATTTCTTCAAGCCAGCGACTATCGAGTTGTGGTGAAGGCCGCTACGTATGACAACGTACATTGGAAAGCCGTCGCCGATGCACTGCTACGAAAACACGGCGGGAAGCTACTGACTTATACATCGAACCCCACCGAAGTACTTGACCAGCTGGGTTCGGACCATCCGCGTTACATGTGTTTTGTGGCGACTCCCGAGGAGGCGGGAAGGAAGTTCGTGGCCACAATCCATCAGCTCACTCGAAAGCTGGACAGTGACCCCTACACCGACACGTTTTGGGGCATCCTGACGGGCTACGACGCCGCAAACGCGCTGGCCATAGCGTCGCATAATGCTCCGCTGACGGTGCGAAAGGTTGCCTCCGGCACGGAGATCGCCCTGGAAATGTGCGAACAGGGGCTTTGGTACGACGAACTGGTTAAGAACAAGTTTGTTCGAAAACAAAAAGGTGGCGGCGTTCAGCAATTACAGGGTCCGGACGACACAACGGAGGCTCTGGTTCGTTCACTTAACGAGTACCAGCCGGATCTGTTCGTGACGTCCGGCCATGCAACCGAACGGAATTGGCAACTGGGATTTCGCTACCGGAACGGGTTCTTCAAATCCCGGAACGGTCAGATGTATGGCGAAGATACCCAACGCAAGCGGATTGAAGTTCAGTCACCAAACGCCAAAGTCTATCTGCCCATCGGAAACTGTTTGATGGGACACATCGATGGTCCGGACGCCATGGCTCTTGCATGGATGAACGACGTCGGTGTGAAGCAGATGATCGGATACACGGTGCCCACGTGGTTTGGCTATGGTGGCTGGGGCGTGCTGGATTACTTCATTGAACAACCTGGTCGCTATTCACTGACCGAAGCGTTTTTTGCCAACCATTTTGCATTGATTCATTCCCTGGAGACGAACGCCGGAAGTCAGCGAGGGATGGAATTTGATCGGGATGTCGTCGCATTTTTCGGAGACCCCAGGTGGGAAGCGAGACTGGCCATCGCCGACTGCGCTTATGATCAATCGCTGACCGTTGCGAACGGCGTATACACCTTCAGGGTTACGCCCAGGCGCGGTGCTGATTCCTTTAAACCAATCAACGTGAATGGGGCGCAACGAGGTTGGCGCCCAATCGTGCAGTGGCTGCCTGAGCGGATAGAAGATGTACGAATCGTAAAAGGGACGGAACTCAGACCCGTGATCACCGACGACTGTTTGCTGTTGCCGAACCCGCGTGAGTGTGATCCCTCCATCGTCTATGAGGTCGTGTTTACTGCCAACTTCATCGACGGGCGGTGATGGCACGTTTTCGGCTCCCCCAATTCCTTCCTGACGCGTGACTTGCGTGACGTCGGCTTCAGGCGCGACCCGCATCGATCAGGCACTTACAGGCAGGTGTAGATCAAAATCTGAATCACCAGGGCGGCCACAGCCCCGAGTTTCAGGTTTTCGTCCCAGCGTTTCGCCCCCTCGGCCGGACATGTTGCGGTGCGAGGAAGGCGAAGGACCCAGATCAGCAACGCAATCAGACTCGCCACAAAGAGAAGGCGAATGGCTGGCAGCGGGATTGTTTGCAGGGTTTGCCGCAGAAAATCGCCGAACTGATGCAACGGAGTCATGGATTCGGTCCTTCTGTTGCAGCGGACGACACAGTCCCCGTCGCGTTTGACGTCGCCCCCGAATGCCCGCCGAATACGTACCGCAGCTTCTCTTCGGGAACAGGGCCACTAAACAGGCTAAGCACGACTAACAGGACTGCAGTCACGCCAAAGGCCCAGATGGAGAAGTATAAGAACGGCTCCTGGATCCGAAACAGCGGCTCCCACCCCATCGCCTCGTAAATCACCGGTTGATTCAAGGCGTAAAGAGACACCGAGGTGACAATGCCACACAGTAGCGCTATCAAGGCGGCGTTGCCGGTAGCCCGCCGCCACAGAACTCCGATTAACAGAATGGCAAACGCCGGTCCCTGAAAGAACGCCATCAGCGTTTGAAAGATCGCGTAGATGCCCGACTTCTCGCTCATCGTGGTCAACAGAAATGCGAACATCACTGCCCATGCAACCAAAGCAACGGTCGTGACGCGTCCGATTTTCAACAGTTTTTCGTCGGACACGTCACGGTCAACAAAACGCTTATAAAAGTCATTCGAAACGATCGTGGCCGCCGAATTCAGGTAAGAATCAATGCTGGACATCAGAGCGGCCAGAAACGCGGCCACGAATAGACCTCGTAGACCAGCGGGCAATAATACGCCAATGAGATTCGGAATGGCTTTGTCCCCGTTGCTCAGATCCGGCAGCAATACGACAGCGATGAGCCCCGGCACAGCGACAATCAGCGGAATGATATTCTTCAGCAGGGCTCCCCAGATATACGACGCCTTGGCATCAAATTCGCTGCGTGCTCCAAGTGAACGTTGTACGATCGCCTGATTGCCGATCCAGTAGGCTGGGCTGAGAATCAGGGCCAGTCCAAAATAGATCCCGGGCCACGGAAACGGTGATTGCGTATCTGCCGGAAGAATCAGTGATGTGCGTTCCGAAGTGGATTCTGCGTCCGCCGCATCGTCGGAAGTAGACGCCGCGGCGTTCGCCGCCGCAGTCTCCCGAGCATCGACTTCGGCCAGTCGGGCTCTCAGTTCTCCGACACCACCGATCTCGACCAGACCAAGAACCAGAATCAGCAGACATCCGGCGATCATCACCGCGCATTGAATCATATCGGTGTAGACGACTGCTGCCAGACCGCCAACGAACGTGTACCCGCCCACTAGAACTGCAGTGACGGTAATGCAGGCTGCTTCGTCCCAGCCAAACACCGCGGACATCATCTTCGCCGACGCCAACAGCATGATGCCCAGGTTACACGCCATGAACAGTAGCCAGCAGGCCGCCATCACGGATCGGACCCCGACGTTGTAACGACGTTCCAGAAACTCCGGGACCGTGTAGACTCCGGAGCGGTACAGAAACGGAATAAAGACAAACGCGCCGACGATCATCGCCGGCACGCAGCCGATCCATTCGAAATTGGCAACCGCCAGGCCGTGGCTGAAGGCGGCGCCGCCTACTCCAATGATGTCCGTACCGCCAATGTCCGTGGCGACCAGAGACATGCCGATAGCCCACCATGGCAGGCGCCGTCCACCAAGGAAGAAATCTTTGCCGGTTTTCATTCTCGCGCCGATAACGACACCCATCGCGATCGTACCTGCCAGGTACAGGGCGATGACCACATAGTCGGGCAGAGTCAGAGGAGTTGTGGCGGCGAGCAGCACTGTCGTTGGCCAGGCAGGGAAGATGAGGGAACGACGAAAGTACCCGGGTTGACCTTCGACCTGCTTTCAATGTGCGGGACGATTGGGCACAATCGAAGGATCAATCAATTTACAATCGTTTTTACAACAGCGTCACCATAGCGTGAATCAGCAGGAGATACGAATGCCCTGGCGGTCGTTTTGTTTTGGAATAATTTCCCTGATGCTGACTACGGCGGTGGTCATGGTTCTTTCCGGACATGTGCAAGCCGACGATGTGGTTGCCGAAGAAGGCCCCAGACTCACCGTCAAAAAGTGTGCGGACTTTAAGGTCAACGGCACTGGCGACTCATCAGCATGGCAGAAGACAGAGTGGGTCGCGCTCAATCGTCGCCCAAACGGCGAACACGAATACACCGCTCGCTTCAAAATGTTGTATTCAGGAAAGGGCGTGTATGTGCTGTTTGATGGGACCGACACCCGACTGACGGCGACGATGCAGGAAGATTTCCTTGACCTGTGGACGGAAGATGTTTTCGAGTGCTTTTTCTGGACGTCGGAGGATCACCCGGTGTACTTCGAATATGAAATCTCGCCGTTGGGCTACGAACTGCCAATTCTGGTTCCAAACCTGGACGGACGCTTCCTTGGCTGGCGGCCATGGAATTACGAAGGCACGAAGAAGATACAAAAGAAGGTTTCCGCAACGGGCGGTGCCAATGAGTCGATGTCGGCTGTCACCGGATGGCGCGCTGAGGTCTTCATTCCGTACGAATTGTTGAAGCCGCTACGCAACGTACCGCCGGAATCCGGGACTCAGTGGCGTGCAAATTTCTATCGAGTGGACTACGACAATAAGACAACTTCAGCCTGGGACTGGGCGCGAGTAGGCCCCAGTTTTCACGAGTTCAAAAACTTCGGCACGCTTGTGTTTGAGTAGTGGGCTGCCATTTGCAAGGGCCTGTGTTTCAGCGCCGCTGTCGCATCGCTTCAGACTTCACGAAGGTTGACATGGTAACATCAAAACTGCATTTCGGACTACTGTTCTTCGTGGCCGGTACCTTGCTGTCAGGGCCTGACACATTCGCCCAGAAGGATGCGCCAGAACCGACTGAGGCGCAGAGTATTCGGGAGCTGAAGTTACGAGACTGGGCACCCAAATCCATGCTGAAGACGAAGGTGACTCGGGTCAACACGCCCGCCTTTCCGGTAATTGATGTTCACAATCATCTTGGCGGAGGAGCAAAGACGCTTACCATAGAGCGAGTGAAACGATATCTGAAGGAGATGGATGACGCCGGAGTGGAAACGGTCATCAATCTGGATGGCGGCTGGGACGAGAAGCTGAAGGAGACAGTGGCGGCTCTGGATGAATCGCACCCCGGTCGATTTCTGACGTTCGCGCTAATCAACCTGCGTGACTTCGAACAGGATGGCTGGTCCGAACGCGAAACAAACCGGCTTCGGAACAGCTTCAAAGCTGGTGCAAAGGGACTGAAGTTTCACAAGTCTCTTGGACTGTCGTACCGCGACAAGGATGAACAGCTACTGACAATCGACGATGAGCGGCTGGATCCCATCTGGGCTCTGTGCGGTGAAATGAATCGTCCGGTGATGATTCATACGTCCGACCCGGCGGCTTTTTTTACGCCACTGGATCGCTACAACGAGCGATGGCACGAACTTAATGATCATCCCGGCTGGTTGTTCTACGGCGACCGATTTCCGTCGCGGGAGGAACTGCTGGAACAACGGAACCGAGCCATCGCCAAACACCCCAAAACGACCTTCATTGGCGCACATTTTGGTAACAATCCGGAAGACCTGGACACTGTCGGCAAGTGGCTCGACAAATATCCCAATTTCTTCGTCGATATTGATGCACGTATTTCCGAGCTCGGCCGTCAGCCATACAGCTGTCGTCGCTTCTTCATCAAGTATCAGGACCGCATCATGTTTGGCACGGACACGACACCGCGGGCCGACGCGTTTCGGCTCTATTATCGTTTCATGGAAACGGACGACGAGTACTTCGATACAGCGGAATCACACCATCGCCAGGGGTTCTGGAACATCTACGGTATCTTCCTGCCGGAACAGGTTCTGGAGAAAATCTATCGTGCCAACGCGGCCCGGGTTCTGGGACTTCGCTGACCGCGTTAGACGTTACGAAATCACCATCAGCAATGCGGTATTGTGTTCATGCTGTCTTGCAGTTTCGAGTTGAACTTATCAGACACTCACAAACTCCCGGTTTCGTCGTGCTTGCGAACAGATGGACTTCTGTTTAGCGACGAACATCTCCCCACCTCAGGAATACGTGTATCATGAATCCCACCTGCCAGTCCCTGTTCCGGCACGTCTTGTTCGTTGCCTGTTCTATCGGCATACTCGCCGGCAAATCGGCTTTAGCCGATGAATACGAACTGCATACATTTGAACGTCAGCAGTTGACGGACGTCTACTTTTCTGAAGGTGCCAACGCTGCTGACGTGAATGGCGATGGCGTCGCAGACGCAGTGTATGGGCCCTACTGGTTTGCGGGACCGGACTACAAATCGAAGCATGAGATTTACGAACCTGTGCCACAGGACACGAACCGCTACGCCGACAATTTCTTTTCGTGGTTGTACGACTTCAATGGTGACGGCTGGAACGACATTTTCGTCGTTGGCTTTCCTGGTACGCCGGCATACGTGTATGAAAACCCAAAGGCCGATGGCTTCGGGACGCACTGGAAGAAGCATCAGGTATTCGACTGGGTTTCCAACGAGTCCCCCCAGCTGATGAACGTCTTCGGCGATGAACGGCCGGAACTTGTGTGCACGCGTGACGGATTCTTCGGTTTCGCCACCGTCAACTGGGATGACCCACTTGGCACATGGACTTTTCACCCGATATCAGAACAAATAGCGTCCAAACGGTTTGGTCACGGGCTGGGGATTGGCGACGTAAACGGTGACGGTCTGGCAGACGTGATTCATTCTGCCGGATGGTTCGAACAGCCGGAAAGTAACGCAGATGATTCACGTTGGCTGTTGCACGAAACCTCGTTCAGTAATGCGTACGGTGGGGCGGAAATGTACGTCTACGACGTGGATGGCGACGGAGACAACGACGTTATCACCAGCCACGCCGCGCACGAATTCGGACTTGGGTGGTACGAAAACGTGCCCGATGGTGACGACATCACGTTCAAGCACCATTTGATCATGGGGTCGCACCCTTCGGAGAATAAATACGGCGTTCTGTTCAGCGAACTGCATTCCGTCAACCTCGCAGACATTGATGGCGACGGACTGAAGGATATTGTGACCGGTAAGACTTACTGGTCACATCACAAACAAAGTTCAATGTGGGATGCCGGTGCCGTAACCTGGTGGTTCAAGCTGGTTCGAAACAAGGATGGAGTTGACTGGGTCCCCTACAAAGCCGACGGCGAAGCGGGAATTGGACGTCAGTTGTCGGTCGTCGACGTGAATGCAGATGGACTGCCTGACATGGTCCTGGGAGGTATGAAAGGAGCCCACGTCCTTATTCACAAAAAGACGTCTGTGTCGAAGGATGCGTGGCAGGCGGCTCAGCCCCAGGTCTACAAAGGTGAAAAACTACCGTCGCTGGAGGGCGCGAAGGCTTCTCGTGGTCCAAAGTTGAAGCTTGATTCGAAGACCAGCCTGGCGATCGGTGCTGTGGAAGCCGAGTCACTCAGCGTTCGCACAACGGGTGGGCAGGCCAGGGCACAGGATATGAGTAAATTCAGCGATGACCAATGGAGCAACAAGTCACAGCTATGGTGGACGGGGGGCCGCGTGGGCGACAAGCTGACGCTTGATCTTCCGGCGTTTACTGGAACGGTTGATGTCGACGTGGTGCTCACGACCGCAAAGGACTATGGCATCGTTCAGTTGGCACTGGATGACCAGGCGTTGGGGGCTCCCATCGATCTGTTCAATGCCGACGTTGTCACAACGGGGGTGCTTTCGTTTCCGCAGATAGCGGTGAAAGGCAGCAAACATACGTTGACGGTGCTCATCGCGGGCACAAATCCCAAAGCGAAGAAGTCGTTCATGTTTGCGATGGATTATCTTCGAGTGAAGAAGTCCGACGGGACCTTTGTTGTGGGTATGCCGGCTGTTCAACGTTCCTCCGGCAGAATCGCTCAGTCGTCTGGTGGCATCAAGCCCAAATCGAAGGACGGCCGTGAACTGAATCTTGACTTCGAAACCGGCACGCTTGCTGACTGGACAGCCACCGGTAACGCCTTTGAAGGTCAGCCGATCAAAGGTGACACGGTCGCGACCCGTCGGCCTGGTATGAAGAGTGCTCACGGTGGAGACTTCTGGATTGGTGGCTTCGAACATCACGAGGACGGCCGCATCGGTACGCTCACATCGGCGCCCTTTGTCGTGTCACAGCCCTATGCCGCATTCCTGACGAACGGCGGGCAGGATAAATCGACTCGCATCGAGTTAGTCCGTAAGGATACAGGCAAAGTGTTCTACCAAATTGCCGGAACAAACAGCGAAACAATGCGTCCCGTTGTCGTTGATCTGCGAGCTCACGTCGGCAAAGAGGTTTTGGTCCGACTTGTCGATGCCAGCAAAGGCGCCTGGGGGCATTTGAACTTTGATCAGTTCAGGTTGTTTGAAAATCGCCCTGCCAGATTCACCGCAGCCATGATCCAGCTGGTGCAGGACGAATATCCGCACGCGGGACTGTCGGCCGCAGAAGCTGCGGCGGCGATGAAGCTGCCCGAAGGATTTTCGGTGACGGTAGGTGCATCGGAACCCGATGTGCAGCAACCCATCGCAATGGCGATTGACGATCGAAACCGTGTGTGGGTCGCCGAAGCCTACGAGTATCCGGTGCGAGCTGTAGGTGACCAGGGTCGTGACCGCATTCTGATTTTCGAGGACAGCGACGGCAACGGGACCCTGGACAAACGGAAGGTCTTTATAGAAGGACTCAACCTTGTCAGCGGCCTGGAAGTTGGTTTTGGCGGAGTCTGGGTGGGTGCCGCTCCGTACCTGATGTTTATCCCGGACAGGGATGGCGACGACAAACCAGATGGCAAACCAAAGATCCTGCTGGATGGCTGGGGGCATCAGGACACACACGAGACACTCAACGCGTTCATCTGGGGGCCGGACGGCTGGCTATACGGTTGCCACGGCGTCTTTACTCATTCAAAGGTCGGAAGGCCCGGAACGCCGGATGAACAACGCGTTCCGGTCAATGCCGCGGTCTGGCGTTATCACCCAACAAAACACGAATTCGACGTTTTTGCTCAAGGGACCAGCAATCCGTGGGGAGTCGACTTCAACGATCATGGACAGGCCTTTATCACAGCCTGTGTGATCCCTCATCTGTATCACATGGTGCAGGGAGGCCGTTATCAGCGACAGGGCGGTCAGCATTTCAACCCGTATACTTATCGAGACATCGTGACGATTGCCGACCACCTGCATTATCTGGGTGCTACTCCGCACGGCGGAAACAGCAAATCAGATGCGGCAGGTGGTGGGCACGCGCATGCCGGAGCCATGATCTACCTCGGTGATCGCTGGCCGCAACAGTATCGCAATCAGCTGTTCATGAACAATATCCACGGCCAACGGCTGAATGTTGACGTGCTGAAAGCAAACGGCTCCGGCTATGTCGGCAGTCATGGTCCCGATTTTCTACTGACTGGCGATCAGGCGTCGCAGATCCTGAATCTTCGTTACGGACCGGATGGAAATGCGTGGATGATCGACTGGTACGACATGCAGGCCTGCCATCGACGAGAATCCAGTGTGCATGACCGCAGTAACGGCCGCATCTATAAGATCAGCTACGGTGAACCGACAAGTGTCGAAAAATCGGTCGACATCATGAACCTGTCCGACATGCAACTGGCAGAACTGGTGCTGCATCCCAATGACTGGTATGTGCGGCACAGTCGCCGATTACTGCAGGAAAGAGCAGCAACCGGAGGTATCGACGTCGCTGCAGTGAAGCAACTGGCTGGCGTTTTGACAACACATCAGGACGATACGCGTCGTCTTCGAGCAGCCTGGGCGCTGCACGTCGTGAATGAACTTTCACCGCAGCTGTTGGACGCCATGTTGACCGATTCCAGCCCCTACGTTCGTGGCTGGTCAGTTCAGCTTCGCATGGAGTCCATCGGTGCGGACGCTCGCTCTGGATTGCTGCCCGGCCTTGTGACCATGGCCCGCAATGATGATTCGCCTGTTGTCCGTCTGTACCTTGCTTCCGCCGCGCAATCAATTGCTCCCATGCACCGATGGGAGTTGCTGCAGGCGCTCACCAGTCACACTGTTGATGCGGACGATCACAATCTGCCGTTGATGTATTGGTACGCCGCAGAACCGCTGGCCGACGTTGATGCCACAAGAGCTCTGACGCTGGCTATGTCGGCAGGTGAATCAATTCCATTGCTGCGTGAGTTGATGCTGCGAAGAATCGGGAGTTCAGACACCGAATCATCGCTGCATGTTCTGGTCGAAGGGCTCGGCGAGGCTCAGACAGAGTCGCTGCAGCTGACGTTCCTGAAGGCGATTCGAACGGCCTTGCGGGGGCAGCGACAGGTACAGTCGCCTGCTGACTGGGCAGGCGTTTCGTCGACACTGTTGGAGAGTGAAAGCCGGGACGTGCGATTACAGGCCACAGCTCTGGGAGTCACATTCGGCGATCCAACAGCGATGGAAATGATGCGCAGACAGGTCGCGGACGATTCGGCGGACACGGGGATGCGTCTTGTTGCTTTGCAATCGCTGTTGGATGCAGATGATCAGGGCCTGGTACCGACGCTGCAGACGTTACTGAAGGCAGAGCCACTGCTGCGCGAAGCCGCCATTCGTGGTCTCGCCCAATACGACGACCGCAGTATCGCGGCGGCGCTGCTGGCGGATTATACCGGTTTCACAACGGATCAAAAGCGGATGGCGCTGGGTACGTTGTGTTCGCGATCGAATTCAGCTATCTCACTGCTGCAGGCCATCGAAGCCGATCAGGTATCCGGCACAGACTTGACGGCTGATCTGGTACGGCAGTTGCAGTTTCTGAAGAACGAACAAGTGAATTCACAGCTGGCGGATGTTTGGGGTACGGTTCGCGAGACCGCAGCGGATAAAGTGGGCATGATTGCGGGCTACAAAGAATTGATCGCATCTGATTCCCACCCCAAAGTGGACGCGGAACTCGGACGTGCGGTCTTCGCCAAAACATGCATGAAGTGTCACATTCTTTATGGTGCAGGAAACAAGATCGGCCCTGACCTGACGGGATCAAACCGTTCGAACATCGACTACCTGCTGAGTAACATTGTTGACCCGAGTGCGGTGATGGCGAAGGAATACCGGGCGACGATTATCGCCACGAAAAATGGTCGCGTGGTGACCGGTCTGGTTAAGGAGGAAGACAACAGGTCTGTCACAATCCAGACGTCGGACAACCTGGTCATCGTGCCGAAAAACGAAATCGATGAACGTGTTGAAAGCGACAAATCGATGATGCCGGATGATCAGCTGAAGCCGTTTACGGAGCACCAGATCCGTTCTTTGGTCGCCTACCTGCGAGGGAAGCAGCAGACGCCGTTGCTGGCGACAAAGGACAATGCGCTGACGATCTTTAACGGCAAAGATCTGAACGGTTGGTCCGGCCGTGAAGGGCTGTGGTCTGTCGAGAACGGAGAACTTGTCGGTCGTACCGATGGACTTCGTCGGAACGAATGGATCGTCAGCGATCTGTCGGCCGATGACTTTCATCTCACGCTTGAAGTAAAGCTGGTCGACAACGCAGGAAACAGTGGCATCCAGTTTCGCAGCCACGCTAAAGACGGAGAAGTGTCCGGCTATCAGGCCGACGTTGGTCAGGACTGGTGGGGGAAACTATATGAAGAGCATGGTCGAGCTCTGCTCTGGAAGGATTCCGGTGAAGAATACGTGAAGATCAACGACTGGAACACGTACGAAATTATCGCCGAACGCAACCATATTCGCACATTCATCAATGGACAGGCGTGCGTCGACATGGACGATTCCGAAGGTGCTGTACGCGGGATCATCGCCTTTCAGTTGCATAGCGGAGGGAAGACCGAGGTCCGGTTTCGCAATATTCGACTGGAACTGCTGTCCCCGGAAGGCGAGACGGATTAGCCACCCGCCAACGAAATCAGCTCCTTGTCCGATTTGGAATGTCGTCGGGTGGGTCGCCCGCTAAAACTCGCCGACAACATTGCCGTCGTCCATGGTAAACAGGTTTTGGTAGATGTATCCAGGACCGGCGTCCGCCGCGCTGCTGTCACTGCCCGGCAATGGGTTGCTGGCAATCGTCTGGCTGATGAATCTGACTGAACCATCGGCCAGGGCGAACTGAGCTCCTCCCTCATGGGCAGACGAGGCAACTGCACGCGACCGATTCGTGTCTCCGGTCTGGCAATTCGTGGACGAGTCCAGACTGCCCGAAAAGGGAGTGTTAATTTCGCTGGCTGCTTCAAATCGTCGAGCCGAACCCGTGCCACACTGCTCGCCGCCAATCCAGATCGCACCAATACTTTTTCTGGTTCCTCTGGTAAGCAGTACTCGTTCCGTCACCAACAGAGTGTTTGAGGTTCCGTCCGTGATGTCTCGAAATGCTGTGCTGCTGTTCGTGAACATCAGATTGTGGCTGCCCACGTAATTCGCCTTAGCATTCATTCTAAAAAAGGGGTTCATCCGTTCTCCGGGACAACTGGGGCAGACAAATGGAGCAAGGACGTATCCTCCAAACGGATCGGACGAATTGTCTATGCTGTCGTAGTTCGGGAAGCGGTCCATTCCTCCGCCCTTCGAAACTTCCAGCTGGTTCCACAGAGTTGTTTGTTCAAGCTGCGGCAGGATCATCACCTGCCATCCCCACATGCCATCATAATCGTTGGGTTTGCCGTTGCCATTGGTATCCCGCCCCGATATGGCACCCGGTGGCAGGCGCAGGTAGATGTCATGATAGTTGTGCAGTGCCAACGCGATCTGTTTGAGATTATTCCTGCACTGAGTTCTCCTGGCTGCTTCACGAGCAGACTGGACCGCCGGCAACAGGAGAGCAATCAGAATGGCGATGATTGCGATGCTGACCAGTAATTCGATCAATGTGAAGCCCTGGCCCCGATATCTTCGTGTCCTCGGCATGTCACTGCCGGTGAATCGCGTCATTGTTTTCGCATTGGATGCAAAGTCAGCGTCCTGGACATTCAACTTATGTTTGCACATTTAGATCTCGGAATACAAAGAACTGATTTGAAAAAGCTGTCCATGATGCTCGCAGTGCCTTTCCTGCGACGGGGCATTGCCGCGGTCGCGCGGGCCTGTTCGAGTTGATGGTGAATCGCTGAATCCCTTAACGGTCAGCACATCGAATAGCACTATCGTACGACGGCATTCCAGCGAATCTTCGCTGAACTGTTCAAAGTGCTGCCCCGTCCCGGACAGCGAACTACCTTAGCTTCAGGTCAGCCATACCAAAGCGAACGAAATCGATTCGGTCGTGGCTTTTCCGCTCCTTCGATCCAGCCTCAAACACGACTCCGAATTGTCCCGCGCGTAGGCGGACCAGGTCGCTGTAAGCCGCCGGACCTTCGTGGATCAATGGACCATCGTGCCATGTGGCGGTTTCGTCCGTCGAATACCGCAAACGAAGGTCGCTGCGGCCCTGTCCCGAGGGCCCACTTTCATCCGGGCCGGAGAAAAGAATCAGGTCTCGATCGTCGCCGTTCAGCAAAGAAGCCGCACGCAGCAATGCACACTGCACGACGGGCGGGTCGAACGGTTCGGCCGCCGGCGAAAACCACTTATAATCTGCGTTGGTGGCAGGATCAAATGTTTCACCTCCATCACTGCTGTAAGCGCTACCACGCGTCCCTTTTGCCCGTCCCTTTTGGTCGCGGGTATTGAAGTACAAGCGACCGTTGTTCAGTTCAACCACGGTTGTTTCATTTGCCTTCAGATCGTCGTTATAGGTGTCATCAATCGCCCCCAGTCGCCAGCTTGTCCCATGGTCATCGCTGATAATCGCCTGAGCGCCCTCAGCCCCCCGGTCGGCACCGTCGTCGCCCAGACGGTGGTCGGCCGGAATCACAAGGCGACCTCGGTGTTTTCCACGTTGCAGCTGAATCGAATGGACCGGGCCGGTCGCGTACCAGCCCCAGTCCTTCAGTTTCACGTCATGCGTAATTTCCCGTCTCCCAGCCCAGGTCTTTCCGTGGTCATCACTGTACGTCACAAAGACGCGATCGTTTTCCAGTGTGAAGGGCAGCCAGATGCGGCCCGGGTGTTCCGGGTCCAGCAGGTCCACGACGGGAGCCGGATTGCCAATCGTGATCGGTGGTGCATCGCCGTCAAACAGGTTGCGGAAATCAATTTTGTTCTGCACAATTCGGAGCTCTTGCCACGTTTTTCCGCCATCAGATGATCGTTTTGACACCAGGTCGATTTCGCTGGCATCGCCACCGAAGCGAGCTTCACAAAAAGCCAGCAGGTCGTTGTTCGCGGCCTTGATGATGGCCGGAATGCGAAAGACCCTGTAACCATCCGATCCATTTTGAAAAACAGTCACGGCGGAAGATTCAGCCGCGTTGATCGCGCCGACTGAACTTCCAGTAATGACAGCGACCGTGGCAGAATATACTAAAACAGACCTCATGGATTTCCTTTCGTGGACCCTGGCAAGGCTTCACCTGGCTCAGTGGTGAAGTGGCACGGTGTCTGCCGACAACTGGTGGCCGAAAGACACGCATGAACGGGGTTATTTCATCGCTGTCCGGATGATAATAAATCAGCCGCCAGGATGACATCGCGGCGTTATTGTTTCGGGTGCGGGCCAGATGCGAACGCCCAACACGTTTGCGGCACAAAGGCCGGCAATAACACTCATCGTGCCTGTCTTTAGCGCCGCAGTGGATTCGTGCCCAGTCGGGACGACCTCAATTCCGTGGGCGTGCAAAGGGTACAATCAGTTCCGGTACCTGGCCGCACGGGTGGCCGGACACATGGCGGAAACCGGCCTGCGAATCCGTCACCGTGAGAACTCCTGACATGGGGGCGGCCGCTGACTGCCTGAATCCGCCTGCGTCGGTCATTCATAGCGACAACCTGGAAACAAGATCTCAGTTCCCGTTCGTCGCATCCGAGGACGCACTGCGAAATATTTCGTGGCGGATATTGTGTGCGTGCAGGTTCTTCGACTCGGCCGGCCACTTCGGGCCACTCGGTCTACTCTGACAGCCAACGCCCAAAGGCAGTGCCCAGACCGCGATCGATAACCAGGTCAAATGTTCGCCGCAGGTACCACCACGGATCAGGATTCAGGTAGATGATGTCACCGGGTTCCACCAGAATGTTTTCACGTGGATCATGACGAGCCGCTATCAGGTCGATTCGCACCAGCAGTGGAAGTCCGCCTGGGCGAACTCTGTGCAACGTAACCGTTGTCGGAGAGTTGATGGGGTCAATATATCCCGCCATAACGACGGCCGTCACCACGTCAATTTCTCGATCATCCGGCAGCAGCAGCCCTCCCCCAATTTCGCGGTCTTTGTCATTGACTGAGAAGCGAACGCTGTTCTGTTCGCTCAACGGACCGACCACGTAAAACACCTTGTCCGTTTTCTGGGGCACAACAAGCACGTCGCCGGCGTTCAACACCATGTCGGCGGGGTTGACGAGCCCTCTGGCCCCACGCAATGGAATCGAGGTAATCGCTGGTGCTGCTTGAAACTGAATCATGTGGGAAGCTGGAATACCTTCGATCACGGACTGTGGATTACTATCGATCACCGAAGGTGGATGGCCGTCGATCACGGACGGTGATTGTCCGCGGATCAGCGGTGCACCGGCATGACCGCTGAAACGCGACGGCGTCCTTGAACGCTTCTGAACTTCAGGCAGCCGGAACGGCAACTGAGTCCTGAAACGCGGTAGTGTATTCGGCGTCAATTGTGATGGTTGTGTCTGAACGGGCGCGGGGCTGCTGTAGCCCGGCAACAGGTGTGTGTTCTCCTGCGATGCAGGCGCCGAAAAGGACACGGGACCGACATATCGGCCATAATTGGCATAAGGACGTCGAGGCGGAGACTTAGTCTCCGTAGGCAACGTCGTTCCGGGCGATTCATTCGACAAACCGATCGGTCGATGCTGTGGGAACGATGTCGAACTGGTACGCGGCGGAACAGAGAGCGGTGTCGGAATAGAGAGCGGTGTCGGAACAGAAAGAGATGTCGCTGGAAACGTCTCGGGTTCAGCGATGGGAACGCCAGGTGCTGGAATCATTGCCTCAGTGCGGCGATGGATTTCGATGACATCGCCAGCGTCTTCCGCAAATCCCTGTGCCGCAGCCAGTGCGTGGGCGACATCATTTTCATAGCGAGGCAAAGCATGAACCCCCGGTTGCTGTACGGCACCCAGCACAAGGACATTGACTGTTCCTTTTTCAGTGAGCGTAATGATGGCACCGGGTTTTTGCAGCAGGCCGTTCGTCAGAACTTCGTTTACTTCCTGCTGAGCCTGGGCCAGTGTCATGCCGCCCACGACAATTGGGCCCGAACGTGGCAGGTGGATTTCACCGTTGTCCAGCACCTGAACCTGAAAGGTCTGTACGTTACCGTTTACGATCAGATCGGCAACGGTGACATCCAGCCGGTCCCCGGCCCCCAACAGATAGACAGCTGGTACAGGCCCAACCAGACTGGAATAATTCAGCGGTGTGGCAGCAGTACGGCTGGGCCAGCGAAACTCGTCAGACAGTATACTGGCCGAGGTGCCGTGAGAATGGAGCGGGGCATAACAGCCGGCCCCTGACACGCAGAACCATAAGCACACGCCAACCAGACAGCTGAATGTAGCTGGCTTGAGCTGTCTGGAATTGAGTTCGACGTTCCGACGATCCATAGCAGGCACTAGCCCGTTCCAAAGTGGGAATGCCCAAAACACTCTAATCACAAGTGTGGTTGTCTTGTATAGATGCCCAGATTGGGTAGTATACACCGCGGCTCATAAGAGCCGTAGGCTCGGCAAGTGTCTATTCAATCTCGTTAGCGGAGGATACAGAGATGAGAAGTCGGACCATCATGATCGCAATTCTGGGAGCGATCGGATCACTCATAATTGGCGTCAACGATGTCGACGCCGGGGGGTGGGGACGCCACCGCGTCGCTGCGGGCTGCTACGGTACATCATCGGGCTGCTACGGTGTGTCGACAGGTTGCTACGGTACACCATCGGCTTGCTACGGTGTGTCCGCCGGTTGCTATGGTACATCATCGGGGTGCTACGGTGTGTCGGCAGGTTGCTACGGCTGCTCAGGCTGCTACGGCTGCTCAGGTTGCTACGACTGCTCAGGTTGCTACGACTGCTCAGGTTGCTACGGTGCCCACCGCGGCGGTTGCGTTTCGAGGAATCGTGCACGCCGCGAAGCACGCCGCGAAGCACGTCATTGTTCCAGTAGCTGTTCCAGTAGCTGTTTCAGTGGTTGTTACAGTAGCTGTTCCAGTGGTTGTCATGTTTCTCGTAGCTGCTGTGCGCCGAAAGCTCAATGTTGGGGTACGACAGGGATCAGCAATTCAGTTCCTGTGCATCACGGCATTCAGAGAACGCTGGCGCCACGTCCGGCACTGGCGGCAACATCAGGATCGGCTGAAGGTGCCCGGTTGGCTGATGGCCGCGCGTTTTTGGCCGTTGAAGTACCGTCGGATGCTGAAATCTATGTCAACGGTTATAAGACAAAAAGTGAAGGAAGTCCGCGGCGTTACATGTCGTCCGGCATGATTCCCGGTCGGTCTTACCAGTGTCAGGTGCAGGCGGTTGTTGAGCGTGAAGGAGAAAAACAGGCGATCACGAAGAACGTAACACTTGTTGCAGGATCCAGCGCCACTCTTAAGTTTGAGTTTGCTGAAACCGTGCAGCCGGACGCGTTCGCAACACTCCACGCGAAGGACGAGACCAGCGTGAACTGACCGTCAGCTGTCTTGATCGTAGCCCGAAAAAAAGGCCCTCGCGTCGGTCGCCGCCGACGCGAGGGTCTTGTTCTTGCGGAATTGGGTTGCGAATCACATGAAAGTTCCAAATGCGCTGCTCGACCGACACATCCCGCGCTCTCGAGTCATGGCAGGTCGTTTTGGGAAGCGTCGCGATTACGGGCCATCTTCTGGCGGTGTTAGCCATGGTTCTTGCGGCCCCCAGCGGCCCCTGGCCGTCCGAGGAAGGCGGCACGCTGTCCACGCCGCCGCAGTTCGCTTATTCCCTGAACAATTTGATTCCCGCCGAGTACTTGAAGTCCGTTGGGATGACAAACAACTATCATTTTCTTGACAATCGTCCTGCGATGCCCGGCGTCTCTTTCGAGGTTCGGCTCAAGGACAAGTCGGGCAACGATAGGGGGACCTTGAAGTTTCCTGAGGCGAACCGCAACTTCTGGGTCCGGCACCGGCAGAGTTTGCTGGCCGGTGGGCTCGCCGATGATCAGCCCGTTGAGCCGCCACAAGGAGAGATGATTCCGGCTCCCAATCGCTCCGCTCCCACGGCGCGAATCTGGAAAATGGATGGAGACCGGGGGCTTGAGCTTCGCAGAGTGCCTGAGCACTTGATTCCTCGAGACCGACCGGTCTTCCGTCCCTCCGAGCAATCGTTGCTGTTGGCGCGGTCGTACGCTCGCTATCTGTGCCGCACGCATGGGGCCGCCACGGCCGAATTGATACGCCACACTGGCGAACCGATCACTCCCGCGGTGATGTTCACCAGTGGCCAACCGCCCGCCGCTGCCGTCAACGAACTGATCTCCAGCTTCGGGGAGTTGCCCGAGTGAAGGCTGCCAAAGGTAAAGTTAAGAAGAGGGCGGGCATTGTTGAACAAAGCGACCTGAGGGCCGCCGAGGCAACAGTACCTGGCCCCTTATTGAACTGTGGTGGTTCTTTGTCGCCAGGAACTGCGTTTCGATCCTGGGGCGACTTCTGGTTTTGCGCGACCGATCCCGTTGGGTTGCACGCCATCCGCGTGTTGGCGGGGATTCTGTTTCTCGCCTGGTTGCTGCCGTTCGCAGGCCAACTTGATGGCCTGTTCGGCCTGCACGGTTGGTTCGATCAGCAAGCGTACCGCGAAGCAGGTCGCTTGCCGGAGGGATTGCGCCCGCAGTTCGGCTGGTCAGCCCTTTTCCTGTGCGGCTCCAACCCAATGCTGCTGAAGGCAGCCTATGGTGTATCGCTCGTCGTGCTGGCACTATTCTCGCTCGGCATCGCAACGCGACTGACCGCCGTGCTGACCTGGGTCATTGTCGTTTCGTTCTCCGCCAACCCGGCCACCAGCTACGATGCCGATGCGTTGCTGGTGATCCTGGCGTTTTATCTTATGATCGGCTACGTCTTCCTTGGCCAGAGCAGCAGAGGCCAGGGTTACGGAAACCAGTCGCTTCGCTCGCGATTGCTGGGCCACAAGGAGACCTGGCTTTTTTATACGGCGAGATCAGGGAAGTCGGCCGAATCGCGACCGCACAGCGTGGCCGCCAATGTCGCCGTGCGTCTATTGCAGGTACATCTGGCCATCGTGATTGTTACCAGTGGTCTACACAAACTGCAGTTCGGCGATTGGTGGGCGGGCGTAGCCTTCTGGTACCCTCTCTATCCACCTCTGGCAACAACGATTGAAGACGCACGCGAGCATATCGCGGATCGGATTCCATTCCTTGTTCTGCTCAGCCTTGCTGCTTATGCTACGTTGTGCTGGCAGATCGCCTTTCCCTTGTTTGCCTGGAAACGCTACTGGCGGAAGCTCCTGCTCGCCGGCGCAGTCGCAGGCTGGCTGGGCACTACATTGCTATATCAACTGCCGCTGTTCGGACCGACCATATTCATTGGCTGCCTCAGCTATCTGTCTCCGAGCGAATGGCGGCGTGTCTGTAATCGGCTGGCCAGGATTCCTCCCTTTGCTGCTGCGAGCCACGAATGAATCATGGTACCAAGCGGCGCCTGCTCGCAGGGTGTGCCACCGCCGCGATCTACTGCGCCTCATGTGCGCCTGTCGACCACCCGTCGTCCGAGAACGAGCAGACGACGGCACAAATTACGTCCGATGATTCGGTGATCGAACTGTTGCCCTCTCCCTCAGCCATGATTCCCAACGGGCTCAGGGAACGGATCGATGCAGCCATTCAGCAGGTCCAACACCGAGATGTCCAGGTTAGCAACGGCTTTTGGACCGTGTCTCACGGGATCTTGGGTCTGGGACCGAAGTTGGCTCTTTACGATCCCGAGGCCAGTGCGCGCGTGAACGCACTCGATTACATCTGTAGTGGTGGTGAGGTGCGTGGCATGAGGTTCATCCCGACTAAGTACGGGCTGGACGTACAGAATGGCCCGATGTTTGTCGGCCAGGGGCACGCGGACCAGTTTGTAGCCGAAATGGTCCAGGCGGGATTGTCCCCCGATCATGAGTTCGTTGTCCATGGAAAGCAATACACCTTGATGGACTTTATTCGGCACACTCAATCACGAGTTCGAGTGACGACGGATCAGGAGTTGAGCTGGGCCATCGTCGCCATCGGCCAATGTCTTGGAACCGATATCAGCTGGACCAACAGCTTTGATGAGCAGCTGCACTTCGAGGACCTTGTCCGCTACGAACTGGCCCAGAATGTCGAGGAGGCCGCATGCGGCGGCACACACAGTCTGTTCGGACTATCCTGGATTCACCAACTACACCTCCGCAACGGCGGCCAGGAGTCAGGTGTCTGGAAAGAGGTGGTCGAAAAGACGGCCAGGTATCACGGGCGGGTCCGGGCACTGCAAAACCCAGACGGTTCGTTCTCAACGAACTTCTTCCGCGAAAGAGGCGATGCCAGCGACATGAAGCTGCGCATCAACACCACCGGCCACATGCTGGAGTGGTTGGCGCTTTCGCTGACCGACGAGCAATTGCAGGAGCCGTGGGTGCAGCGTGCGGCCAACGCATTGTCTCTGATGATTCTGGATATCCAGGATTCGCCGATGGAAGGCGGAACTCTGTACCATGCCGTTCACGCCCTGCGTCTCTACAGGTCACGCTGATCCGAGGAGAGTGTCCGAATACCTGAGAGAGTGAACCCGGTTCGTCACCGATCTGTTTCGCCCCGTGATATATGTGAGAGCTTGAGAGTTTCCTTGTGGTGATTATGATGGCGTTGCACATGGTGTCGGTTTTCTGATGAAAGGAATGGATAAATGCTTCAACGTCTGTTTCCCATTGGTCTTTTGTTGTTTGCCGGCGCTTTGCAGGCCGCGCCAAGACCGAACATTTTGTTCTGCATTGCGGACGACTGGGGCTGGCCCCATGCCGGGGCGTATGGGGATCAGGCTGTCAAAACGCCGGCCTTTAACCGGCTGGCGCGTGAGGGTGTGCTATTCCACCAGGCGTATGTCTCTTCACCGTCCTGCACGCCTTGTCGCAACTCGATTCTCACCGGTCAGTGGCATTGGCGCCTGGGATCGGGCGGAAACCTCTGGAGTGACCTACCAGTGGGATTGCCAGTCTATCCGCAACTGCTTGAGGACGCTGGCTATCACGTGGGGCACTCGCGCAAATCCTACGGACCAGGCAAGTTGAAAGATTGGAAGCGGCATCCAGTCGGCACGAACTTCAAGAGTTTTGCCCACTTCCTGAAAACCAGACCTAAGGATGAACCGTTCTGCTTCTGGCAAGGATCTTCCGACCCGCATCGGGGCTACAAGCTCAATAGCGGCCGGGAAAGCGGAATCGACCTGGCGCGTGTTCATCTGTTCAAACACTACCCCGACCATGAGGTCGTACGTTCCGACGTGGCGGATTACTACTTCGAAGTCCAACGCTTCGATTCGCTGGTCGGCTCGGTCATTGCCGAGCTGGAGCGGATCGGTGAACTCGACCGCACTCTTATCATTGTCACCGGCGATCACGGCATGCCGTTTCCGCGGGGCAAGGGGAATTTGTACGATTCCGGAACGCGGGTGCCGCTGGTCGTCCGTTGGCCCGGAGGAATTCTGAAACCAGGACGTACCGTCGACAGTTTTGTCAGCCTGACAGATCTTGCCCCGACATTTCTGGAGGTTGCCGGGGTCAACGTGCCGAAGGCGATGACGGGCGGCAGTTTGCTGCCGTTGCTCGGATCGACTCTCTCGGGGCAGGCTAGTGGCACCAGAGAAGAGATTTTCTTTGGCAAAGAGAGGCACTGTCCCGGCCAGGAAGCACCGGATAGCGGCGGGTATCCCTGCCGTGGGATCCGGACTCACGATTATTTGTACATCCGCAATTACGAACCTCTGCGGTGGCCGGCTGGGACTCCGAACTATGACAAGGCATACAAACTACGCAGTTGGTTTGGCGACTGCGACAATGGCCCAACCAAGTCCTACATCGTGGCGAACAAGGACCAGGATGCCGCGCACCGACGCAGTTATGACCTCTGCTTTAGCAAGCGGCCGGCCGAGGAATTGTACGATTTGAAAAAGGATCCTGAACAACTGGTCAATGTGGCCAACAATCCAGCCGTTGCCGAAGTGAAGACCGATTTGTCGACTCGGTTAACGCGTAAACTACGTGCTACGGGCGATCCAAGGGAAGTCGGAGGTGGCGAGAAGTTCGACACCTATCCCTACTACGGCGGTGCACCAGGCTACCCCGGAGATCAGGAACTCAGAGCTTATCGCAACGACTGATTTCGGACGAGACTCGCGCAAGCCAACGACGACAGAGGCTCAACTCACCAGAGATTTCAGGTTGAGCGCATACCGCGGGCAGAAGATCGACCTCGGCGGCCCAGCCTGGGAACTTGCTCCGTCACCCGAATGTACTTTAGTGTTCCCGGCTCAACTCAGGACAGACCGCGATGCACGTCGTTCAGGAATAAGGTCGCGGACTTGTCAGACCTGCTGGTTGGGAACCAATGAAGTGGCCAGGACCCTTCCGAATCCCTGGGGGTTTTACGATATGCCGGGCAACAAGTTTGAGTGGTGCAGTGACATTCTGGCCGATTACCCAATTGGCCCGGTAAACGACCCCTCCGGGCCATCCCTCGACAGTGGCGGCGGTATAAATCCCGGCTCAAGACGTGTACTCCGTGGAGGGAATTCGGGCAGTGCCTGGGAATTCGTAAGATCTGCAGCCCGTTACGGCTACAAACCCAAAGTTTCTTGTGGTGTGCGTATTGTCCTTGAGGTGGACAAACCGTTGAAGTCCAGCAATCCGGGCAAAACCAGGAAGGGCGGGCTGCCATAACAGTTCGCTGGCAGAAGAATTGATTTCCAGCACCAGTCGTGGCACGACACGCTGAGGCATTTATTGTAGGCGTGCGGAGTGGCGGAATGGCATTGAAAGCATGCCTTTCCTGTAGTTCTTGTGAGCTGGTCAGGGAAGCACAAACTCCTCGCCTTCCTGTGCGTCAGCGAATTGCTGTTCAGGAAACGGACGCATTTCCGGCACGATCGCGGGCACGCGAACACCATGCTTGACCGGTGAACACACAGGGAAAAGGTCTGCTTTCCCGCATGATGATGGCATACCGAAAAGCGTTTTTCGCGGCCACAAGTCAGCGTGAAACGCTGCAACTGCGTTGTTGCCGACGGATTTCGTACAGCAGGATTCCGGCAGCGACGGACGCATTCAGTGAATTCAGTTTGCCCATCATGGGAATACTGACCTGAAGATCGCAAATGTCCAGAAGCTCGGGGCTGACTCCGTGTGCTTCGCTGCCAATCACGAGCACCGTGGGTCCTCGCAGATCAGATGCCCATAGCGACTGTGCTGCTTTTTCCGACGCAGCGACAATCTGAAATCCGCCGTTCCTGAGTTCCATCACGACATCGAGCAGCTGCTCAGCCATGACTATTGGAAGATGATGGACAGCACCGGCAGACGATCGTGCGACCTGGGGAGTGACTCCGGTCTGCTGTGCAGCCCCAATAACGATGGCCGTGACGTTTGTGGCGTCGCAACAACGAAGTATCGCTCCAAAGTTGAACGTGTCCTGAATTCGGTCGCAGACAACGACAACGGGGACGACGTGCGAGTCAGCGTGGGAAACAGTCCGAAGTCGCCCCTGCAAATGCTCAGGCGACTCATAGGGATACGGCCCCATCCGGGCGGCAAATCCCTGATGGTGATCCGCGCTGGACAGTTCGGTGAGACGCTCCGTGTCAACGCGGATAATCCTGACCTGGGCTTCATCCGCCAGTTGTGCTACTTCTCTGACTTCTGTCGGCGTCAATGAACTTGCGACGTACAGCTCCTGAAAGGGCCATTTGGTTGCCAGCAACGCTTCGGTTACGGCGTACCGGCCGACCAGCCAGTTTTTTTGATGACTGGCCTGAAGCTGTCGCCGACGGCTCTTGCGCTTATCAGATTTAGACATCGTTACGCCGCAGTGTTATGTTGCGTTCACGATGTCGTCGCCGTGACCGTAGGGATAGAACAGGCGACCGATTTCGTCGGCCAGTCGAAAGAAGTACTCATTGCGAAATGTCTCGTAACTAACTTCCGACGCGGATCGTGGCACTTCTGTGGGGAAGACTGACTGCACTTCGCGGTCAAAAATCCGCCTGCCGCTTCCGTCGGTATTCATTTCGTAAACACTCACCAGAGCCTCACAGCGACCCCGAAACAAGCTTGTACTGTCTCGTTCGTATAAAGCAAAGTCGGTGATGTCCACGTACACCACATAATTCACATCGAATTCAGCGCCAACTTCTGCAGCTGTGTCCCAGTCCGGGTTGTTGACCATCCAGGCCTGGATTACATCCGGGTTTATGATTTCAATCTGGTGGGCATGCAGCATGGTCGCCAGTCGCAACGACAGCATTTGATCAATGTTGTCATGAAACTTGGTGAGATCGTCGGGAGCGTAACAGACGACCGCCGCCCGAATATTTCGGTCGGTAAACGATTTATTGGTTTCCTTCTCAAACAACGGCTGTAGCTGAGGTGGCCCACCGATCAGGTACCCCAACAGAATGAAATAATTACAGCCAGGCATCAACAGCAGCGAAAACAGAAGAATCCCCAGACGGCTGGCACGCCGGATGATCTGGTGGTGAGGTGAAGTACTGTCAACTGAACTCATATTCGTCTTAACCATCGTGCCGTCCGTGGTTTGCGGTGCTGCGGGGCTCCGGAGTATCCAGATTCCCGTCGGTCGTAAGTTGAACGCGTGTCAGTGAATGGATTCGCTCATTCGGTAGTCATACAGATGCTGACTGAGATGCTGGGCCAGTCGATCCAGGAATCCCTGTTGAAACATGTCTTCGGATCGTTTTTCCCGCGGTACTGGATAGGACGTTGGGAATGTCAGACTGAAATCCGTGTCGAACACCAGGCGGACCGGTATCTGTTCCAGAACCGCCGTCTGTGTTCCGCTCTGGTTCACTTCGTGAACCAGTATCCGGCCCTCGGCTTTGCCCTGCATTAGGTTTTCGCTCTCCGGAACCCGGTAGTCGAACTCGCGTACTTCGATGTGCAGGATATACCGAGCGTCAAATTCGCCGGCCAATTCAGAGTAGTCGCCCCATTCGCCGTGGTCATCGTACCAGGTGGCAACGTCACCGGACGGCACCACCTTGACGTTCCGCGCTTCCAGATTTCGTGACACCCGATCCACGATGTCGATCTGCAGGGACTGGAAGTTCGTCAGCAGTCGGTGTGGTGCGGAACAAATAATCAGGAGAGCATCCTCACCGTCACTCAAGTCTTTTCCGGTCGCTGCTTTCAACTGTGACGGGACTCTGGGGTCGCCGAAAACGGCCTTGCCTGCCATCACGAATAATGAGCAGCCGGTAGACGACGTAATCATCAGAACGGCCAACAGCACAGATGCGAAAATCTGCCTCGTTGCTGAGCGGTGTGTCGAGCGTTGGTGTGAAGAATGCATTGAACAGGAGTGGCTTTTACTTGATATGCGGCTGATGGTTCTAGATGAAAAAGGAACGAATAATCCAGATGGTAAAGGCAAGAAAAACGTAGCCGATCGTTCCGAAAATAAACCAGTGAAATGGTCGCTTCGTCAGAATCCATCTTCCAGATAACGACACCGCAGTAGTCCACGGTGCGCAGAGTCCACAGACAATCGCCAGTAGAACTCCGCATGGATTTGCCGACCATGCCGCTGAAAAATTACCTCGTACAACATGTGAAAAACTAGTCGTCATCCCGCAGTGCGGGCAATGCATACCGGTTAGTTCCCTGAACTGACATGCCGGAAGTCCCAGCTGCAGATGTGTTCCAAATCCTCGGGGATCCGGTTGCAACCAGCACGCCACTGCGAAGACAGCGATCATGCCCGTGGCAAACAGTCCCATCAATATCCGAATGCCTGGTGTTGGCCGTTCGTTTTCCTGTAGAGACGTCACAGTCACTCGGTCCCGTTGTTCGCGCTCCGAGACACCAACAGCAGAGGTATCCTCGGTTGCGAGTT
Organism: Fuerstiella sp.; assembly: GCA_024230215.1. Lineage (GTDB taxonomy): Bacteria > Planctomycetota > Planctomycetia > Planctomycetales > Planctomycetaceae > Fuerstiella. The sequence continues at coordinate 514 of JAAERP010000394.1, read as the reverse complement.
TTTGAACAAGTTCAACCGTCAACGATTCCCGACCGCCCGGAAGTTATTCGGCGTTTTATGCCGGACTTCATTGTGGCGGGGCAGAACACGAGGCTCCGGAGAGCAATATGTGCCGATATCGGCGGCGAGCGGGCACCATCGTAAACGTTAGGCACCAGATTCAGGCCGCCGACGTGACTGATCACCCAATTCGCTCAAGCCACGAGTATTCCGTCAGGGGTTCAGTTCCCAACGACCACGTTTCCCAAACCCGTCAATCCTCAGTGTTGCAAGCAGCTGTTGATGTCGTAAGTTCAGAGATTCCCGACAGTCTTGCTGGCGGCTACGTTGTGTGCGAGTCAATCGATTTCGTGACGACAGTCTGCTTCATGCTTCTAGTGCCGCAAGTCTCAGTTGTTAGGCCACCAGAGCGGAAGTCTGCCTGATTTTTCGTGAAGCCGCCCAGTTTTCCTTCCACGTGGATGGCCGTTTGATGGTGTCTGAGCGGACGCGACGGCCGGTGTAATTCCATTGG
>JAAERP010000393.1 GCA_024230215.1 Fuerstiella sp. | reverse complement strand
GCTAAATCGGGTGTGACGATGCTCATAGCGGGGTACAAACGAAGCGCCTTCTACCGATGACATCACGAGTTACGACGACGACGGCGTAGGGTCAAAAAACTGAACCGACCGCAAAGCTCTTTAACAATCAGGTGTTAGCAACCGAATCGAGTCACGATTTCAGCCGAGCATCGACCGGAAAATCCGCCTTCAGACCGTGGAAATCGAGTTGCCCCACGGTGAGTGCGTTCCTTCATCGCAGAATGACCACGATTGGTGCAGATCGGAATCAAGCAGCTCGCCGGTGGTAGTACTTCAGCATGCCACCGAGCCGTTCGCGGCACTCGATCTTGCCAGCGACGGCACCGACTCCTTTCTCTGGATCGATGAGATGGTTGCTCAGACCCTGATGGTTTCTCTCGCCGTGGTAATGCTGGACGTATTTACGATCGGCGTTCTCGAGTGATCTCTGGCTGAAGAAGATCATACGATCAAGGCACTCGGACTTCAGACTGCGAAACCATCTCTCCATGTACGCGTTCAGGTTGGGACTCTTCGGTGTCGGTGTTCTGATCGAGAAAGTCACGCACGGCGATGAAGCTGGCGTGTCGATCCATGATGAGGTCGCTGGCGTCTTTCAGGAACCCATCTTCACAGTCGGTCAGGTTGCGGCAGGCCTGTTTCATCCACGTGGCATTCGGACTCGGCGTGATCCCGGCAATGTGGACTCGATGGGTTTTCAGATGCATCACGGCGAGAACGTAGAACGTCAACAGTCCGTTCCGCGTCCAGACTTCGACAGTCGTGAAGTCCGTGGCAAAGATGGAATTCCAGTGAGCTTTCAGGAATGTTGACCACGCCGGTGTTCGCTGTCGATCAGGTGCTGGTTCGATGCCGTGAGCTTTCAACACATTGGCCACTGTGGAATCGACGATGTGATAGCCGACGTTCCTGAGAGCTCCCTGAATGCGATCGTAGCCCCACGTCGGATTTTCCGTCGCAAAGCGAACGATGGCATCGACAATTTCCTGACGGATGCGTGGTCGACCGGGTTTTCGCTTGTCGCTGGAGTCGAACTTTCTGGCCACAAGTTCGCGGTGCCAGCGGAGAATCGTGTCTGGCGTAAAGATGGTCGTCAGTTCCAGCAGAGCCTTGCGACCGATGGCGTGAGCCTTCACAGCCAACAATCGACGCTGGTCGTCGTTCAGCAGCAGGCGTTTCTTTCCCAGCCTCTTCAGCAGGGCTTCGATCTGAGCGTTCTGGAATTCGATGATCTGTTGCTGTCGCTGGTTCACCATGCCACAGAGTGCAGCAAGCAGGATGTGCCAAGTCTGGAGCAGGAAGGGCATGTTCG
>JAAERP010000392.1 GCA_024230215.1 Fuerstiella sp. | reverse complement strand
CGATCGGCTCTAGCCTTTTCCCTCGGTGTCCCACCCGTTCAGATTCGCCACCAATCCGAAAATCTCAGTGACGACCTGAGCGGGCCACTGGGCGACCTCGGCCTGCGTTCTTTCCGGCACCAACGATGCAGCGACTGCCGCCGACATTGCTTCGTCCAAGTTCGAGAGAACATCCGCCTCCAACTCGCGGATGGTGATCTCCTGGCCTCGAACGGTGTGCTTTTCCTTCTTAGGTTCAAACATCAGGAATGACGCCTCCGGAATGTGACTTCACCTTCGAGGATTCCGTCGAGTTCAACCGAGTGATTCCACGAAACGATGTCAACGGAAACCGCAGAAAGAACCGCCGTTGCAGTTGCACAAGAATTATCTGGTGCAAGAGAAACAGTCAAAGCCCCGACGGCGCAATTGACCATTTCAGTGCTGAGATCGTCGTCGTCCTCGAATTTGATCGACAACGTGTATTCCTCAGGACTGGCAAGTCCAGGAAGAACCTTCCGCCGATTGTCTGCCCCGGTGGTAATGTCGATTTCGGGACGGTCGCCACCGCTCCACGAAAACCCAGTAATTGCAAAGGTCTTTTCTGACCCGCCGTCTGGCGTAAACGCGCCGGTCAGTTTGTTGCCAAGTCGAAATGTCATGACGCGAAAAACTCCAAAGAGGTCGTGTGAATGTAAATGCCCTGACGCTCACCGTCATAGGCGGGTTCGTAGTCTCGGCCTACCGAGGTCACACGCATCGGACACTCGACTGCTCTTGCTGCTACGACGATCAACTGGCCGATCGTCTCGGCCTCTTCCAACGTGCGAGACAGAACCATTGCGTTGTAACGCACGAGCCTGGGGCTGGTCACCGCCGGGATCGGGTTCAGGAAGTCGTCGCCCTCGAAGGTGTAGATGACGGCTGGAAATCCTGCCGCGTGATTCCGAACAAACGGGGACACTGGAGCATCAACTGCTCCGTCCAAGAAATCATGTGCGGTCTGCGGGATGCTCATGGCTGCACGTTCTTTCGGAAGTTGACCAGGCCCATCTTGGTCGCGGTCGTTGCGTTCTGGAACGCCAGGCCGATGCCGTTCTCCAACACCTTGAGTGCCTTGGTGCGG
>JAAERP010000391.1 GCA_024230215.1 Fuerstiella sp. | reverse complement strand
TCCAGACAACCAGGTAGCTGCCGCGTTTGTTGCGGAGGGGCACGAACAGAACGACGCTGAAAAGCTCGTGGACATTGCAGCTGCCGGCCCAAAGATGACTTTGCACACACTGACCAGTGATATTTGTCGAAGCCTTGGGGCGTCGCTGGGAGTTCGTGAAAGCCGTTTGGATGCGTGGGCTACTGCGGTCGATCATTCCCGCCGGAAGATGCCAGCAGTGATGGCAGCGGCTACCAATCTGGTATCACTGTCATCCGTTCTGGTTCAAACCGCCAATCGCGTGTTGTTGTTGCCCGCACAGGATCAGCAGCCGGCCAGTTACCAGTTGTGCCGGCCTTATTCGGTACCTGACTTCCGACGCAATCAGTTGTTGAAGCCGATTCAGCCAAACCTTACCGAGCTGGGATCAACCGGCGAGATCAAAGCCGAATCGCCAGATATGATTGTCAACGAATTGCCGAATGAGCCGTTCAAGCTGACAACCTTTGGCTATACCGCCGGATTTAGCCGTCGCGAGATTATCAACGATACCGCCATTGGGTTCATTCAAGAAAGCGTGACAGCTGCCCGCTACGCCGCCTACAACGCACTAGACCGCGAGTTCTTCCAGATGCTCGCCGGCCTGACCAGCGGCACCGCCGGGACGTATTGGCTGACAGCTGATTCGGAAGATGATAAACGACGAGCCAACGCGTTCACCGCGTCGTCTGGTTCTGGATTCGACCTGGCGTTCTACAATCAGTTGGCAACAACGTTGCGAAAACAGGTTCACCAGAACGATACCCAATCGGTAAAAAGCCAACGGGCGTCGGTTCTGCTGGTTCCTGCCGAAATGGAAGTATCGGCCCGTGCGGTGCTGAAAGAAGTGTTCAGCGGAATGCCTGTCAGTGAGATTCCGCGATTGGTTGTTTCCGATTGGCTGACCCATTCGGCCGTCACCAATGACCCGGCGACAGCTGCAAAGACGGCCTACCTGATTACCGACAGGGACGCGGGGGCATTCTGTTGTGCCTACTTGGACGGGGAAGAAAACCCAACCGTTAGCCTTCAGGACATGAGCCTGACTGACTGGTCTTGGCATTTCAAAGTTATCTTTGACTTCAAGCACCTGGCCGGCGATCCGACTTGTGCCGTCAAAGGCATCACCGCCTAACGCCTGACACCTGAAAGCCGGCAGCGTCAAAGCGTTTGAATAAACGCCGCGTAACTTTGCTGCCGGATTGCTTGCCGGCGTCTCTGCGGTCTGCGTCCGCCGGCAACTGCGTCAGCGGCTTGGGCAGGTTCAACGCTGCCTGTCCAAGCCGCATTTTTCTATTCTTTCCGATGAGGAAATGCTATGCGGCGGCCCGTGGATCAGTCGATTGTTAGGCAGTACGAACAACAGATCGAGCAGCGACAACAGCAACGCCTTGCCAGAATTAAGGAACGACGGCAATCCGCAATGGGCAACGAACCAGACCGGGGCACGTTTCACCTAAAGGATGAGGACGGCAACGTAATTCCGCACCGGACGGATGCTGACTACATGAAAACTCGACAATAGATGCCTACGCTTGAAACTTTTGTTTCACCCTTTTAAGCTGGAAATACCAAAGCTTTCCGGTGTTTTACAGCAAAACCAACGAAAAGAGTCTCCGGCCCCATTCCGATTTGGGAGCAGGAGGTCGCACGTTCGAATCGTGTCGCCCCGACTTGAGAGCCCGGTTTTTCCATCTGGAAAAGTCGGGCTTTTTTTATTGCTGGGCAGATCAGTACCTTACTTCCTTTCGAGATTTGCATT
>JAAERP010000390.1 GCA_024230215.1 Fuerstiella sp. | reverse complement strand
TGGAATCGGCGATGTGATATCCGACGTTCTTAAGTGCTCCCTGAATGCGATCGTAGCCCCACGTCGGATTTTCCGTCGCAAAGCGAACGATGGCATCGACGATTTCCTGACGGATGCGTGGTCGACCAGGTTGGCGTTTGTTGCTGGAGTCGAACTTCTTTGCGACCAGTTCGCGATGCCAGCGGAGAATCGTGTCTGGCGTGACGATGGTCGTCAGTTCCAGCAGAGCCTTGCGACCGATGGCGTGAGCCTTCACCGCCAGTAACCGACGCTGATTGTCATCCAGCAGCAGACGCTTCTTTCCGAGCTTCTTCAGCAGTGTTTCTATCTGTGCGTTCTGGAATTCGATGACCTGTTGCTGCCGCTCATTGACCATGCCACAGAGTGCAGCGAGCAGAATGTGCCATGGCTGGAGCAGGAAGGGCATGTTCGGCGCCGAAAATAACCAGTCTCCGGTGGCGAGAGGTGAAATCAAGCGGCGGAGATGAGAGACTCTGGTGAGCCGTAAGTCGAGTGTTTTTACGGCGATTTGAGTTCGGCGGAGTTTTTTGACCCTACGGCATCGACTCGACGCCGAACTGATGGTGTCCGGTCAGCAGAGTCGCCCGCGACGGCATGCACCATGTGCCGATATACGCCGACTCAAAACGCACACCCCTGGATGCCAGCCGGTCGATGTTCGGAGTCCTCGCCCACGGGTACGCCTCGGGATAGCAACTGATCGTCCGGTGGGAATGGTCGTCGGTGTAAATGAAAAGGATATTGGGGCGTTCAGAGGCAATCGCGATCTGCGCAGAGATCACAAGAAGCAAAGTCGTCGCGAGTTTCATGGTTATCGTTCCACCTCTTGAACAAGTCGGTCGAGTGTTTCAAAGACTCGCTCTTCAACGGTTTCAGTGAATGGTCCCGGGAACTTCGTGTAGACCATATGGCCGCCGCCTTCGTAGCCGCCTTCCTTCAAGACGCGGAGTGTCGGCAGATAACCGAAGACGTCGTTCGAATAGCCTGCGACCCAGATGTCCGGTCCGGCGTCGTGGGAGTACTTCGCTTTGGCTCGCATCGAGTAATCGACGACGCACTCGCCTCCGATGGCGACCAGCAACAGATCGTTGCCGAACCGGATGGCTTGAACGGGCAGCCCGTATTTCCGCGACACGATCCTTCCGGCATCCAGTTCGCCCAGTATGTAATTGGCCTTCCAGCGTTCGTATTTATTGGTCGACTCGACTTGCTTCTCAATAGTTTCCCGAGCTGCGTGCGGCTGGAACTCCAGCGGAGCATTCGCGAGTGCAGCACGCAGCGAACCGGTAACACGGCGCGGTTTGCTGGCCAGAGCGGTCTCTACGGCGTCCGCCAGTGCCCGGCCGTACTGATGCAGATGTTCGACTTTGCGGCGAGGCTCTGGATTCTGATCGCCGCCGGCTCCCATCATGAACATGGCCACCGTATCAGGGTGCTTCTCTTCGATGAATTGCTGAGCGAAGCCGGCGTAGTCGCCCGACGTCCGGTTGAACGACATCACAGTGTTGTGGCAGGCATAACCAAACAGCACCGCCAACATGCTGCCGTTGCTGTCCGTCACTTTCATGACCGGAACTGAGTGATCGACTGGCCCGATCAGCTTGCCTTCGCTCCGCAGCCGAGGCACATCGGCTGCCCGGTTATTGCGTCGATTAACAGCGAAGGGCGTTTTTCCCTGCGTGAAGCTCAGTCTGGCAGGGACCTGACTCGCGATTGCTTTGCCCACGAGATCCACCAGTTGGGTCTCGAGTTGCCTGACATACGCATGCATCTTGCGTGCGAACTCAGGCGGAATGTTATGCAGCGATTCGCGATACAACCGGAGTTCCGGTCCGCAATGGGTGTGCGAGCAATTCAGCAGGAGATGTGATGCAGGCAGTTTATACTTGTCGAGGACTCGCCGCTTGACGTCCTCCCCCAGCTCACGAGTAATCACCAGCAGGTCCGTCGTGACGATCACCACTCGCGCGCCGTCCGCATCGTTGATGGCAATCGCCTTCGCGTACAAATCTTGAAGAGTTCCCTCAGACGGCCCCGTACGTTTCGCATAACCGCCCATCCAATAGGGGCCATCGGGAGTAATCTTTGTTCGGGCCACACCAGCTCGCCAGGCTGGCTCTGCGGCCATGCCGTTTGCAGCAACCCCGACGACTATCAGGCAAATGATGGCCGCGAGGTATCGAGGTGAGTAGAGGTCATTCAACATTGGCACGTTCCATTTGTAGATGGACTCGTGAGAGTTCAGCAGTTCTCCGAAGTTTCACGACTTCGGCTACAATCATTGCTCGACTCTCCCTCGCCACGCTTCCCAGTCACCGGCCATGGCCGTTACACGTTCGGGGAACTTTGCGGCGAGATTATTCGTTTCACTGCGATCAGCCTCCAGGTCGTAAAGTTCCCACTGCTTCTCGCTCGCTCCCCAGACAAGCTTCCAGTCGCCCTGCCGGATGGCACGATTTCCGAACAGTTCCCAACTCAATGACTCGTGGCCGGTACGTGTCTGACCGCGGAAGATTGGCAAGAGACTCCTGCCTTCGACGGGCAGGATGTCGTTCCCGTTGAACTTGCTCGAGTACTTACTTTCCGCGAGTGCGAGCAGTGTTGGCATGAAGTCAATGATGTGGCCGACCTGATGCGTGATTGAACCACGCGCGACCTGGCCCGGCCAGCGAACAATCATCGGTGTGGCGATGCCACCTTCGTAACACCACGTTTTAAACTGGCGGAACGGAGCGTTCTGTGCCCAGCCCCAGCCCTTGCCGACAAACTCGTAACCGCGACCGTCGCCCACTGGGATGTGTTTGTTGTATTCAAAGAAGCCTTCTTCCTGTCCGGACCGGCCACTGGGCCACGTCGCGCAGCCGCCGTTGTCCGACAGGAACATCACCACCGTGTTGTTCGCGACGCCGGCTTCGTCGAGAGCTGCGAGCACTCGCCCGACGCCGCGATCCATCCGGTCCACCATCGCGGCGTAAGTCTCCATGCGGTCTTCCTCGCGTTGCCGTTCAGCGGTGGGAAGCTGTTCCCAATCGGGAACGTCATAGTCGTAGCGGTAGTCGCCCTTCTTATCCTCTTCGGCTGAGAGTTTCGGCAATGAAGCGAACAGCCCGAGTTCGGCCTGTCGCTTGTGTCGTCGCTCGCGCATCGCGAGATAGCCGTCCGAATACTTACCGCGATATCGTTTGATGTCTTCGGCAAACGCGTGCAGCGGAAAGTGCGGCGCGGTGTAACACAGATGCACGAAGAACGGCTTGTCGCCCTGCGCAAAGCGTTTGATCGTCGCTGCGGCGTGATCTGAAAACGCGTCGGTTGTGTAATAGTCTTCGGGGAACTCCGTAACTCGCTTGTCGTTGTGTGCGAACGGCCGAAATCGACCGCCGTTGTAAAACACCGGATCCGGTTTCGCCGGGTCGAAGAAATTACAGCAACCGTCGAGGAGCCCGTAGAACTCGCCGAAGCCGCGGTCGATCGGTCTTGACGGCGGCTCACTACCAAGATGCCACTTTCCCGTCAGCGAAGTCGCATAGCCGGCCCGCCCCATAGCCTCACCCAGCGTGATCATGTTCGTCCGCAAGCGTGGCCGCTTTGCCTGCCGGGGATACAATCCCGTCAACAGCGCCGACCGAGTCGTCACGCAGACGGCGCAGTTATAGAACTGCGTAAACCGCATCCCGTCCGCTGCGAGCCGATCGAGATGCGGCGTCTGAATCTCGCCGCCGTAACAGCCGAGATCGGAATAGCCCAGATCGTCGCACAGGATCAGCAGCACATTAGGGCGTTCAGCGGCTGATAGCTCGGCATTAAGGCTGAGAAGACACAAGGGCAATACAAGCAGTTTTTGAACCAGTCGTGGAATATGCATGGCTCTCTCGTTTAACGGCGATGCAGCAGCCACCGGGTGTTTTCGATCCCGGCCTGTTTCCGATCCGAGTCTAAACTGGCCGCACATTCAAGGCATGTATCTGTGCCGTGGTACTATCGAAAACAGCCTCGCATTGTATTTGTACTGCGGCGACTCAACATTCCAAAACGATTCAAAGGTATATTTGGGTTGAGTCACGGGACGTTGTTCGATCTCACCAGAATCACCCGGTCGCAGAGGACCTGATCTTCACCTCCCAGTATCATATCTATTAGAGGACTCAGACTTTCAAATGGATGACTTGAGCGAGCCAGAACAAGGTGATTTCGGCGAAATTTGACGCCGATTTGCATCGTGTCTCATAATCGGTTCGAACACGCGATCATTCACACCACTTAAACCCCACGGTTACGAAATTCGTGACCGTGGGGTTTTCTCTTGCGCCCACGGAGAGACAGCGGCGAAACACACGCAGTATCGCCAGCGTCCGCAACAACTTGCGACGTGCCCCGCCTCTCGTCCGCCGGCTGCGATCTCAAACTGCGACCGCCGCGCGACACGCCGTTTCTCCGTCTGATCCCGTTTCTGGCCCAAAGTCTCAGTCGACAAGGCGAGACAATCGGGCCGGGTTAAGACAACGTTTCGGACCGAGAGCACTTTGGGCGAACTGCAAATTTCTGCGCAAAAACCCGACCACGAGGTTATCGGAACGCGCGGACATGCGACTTGAGCACGGCATAGGTAACGGGGGACCACGCTTCCCTCATTAACGGAGCCATCGCCGATGCCATCAGCCTCTCTCCCTCCAGACTTATCGCCCGACCAACGCTTTCGCTGGATTGCCAACATTCTCGCACGTGGCGTTCGCCGGCGTCTCGAAGCCGATCGACGGTCTCGAACAAGCAGCTCAGAAAGCTCGGAAACCACTGCAGAATCTCTCCCCGACTCGCTTGAGGATTGTGGCGAAACGAGGCTCAGTGTGTCTCGTTAAACGGGTTAACACCCCACAGCCAACTCAAGAGAGGAGTGTCATGAAACTAAACATTGAGAAAGAGGTCACCAGGCTGGGCGAACTGAAGACCGGCGAATTGCGACAACGGTACCCCCAACTTTGGAACGAAGAATCACGGTCTCGGAACAGGCAGTACCTGATTCGCCGTATTGTCTGGCGGATACAGGCCGACGCCGAAGGCGACTTGAGGAAACGGGCTCGCCGTCGCGCTGGAGAGCTGGCCGATGACGCAGAAGTGCGTGCCACGCCTCCGAAAGCTCTCGTCACGATGCCATCAAGCGACGAGGCAGACGAGAGACGTACAACGGGCCGTGTCCGCGATCTGCGACTCCCTCCGCCCGGAGCATCCCTTGTTCGCAATTACAAGGACCGTCAGATCGAAGTGCGAGTCCTCGACTGTGCCGCTCACAGGCAAGAAGGCGGAAAGTCAGCGAGCGGAAGTCACGACATGAACACGAGCACGTCAATCGGGAATCAGGTCGGTATCCTCAGCCAGCACGTCAAGGTAGCTTCGGTAGGCGTACACGCGATCTCGTTTCTTACCTGTGACCTCCCGGAGAATTCCCGCCTGACACAACGAGTCGATGGCCTTTCCCGTCGTCGGTTTCGTAGCACCCACAAGCTTGGTGCCCGATGCCAGCGTGATCATCGGATTTTCCGGCAGCAGTTCGAACAGCCTCACCGAGGTAACCGTGGCCGTCTTGTGCTGCGACGCCTGCTGCCGGTCTGCACCCACAAGGGAAAACAATCGCTGCGCTGTTTCCACGCCGTCATTGGCCGATTCATACACACATTGGAGAAAGAAGGACGTCCACCCCTCCCAGTCTCCACTTGTCCGAACAGCATCCAGTCGCCTGTAGTATTCCTGACGATGGCGTTTAAATCCGAGGCTCAGGTAGAGCATCGGAGACGACAACAGCCCCCAATGTTCGACCAACAGCGTAATCAGGAGGCGTCCAACGCGCCCGTTGCCGTCCAGGAATGGATGGATCGTCTCGAATTGAACGTGCGCGAGTCCCGCCTTGACGAGAGGCGGCAGATGATCGTCGCTGTGAATCCACGTCTCCAGCGCAGCCAGTGCATCCGCGACCACCTCCGGCGGCGGTGGCACAAACCTCGCATTTCCAGGGCGCGTGCCGCCGATCCAATTCTGCGACGTGCGGATCGTGCCTGGCTGTTTCTCACTCCCCCGGACGCCCTTCATCAGGCGTTTATGGAGCGAACACAACAGTCGCGTACAGAGCGGCAATCCTTTCGGTTTCGCCAGCTCAGACCGTGCATAGGTGAGCGCATCGACATAGTTGCAGACCTCTTCCACGTCGGCCGGCTGCTGAGACTGGTGCGTCGCTTCATAAGCCACAACGTCCTCCAAAGTGGCCTGTGTTCCCTCGATCTGCGACGAGACGACCGCTTCCTTACGGACAAATCCGTACAGGAACCAGTCCGGACTGGGCACCATCGCTCCAGCGACTTCCAGGCGAGAGACGGCCGAAGCGGCGTCGGCATGACGTTCCGCCAGTTCACCTTCCACGCGAAGCACGGGGCGCCTCGGCGGCAGAGCGTGGGGCACAAAGGCGCGGACTTTCTCGCCGGTCACTTCTGTTGTGCTGTAGGTGCCTGTGGTTCGTGTCATGGCTGGTTAAACATCCTTTCCCAATGCTCATCGCTAGTAAAGATAGCTTACATAGTGATCTCGGGTCGTCAAGAACTATTTACTAGCGATTCCAGAAAGTCGAGGCCGACGGCATGATCTATCTTGCGTCCCCATACTCCCATTCTGACGCCAACATTCGCGAGAAGCGGTTCCGCGATGTTTGCCGTACAGCAGCTCGTTTGATGCGAAACGGTGACGTCGTCTTTTCGCCGATCGCTCACGGGCATCCCATCGCGCCCTGCACGGTTTGCCGACCGACTGGTGCTTCTGGGAACGGCACGATCGCGAGCAATTGGTACGGTGCGACGAAGTCGTTGTGCTGACGTTGGACGGCTGGCGGAACAGCGAAGGTGTGCAGGCCGAAGTGCGAATCGCGGCCGAATTGGGCAAGCCGGTGCGGTATCTGGAACCCGAGGCCACGGGTTCGCCCACGTTGGCACATGGGGTAACAATGAATTCTAACTTCGCATTTCTGTACGGATGGATCAGTGACAGCAACGGGCGATTTGAAGCACGCGGTGTAACCATTGATTCTGTCTCTCGGCCAAATTGGATCCGTGGCGTCCATCGCGCCGTGCTTGCCGTTTTCAGGGTCGAGAATAACTATCCAGTCACCTGGACGGTTATCTCGTTGACAACCGTCCAGGTGATGGTTATCATTTTGGCAACCATACAGCAACAACGCAATGCGATGAGCGACTTGACAATCATCTGGGACGAAAGCGAAGGCGACAACGCCGAACATATCGCAGACAATTTCCAGACGTTCGAAGATGTGGAAAACGCGTTAGAGCACCCCTTTGAAAAAGACGGTCAGCCGACGTAGCAAACTGCCGCTGTGGAAAGGCTTCAATCTCGCGGGTGATGAAATTGCCGTCGTGTTCCGCCGCATCGACCAACAGACGGTTTATCCAGTGACCGCGTTCCAGATTCGAAAGGATAGTTGACATGCCCAAGCGAAAACCAACAGCTGCTGAACGCAAGCAGTGGCAAGAGGACATTAAGGCGGTCGACATCGAAGCCGAGCTGCAAGACATAGCGGCTCAAGTCGCATCGGACAGTGGCATCAGTGAGGCGGTAGACCGGCTGAAGGCGTTTCGTGAATCTGAGGGGATATCCCTGCGATCGCTGGAAGAATCGAGCGGCATCCCTCGCGGCAACCTGTCACGGATGGAGAGCCATCAGCGCACGCCGACCATACAAACTCTACGTCAGTACGCTGCAGCCCTCGGAAAATCCGTGCGAGTCGTTGTCGTCGATAATGTGTGACGGAGGCAGAAAACTATGTTTCTCGCGCAGCTCCTGAAGGACGTCGTGAACTGTGAGTCAAGGGTTGCGATCGGCGGCAGCTTGACCGCTATCGTGATTTCTTTCGGACCTACCCACAGATTGTGGGGACGCTGTCCCCACGATTCGGCGTGTTGATGCGTCCGCGGGCAAACAAAAACGTGCGGATTATCGGCGTGGTGGAGCCGCCAATTCTGTAGCGCCAGCATGACTCGCACAAGTACGTGCCAATCCCGGCGGAGAACGTGCGGGTCAACATTGTATCGCTTCGATCGATACTGTTCCCAAAATGGTCTTACGATGCGCTTTTAGATTGGGGAGAAAACAATACAATCTGGCCAAAGGAACTGTTGATCGGGAATGGAATTCAGCATGGCGACAAAGGCACAACGAAGGGCACAAAAAAAGCAAAGCGAAAGACTGAGAAGTCAAAGCGCCGGGAGAAAAATCGGCAGAACGCGAGGCTCACGAACCAGGTCAGTAAAACGCAAGCGACTCGTTTGCAAACGCGGTTGGCCAGACAAACGGTTCAGGCCTGGGATGGTGAATGCGCTGAGGACCGAGCCATCTTCGATGACGAATCGCGGCAATCGTTGTCCCCGGAATTGGCGGCTCAGGCTGATGTTGTTCGCAAAGCCCTGAGTGACATTTGTGCTGGCCAGGCTGAATTAGCTCTGGGACCGTTGTCGATCATTCCTCGCCACAGCCCGTTTGCCGCATGGCGGTTGTTCCTGCGAGGACTGGTTGCCTGGCGAAACGAAGATCTTAATGCGGCGCAGCGGAACTGGAGTCGGCTGGACCGTGCGCGACGACCAGGACGAATCGCAACGACGCTGATGTTGGCGCATCGCGATGACCTGGAATCATTGTCACGACTGGACAAGAAACCGGCTTCCGCCGATGACGCCAGTGACGCAACGACCGGAAGGACAACGTCGCTGGATTCCGAACTCGTCTATCATGCCAGAATTGTTTGGCGAGTTTACGTAGATCGCATTGTGATTCGAGCAGCGCGCTCCGGGGTCAGGATTCAGGACGTGAGCGATGCAACGCTTGGGCCGCGCCGGATCGAGTGGTTGCGCGAGTTCACCAGAGAGTATCGCGCCATCGAACCGGATTTCGTGCAGGCGTTGCACGAAGTGGCGCTGCAACGTGCCTGCTGCGGCAAATATTCAGATCTGTTTTCGGATGCCGTGCAACATTTCACCGGCCCACGACACGATCGGAATAACTGTCTGCTGACGTTCTTTTTTGAGTCGATGGAGGACAGTCCCAGGGCACGAAAGAATGCCAGACAGGCTTTGGAGAAGTACCTTACGGTTGATCTTCCCGGCAATGATGAGCTTTCGCCGCAACTGCGGGATGCCCTGATCAGTCAGGCCCATTTGAACGAAGCCATGTCCGAAGCGGCTCCGCGTGGACCGTTGCCGGGCGGCATGTTTTCGATGTTCGACGATCCTCCGGACACAGACCTTATCGCACATCATTTCGAAAAATCGATTGAGGCTTATCCGCAACATCGTCTCGCTTACGAGAGCTATGTCGACTGGCTCGAGTCGTACATTGACGACCGATTGAAAAAAGCGGGGAGAGACGAAATGGCAGCCCTGGCGGCCGACGTGCGTCTGCTTTGGGTGCAAGCGCTTCCCGACGACATCGATCCGCGACTCAAACTGGTTGATTACCTGTTGGAAAACGGCAAGAGTGACGAAGCCAGGTCTCATGTCGATTTTCTCTCCGGTGTTCGCCAGGACAACCCGCTCGCCCGTGCCATGGCCTGGAAATGGAACGTCCTGGAGGCGATGCGATTGTGTCATCGCAAAGCGTGGTTGTCGGAAGTCCCACAGCGGCTCAACGAAGCGGAAGAGGAATGGCCCGTGTGGCTGTCTCAGGCGTGGCTGCCCTACCTGCGCGCGGCTTATCAGTTGCGGTGCGGCAATCATGACCGATTTCAAACCGAGTTACTCGCTGGGCGAGCCGCCGGGGCGATTGAGGCCGGTTCGCTGCAGGATGCCTGCATGACTCTCGCGGCCACCCAACGCATGCGAGTCCCGGCAGGCGAGCTGAAGCCTCTGCGAGAACCGATTGTCCAGGCGTTAAAGAAATTGGCATCAATTGACGAGAACGATCTGTTGGCAACGGCAGACTTTTGGTGGGATCTCAGTCGCGTCAATCTGCTGTACCCGGCGTACCGGATGCATGGGACAAAATTCCTGCGAGAGCTGTTGGGACGGTTCGACGACGGTCCGTCACTGGTCCACAGTCAATTGGATCAGCCATTGATCCAATCGGCTTTGTTTGTGATGGCTGAACAGGGCTTGTTTAACGACGGTTATAACGTCAAATTGCCGAAATGGGCGGATCGCTCGAGCTTCCCGTTGCACCCGACAATTGCAGCGTGCACTGTCATGGCAGCGTTGAATCGACGCGTCTCCTGGAGAATCGATAATTACGCCGATCACGTTCCCGTGTTGCGTGAAGCGGCTTCGCAGGCGGATGCGTTCTATCGACACTGGTTTATCACGCTGGCCGACGATTTGGAGGAGGCGATTCGAGTCGGAGACTCAACGGGGCTGGGTGGTTTTGCCGGGCCGTTCTTTAGAAGCATGGGCGACGATGAAAATCCTGAATGTGATTGCGACAATTGCCGCGCCGCTCGTGGAGAGATTTAATACCGGCCATTCATCAAGCCCCCTGTTTCGATTGCCTGCCAGGTCTCGCGAAACCCTTTCACTTGAGCAAAACATGAACGTATCGATCGACGATCCTTTTGAGATTCTTGGGGTCTCCCAGGACGCAAGTGACGAAGCCATTCGCGCACGTTATCTGGAATTGATCAAAGAGTTTCCTCCGGAACTTGACCCAGAGAGATTTCGACAAATCCAGGCAGCGTATACCGCTGCCAAAGATCCCCTGCGAATCGCAAGGGGGCTGCTGGAACCTCCTGACATCGACGCCCCACATGAATGGTCGGACGTGATCAACGCACATGAAAAGCGACCGCCAAACCTAAACGTCGATTTTCTATTGAGCCTGGGAAATCGCGCCAAAGATTACCGCAGCGAATCGTCCGAAGAATCCGCTCCATTGTCGAACTCCGGGGCGGATGCAACCGCCGACGAGACTTCTCAACAGGCTATTGTGGATCCCGCTGCTCATGAGTGATCCTGATTCATTTTCGCAAACGTTGCCTGACGATGACGTTGAGCAGGAACAGCCGCAATTCGGATTGCTGGATGTGGTCGAAGCCTTCACAGCGATGCGTCACGAGTATCGCGGCCAGGCAAAGGAAGGCCGTGAACTCGCGCAGCAGCTCCATGCCTCGACGGATGAAATACGACAAATTGGTTTGAACCTGAAGAATTTCGTGGCCTGTCACTCAACGGACGAAGCTCATCAGTTTGTTCGCGTGATTATCGATCTGGACACGCAGCTGACCCGTGCCGTCGACGCAACGATCAGGTCGGAAGCCGTGCGGCGGCGACGACAATCGGACCAACAGGCGGCCCTTCGAAACGTTGTTAAGTCGATGAGCCCGATTGCTCGTTGGTTTGCGCGCCCGTTAATTCGGCAAGTCGAACCGGCAGGCGAATCTCTCCCCGACGAAACGTCTTCGGTCACCGAAGGGTTTTCATTGTTGCTGGCACGGTTACGTCAAACTATGGATGAAAACGAAATCGAACGACTCGATACGCTCAGTCTTCCGTTCGATGCCGAAGTTATGAACTCAATTGGCACTATCGAGTCCGCCGACTTGCCGCCAGGACACGTGGGCCAGCAGCTTTCCCCCGGCTACCGCTGGCGGGGCAACCTGCTGCGATTCGCCGACGTTCGCATTTCGAAGTGAAACGGTCGTGTCGAACGAACAGAACCAACTCCGACATATATTTTCCTTTTCGACTCAAACACCTGGCAAAGAAACATGACGGACGCGACCAACCCTATCATTGGCATTGATCTTGGAACCACAAACAGCGTCGTTGCCGTTGTTATCAATGGGCAGCCGCAGGTGCTGGACATTGACGGCCGGAAGACGCTTCCCTCCGTTGTCGGAATTGGAGCCGAAGGCCAACTGATCACCGGCATGGTTGCTCGCAATCAACTGGCCGCGTTCCCCGATCGCACCGTGGCCTCGATCAAACGTCAGATGGGAACCATGGATCCCGTGCTGCTTGGCGATCAGTCGTTTACGCCGCCGGAAATCAGTGCAATGATTCTGCGTCGATTGCGCGACGGGGCTTCGCGAGCGCTCGGACAGGACATCACGCGCGCCGTCGTGACAGTCCCTGCATATTTTGATGAGAATCAACGACAGGCCACGCGTGAAGCTGGCGAACTGGCTGGATTGACCGTCGAGCGGATCATTAACGAACCGACTGCGGCGACATTGGTTTATCACGCTCAATCGCAGGACCGAAAACACATTGCCGTTTATGACTTTGGTGGCGGAACGTTTGACGTTTCGGTGGTCCGCATGGAGTCCGGAGTGATCGAAGTGCTTTCCAGCCAGGGTGATACAAAACTGGGCGGCGATGATCTGGACGACGCGATCATGCAGCACGTCGCTGATCAATTTCAGGATCAACATGGCATCGATCTCCGCGCTGACGAGCAAGCCCGATATCGCTTACTGCACGCTTGCGAAAAAGTCAAAATCGCCCTCTCGACCGTGGACGCCACATCGATCATCGAAGAGTTCATTGCGGAAAAAGATGGCCAGCCGTTGAACTTATCCTGCACGATAGACCGCGAAACTCTGCATGAGCTGATCCAGCCAATGGTCGAACGCACAATCGACTGTGTCGGCCGCGCACTTCGTGATGCATCGCTGACGATTCACCAGGTCGATGATCTGGTTCTGGTCGGTGGATCGACGCGACTTGCGTTGGTCGAAGAAGCACTGCGTCGTGAATTCCTGCGGGAGTCAAGCCGTGCGGTTGATCCCGATTTGGCCGTTGCCCTGGGGGCCGCTGTTCAGGGTGCGATGCTGCAGGGCCAAAACGTCGGTCCGGTCCTGGTAGACGTCACCAGCCATACGCTCGGTATCGAAGCCTGCGAGGGAATGTCGTTTGCCGGCCCTGAGTTGGTGTTCGACCCGATCATCCATCGCAACAGCCCGCTGCCAGCACGATACGAGCAGGCGTACTCCACAATGCATGACGAGCAGGAAACTGCGGAAATTCACGTACTCCAGGGCGAATATGATGATATTGAACGCAACCAGTCGATCGGAAAATTCAAATTGAACCTGCAGCAGGGCGATGGAAAGCATCGCAAAATCGTCGTGCGATTCGATCTTACGCTGGACGGCATGCTGAAAGTCACTGCAACCCAGCCAGCGTCGGGCGTCAGCAATGAGTTAACGATCGAAAACGCTTTGAGCCAGTTTGTTGCCAGCCAGCGCGATCGGGTACAGGCCAGACTTGGCGAACTTTTTGAAGCCTCGTCCGAATTGATCGATCAGAACGATTTGCCGCTCCAAAGCGAATTCCACGACAACATCAGCATCGACGGCGCTCACGACACGGTCGGCGAGTCCAAACTGGCAACCATCGCCAGGGTGAAGGAACAGTATCCGGAAGCCGTCGGGCTGCTCGAAAAGGCCGAAGCGTTGCGCCCCAATGTACAAGGCGATGACGCCGCCGATCTGGAAACGATCAGCAACGGCTTAATGCATGCGTTGGAGTCTGGTGACGAATCCCGGATCGCGAGTCTGTCCACAGAATTGGATGACGTGTTGTTCTATGTCCAGTGAACTGCCATCGCGACAGACGCCGCCCGGCGACGAGAAGTGCCCCGTGTGCCGCGCCCGGTAACCACTGTCGATGCAGTGCCGACGCTGCAAGGCGGACCTGGAACTCGTGTACCGTGCTCGCAGGCGTCTGGAGTACCTCGCAGGCCAACCGCAAACCGAACGCATTCTCGCGGAGCGGCGCCTGCTCTCTCCGAATTCGTAGTGTCGCCCCCCAATGCCCGCTTTGTCAGCCGACTGATTTGTCGCACGGTGTTATGACGCGTGAGGAATCAAGGTCCCTCCCGTACTCAGGCCGTATCACGGATTCGGCGGGCTCGAGAACAAGGGGAGCTTCCCCTTCACTTATCATCGTCTGGCCCATCTTCCGGGCGCCCACACGGCTCAGACAGCCGACCTGGATGGCGATGGAGACCTGGACATTATTGCGAGCGTTTTCATCCCTGGATTTGACCAGCATCATCCGGTGACTCAGTATCTGGAGACGGTGATCTGGCTGGAGCAGACCGAGCCCGGTCAGTATCAGCGGTACGTTGTAGAAACCGGGTCAGCGTTTCAGCCGTGCCTGGACCTGGGAGACTATGACGGTGACACCGACTTCGCCACGGGCAATTTCGTGTTCACCCCAGACGAGGCAAGTCCCTGGAACTGGTCCGTCACCGTCTGGGAAAACCAAGCGATGTCGCCCCGGTAATACCAGGTTTGCCACAGATGTTCAGATTCGTCGTGGGAGATCGTCCGGGGCTGCAGCTTGCGTGCGGAACCCCAGAGGAGTGCTTCAAGCGAGGATCTGTTCGACCACGTTGCCAGAGACGTTGGCGAGACGAAAGTACCTACCCGATTGGCGATAGATCAGCCGCTCGTGATCGAAATCCGGCTAGAAGTCGCGGCGGTTGAAGAAGCGAATTGAGAACGTGACGGAAGTCGCGATGAGGGCAATGATTCCGATGGATACTGTGACGAAGAAACGACGTTTGCCGACGATTGCAGCAACGTGATCAATGAGGGAGACGAGGACCGTTTCCGGGTGTTGCAGCATCTCGCGGGTGAGGACGAAGCCTCCTCCTGCGGAAAGAACATCGGTGACGAACACCGGGCTGGTTATAAGCGTCATCAGGATGACGCTTATAACCGCGAAGACGAACGATCCGCGTCCAAGACCCAGGCGAAAACAGCAGGGAAGGTACAATGCCGCAAAGACGACCGGTACGACGCAGAACACAAGCACCGCTTGTGGGCTGCAGAGCGTCCGAAACCCGGGCTCGCCGATGTGATTGCTCAGGATGGCGCCCAGCCCGTAGTGTGCTGCAAGTCCAATGAACAGGGCGATCATTGCCTCTACGTATCGTGCCAGGACAATCTGGTGGCGTGCAGTTGGCAAATAGCACATCAGTTCATCCGCGCGATACTTGTCGTCAACGACGATCGGCATGAGTACCAGAGCGATTACCGCGGCGATATGCGTGACGAAATAACCGAGCGGATAGGCAAGAGTGGAGATCGCCCAGAGAACGTACAGCACGATCCCGATGAGCAAAAACAGCCGACAGGCAATCAGGTCTTTCCGAATCAGTGCGAACATGTTCTACCTCGATGGCGTGGAGTGGTGTAGAACATAATGTCCTCGAGCGACGCCTTTTCGATAAGTACTTCTTCATCAAAGTAGCGCTGGATTTCGTTGCCCTGTTGCGTCAACGCTTCGAATCCACGATCGCTTTCGCGCCAGCCTTCAAAGTAAACACGATTCGCCTCGCTGAGCTGTTGGCAGTCGCCCTTGACGAGTGCCCAGTTTTCGAGGATCTCGTCCTTTTCGGACGAGAAGACAAGCTTGCCAGCCTGAAGCAGCGTGACGAAATCGGCCACGCGTTCGAGGTCCGACGTGATGTGTGTCGAAAACAAGACCGATCGCGAACCGTCTTCGATGTACTCGGACATGATCGTCAATAACTCTCGACGCGATGCGGGGTCCAGGCCAGTTGTCGGTTCGTCGAGGATCAGCAGGTCGGCGCGGTGCGACAGTGCGAGACTCAACGCGAACCTGGTGGTCATACCTCGCGACAAAGTCACCACTCGCCTGGAGAGTGGTAGCTTAAAGCGATGGATAAACCGTTGGAACTCGTCCTCGTCCCAGTCTGGATAGAACCCGGCGATGATCGACTTCATCCCGGCCAGCGTCAGGTGGCCGTAGAAGGTCGGCTCGTCCTGGACGAAACCGATTCGTGAGCGAGCTTTTTCCGTGTGGAGCAGGTCGTTCGATCCAAACAGACGAATTGTGCCTCCGTCTCGCCGTGCGGCGTTCATAATAAGCTTGATCAATGTCGTCTTGCCAGCACCATTGGGCCCAATCAACCCCATGATGTAGCCCGGCGGCAGCGTCAGGCTGACATCGTCGAGTGTGAACGAGTCGTACGTCTTGCGTATGCTCTCAATTTCGAGGAGGTTCTTCATCGGCTGTTAGAACTCCCTTCTATTGAAAAGCATGGCGGCGATCCTGCAGGAGATCAGGTTGAAAACCGCAACGCCAACAACAATTGTTGTGAGGAACAGCGGACCGCCCAGGTGTGTTCGCGTGTTGGCGACAAATTTTCCGATGGCGATAAATGTGTTCCCCAGTTGCACGTCGGGCGCGAAAACCTGAATGGCGAGGACGACAGCGAGCCAGAGGGATTGCGTCGCCACAAAGCCGCCGACGAATCCCCACCAGCCCCAACGCAGTAGAAACGGAAGCGTGATGCCAAGTCCTAAGGACAACGTAACAAGAGCCTGGCCGCCGGTTGACATCGTCCAAATCGCCCCGAAGCTCCTGGCTGCAATGGTCGAATAGAGCAGCAAGCCGACCAGTACGACGATTCCCGCCAAAGCCCAGCAGATCGCGTACCTCGCGTGGACGATCTGAGTTCGCGTGACCGGCAGGCTGCAGTTGAACGGTTCAGTATGACATCGGTCTTCGAGCGTGATAAACACTGCCGGAAAAATCATCGCGTAAGTACACGTAAGCGTGATGTACAAACTGGCCGAGAATCCTCGCCATGCCTGCAGCACCAGGACCGCCACAAACACCGAAACGTAAAGCGGCGTTTCCCATTTGTGCTGCAGCAGGTCTTTGCGAATAAGATTGAACATGAACACTCTCCCAACCCTTCACAGTTCCCTTCGCTCGAACGACACCTCAGCGATCCTGCATGAGACGAGGTTTAGAACAATGACAACACACACGACCGCGACGAAGGCGAGCGGGCCGCC
The DNA here is from genome assembly GCA_024230215.1 of Fuerstiella sp. Taxonomy (GTDB): domain Bacteria; phylum Planctomycetota; class Planctomycetia; order Planctomycetales; family Planctomycetaceae; genus Fuerstiella. Next base: position 20,352 of record JAAERP010000390.1, on the reverse strand, counting down.
AAGTTGAGAATGTATGTTTGTCAGAAAACCGGAAATCGCACCAAAGATGTCGCGCGGCTGAAGCCCTGTCGCGAAGGTCTGGGAAATCAGAAGGCCGACGATGCCAAGCATTTGCATGCCGACCAGGCAGGCAATCAGCCCAACCCAACCGAATCGAAACGAGAACGGAATCGCGAGGCCAAGTCCCACGGTCAGGATCAGAAGAACACGACTTGCGCTTGAAGTACACCAAATCGCAACACCGTCTTCCGGTGCAAAGAACGAATAGAGGACGAAACCAATCATCGAGAGAATGAAAGCAGTCGACAGGCACACAACGTACTTAGCGCGAACCGTCTGGCGGCGCGTGACGGGAAGACTGCAGAAGAAGGCCCCTGATCCGAACTTGTCTTCGCGAGTGATCAACACCATCGGCAGAATCGCGGACATGATACAGGCGAACGTAATGAAGACGTTTTGTGAACTGACTTCGGTTGCCAGGTAAGCCAGGTTTACGAGAACAGGTATGTAGCCGTAGAACGCCGGCTTGTTGAGCAGTAAGTCTTTGCGAATCAGGTTGAGCATCAACGTTTCTCCGACTGAAGCAGCACGACAACATCGTCGAGGGATGCCTTCTCGATCACCGCTTCCGACGGCAGGACAGCGCGGGCCGCTTCGATGTCGTCGGTCAATGCCTCGCAACCGTACTCCCCGTGTCGCACGCCGCGAAGCAGCAGTTCGACTTCCCCGCGCAGAGCTTCCCTGTCCGCCTTTACGACTCCCCATCGTTCCAGGATCTCGTCACGTGGGCTGCTGAACAGAATTTGCCCTTCATTCACGCAGGTGACAAAATCGGCAATCCGCTCGAGGTCCGACGTGATATGTGTCGAGAAGATGATCGACTTCCGTTCGTCCTGCAGGATGTCGCGAAGCTTGTCGAGCAACTCGCGCCGCACGATGGGGTCGAGTCCCGAAGTCGGCTCGTCCATGAGGATCAGGTCCGCATCATGTGACAGAGCAAGGCTCAGGGCAAATTGCGTTTTCATTCCCGAGGAGAGCATCTTGAATTTCTTTCGCAGCGGCAATCCAAATTCCCCGACCAGCGAGTCGAATCGAGTCTGATTCCACTTCGGGTAGAATGGTGCGACGGCTCGCGCGATGTCGCGAAGTTTCGCGTCGTCGTAGAAGCGAGGCACGTCGTAAACGAAACCGATGTCGCGTTTGATTTCCACTTCGTGCTGCAGGTTGTCCTTGCCGAACACCGTAATTCGCCCCGAGTCGCGACGGATTAGATTCATGATCAGTTTGATGATCGTCGTCTTGCCGGCACCGTTGGCTCCAATCAGCCCCATGATGTAACCGCGCGGCAGTTCGAACGAGACATCACGCAGCGCGAAACCTTTGTACGCTTTGCTGACGTGATCAAGTTGGAGGGCAAAGTCGGTCATTCGTCTTCTCCTGTCAGCAATGTCAACATTTCGTGCAGGACCTTCGGCTCAATCCCCAGGTTCTGTGCCTCGGTGCCGTCCAGATGCAGATCTCAGAAGAGGAAGCCCTGCGACTGTTCGTGGACCAATACCGGAAGTTCGATTTGCCTACAGCGAGTGAAGAGCCATGAACGCCGAACCAGTCGTCAGGATCCAGGACCTGCACAAGCAATTCGAATTCACCGAGGTCCTGAAGGGAGTCTCACTGGATGTCCGCGCGGGAAGCATCGTCGGACTTCTCGGAGCCAACGCGGCTGGCAAGAGCACGCTGATCCGTCACATGGTGGGTCTCTACCTGCCGGACCAGGGGGGTCCTGCACGACTCTGGGATGCAACGCGGCGAAGCTCAGGCCTCACGAACTGGCGCGCATCGGGTACGTACATCAGGAAGGCAGGCTTGTCGACTGGATGACCGTCGCGCAGATCGTACGCTACGTCGCCGCCTACTACCCGAGTTGGAACACGGCGGAACGACAGAAGGCAGTTACTGGCGCATATTGCTGATAATTCCGAAGTCAAATCCGGCACCGTTCGGCAACTCATAAAGGCATCTGGATTTTCAAAAGACCGCAATGCCTTTTCCGCCACGTTTGAATGGTACGTGGGCGAGTTGCTTGTCAGAGAATTTGGGGCATTTGATTCGGCGTTCGGTGTCACCCTGGCGGACATCAAGCGGAATGTGGATGACGGTGATCCAGGCGATTTCGACGTACTGAGCGTGTTGAGAAACATGCAGCTTCTCTATGTGGAAACAAAGACGGGGCGGTTTGGCAGAAAGGATGTTGAGAAAGCCGTACAGCGTGGATTGTCCATTCACTCACTGGCCACAGTCATGCTCGTCGGCAAGGGCGTGACGCACGAGCGGGTCGGACAGGTCCTGGAAGGCTACTCACACCCCTGTACATCAGCCGTCAGGAAGTTCACGCAGATCGGCATCAAGGATCTCCCGGAAAGCACGATCTATCGATGTGTTGATTGCTTCTTCGTTCCAGCTGATTCAACGTCAAGTGATTTGGAATCGAAGATTCGTACGGTGCTCCGCGTCCTTGCCGCCGACGTGGTTGAGAAGAGCCGGTTCATCGGCCTTGATGCAGACGCCTATGAAAAGGTCGGCTACTCTGTGCATGAATTCAAAATCTGAACGTCCATGACGCAGTTGGGCGACATTCCGGAGTTTGGCCTCCGTGGCTATGCTCGTTCGCGGCCTTTCGAGGAACGCTTTTTAATAGCAGTTTGGTTGTCCCACGAGCCAGTATCGTCCACGACAATAAGTAATCTGCTCTAGCGGCTGTCCGGATACGTCGGTTCTTGTGAGCGGTATGGCGCTAGCCGCCGGTTGTTGGCAGTGTTTTCACCCGCGGCTAGCCGCCTTGCGGCTCACTGTTTCAGGTAACCGGTACAGCCTCCTGGGTTCGGTTGACGTGAAGCCTGGGAGCTTTAGGCGGCGGCAGACTTCCATCTCGTCTCTTTTGCCACCAGAATGCCGATCGTAGTTCACATCTTCTGCCTTTCTGACGCATTTGTCTGTTCGCCCTGCCCCAGCTACTGAATTCCTATGACAACCACCCGCCGCAATTTTCTTTCCTCGGTCGCTGCAGCCACAGTACTTCCCGTCACGTCGTCGGCAGATGCCGGCACGTCGGCAACGAAGGCCACTGCCGGTCCGTTCACTTATTGTCTGAACGCCAGCACGATTCGTGAACAGACGCAGGACATCAGAACGCAGGTACGGATTGCAGCCGACGCGGGCTATGATGGCATCGAACCCTGGATGCGGCATCTGACGCAGTATGTCGAAGCGGGGGGAAGCCTGTCCGACCTGAGAAAGATGATCAGCGATGCCGGATTAACGGTGGAGAGTGCGATCGGCTTTGCTCAGTGGATCGCGGACGACCCCGAGCGTCGCAAACAGGGGCTGGAGGACGCGAAACGTGACATGGACATTCTCGCTCAGATCGGTGGTCTTCGAATTGCTGCTCCGCCGACGGGGGCAACAAAGGGGCCAAAGCTGGATCTGTTTGTCGTGGCCGAACGTTACCGGGCTCTGCTGGAGATCGGTGACGAAACCGGAGTCGTCCCACAGCTTGAAGTCTGGGGCCACAGTGTCAATCTGTCGCGTCTGGGAGAATCCGTCATGGCTTGTGTCGAAGCCAGCCATCCGAAGGCGTGCCTGCTGCCGGATGTGTATCACATCTTCAAAGGCGGATCAGGCTTCGGCGGTCTGGCTCTGCTGGACGATGCCGCAATTCACGCTTTTCACATGAATGACTACCCGGATTCGCCCAGTCGCGCGGAGATGAATGATTCGCACCGCGTTTATCCGGGGGACGGCATCGCGCCGCTTACCGAAATCCTGAACATGATTGGTGGCAACGGGCGTTCGGTCGCGCTGTCGCTGGAGCTATTCAACAGAGACTACTGGAAACAGGATGCTCTGAAAGTGGCAAAGACCGGCATGGCAAAGATGAAGGCAGCTGTGGCAGCAGCCGGTTACAGCGTATGACGTTGACTTGTGGCCGCGAAAGTCGTGTTCCAGCCTGAGAAAATGGCGCGCCCACGAGCCAGAACGGTGCACGATAGTATTGGCTGACTTGAGCCACCAGCCTGGCTACCACCATTTCCAGTTCCATTTGCTCTTCGGTTTGGGCGGTTTGGGCGGTTTGGGCGGTTGTGCGATGGCGTTTGGTGTTCTGAGCGAAGCATTCGATCTGGCCGGTTTGCTGAATGAGATTGGTTTGTCCCAGTCTGGCGCCGCAATCGGTGTCGGGCCCGCCGCAGCACTGTCGAACTTTGGCTCAGCTGGCAACAAGGCGGTTTTGTCGTCTTGTCGATAGACGGGTGTTTCCAGATAATCGCTGCGTGCAGGCATTTGGGGGGATGCCGAACGGTGTTTATCGAATTGAGGCGCAAAGCGTTGCCGAATCACGTTGCCGACGTCGACCACCTGCAAATTGTTGTCCGGCAGTCTCCATAATTCTTCGGGCAGGCGCGGGTTCGTTTCGATGCCCTGAAACGTCAGCGTTATTTCCGAATCCATCTGAGGAAACTGCAGCCTGACCATTTCGGGAATCAAGTGACCGTTGCAGGACCGGTGCTTACTCAGTTTTGCGCGGACCAATGGGTTTAATTCGCTGTCGTACACAGCGTGTTCACGGATGACGCCGCGAATTGTGTCAACTTTGATGACTCGGCGAAGCGATCGTCCGGATGGACTGTCTTCAATGGCACTCAGCCACAGTTCCCTTCCTCCGGTCAGCCCCTTGCTGATTTCGTATTCGTTGGCATCAAGTGGTTTCACCCCCAGCACCAGCATCAGCCAGTTGGGATCAATGTAGGGAACGCCGCTTGGTACCTGCTGGATCAGTGCCGTATCTTCGTGTTTCCACGTCATGACGGCAGCTTCGCCGGGGCGGGAATAGAACCAGCAGCGGTTGTCGTTGGAACCCAGATCAGCTCTTGCAATCACATTATCGGCGGTCAGTCGGAAGTGCCGAGGCGCCCGGCAGGCAATGTTCCCCTTCAGTCGCACTGGCAGGACGTTGGGAAGTCGGACCTCCATCCGGGTTGTGGTGCACCGCCAGCTATCAAGACCCTGATTCTGACGATTCAGGTAATTGACCAGCTCGTCGCGGTTGAGGGTCAACGGCAGGGCTGGATCGACGTACCGGGGTTCTTCTTTTTGCCACGGCAGCTGGCAACCGGCGCTGATAATCAGCGCGACGATTGCTGGCAAAATTCGAAAGAAGTGGTCGATCATTCCATGATCCTGTGCGGCTCTGTCCCTGGCCAACAATGTTATCACGCGGCGGCTTGGGCTGTTCCGCCAAACAGCTGGTCCTGTAATTCCAGAATCTGAGGTTCCGTCAATTCACGCTCTTCCACATCAAATGGTCCTTCGCCACCACTTCCGTTCAGACGCATGGCGGATCGGTCATCAATTTCAATTGTCTGTTCCAGAATCAACCGGCGCTTTCGCAGCAGCAACAACGCCAGCACATACTGATAGTCCTGCTCAACCGTATTCGGAGACTCACACAGCTGCACGAAGTATTCAAACAGAGAATCCGGATCGATGAGCTGCGGCTGCGTCCCGGACTCAGCTGGAGCCTGGCACTTCCAGTAACCGACTGCAGCTTCCGGAGGCCCTGTCCAGGCTTCTGAAGAATAGTCGTGCCGCACAATTTTTCCGTTTTCTTCAACCAACACCGACCAGCATTCGCTGCCAGCCACCAGCGATTCTCCGGTTGCGGCACAGACTTTTGAGATTGGACGGATGTTGAAATCCATCGACAAACGTTCCTTGCCCAGTTGAGGTGATTAGATTCAGTCGAACTTCGATGGGATGCTAGGAAAAACGCTGAGATCAGCCAAGGTGAACTGACTGCCGGAAAATGGTCGCCATGGACTGAATCACCGGCTGATGGTGCATAACAATCTCACCGTGCAAACCATTGCCATACCGCAACTTCCGGTCCTTGTGGGCTACACCAACTGTCCAGGCGATCTAGCCCAGAATCCACAGGCTCAGAGAATGACCAAAACAGAGCACCTTTCCCAGATTGCTGGAATTGTTGCAGTTTTCGGTTGAGTCTCACTGCTTTGCCGGAATAACTTACTTGATCTATCGTCCGGCTTTGGCCCAACCGGAATTCCCGTCGCCAAAACAGGCGGCAAAACTCACAACCAGATTGACTAATGGAATTTGGAAGGTATGTAAACAGGTAGGACATGTGTCTCCCCCCCCTTTTCGCCGCCCATTTAGAACGCCAATCTCACGAGACGAAAGAAAAGACAATGAAAAGACTCACTCAAGCGGCGGGCATTTGCCTCGCCGTGTGTATCGCAGGACCTGCATACGCAATCGACCTGACTCCTGTCCCGGCAGTGCCTGGTGCCGTCTTCGGTCCCTCAGTCGGAGGACAGGTTCTTGGCAGTGCTGTGTATGTTGATGCGGCGCCCGAGCCCCTGTTCACGTCCGTCAGGTATGTCGACAGGCGGGAAATGCACCCCTGTGCCGTGCCCAAGATCATTCGTGTCAATAATCCTTGTGCCGATAAGGATCCTCGCAATTGCTGCGCCCCCCCTCCATGCGTTTACATTCAGATCTGTGTCCCACCATGTGGGTGCGAGGATGTCAGGTGCCGACGCCAGGGAGATCGCGTGCGGTATGACTATGGCAAGTATGCCGTTGATGTCCGCATCAAGAGGGGATACATCGTCGTGGACTATCAGGACTAGTTCGCATGGTCATTGCTGCAGAAGATTGCAGCAAAGGCCACAATCGAAGCATTCCACTGGAAGCAACGTGATTCACGTTGCTTCTTTTTTTGTGCCCTGTGCATGCTGTTTACGCCTTTGAATTGAGAATTCCCCGTCCTCGATAGCTGATTTAATCGCTCGATCTTCTTTGCGCAGCCGTGAATCGCGTCTTCTGCGACACACGTGTCTCTTACCCGCGTCTCTGTCGTTATCAGCGGGGAAAAATGCCATTTGCCTGCGAACGGCCGTGCATGTCGGCCTGTGGGCCGCGCCGCATGAGAAAGAACATTCGAATAGGAAAAAATATGATGGGTAGTTGTGCTCCGCCGCGACTCTCTTCTTCATCTTCTTAAATCCCCTCAACTGCCGGACCGGAACGCCGGGGCATTTCTGTCACTAATACTAGTGCATTTGTGCTAATCGGATTCTCTGGATTCATCAGGAAAGTCGAACCAATGAAATGAGTGGTGCTCGACCTGGCACGTGTTAATGGATTTTCCAAACGCTATGCTATTCATGGAAGGTTCGGTCTGATGATTCCGAACAAACTGATGACGATCCTGATTGCCGGTACCCTGCTTGGTACGTCCGGGTGTTCGGGTACTCGACTGAGAAGTCTGATTACGCGATCGGACTACGTAAGTCTGGAAGAACTGGAAGCTCAGGACGCTGCTGCCGTTGCCGAGTCAAAGGAATCCGAATCCAGCGAAAGCCTGGTGTCCAGCGAGCAGGAGGCGTCCGAGGACGACGCGAATGCGGCTGAGAAAAAGAAGAAATCCTGGTTCAGTTTTGCCGCTTTACTGGGACGGTCGTCAGACGATTCCGAATTGGGTCCTGACCCATTTGTCGACACCGAAGAGGTGGGAACGGAAAAAGTAGTGGTGACAGATGCCAGTGACGACATCAACGAGGAATCGCTCGCGACAGAAGCAGCAGTTGTAAAGGCAACGGAAAAATACTCCGCCACAATCACGGACGTCGAAGATCAGGCTGAAGGCCTGTTCGATAAGCTGGCCGCGCAGGAGGTGGAGGCAGCCATCGATGAGCGAATCAAGGAGATGCCGGAAATCATGCCAGCCTCAGGGATTCTGGCATCCGATCAGCAGTCCTTCGCCGACTTCATTGCACAACATGACGACACAGATGCCAGGTCTGTGGCAACTGAAGTTCAGTCGCGGCTGAAAGAGTCTGTAGCGGAAGTCAAACAGGCAAGTCCATTTGCTACGGAAGCTGCTGAACCCGTGATTGCTGCAATCAAAAAAGCAGACAATCTAAGCGATTTTGACCGATTATTCGGTGAAGCGTCTGCCGCCGCAGTTGCACCGACGACCGAGACCCCAATCAAAGACCCATTCACATCGGAGTTGTTTCCGGAACTCGACTCACTGATCGTCGACGGCGACGTCGGACCGTCAGTTGTGGAACAGAGTCCGGTGGCGGCAGCGTCGCCTGAATTTGATTTGCGGAATCCACCGCGGCCGGACGTTGAAACACTGGATTCAGCCGCCGACCCATTCCAGCTGGCCGCCCGGAAACACGGGTTTAATGAAGTTTCACAGGATGATCCCTGGGCCGCGTTTTTAAATAAACAGGATGGTGACGACGCACAGACCAGCGGCGATGTTGAAACCCAGAATGCAGGTGGGGCCGACGGATTTGTCTGGGGCGATCAGACGCAGGCAGCTGAGCCAGCGCCGTTTCCCGTCGTCGAAAATGCGACCGGCAACTCTGACATACCACTTCCTCTGCCGGTCTTTCAGCAGGCATCGTCGTCCAATCGGCCTGCAAGAGTCACCGGTGGGGCTCAATTGTCAACCGACCTGAGCGCGGGACTTACGATATCGACTACGTCTGCTCCTCAGCCCGTACCCCACGATAACTTCGAGCAGTTTGGGGCAACAACAGCGGAGCCAGTGTCATGGACGGAGGCTGTCTCCGAGCCTGCGGATGCGGACTTTGCAGACGCCTTTGACGCAACAATGGCTGCCGCGTCTCCAGAAGCCAAAACCGGATCCAGCGTGACGGCGACCAGTGGCTGGCCGATGCGGACATGGATCTTTCTGGTCGGATTCGCGGTTGTGGCGTACCTGCTGTTCGCGCCAGCCCGTCAGAATCGTCCCAGAGCATAAATCCGGCCGTTGACGACGTCGCACTTACCCAACTTCGCGTGATCGAACCGCGCGTGCCGGCTGAACGGATTCTAGACTCCACAGTGAACGAAGCGACCTGATCTGCGGTCGCCTGTCTGCGGGCAGTATTAAATCATTGTGGAGTTAGTCATGACACAGGATCCATGGAGTCGTCCGACCCTCGAAGACCTGAAGGATGTGCTGGAAAGCATTGGCAAGCCGGACGTCACGAATCTGCGTACGAATGAGCGGCTTGAGCTATCTGTACCGGCGGAAATCAAGACGCAGCGCGGAAATACGATTTCGGCCATGACCCGGGAAATCAGCCGAACTGGCATCGGCATGCTGCATCGTGGGTCTGTTTCGCCCGGTGAAGCGACCGTGCGGATGGCCAGTGAGACTCGGGAGTTTGAATACCGGGTTCTGATCGAATGGTGTCATCCGTGCGACAACGGCATGTTTATGAGCGGTGGACGTTTCCTTTCCGGAGACGATCAATAGGGCAATCAGCACAGTTTTCTGATTGTGCCAGTCGTGCTATGCACTGAGGATTTCCCGGCAAGGCCCTTGCCGCAAACCTTGACGGTCATGGAATCAGTAGCGATTTAAGTGTTCAAACTTGAACCAGGGGATCTGCCGAGGATCCTGTGGAGCTGAACAAACATTCAGCGGAACGCAATTCGCATTGGGATCGTCATCACGCAAAGATTGCCGTTGTTTCGATACGAATAGGGAAAGAAACAAGATTTCCCTCCTCTCGGCGCGTGCGCATGGTTTCAGAATTCTACAAACGGCAATCGCTTTCGTTGCTGCTTTGTTGTCTCGCCGTGCTGCCCGTCCTGACGTTTCTTGGAGAACAGGTTTCCTCCAACAACGACATCGAAACGTGGCTGCCTCGCAACTGCGAAATCCGCGACAATTACGACGACTTCTGCGATACCTTTGGTCGTGACGAGACGATTCTGATTGCGTTTGAAAAGCCGTTCCCCGAGGCGGCCAGACTGCAGGCGGCTTCTGATCGACTGACGGGGCTACCCGGCGTGTCGGTCTGCTGGACCCGACGCCGGATTGTCGAGTCGATGTTGTCCAACCAGGTTCAGCCGGACATCGCCGACGATCGTCTGGTGAATCTGCTGACGACTCCGGACAACGATCTTGAGACGATGCTGGTTTCGATCAATGAACACGGCATCGCCCACCGTGGCCAGACCGTCGCCGCGGTTCGCGGTCAGCTGGCGTATTGCGGCATGGATAACGCGATACTCGCCGGAGGCCCCATTGTCGCGACACAGCTAGATCACCTGGGCAGCCGCAAGCGTGCTTCCGTCCTGTTTTCGCTGACGCTGGTGATCTGTCTGGTACTGCTGCGTGTGAACATCGGATGCTGGAAGACATCCGCGGCGTTAATGCTGACCAACGTGCTCTGCATCGAAATGACGCTCACGTCCATCTGGGCCACGGGCTACGAAATGAATTTTCTGATGTCGTCACTGCCAGTGATGGTCATGGTGTTCACGACGGCCGCTGCGATTCACTTTATCGGTCACTACCGACAGGAATACCCTCACGAGGATGCCGTCGGTCGTTCTCTGTCCGGTGTGATTCGGCCCAGCAGTTTTGCTGCCTTGACCACAATTATTGGTCTTGTCTGTCTTGCCGTTTCTGACGTGGGCCCCATTCCCGCGTTTGGAGTCGTTGCGGCGATGGGAACATTCTTCAGCTTCCTCACCGGAGTCTTTCTTACGCCGGCGGTATTGGTCGCCCTGAAGTATACGCCATCTTCCGCAACTCTGAGTCAGGAGCAATCTCTGCAGAAGCTGGCCATGTCCATCGTCAATCGGCCTTGGCGAGTCATGGTGCCGGGATTGATCGTGACGGGCATTTGTGCCATTGGTCTGCAAAACCTCAGGTCATTGATTGACCCGCTTGAATTTCTGCCGGAAGGCGATCGAGTGGTCCAGGACACGCGTCTGGTGGCTCGGACACTCACGAGTCCAACGTCGATTGAGGCTGTCGTGGACTTCGGCCAGGCCGACACATCTTTTGTACATCGCCTTCGCGAAATCCGTGATGTCGAAACAGCCGTGACCGACGTTCCTAACGTGTGCCATGCGTTGTCCCTTGCCGATTTTTTTCCCGAGGAACTTTCCGAAAGCACCTTGTCGCTGTCAAACCTTGCGTCGTCCTCGGGCAGTTCAGCTGTCGGCGGACTGATGGCGGACGGCAGTCGATTGTGGCGAATCTCTCTGCGTCTTCACGACGATTCTCCAGCATCACTCAAGCAGACCGTTTCCGAGCTGAAGTCTCGATGCGCAGAAATGCCGGTCACATTTACCGGAATTGGCCCGCTGCTGGAGAACGCTCAGGTACAGATTTTCGAAGGGTTCTGGAAGAGCTTTGCATCGGCATTTGTGCTGATTACCGTGGTGATGATATTTGCTCTGCGGTCGTTAACGGCGGGACTCGTCGCAATGATTCCGAACCTGACACCGATCCTGCTTGTCTTTGGCGCACTGGGCTGGTGCGATTACCCCATCGACATCGGCATCATGATGACTGCCAGCATCGCTCTGGGGCTGGCGGTCGATGGAACGTTTCACTTTCTCTTCAGCTATCGCGACGCTCGCACCCTGCGGAATTGCCGCTATCGAGCAGTTCGCAAAGCTCTATTGCAGACGGGCCTGCCGATCATCTCGTCGGCAGTGATCTCCGGGACTGGACTGCTGGCGCTGGGTTTGTCGCCATTTCGGCCGACTATGCGTTTTGGAATGCTCATGTTCTGCCTGCTGATTGCGGCACTGGTGGGCGATTTGATCCTGCTTCCGGCCTTTCTGGCCATTGGTTCACGGCGCAAGCGTCGGTCACCCATGGAGCCGGTTCAGGAATCCAAAACGGGCCGTGTGGCTGCCTGATTCAGGTCGTTGCAACGGTTGAATTCCGGTCTCAGAATGCTTCGGTCGGATGCTGCCAGCGGCCTTCCGGCCCTGTCGCCATTCACACCACAGGAAACACGGCCCGAATAGTGTTTTTCCAGCTTATCCGGCCCTCCGGGGCGGTATCACGGCGGGCTGTTTTCTGCTACACTGGTGGCTTCGAAGAATCGACCACTTCACATCGTCCCCCTGCGACACCTCAGGCGGTCCGGACGCGATCGGTCGATCTCCAGACATGAAGTCCATGCCACGTTCCGTCGCGTTATCGGCGACGTCATCGGAAGTAACAGACAATGCAGTTAACCTGTGATCGGGCCCTGTTTTCCACGGCCTTTCAGACAGCCGCGTCGGCGGTTCCGGCTCGTACCCCCAAAGACGTCCTTCGCAATGTTTACATGCATCTCAGTTCCAGCGGTGTGGAACTGGTCGGTACGGATCAGGAAGTTGCGATTCGTTTCAGCGTCGATGGAGTAACCACAACATCAACCGGCGAGGCACTGCTTCCCACCGCCCGTGTTTCGTCCATTCTGCGTGAGTTGCAGGACGATCAGTTTGACATCAATGTGGAAGAACAGTCCTTAACGCTGAAAGCTGCCGGTTCGCAGTTCCGCCTGTCCTCCGAAGATCCACGTGATTTTCCGCCCGTGCCGGAGTTTAATGACAGCGATTACTTCAGGATTCCAGCCTCCGTCTTTCGCCAGATCATTCGTCGGACGTCATTTGCCACAGACGTTGAAAGCACACGTTACGCGCTTGGTGGTTTGCTGCTGGAATTCGAGGACGGCAAAGTGACTGTGGCCGCGACAGACAGCCGCCGTCTGGCGGTCGCCACAGCGGCCTGCGAATGCGAAGGCAGTCCCAAGGCTCCGGAGAAGACGACAGTGGTGCCGACCCGGGCGATGGCGTTGCTGGAACGATCAATTGATGCGGACGCCGAATTTGTGGACGTGGCTGTTCATGAAAACGAAGTGCTGATGCGGACCGGACGTTGCATCATTTACAGTCGACTTGTGGAAGGACGTTTTCCCAAATACCGAGACGTCATTCCGGATTCGGGCAGTGTCAGTATTCCCCTGACCGCCAGCCCCTTTCATGCTGCTGTTCGTCAGGCTCAGATCGTTACGGATGAAGAAAGCCGGGGAGTTGACTTTGTATTTGCCAATGCCTTGATGACGCTGTCCAGTCGTGCTCAGGATGTCGGTGAATCGAAAGTTGAACTGCCGATCGAATTCGATCACGAAGAGATTCGTATTACCTTCGACCCACGTTACGTCGCTGATTTTCTGAAAGTGTTGCCACCGGAAACACTGGTTGATCTGCAACTCACCAGTGCTGAGCACGCGGCCGTGTTTCGAGTCGATGATTCCTATACCTATGTGATCATGCCGTTGTCACAGAACCGCTAGTTTGTCTCAGCTCATGTGCTGCAGGACAGGGAGGTTTCTTTCTGGCAATACCCGGCGTGGATCGCCGAAATCGTTGAGTTTTGGACATGGAGCAGAAGCTCCCGGTAAACCGGTCTGGGCGGATGATGAGCCACTACGAACAACCATCACGACTGGGGCATCTACTGCAGCGAATCGTGCGGTCGAAAGGACTGGCCGAGCAGTCGTCCGGTCAGGAGCTCAACCAAATCTGGAAAACGGCGGCCGGTGAACGTGTGGCCGCCAGAAGTCATGTTCGACGTCTTCGCAGCGGTATTCTTGAAATCGGCGTCTCCAACGGAACTATTCTTGAAGAACTTCGGAGCTACCTGCAGCACGAACTGCTCATAACAATGCAGCAGCGGCATCCGGAACCACAAATCAAGTCCTTGAAATTTATCAGAACTCGCTAGCTACGCTTACTCACGAGAACATGTTGCTGTTGAGTCTGTCATGGTGACCGGCGGAAACATGTTGTCCTTTCGGAGCGTTAGCTCGCGTGCCTGAGGCATTGGCCTCGTTAGTTTGTTATCGGCGTTCAATACGCTCAGAAAGCCCCAACGTGTCAGAAGCGGTTCCTGCAGAAAACGACTACACCGGCGACGACATTCAGCACCTGAAGGGAGTTGAAGGTATTCGCAAGCGGCCAGCCATGTACATCGGCGGTACAGATGCGCACGGCCTGCACCACCTTGTGTACGAAGTGGTCGACAACAGCATCGACGAAGCCGTCAACGGGCATGCTTCGGAAGTGAAGATTCAGATCAACGTCGACGAGAGTATTTCGATCTCCGACAATGGTCGTGGCATCCCCGTCAGTGAAGTTCAGGGCGATGGCCGTTCGGCCGTGGAAGTCGTTTTGACCGAAATTCACGCGGGTGGTAAGTTTGACCGTGACAGCGGTTACAAGACGGGAACAGGCGGACTGCACGGCGTCGGGATTACGGCCGTAAACGCCGTCAGTGCATGGCTGACTGCGGAAATCAACCGCGAAGGTCACGTGTGGGTGATGGACTTCGAAAAAGGCGTTCGTGCATCGGATCTGCGGCAGCTGGGCCGTTCCGACAAGACCGGGACCAAACTCTCTTTTCTGCCGGACGCCGAGATCTTTCCGGAGACTGACTTCTCGTTTGATGTCTTAACTCGCCGCTTGCAGGAGCTGGCGTTTTTGACACCTGGCATCCGCATCACACTGCAGGATGATCGTGCCGACCGGACGGAAACGTTCCATTACGAAGAAGGGCTGGTGGAGTTTGTCAGATTTCTGAATCGAACTCAGACTCCGATCGTGAGTGATGTGATTCGCGTCAGCGGCGAAAGCGATGGCGTCGAGGTTGACATCGCGATGCAACACAACGATGGCTACACGGACAACGTGCGGGCCTTCGCCAACAATATCTGCAACGTCGACGGTGGGACACATCTCAGCGGGTTCAAGGGCGCTCTCACTCGCTCGCTGAACAACTATGCGAAGAAAAACAACCTGTTCAAGGACTTTACGCCCGCGGCTGAAGACTTTCGAGAAGGGCTGACGGCCATCATTTCCGTCAGAGTTCCCGATCCCCAGTTTGAAGCACAGACAAAGGTCAAACTGGTCAATCCGGAGGTCGACGGAATTGTGCAGTCGGTCGTGGGCGAAGGTCTGCTGAAGTATCTGGAAGAGAATCCCGCCAACGCCAAGAAGCTGATCTCCAAGGCGATCAACGCTGCGGAAGCCCGCGAAGCCGCTCGCAAGTCACGTGAAATGGTGCGTCGCAAGGGCGCCATCACGACCGGTGGACTGCCCGAAAAACTTCGAGACTGCCGCAGCCGCGACCTGGATTCCACCGAGTTATACCTTGTGGAAGGAGACTCGGCCGGCGGTTCTGCAGACACCGGCCGGGACTCGAATATTCAGGCCATTCTTCCGCTTCGCGGCAAGATCCTGAACGTCGAAAAGGCACAGCTGGTCAAGGTTCTTGACAATAACGAAATCTCAAACCTGTTTCGTGCCATTG
Source organism: Fuerstiella sp. (assembly GCA_024230215.1). GTDB lineage: Bacteria > Planctomycetota > Planctomycetia > Planctomycetales > Planctomycetaceae > Fuerstiella. Next base: position 5,144 of record JAAERP010000390.1, on the reverse strand, counting down.
GCGTCTCGCCCGGTACTGGTGGCGAAGAGATGGACATCAGCAAACGTCGCTACGGCAAGATCATCGTGATGACCGATGCCGACGTCGACGGTAGCCACATTCGAACTTTGCTGTTGACGTTTATCTTCCGTCATATGCGTCCTTTGGTCGAAGGTGGATTTGTTTACATTGCTCAGCCGCCGCTGTATCGAGTTATTCAGAAGGGGCGCAAGACTCCCCGTTACGTTCAGACTCATGAAACCATGATGCAGGAACTGACGGAACTTGGTCTCGATGGAGCTGGTCTTGTTGCCAAAACCGACGGAACGGTCTTCGATGCTGGCAATCTGTTGCGAGTTGTCGACGTGCTCCGCGAAATGGAACATCCGTTGGAGCTGATGGAACGTCGCGGCATCGACATCAACTACCTGCTTGTTAAAGCGGGTGCAGAGGACACGCGATTGCCAAGATTTCGAGTTCTGTGGGGTGATTCAGAACGCTGGTTCTTTGAACGCGACAAAGCAGATTCTTTTGTCCAGGAGCTGGAAGAGGAACACGCCAATAAACTGGAGGCGGACGGCAAAGGCGACACGAATGGCGAACAAAATGCCGACGGCAAGGAATCGGCCGAAGTGGAACCTGCCTGCCAGCTGGTCGACCTGCACGAAATCAAGACCTTAAACGCGCAGCTTGCGAAGTTGAAAGACTTCGGTTTTACATACCCCGACTTTGTTTCCGCCGGAGTTCAGAATGCCGAACAGGTCTACCCATTCCGCATCGAACGTGACGACCAGACCGTGCCACTGACGAGTCTTCGCGAAGTCCTGCCGGAACTACGAAAACTCGGCGAAAAGGGCCTGACGCTGACACGCTTCAAAGGTCTGGGCGAAATGAATTCCGAAGAACTCTGGGACACCAGCATGGATCCGGAAAAACGTGTGCTGCTAAAAATTCAGATGGACGACGCTTCAGCGGCCGATGAAATTTTTCGGGTTCTGATGGGTGACCACGTCGAACCGCGACGCGAGTTCATCGAGAAACATGCTCTGGATGTCAAAGAGCTGGACATCTAACAGCCAACGCATTTGCTGTCGTTTTGAAGACGCTTACAGGTCCTTTTCCGTTGGTGGAAATCGCTTGCGACTGTCGCTGTCGACCGGTTTTCCCGTTCGCAGACTCCACCATTCGCCCGCTCGTTTTGCATCGTAGTGCGGATTGGGATAGGGCATGCGGGCGATGACCTCCTGCCGCCAGGTCTGCAGTTTTCGTTTCAGATCAGCCGTTCGGCCCGGCTTTTCTGCAGACAGATTTGCCGTTTCGCCGATGTCATCGGCCAGATGATAGAGTTCAACGTCACCGGTGCCGTCGAGGTATTCTATTAACTTCCACTCGCGTTCTCGAATGCTGCTGGCCGGCCGATCATGGTGAAAATGGGGGTAGTGCCAATGCAGCGCGGTACGACTAAGTTGTGCGCCCGGTTGTGCGAGCAGTGGCTTCAGGCTGTGGCCGTCGATCGTCTGTTGTCCGGGCAACGAACCACCTGCCAGGTCAACAAATGTTGGAAAGAAGTCGTAGCTGATCGTTGGTTCTGAACAGACGGTTCCGGGTCTTGTCAGCGGCGGGTATTTCACGATCAACGGAACTCGAACGCCGCCTTCGTGCAGCGATCCTTTTTCGCCTTTCAGCGGTGCAAGGCTGCTGACGTTGTCATCAGCGTGTTCACGATAGTCGTAGCGTCGATACAGTCCACCGTTGTCGGACGTAAAAACAATCATCGTGTTCTCAGTCAGGCCTTCCGCGTCCACCGCATCGACGATTCGCCCAACCATATCATCGCAGTGTTCCACCATGGCGGCGTACACCGGATGCGGCAGGTCTCGGTTCAGCCGCGCGGCCTTCTTCGTGTACTTCTGCACCTTTTCTGACATAGCACCAAGCGGGATATGAACGGCAAACGGTGACAGCATCAGGAAGAATGGCTTCTGTTTCTGTTTGCTGCGGCCGATGAAATCCACACACAGATCGGCTTCAAAGTCGGTTCGATATTGCCCCGACTTCGGCTTAAGATCCGTCGGGCCCTGAACACGATATTTGCCGGGCAAATGTGGTCCCCCGATGACTGCGGAGAATTCGTAGCCCTGTTTGTCCGGCTGGAACTGCGAACCAACGCCCAGATGCCATTTGCCGACATACCCGGTGGTGTAACCGGATTCCTGCAGCGCTTCGGCCACGGTGACGGTGTCCAATGGAAGGGCCATCGTCGTCAACGGCGTGATCACACGTTCGAACGGTCGCCAATGTCCCGGAATATGCGCCGTGATACCGATGCGTGCCTGGTTCTGACCTGATTGCAGAGCGCAGCGAGTCGGAGAGCATACGGCGCCTGCTGCGTAAAAATCCGTGAAACGCAGGCCTTCCGCCGCCAGTTGATCGATATGTGGCGTGTCAATGAAATCGTTCCCATAGCACCCCACATCCTGCCATCCCATGTCGTCAATGAAGATTAGAATGATGTTCGGCTGATCGGCCGCATGGGTGGTGGTCGCGCCAAGACAGGCGTACGCGAACAATATGTTCAGTAGGTATTTCATTGTTGTTTCTCTCAAATAATGCACTGCGGCACGGCCGAAACCAATGCGAGATGATCGGATTACAATTGAATATGCGGCGGGAATTCTGATCTTGTTGCAGACTTTGTGTCTTACACCATTGAAATAGCCAAGGCATACGACTCAACTATTTTGAACTTTGTTCGCATGATGTTCCTGATCGCGGACAGCTAGTGCTTTGTCACAGCCCGGTTTCAGGGTTGGCGAGGAAGACGGGGTCAGGTACCAAAAACCGGAACGGCCCGAAGGGTGCTTTGCATTTTTGGTACGTGACCCGCTTTTCCCGCGAATGCTTCCACCCTGACTTTTGCCTGTGACAAAGCACTAGCGTGTTCATCTCTGTGTTTCCCCAAATCCGACAGCGCATTTCCACGAGGCCTGGCCTGACATGTCCACTTCCACCAAGCGCTACCACATTGCGGACTTCGCCAACATCGAAGGCGTGCCTTGTCCGTGCGGGACGGCTCGGCGAGCGTTTCGCGATGTTGAAGAATTTCCCGGAACGATCCACGTCACTGAGATCAGCGAGAATGCCAGAAAGCACTACCACAAGTTGCTGACGGAAACCTACTACATTCTGGAGTGTGGTCCCGACGCAGCAATGGAACTGGACGACGAGGTCATTTCTGTCCATGCCGGGGTCAGTGTTGTGATTCCGCCCGGTGTCCGCCACCGCGCCCTGGGGCGCATGAAAGTGTTGATTGTTGTCCTGCCGGAATTCGACCCGGCGGATGAGTGGTTTGATTGAATGAGGCGATCGTGCCGTGCTGTCATCGTCCGGTTTCGACGATAAAGGTGGCCGTTTGCGTTGCCTGTCCGGCAGTTTTTGCCGCATAAAATGCTGTATTTTGGCTCGCTGAGGAGCTGATCCGGCCTTGTTCGAAATTGCCGAACGCCGATATAGTCCCGGCCTCTCTGTTCATTCCTCGCCCCCATTGCATGGAAGCAATTGTGGCTCGTATATCACTCTCACGACGTTTTGCCACGCAGTCGCGCAGTGCGCCTTTGCTGCTGCTGCTTATTGTTGTGGTCTCACTGGCTGGGTGTCAGGGAAAGACCCTGGTTGACGACAATCCTGTCTTTGTGGAAGCGCCGCCCCGTCGGTCGCTGACCAATAAGTCAACCGTTGCTGAGTCCGTCGGCGAAAAAGGCGAATCGCAAATCCAGGCGGTCAGCTTTAGCGATTCGCCGGAAACGAAGCTTGCCGGAAACACGGTTGTTGCTGAAGTTAATGGTCGCCCGATTTTTGTCGACGACCTGATCGGCAGCCTGCGACTGGCGATTGAGGCTGAGGAAAGTCTATCTGATGAGCAGCGTCAACAGATTCTGGAGAAGCAGGTCAGAGGGCGACTGGACAAGTACGTCGAGCAGGAAATTGTTGTTCAGTCGCTAAAGCGCAAGATTCCGGAGGATCGGCAGCAGGTGATCGAAGAATCACTGGAGGAGCCCTTTGGCGAAGTGATTGCGAACATCAAGAAGGATCGCAATATTACCACCGACGAAGAGCTTGATCAGATCCTGTTGGCCGAAGGACTTTCTGTCGATCTTCTGCGGGAGAGCTTCTTCCGAATTCAAATGGTCAATGGATACCTGTCCACGATTGTGGAAGCCCCGTCTACAATCAGCCGTGTCGAAATGCTGGCTTATTATCAGGACCACCGCGATGACTTCACGACGAAGGAACGAGTCCGTTGGCAGGAGTTAGTCGTGTTGTTCGCCAGCAACAACGGACGCGAGGGTGCTGAAACGAAGATGACTGAAGTCGTCAAGCTGTTGCAGGACGATGCCGACTTTGCAGAACTCGCCGTCGAGTATTCCGACGCACTGAGTGCCGAGAAGCGTGGCGACATGGGTTGGCTTGAACGTGGTAGTCTGTCCGACAAGGATCTGGAAGGACAATTGTTCAGCCTGCCATCGGGTGGAATGACAAAAGTCCTCGTTCGTGACGATCGCTTTGAAGTCTGCCGAGTTGTCGACCATCAGGCCGCACGTACCGCTCCGTTTCAGGAGAAGCAGAAGGAGATCGAACAACGTCTGCGAGCTGAAAATGCCAGGGCGTCCCGCCAGAAAGCCATGCAGGATCTTCGAGCCAACGCTTCGGTCGTCACGATGTTTGACGAAGAGCCAGAAGGCTAACGCACAAGGCCCTCTCACTGACGCTTCAGACCTGTATTGCGGACCCTTGCTCATATCACCGGCGTTGCCAGTGAGTTTGGTGTCATGTGCTCGACAGTTTCCCTAGTCTTTGTAACCCGAAACGCCCGCATGGCGATCAGCCGGGCGTGTTTTCCCTCGCCGATACTTCGGGTTTCCGAGGAATCACAACTCCAGGTATACTGGTTTCAGGCTCTCGGTCCTGAATCGTCGCCGTCCGACGACAAAAACATGCAGCCCGCACACCCGACTGCCGATTATCCTAGTGCCGCAAGTCTCAGTTGTTAGGCCACCAGAGCGGAAGTCTGCCTGATTTTTCGTGAAGCCGCCCAGTTTTCCTTCCACGTGGATGGCCGTTTGATGGTGTCTGAGCGGACGCGACGGCCGGTGTAATTCCATTGG
>JAAERP010000389.1 GCA_024230215.1 Fuerstiella sp. | reverse complement strand
TGCCTAACTGAATCGTTTGGCCAGAGCGATCGGATCCAGAACAGTGATTTTTTTGCGGTCAATCTGAACCAGCCCGGATTGACGCAAGTCTCCCAGCAGACGCGTGATTGTGACGCGCGTTGAGCCAATCGCTTCCGCGATGGCCTGATGGGACAGGCGCAGGTCGATCGTGATTCCCAGCTCATCGGCTACGCCGAAATCCCTGCACAGCACTAGCAGGAAGCTCACCAGCCGCGATGACATGTCCCTGTGGGTCAGGGTTTCGATCATCGTTTCGGTCTGAAGAATCCGACTGGACAGACCCTGTAGCAAGCGCAGGCCAACGCTCGTGTCTGCCTCGATCGCCGCCTTTACTGATGTCGCCGGCGCTGTCACCATCTCCACTCTGGTGAAGGCCACGGCGTGATAAAAGCGATCGGATCGCTGTCCGGTCAGCAACGACAGCACGCCAAACAGGCTGTTCTCGCGCAGCAGCGCCACCGTGATCTCTTCCCCTGACTCATAAACGCGGGAGAGGCGGACGGCTCCGCGGCGAATCAGGTAAACCCGTTCGGCGGGATCCCCCGGGAAAAAGATGGTCTTGTTGCGGTCCAC
>JAAERP010000388.1 GCA_024230215.1 Fuerstiella sp. | reverse complement strand
GCTGGCGGCCGCCTATCTGGGAGCCGGTCAGATTGCGGACACAATCGCCTGTTATCAGGCGGCCAACGCGGCGGTTGCCGGATCGGAAGATCCCGCCGAACAGAAGCTGGATGTGCAGACACGAATGGCGGAAGGTTCTGCACACATCGCGGACGAACAATATGGCACGGCAGCCGACGTTTTTGCGAACGCCGCTCCGCTGGCAGAGAAAACGGACGACGCCACATCGCATCTGGAATGTTCGCGGATGGCCGGATATTGCTTCGAAGTGGACGGGCAGGCGGAAGAAGCATGGCAATGGGGCCAGCAGGCTGTGGACGTCGGAGCGGCCATGACCGCTGAGGATCGAGAAGCCTCAACACTGCCCTACGCCGGACAGATGCTGATTCGTCTTGCCGATAACGGAACCAATGCCGATCAGAAACAGGATGTTCAGGACCGGATGGAACAGCTGCTGGGTGCCGAATGGGAACAGACGCTTGAGGAGGCCGCCTCATGACGCTGGCCGCCAAACATATGGACCCGCTTGTGGGCGTCGATGTACATATCGTGCAGCCCCCCGGCCCCGTCCCGCCCGTCCCGATTCCCCACCCCTATGTGGGCATGCTCATTGATCCGTTCGACTACGTTCCCATTGTCGGATCCACCGTCCTGATTAACGGTATGCATCGAGGTCAGGCGGGAACGGAAGGCAAGTGTCTGCCACCGCACATTCCCATCGGGGGAGTGTTTGTAAAGCCACCGGGCAATGAATCAGAAATGTTCATGGGCAGTGCCACGGTGGTGATTGACGGCGATGCACAAAGCTTTATGGCACTGCCGGCACTCAGCTGCCAGTGTATCGGCATGCCCCCGATACCCCGGACAAAAAAGTCCAGCCAGATCAAAACACTGGTCCTGCCTACCAGTGTCGTGCTTCCTATCCCCGCAGGCCCGCCCGTCCTGATCGGCGGCCCCCCCACGATTTTCACGATGGCGATGGGGATGAAAATCGGCATGGCAGCTTTGGGCAAGGGCCTGAAAAAACTGCGGAAGCTGCAAAAGGGCAGTAAAGGCATCAAGAAACTGTCTGACAGCATGCACGCTGCAGCGAAAAAGGGCATGGATAAACTGGGCGTGCCGCCCAACATTCAGAACAAAATTCATAAGGGCATCTGCAGTGTCACCGGACACCCGGTCGACATTGCCACCGGAAAAGTGTTTACCGACACCGTCGACTTCGAACTGCCCGGTCCTCTGCCGCTGCAGTGGGAACGCACCTACTTCACGACGTCCACCTATGACGGTCCGATCGGGCATGGCTGGCATCACACGTATGACCTGGCGTTGATCGAAGAAGACGAAGCGGTGGCCGTCCGGATGTCAGACGGCCGCCCGGTTGCATTCCCCCGCCTGGAAATCGGTGAGACGTTCTTTGACCGCACAGAACGCCTGACGCTCAGTCGCGACATGGAGGGATATTCCCTGACCAGTGTCGACGGACTGACGTGGAACTTCAGTCGGGTTACCTTCGACAGCGACGAACAGGCTCTGATTGCCGTCCACGACCGTGCCGGCAACATCATCGAATTCGACTACGACAAACACGGTCATCTGGAAATGATCCACGACAGTGCGCAGCGAAAACTTCCGGTGCGCACAGACGATCGAGGCCGCATCCTGAAAATCCGGGCCCCGCACCCGGATGAAGCCGGGCAAACCATCACGCTGGTGGCCTATGACTATGACAGCCACGGCCGGTTAATCGAAGCCCGCGACGCTCTTGAGCAGCCGATGACGTACCAGTACGACGGGTTTCTTCTGTCAAAGGAAACCGACCGCGTCGGCCTGAGCTTTTACTTTGAATACGATGGCACCGACCACACAGCACGCTGCATTCACACATGGGGTGACGACGGTATCTACAACCATCGACTGGACTACGACGCTGAGCTTCAGCGCACGGTCGTCACGAACTCACGAGGTCATCAGACGATTCACTACTGGAACGAAAACGGAGCCGTTTTCAAGGCCGTGGATCCACTTGGAAACGAAGTCCAGACGGTCTACAACGAATTTAACCAGCCGCAGGTTGAGCTGGATGAGCTTGGCCTGCCCACGGCCTATGAGTACGACGAACGCGGCAACCAGACGGCGGTCGTGACACCCGACGGATCCGCCGTGCAGGTGGAATACAACGAACGGGATCTGCCGGTCAGAGCCGTGGATCCCCTCGGCAGCCTGTGGAGCTGGGAATATAATTCGCGAGGTCAGTTGTCACGGCGTGTGGATTCAACGGGACGAGAAACGCGTTTTCAATACGCCGATCGGCGGCTGTCGGCGATCATTGACCCGGCAGGCAACACAACAGAATTAAGCTACGGCACAGGCGGAAATCTGGATGGCGTGACCACGGTCGATGGCGGGCAGAGTCGCTGGCAGTACGATGCACTTGGCCGAGCCACGACCGTCGTCGATCCGGTGGGCAATCGGCAGCGCCGAACCTATGACCTGCTGGGACGCATCACACAGGTGGCCGAGCCGGATGGCAATCTGCGTTCGCTGGCTTATGACGCTATTGGCAATGTGCTGCATGCGAAGGATCTGCAGCATGACGTGCGATTTTCGTATCAGGGCATGGGCCGGCTGGCGACTCGTCGAGAAG
>JAAERP010000387.1 GCA_024230215.1 Fuerstiella sp. | reverse complement strand
GCAAAGAAACCAGCTGCAAAGAAACCAGCTGCAAAGAAACCAGCTGCAAAGAAACCAGCTGCAAAGAAACCAGCTGCAAAGAAACCAGCTGCAAAGAAGAAAGCAGCCAAAACGTCAACCGCGAAGAAAGGTACGCCGAAGAAGCCGGCTGCGAAAAAAGCAACGAAGAAGACAACAAAAACGAAAGCCACAAAGAAGAAGAAGTGACATGGCCGGTGTCGCCAGATGCATCGGAACGTCGAATTCACGAGTCTCATCTTCTCAGGAGGCAGTCTCTTCGCGATAATGTGATGTGGTGGCGCTGCGTCCGCAGCGCTTGATACCATCGGTTATTCTCCCCCAGTAACGGGCTTCAGGATGTCCATGACTCGTCTTCGAAACCTCGCCTTTCTCGCTCTGGCATTTGCGGCAACCTGTTATTTCGCAACGAGCGTCCGTGCCGTGCTGCAACCGCCTGAGTCCACGCCGAAACCGGACGGACAGGAATCTGCACAGGATCTGCTGCCGGGGCTTCGACAGCCGGGGGACGACGTCAGTGAAGAACTCAAAGATCCGCTGAAGTCGCCCGACAGCAGGAAGACAGAATCGATGGCCGCTTATATGGAGGGAGTCGCTGCGCAGAAGGCGGGCAGCTTCCAGGCGGCATTGAAAGCGTTTGAAAAATCTGCTGCAGCTGATCCGTCTGCGCCCGAGCCGGTTCGGTCCATGGCGATACTGCTGATGCGTCTCGGTAAAAGGCTGCAGGCGATAGAGATGGCCAAGAAGGCCATCGAGCTTGATCCGGACGACTATGACATGCGTCGCCAGATGGCCGAAGACAGTCTTCGTCAACGGCGCGTTCCGGAAGCAGTCAAGCTGATTGAAGAAGCTGCGGCGTCGCCAAAACTCAAACATGACTCCTCGGATTACATTAACATCCATCGAATGCGTGGAACACTCTACGTCGCCCTGCGTGATACGGCAAAGGCCGCCAGAAGCTATCGCATTCTGCTGACTGCTCTGGAGCGGCCGGAAGACTTCGGTCTCGATTTCCGCGAACACCAGGCACTCATGAATGACCAGGCGACCGGTTACGAAACCATCGGCAAAGTGATGCTGGATGTCGGCAGAAACGACGATGCAATCACCGCTTTCCAGGCGTTGGCCCGAGTCAAAAACGAAATGCCGGGCGACCATCACTATTGGCTTGCCCTGGCTCAGTATCGCAAAGATGACCTGAAGCCGGCCGAAAAAAATCTGAATCGGTACTTCGAAACGAATCGTCGACGCACCGAGTCACTACGTCTTGTCTCGGATCTGTTCAATGCAACGTCTCGTGCAGACGAGATTCCCGGCCGACTTGCAGAGCTGGCGGAGAACACGAACGATGCCAACTCGGTCAATTTATTCCTGGGACAGTTGCTGGTTGAAAAGGGGGACGGTGCTGCCGCCACAAAAGTGTTTGAAAGTGTTATCGCGGAATCCGCAGATGCAGACGCGTATCTTGGTCTGGTGCAGGTTGATATTCTTAATCGCGACGCCACCAGGTTGCTGAACAGCATCAACAAGGCGCTGAAGGCCAGAATACGGGTACAGGAGTTACGTCCTCTGGTGGCCCAGGTCACGAACGAAACAGTCTTCGCGAAAGAAGTCGTGACGGCCGGCCTGGCGTCTTTAGACGATGAAAGCAGTGAGCCGGACGCGAGGGCCACGTACTTCTACAGCCTGATCGCCGAACGATTGGAGTTGCGGGAGCAGGAAGAAACTCTCTTGCAGGCAACGCTTAGTCTTGGTGCCGATAACGCCGTCGGGCTCGATGCGTTGAATCGTCTGGGACTCAGCCAATACTCTCAGGACAAGTTTGTGGAGGCCGCACAGACATTCCGGCAGTTGCTTGCCGTGCGAACGCTGCCGCGCGGCGATCGTGTAATGGCGTTTTATCGCCTGTCCTATGCCGAAGCGTTCAACGAGAACTTCGAGGCGGCGACGACCGCCGTTGAATCTGCCCTGAAGCTTGTGCCGCAGAATGCTGAACTTACGTTTCAATTGGGGTGGGTTCAACTTCAGGCGGATGATTTTGACGCATCGGAACGAACGCTCAAGTCGGCAGTCCTGCTTGCCGAGTCCGAGCCGAAGCTCGAAGCCCGAGCTCGTCTGCTGCTGGGAGCACTATATACACAACAGGGAAAGTGGAGCGAGGCGATCAGCCTGTACGAAGAGTTGCTCGCGATCCCGGAAATCACTGATGAGTTTATGCGTCGCGGGCGTATGGCATTATCGAATGCCTATGTGCAAGGCGGTGACATGGCGAATGGTGAGCGAATTCTTGAAGATGTCTACGCAAAGTCACCCGATGACCCTGGCGTCAACAACGACCTGGGATACCTTTACGCTGAGCAAAACAAGAACCTCGAAAAAGCGGAAAAGATGGTCCGGATCGCCGTCGAGGCGGAACCGGAGAATCCGGCATACCTGGACAGCCTGGGCTGGGTTCTGTATCGACTTGACAAGCATGAAGAGGCGCTGGAGGTGTTGAAAAAGGCCAACGCCGATCCTGACTACCGCGACTCCACAATCATTGAGCATCTTGGGGATGTGGAAGAAGCACTCGGCAAATCAGAAGATGCCCGAAAGTCGTGGACGGAGGCGCAGAATGTTGAGAAGGAATCCGCGACTCCCGATGAAACGATCCTGAAGCGTCTGAAAGACAAACTCAAAATCCAACCCGTGTCGACAGAAGAATCGAAGGAATAACGCTCTGAGCCAACACGCGAATGAATTCTGCACCAGGCTGTGTTCCTGAAATCTCAGGGCGTCATTTCGAAAACCAAACAGGATTCACACTTTCCATCTGTTGGCGGCCTGGTGTCGGGAACCGGGCGAACAACAAGTATCAGGCACCAGAAGTTTAACAACCCCACAGTATGGCAGGTCATTCTCATTGGGCGAACATCGCCCGCAAAAAGGCACGCATCGACAAAGTCCGCGGCAAGCTGTTCGCAAAGCTCAGTCGAGCAATCATCGTTGCTGCCCAACATGGCGGCGGTGATCCGTCTGCGAACCTCACGTTGCGATATGCGATCGACAAGGCCCGCAAAAACAGTATGCCGATGGACAATATCGAGCGTGCGGTGAAGAAGGGCTGTGGCGAAACGTCCGGAGCCAAATACGAAGAACTGCTGTACGAAGGATACGGTCCGGATGGCGTCGCCGTTCTGTGCGAAATCCTCACGGAGAACCGGAACCGTACGGCCAGCGAAGTACGTAAGATCTTTGAAGTTCACGGTGGCAACCTTGGGGCGACAGGCTGTGTCGCATGGATGTTCGACAGCAGATCTCTGTTTATGGTGAATGCGGCGGACACTGAAGAGGACGCACTTTTCGAAGTTGCCCTGGAAGCCGGCGCAGACGACGTTGAGTCCATCGACGGAGGCTTTCAGGTGAGTGGTCCGCCGGATTCGTTTCAGACGATTGCCGACGCCCTGGCAGCGGCATCCATCGAAACGCAGAGCGCTGAAATCACTCGAGTCCCACAAAACACGGTGGAACTGGACGTCAAAGGGGGTCGCAAGGTCATTAAACTGCTTGACGTGCTTGAGGAAAACGATGACATTCAGAACGTCACCGCGAACTTCAGTATCCCGGACGATATCATGCAGGAAGTGATGGCCGATTGATAGACTTCTGATGCACCAGGCGAGGTCATTGGTCGCATTACGGTAATGCCGCTTCCTCGTCTCCTTTTCCAGGTCACATACACGAGTCGACTCCCTCAGCCGGTATCGTCTCCGGAGGCTGCAAGGTTCAAGGAATGGCCAGAGAAACCACAATCCGGCAGGACGACTTTTCCGCTGAGGATCCGGATGACAAAGCAGGACAGAGACTCCCGGGGTCGGCGATTCCTGACAGTCTGGATCAGCCGGAATTTGACGACGAATTACGTCCGTCGCGTCTGGAGGATGTCGTTGGCCAAACTGCCGTTGTGGAACGCATACGCATCCTGCTGGAAGCCGCTCGGAAAAGAAACGAGCCGCTGGGGCACTTGCTGCTCGATGGGCCGCCGGGGCTCGGCAAGACCACTCTGGCCATGGTGATTCCAAAGGAACTGGGCACGGATTTTCAGATCACCGCCGGACCCTCGCTGAGTGCGCCAAAGGATCTTCTGCCGTATTTGACGAATGCCGGTGCGGGATCAGTCCTGTTTATCGATGAAATTCACCGCATGCCGCCGGCCGTCGAGGAATTTATCTATCCGGCAATGGAAGATTTTCGCGTCGACATCACACTGGGTGATGGGTTGAACGCCCGCACAATCAACATGCAACTGCAGCCCTTTACCGTGATCGGAGCCACCACCAGAAGCGGTATGCTGACTGCTCCGTTACGAGACCGGTTCGTCAGCCGTGAACATCTAAGTTTTTACACTCTGGATGAACTCACCACGATCGTGCGGCGAAATGCAGCCAGACTCCGCACGGAAACTTCGGAAGAAGCCGCTCGTCAGATTGCCCGGCGGTCACGCGGTACGCCCCGCAAGGCCAACAACTGGCTCCGCTGGACTCGAGACTATGCTGACGCTCGTGTCGACGGAACCATCACGCTGGACGTGGCCAACCAGGCATTGAAAATGAAAGGCGTGGATGGTCGCGGACTGGAGGAACTCGATCGCCAGTATATTGAGACGATAATCAGGGTCTTTGCCGGTGGCCCGGCCGGCGTGCAGGCGATTGCTCACACAATGAACATACCGGCTGACACTCTGGAAGACGAAATCGAACCATATCTGCTGCGGGAGGGCCTGATACAAAGATCTCCCCGTGGGCGCATTATCACAGCAGCCGCGTGGGCGCACGTCGGAAAGACGCCTCCGAACGATGCGTTGTCTGATTCCGGTCAATCGCCGGATGACGATTCACAGGGCAAACTGTTCTGACGGTGGTGTCCGGCGCGTAAACTGTTAACCCACCGAAGCCGCTCGAACGAACGATTTCATGAGGTGAGGACGAGGAACTGCCCGCGTCATACAGCTCATGATCCGTTCGGCCTGGACTGATGGGTGCAGTGCGGTATCCGGTGAAAATCCAACAACGTCACCAATTCCAAATACTCCGCCGCACCACGTCTCAAAATTGCTGGCACACCACAACTGGCCGTTTTCGTCGGGCTCAACATTGATCGCACTCAGGCTTAAGTGGTCGGTGAATCCAACCGAGCGACGACAATCCACAACATCGGCGTGTAGTTTGGTGAATGGTGCTGCAAACCGGGGCAACCCGACATCTGCCGGATGGTAACCAACGTGTACTCCGGCGGCGGATGCCAGTTCGTGCATCACAGATTCGTTGTCGTGACGAGCAACATGCCGAGTCTGAACTCCAAAAAGACTGATGAGTGCCGCAAGCCCGGCGCCCACGTCGCCACCGCCAACGATACAGGCGGTGTTGGGCAGGTGTCGTCCGGTGAATAGCGATTCCGGACGGTGGAACGGCATCAGGCCGAGTGGTCGATGCATTGCCGTTCGGCGGACGCCTGTTCCGATGACAAGATGTCTTGCCGTCACAGTTTCACGACTGCAGCTGACTCCCAGTGATACCATCAGGTCCCGACTTCCGATGAACCGAGCTTCACCCAACAACACGTCGACACCGATGTTCTCGAGCATTTGAACGTGCTCAGAGCCTTCGTCAGCAATCGCTCGCGTGATCAGTGTCTGCAGCAGCCTGGGAGTCCCGGCCTGTTCAAACATGGCTCGACGCTGTGCCGTTCGGTCGACCAGAAGATTCGATATCAGCCGGCGCAGGGCCTGTCCGACGATCCATGCCGAATGTCGGGATTCCGGCAGAATTGCGACAGTTCGTCTTTTTGAAGCTGCTGACAGACACAGCATCTCAAAAGCTGCTTCATCGTTTCCAATAACCGCGACGTCATAGTCCATGATCAAACTCCGCTCCCTCATGGGAAACTCCAGATTCCACAGGCGTTCCCGTGTACAGAACTGCCTGCTCCGGGACTCTGGGAGGTTTGATCGGCAGTTGAACGATTGTTCCAGAACCGAAAGCTGATGAATTCGGCGAAGATGCATGACACCTGGACGAACACACAGCTTGACGCGATCAAATCGGTTGTGACGGCGATTAACAGCGTGAAACTCCCTCCGCCTCCACGCGCAAGGGGCGGCGCCGTCAGGGATTTACGGACTTGTGCGACGACCCCGGCGTGGTGAGTTCCGGTCTGCAGCACAATGTGCAAGAATCCCTCAGATACCTTAATCTGCTTACGTGATTGGCTCGTTCGCCTTCGCAACAGTGGGATTTAAGGACCTGTGGCCGGACGTTCACGTCGTGAATGCTGTCGGGCCGCAGATTCGTTCAACGCTGAATTACAGAAACGCACACAGAAATGAACCATCATGTCCAATGACATCCAATTCGACTTCAAACGCGAGGACGTTGCCCGGGCAACTCGCGTTGTCGTCATCGGCGGGTTTTTTCTGGCCGTGATCCTGCTGGGCTCACGCACCATGTATACCGTCCAGCCCAACGAGGAGGCGGTTGTCTTGCGGTTTGGGCGGTACAACTCGACGGCCAGCCCCGGACTCCACTTCTGCATACCGTTTGTCGACGAAGTGCTGACCGTGGATGTTCGTGAAAGAAACATCCGCATGCCGTTTGGCATTACCGGAGAATTGGTCGCAGCACGGGCCAATGAGGAAGATGTCCTGATGCTGACCGGTGACCTGAACGCAGCCGTTGTGGAATGGACTGTTCAGTGGCAGGTGGCAGATCCGCAGCAGTATCTGTTTACGTTTCATTCCGAGCGTGTGAGCCAGGATGATTATCTGCAGGCCATCATCACTGTCGTGGGACGGACCGTGATGAATCGGCTGGTGGGTGACTATTCGATCGGTGAAGTTCTAACCAGCAAGCGGGAAGAAATAAGTGTCAAGGCATCTGCTGCCACACAGCAGATGCTCGACAAATACGAGTGCGGAATTCGCATTACCAATCTGCAGTTGCAGCGAGTGACACCGCCTGACCAGGTGAGGGCCTCCTACGCGGCGATTAACGAAGCAGATCAGACGCGTGATAAACTGGAGAACGAGGCCAACAAGGAAAAGAACACGCTGCTGCCGACCGCGAAAGCCGAACGCGACAAAGCGATTCGCGAGGCGGAGGGGTACGCGGCGCGGCGAAGATCGGAGGTGAAGGGAGAAATCGACGCTCTGATGGCACAATACGAACAATTCGCGAAGGCCCCCGAAGAAACACGCCAGCGGCTGTACCTTGAATCGCTGGAGAAGGTGTTCTCGACGGTCAAAGACAAGACAATTATTGATTCCGACCTGCAGCAGCTTTTGCCGTTGCTGAATCTTAGTGAAGGGAGCCGCTGATGCCTGCGAATAACTCTGTCCGCGGCCCGGCCACTGTTGTCCTGGGCGGACTTCTTCTGGTGGCAGCCTACACTTCTATGTTCACTGTCAATCAGCGTGAGCTGGCAGTGGTTCTGCAGTTCGGAAAACTGGTCAAAAGCATTGACGAGCCGGGTCTGTACTTCAAGATTCCGTTTGTTCAGGAGGTTCGTCGCCTGCCTCGAACGCGTCAGTTCTGGGCCAGTGGGGCGAGAGATGTTCTGGAGGCTCTGCCGACGAAGGATGGTAAGAAGGTCGAGGTTTCCGTCTGGGCCATCTGGAGAATCACGGACGCAGAAAAATTTGTGAAGTCGATGCGCACTGTGGAAAACGCTGAGCAGCAGGTGTTGCAGCGCGTGCGTGCCGGTGTCCGCGATGTCATTACGACGTATGACCTGTCAGAAGTCGTTCGCAGCACCGATCGTGAATTGACGAATTCATTCGGGCTAAGCGATATTCCTGAAGCGCCGACTGACTCTGAGGAAGCTCCCGACGATCTGGATTCAGTAGTTGAACAGATAAAAATCAGGGTTGGTCGGGAGAAAATCCTTGAGGAGATTCGTCAGCGAATTGTCGCTCAGTTGTCCGTCGTGGACGGTGAGCAGGCTGAAAGTTCAATCGACCGAGGGATCGAGCTGGTCGACGTTGGCGTCAGTAATATCGGGTTCGCTGAGTCTGTACGAAAGAAAGCCTTCGAACGGCTTGAGGCATTCATGGATGCCATTGCGGCTCGCTATGAAAACGAAGGTCAGCAACGGAAGCAGGAGATCATCAACCAGACCAACGCCGAAGTCGAAGAAATTCTTGGTGAAGGCGAAGAACAGAGCAAGCGTCTTCGCGGTGAAGTGGAAGCCGAAATCATTGAATCGTATGCGACGGCCATTAGAGCCACGGGCGACTTCTATAACTTTCAACGTACTCTGGAGGTTTACGAAAACGCTTTGGACTCCAATACTCGCATGATTCTGACCACCGACAGCGAGCTGCTCCGAATGCTGAAGGGGATATCAGACGTTGGTTCGGAAGAGACCTCGTCGAGCGAGTAGTTCAGGCAGGGCCTGACGACGGGCCACGAAGTTCCGTCGGAAAAGTCTGCCGGCCGGCCCTGTCCCCGTTGGGAACTGGTGTCTGAGGTTTGAGCGAAATGACGCGTCAGAGCCGTGCCGGCCGCGATCTGACCTGCTGAATTCCAGTGAGTGCATAGCTACAGCGTTTCACACTGATTTGTGGCCGTGAAGAACGCTTCTCAATAGCAGTTTCGTTACTCCCACGAGCCAGTATCGTCCACGACAATAAGCAAATTGCTCTAACGGTTGCCGAACGAGTCCTGCCGATGTCGCATCCTGATTCTCCGCGACTGCCCGTACCGGCAGCTGGAACTCTACTCGCGAAGAGGACGCGTTTAGCCGTGTCTACCCTGGCGGTCGTCGGTATCTCGCTGGTCTTCCCATTTCCGGTTGAGGGCCGTCTGTGGGGGCACATCTTCAATCTTGCTCATGCGCCAGCGTTCTTCTGCACGTTGTTGGCGATTGTTGGCCTGCTCGATCCTTCGGCAGTTGGTCTTCCGAAACGGTTCGCCACCGTCATTCCAATGAGCATTAGCCGCACGGCTGCCGTCGCCGCGCTGTTGGCGGTTCTGGGATTGATCGCTGAATTCCTGCAGTACTTCGCCGGCCGCAACCCAAACCTGAAGGATGTGGCTGCGAACTCTGGCGGCCTGCTGGCCGCCTTCGTCTGGGTGAGCGGACAGAAAACGGCCGGCGTGAAGCGATATGTTGCTGGCCTCTTCACCGTGCTCATCATCGCCGTGGCCAGCTTCACCCCTTTGATGAACGTATCGGAATGCGTCCGACAGTTGCACCAGATGCCACTGTTGGCATCCTTCGAGCGTCCTCTGGAACTTGGCAGTTGGAGGGCTCAGAATGCAACCATGACACGGTCCCCGGCATGGTCCACACACGGAAAGAGATCATTGCAGGTCGATCTGCAACCCGCCCAATATCCGGGAGTATCACTCTTTTGGCCTAATGCTGATTGGCAGGGATACCAATCGTTTGCGATCGATTTGCACAACCCTGCCGATCGGCCACTGCCTCTGATAATCAAGATACAGGACCGCGAGCACGAGTTGAGTGGCAGGGATCCCCGTGATCGTTTTCGCCGACACGTGCTGCTGGAACCAGGTCAGGTGCGAAACATCAGGATCGCGATATCGGAGATCCGACAGGCTCCGGAAAATCGCAGCATGCGAATGGACCAGATCTCGCTGGTGCAGGTGTTTACTTCAAACCTGAAGGTCCCTACAACATACTTTGTGGACAATCTGCGTCTGGAGTGACGGTCACCACAGTCGGGTCCGCACTTTGTGAGACTGACCGGTGCGCGAGGCGACTGCTTCGAGCGTCAATCGCGGCGGGGCCAATGGGGCGGTTTTTTTTCCACCGGCGGAGAGTCTTTGATACAACGCTACTCATTCAAAAAAGACTCCCGACCGTCTTCTGCACGCACTTGAAACTGAACAGGCAACCGGAAAATGAGTCAGGTGGAACAGCACGTCGTTCACGTGCAGACCGGCGCACTCGCCGAAGTCGGGGCAATTATCGATGGGGCTGCGGCAAGCCGCGTGTATTTTGTCGTCGATGAAACGGCTTATATTGCGTCCGGAGCCGCAGCTCTTCTGGAGCCTCATTTCAGCAATCGCTCCATCACACGATTCTCTGGCTTTGACCTGAACCCGAAACTTCATGATGTGGACCGCGGCATCGAACAGTTTCGCAAAGCAGATCCGGAACTGATCATCGCATTGGGTGGTGGAACAGCGATTGATCTCGGCAAACTGATCGGGACGCTGGCCTGTCAGCAGGAATCGGCCCACGATGTAATCATCGGCAAGGCTGGGATTCAGTGCAGCGGACCACCGCTGATTGCCGTCCCGACAACGGCAGGTACAGGAAGTGAAGCCACACACTTTGCTGTCGCCTACGTGGACGGGACAAAGTACTCGGTGGCACACAATGCCCTGCTTCCTGATTACGCAATCGTCGATTCGATGCTCACTCACAGCCTGCCAGCTGGCATCACAGCGGCCACCGGACTGGATGCTTTCTGTCAGGCGATCGAATCAATCTGGGCGGTCGGTGCGACCGAAAAATCTCTTGAGTACGCGACCGAATCGGCGCGCCTCTCGTGGAAATCCCTGGCCGATGCAACGCGCAATCCTACGGCCGATGCTCGTCGCGACATGTGCCGAGCATCGCATCTGGCGGGTAAGGCGATCAATATCAGCAAGACAACAGCGTCCCACGCTCTTTCGTATTCGATTACGTCGGAATACGGAGTTCCTCACGGAATCGCAGTTGCGATGACACTCAGTCCAATGCTGGCCTATAACTCGCAGGTTTCTGAGTTCGACTGCGCAGACTCTCGTGGTCCGGAACATGTGCTCAACCGAATTGGGCTCATCACGGAACTGCTGGGGGGCGAGAGCGTTGCAGCGGCCTGCGGTAAGATCGAGAATCTGATATCCGTTTTGGGCTGCCCGAATTCTCTGAAGCTGGCGGGAATCACCAGCAATACGGCCATCCAGCGGCTGGTGACTCAGGTGGACGCAAATCGACTGTCCAATAACCCGCGACACATGACTTCAGAGTCACTGTTCGCATTACTTTCGAATAACCCTGCACCAGGCGAGCGGGGGATGTCAATCCCCTGATTGTGCTCCGCGTAGATCCGGGTGAAATCACTTCCGGCTTGCCGATGTTCTATTTAACGTCCGGTTTGTTGATATTGTTCCTGTCGGTCGCATAAGGGACTCAGGGTTATGGTCGAATCCAAAAGTTGCGATTGCTGAACAACCACGTGGACGACAGGCGGGTCAGGCCGTCCGCTGCGGAGTTCCTTGAAGTGCCGTTACTCCGGACACGACAGCATTCTCTGACCGCGCAGCTATAATCGAGTTGGCTGATTCAAAGTTCCTACCCCGCTGTCATCTCCAATGCTGCCGCAAATCGAACTCTTCTGCATGGGTTTTGCCGCTGTCGTCGACACGGTGTTGCTGCTTGTTGTATTGGAAAGGGTTAATCGTCCGCTGACGGCGATCTGGCTGAGGTTTGCGTTGCTGGGGGCAACTTTGTGGCACCTTGGCAGTTTTCTACACACTCTGTTGCGAGAAACAGAGGGTGCGCCGGCGGCATGGCTGGACTCAGCGTGCATGACGACCATGTCGGCCGGCCTGCTGTTGCTCAGCTGCGCTATCCTGCATGCCGGGCTTCGTGTTCATCGAACCGGAAGCATCGCACATCCGCCGGCGGATCGCCGCTATCTGCTGGTCTACATTCCCTCTCTGTTTGTCGTGGCCGTGTCTGCAGACATTGTGCGGTCCGGCAGCCGTGACTTCATGGTTGCGACGGCCGGATTTCAATTGCCATATCTGGTCTGGCAGGTGTTCGCAAATCTGCTGACCGCCGTTCTGTTTGTGCGAAGTCGTCACAATCTGGGCGAATCGGTCACGGCTGCGCGGTTTCTGACGAAGTTCTCCATCGGGCTTGTAACAGTCACAATTCTAACCATCTGGTACACAGCGACGTCTCCGACGGCCAGGTACGAACCAGTGCTGCGGCTTGTGACGAATCTGTCTCCATTGGCACCAACGCTTGTGTTCGCGTGGTACATTTTTCGTCGACGACTGTTGCCGCTGGTATTCGAACGCACATTGGCCTACGGAGCGATTCTACTGGCCGGCTTCTACCTGCATCGGCTGACGATATCGCCGATGATGAGTCGTTTCAGCGAGGAGCTTCAGTTCGACTTTGTGGTCCTTGAGGGGCTGTTGCTGGTTGCGATGGTGCTGGCCTACCAGCCATTGCGCCAGCGAGTTCGGGAGGGACTCAGTTATCTTGTCGGTGGCGACGTGGTGGAAGCCAGGGATGCCACGCGGCAACTGTCAGTTGAACTTTCCCGGCGAGCGACGGAAGACGTTCAGGACATTGCGGAGTGGTTCACCCACGGCATTCGCGATGCGCTTCGGCTACGTACCTCGTGGCTGAAGCTTGAAGAGCCACTGAACCAAACTGTTTCAGTGACTGGCGCCGACAGCGAATCGACCGTTTCGAACGCAGCCATCACGGGCGCCGCGTCCATTCTGGCAGCCATAGAGTTCGATCGCTGGATCGATCGCTCGCGGTGTACTGATCGACGCCAGCTGGAAATGCTGCGCGACCTGGATCTGATTGCCGCATTTCGGATCGATTACCGGGATATTCACGGGTTGTTGCTGCTCGGAACTCCAGTCAGCGGCGATCGCCTGC
Source organism: Fuerstiella sp. (assembly GCA_024230215.1). GTDB lineage: Bacteria > Planctomycetota > Planctomycetia > Planctomycetales > Planctomycetaceae > Fuerstiella. Next base: position 40,607 of record JAAERP010000387.1, on the reverse strand, counting down.
AGGACGAACAGTTGAATGCCACCGCGATGCTTGTCGACCAGTTCGCCGCCACAGTCCACAACCGTCAGCTGGAAGACGCACGGCAATCAGCTGAGCGTCGAGCTGTCCAGCAGGAGAAACTGTCGGTTCTGGGACTGCTTTCCGGCTCACTGGCACACGAAATCCGGAATCCATTGTCCTCCATGCGCACAATTGCCACGTTGCTGCAGGAAGACATTGGTGGTGACGATGAACATTCGAAAGACGTAGAACTGATCGTTTCAGAAATCGACCGTTTGACCGCCACCACACAACGGCTACTTGACTTCTCGCGGCCCGCAGATGCGACGCATGTCGGTGTTGCTCCGGATCGGGTTATTGAACGTTTGCTGCACATTCTCACGCATCTTGCCCGACAGCGCGGTGTGCAGGTGACGACGAAACTTGATCTGGGCAGGACGACCGTTCCTGCGACAGATGCGACGCTCAGTGAGATACTGTTGAATCTCATCAAGAATGCCATCGAAGCCGCGACGGGGAGCGAGGACTCGCATGTTCTGATCACGACAGAACTGAGAGGCACGGCAGCAGTGTTTGCCGTTCGCGACAATGGTGGCGGAATTGACCCGGACCTGCAGGATCGGATGTTCCTGCCATTTGTGACCGGAAAGCCGGATGGCACCGGACTGGGCCTGTACCTGGTCGGCGAACGCGTACGAGAACTAAACGGTACAATCACCTGCACCAGCGATTCGTCAGGAACCGTGTTTGAGGTTATGCTGCCGCTATGAAAATACTCATCGTTGATGACGAGCCGGCCGCGCGCTATGGCATGACCAAAGCACTAAAGAGCGATCATCGATTGATTCTTGAGGCCGCTGACGGTGGCACGGCCCTGGATCAGATCAGGCAGCAGTGTCCGGACCTTGTGTTTCTGGATCTGAACATGCCGGAAAAGGATGGGCTGTTCGTGCTGAAGGATTTACAGCAGGACCCGTCCACAGTCACGCCGGAGATTATCGTGGTGACAGCGAATGACGGTGTCGACATGGCCGTCGAGTGCATTCGCTGCGGAGCGACTGACTTTATCACGAAGCCCTACGACGTTGCACACATTCGATCCATTGCCACGCGAACTGAGGAGCGGGTCAACCTACAGGCTCGTGTCACGCAGCTGGAAACAAATGACAAACCCGCACGTTTTGGAGCCCTGTTGGGCACCAGTTCTGTGATGCAGCATTTGTTCCGAAGTGTTGAGAAGGCCGCGGCGACTTCGTTGCCTGTGGTGATTCGCGGTGAAAGTGGCACCGGCAAGGAATTGATTGCACGAGAACTTCACGACCGTAGTAACCGATCTGCCGGGCCGTTCGTTGCCGTCAACACCGCGGCGATAGCGGAATCTCTTGTGGAAAGCGAACTCTTCGGGCACGTCAAAGGCGCGTTTACCGGAGCGGACCGAAATCGCACAGGTGTCTTTCGCCAGGCGGACAGCGGGACTCTGTTTCTGGACGAAATCGGAGACATGCCATCCCCCGTACAAACGCGTTTACTGCGTGTCCTGCAGGAAGGCATCGTTCAGCCTATCGGTACAGAAGAGTGTGTCCAGGTCGACGTGCGAATCATCAGTGCCACACATCAGGACCTGGACCAGGCAATTACGGACAAAGCATTCCGTCAGGATTTGTATTTTCGTCTCAAAGGTATCGAGCTGTTCATTCCGCCACTACGTAACCGGCACGAGGACATTTTGTTGCTGGCAAAGGAATTTCTGGCTTCGAGTACGGGACCTGCGGAAATTGTTATGGCCCACGAAACCGTGGCCGCGTTACTGCGTCACACCTGGCCCGGCAATGTTCGCGAACTACAGCAGATGATCAGTGCGGCGGCAGCGTTGTGCGAAGGCGGAGTCATTCAGCCGGCAGATGTTGGGCTCGCCCCGACACGATCAGCTGAGGATGAAAACGCCTTCGAACGCTATCTTGACCTGCCGTTAACGGAAGCTCGCAGCCAACTGGTGGCAACTTTTGAGCGTCTGATGATCGAGCGTGCGCTGCAAATGGAGGCCGGCAACGTGAGTGCGGCCGCGCGGCGGCTTGGGATCCACCGGCAGAGTCTGCAGCAGAAAATGAAGCAGATGGGCATCAAGACATCGTAGATCACATTGCAGCTATGGCAGTCTTCCGGTCTTCAGAAAATAAGGGACGCGGGCCAGCATCTGGTCGTCGAAGAATCGCCGGCCACCATGTGCGCCGCCGTGGACCACTTCGAACTTCACTGCCAGTCCCTGCTGTTTGTTTTTTTTTGATCCGGCTCGCCAGGCACCGCCGTGTATCCAGACAATCACAGGACGATTCTGCGCCTGCTGCGGCGTGTGGACGTCCAGCCGCAGATCCAGTGCGTCTACCGTAGCGTAGACGACGTCGCGGTGTGTTGGTTCGATGGCCGTGGCATCGATCGGCGAAAGTGACAGCGCGGCTACGGTGGTCAGCATCAGTACATTGGTCTGCATAGCTGCATGAACCTTCATTGAATCCGCAGCTCTCTGCCCCATGTCCCGCTGAATGTGACCTGGTCGGAAGCCATATATTGACACATCCGGGATACAGCATCGTATCGTGGTTCATGCTGTCAAAATATGTCGTACCTTGACCGGGCCAACGAATTTCCTGATGACTTTTCGCTCTACGCGTGCAAATACCAGATGTTCCGGGGATAATTTCGATGTTCCCGACGCGTTCTTGAAATGTCTGATGGCTGTAGGCCACTCGTCCCTCAGCTTCTCTATCTGTTCCCACCATCATTCGAGACCCCACTGATGTTATCACCGCGAACTCACGCGCGCTTCGCGCTGGCGATGATTTCGTGTCTTATCGGCGCCCTTGCAGAATTCGTGCACGCCCAACCTGGGTCTGTTGTAGTCACGCACGTTGTCGAGCGAGAAGTGAACGTGGGGCATCGAGTGGTCGGAACGGTGATGCCGATTCAAAGCAGCACCGTGGGCACCGCTGTTGACGGACGCGTGATGGAGTATCTGGTTAACCTGGGCGATGCCGTCACGAACAGGCAGCCGTTAGCCAGACTGCGCACCGGCACGCTTGAGATTGAACTCAAGGCTGCGCAGGCGGAAATGACGTTGCGGCAGGAAGAGCTCCGCGAATTCCAGAATGGTTCGCGACCGGAAGAAATCTCAGAAGCCCGGGCCCGGATGCTGGCCGCACAGGCGATTCGTCAGAACGCGTTGTCTCGACTGACACGTCAGGAACAGCTGTTGCATCGCAAAGCTATTAATCCGACGGAGCTGGATGATGCGAAAGAGCGGGCAGAAGCGGCCAGTCAGAGTCTGCTTGCGCTTCAGGCGGCCCTGAGTCGAATCGAGTCCGGTCCGCGAACGGAGCAGATCGCTCAGGCACTGGCGCGTGTTGCATTGCAGGAAGCTAAGGTTCAGCTGATTGAAGACCGAATTCTGAAGTACACGATTTACTCTCCCTTTGACGGATTTGTCACGGCGGAGCATACTGAAGTTGGCGAATGGGTCAGCAACGCCGATCCCATTGCCGATGTCATCGCGCTGGAACAGGTTGAGGTTCTGTGCAACGTTCCCGCCGAACAAGCCGTTCGACTGCGGCGCGGACGCGATGTCCGCATTGAATTCCAGGAGCTCTCTGGTGAAGTGTTCACCGGTCGCATTGAACAGGTTGTCCCGATCGCCGACAGCCGCACACGGACGTTTCCAGTGAATATTCGTCTGCAGAACAGAATGAACGACGGGCGTCCGGTACTGATGGCTGGCATGCTGGCTCGAGCCGTTCTGCCGACGGGTGACCGAACTGTCATGCCTTTGGTGCCGAAGGACGCATTGGTTCTTAACGGCAGCCGACGCTACGTTTTTGTCGTGGAACCGGCCGCGGCCGGGGAATCTTCTGCAACAGTGCGTGTTGTGCCCGTGACTCTGGGCGTATCCGACGCCGGACTGGTCCAGGTGGATGGTGCATTGAAAGCTGGTGACGTGGTGGTTGTACGGGGTAACGAACGGCTCAAGCACGGTCAGGATGTTTTGGTCAGCGTGACTGCCGAGTCCGACACATCTGTGGCGGACTGACAATGCAGCTCGTGGAATCATTTATTCGGAATCCGGTCAAGGTCTCTGTGGGCGTGCTGCTGACGGTGATGTTCGGAGCCATCTGCCTGATCCGCATGCCCAAGCAGTTGGCGCCGGAAGTACAGAACCCCGTGCTCAGCATTGAGACTCGCTGGCCTGGTGGCAGTCCTCAGGAAGTCGAACGTGAAATCGTTCAGGAGCAGGAGGAGCAGCTGCAAAGCACTGAGGGCCTGATCAAGATGAGTTCTGCGTGTCTTGACTCGTCAGCTCGCATCACGTTGGAATTCGTTGTCGGTACAGACATCGAAGACGCCATGCTGCGCGTCAGCACTCGGTTACAGCAGGTCCGCGAGTATCCGATTGATTCGACGGAACCGGTGATTCGCGCATCCAATGTTTCGGACAGCCCGATCGCCCGATTTGTTCTGACCGCGCGTCCGCCTGAACTGCAGCAAATCGAGGAATTCCAGAAGGATCACCCGGAGGTTGCTGAACATCTCGAACCCGCTCGGAAAGCCATGAACACCGGACTGCGAGTGTTCCGCCTGCAGCAGGCATGGAAGCAGCACGGCGACCAGCATCCGGAATTGAAGGAGTTGCTGCCGCCCGATCTGAATCTGCAGAAGCTGCGCAAGTTCTCCGAAGACGTCATTGAAACACGACTGGAACGAGTGCCTGGCGTTTCTGATGCGTACACCTATGGCGGTCGGCAGGAAGAGCTTCAGGTGATTGTTGATCCGGATCGACTGGCAGCGCGTCAGCTGACGATCACTGAGATTCGCAACGCGCTGCGCAGTCAGAATAAGGACACATCGGGCGGCGATTTCTGGGAAGGCAAACGGCGGTGGGTGATCCGCACTCTCAGTCAGTTTCGAAGTCCGGAACAGGTGCAGCAACAGGTCCTGACCGTCCGTGACGGAACGCCGATTTACGTTGGGGACGTCGCCGAAGTGAAGATAGGTTTTAAGAAGACGGACAGCGTGTCCCGTCGCTATGGAATCTCCAGCAACGGCCTTGCCGTTCGACGGTCGTCAGGAGCCAACGTGCTGTCCGTCATGGATGGAATTCGCGACGCCGCCATTGAACTCAACAGTGGAGTGCTGAAACAGCGAGGGCTGGAACTCTATCAGTACTACGACGAAACTGAGTATATCCATTCGGCGATCGGACTTGTGCAGCAGAATATTCTTATCGGTGGCGCATTGACGATGATCGTGCTGCTGTTGTTTCTGCATCTGGGGCGTCGGACTCTGCTGGTCGTGCCACTGATTGCAGTTTCGGCGGTGGCGGCGGCTTACATTTCGTCGAGCTACGTTTTGGTGACGCTGGCTCTGGTCATCATCGCCGGATTCTGGTTTGGTCGCGGAGCGTTGGTGGTTGGCCTGGCCATTCCCGTGAGCGTGATCGGTACGTTTTTGCTGCTGGGGCTGATGGGACGTTCGCTGAACGTCATCAGCCTTGCCGGCCTTGCATTTGCCGTCGGCATGCTGGTTGATAATGCCGTGGTTGTATTGGAGAACATCTTTCGCCGCTATGAGTCCGGCGAAGCGGCTGTGAGCGCAGCGGTCAAAGGCACGCAGGAAGTGATGGGTGCTGTGGTTGCTTCCACACTGACAACGATCGCCGTGTTTGTGCCAGTGCTGTTTGTGGAGGAGATGGCTGGACAGCTGTTCCGTGACATCGCGCTGGCGATCAGCTGTGCCGTGGGTTTGTCGTTGGTGATTTCATTCACCATTGTACCGACAGCTGCGTCACGGTTGTTTCGACGTCGGGCTGGTGATAACTCTTCTGTGAATAGAACATCCGGCCCTGCTCCCGGCGAATCCACGGTCAGAGGGCTGCCGGGCATGTTGCAGGCTGTTGGTTCGAAATGTGTTGATCTGGTGATCGGCGCCAATCGCTGGATTCAACAGGGAACGCTTCGGTCGATGGCCGTCGTGGCGGTGATGGTCGGAGCCTCGATCGGACTTAGCTATTTGTTCTGGCCAAAGGTCGAGTACCTGCCATCGGGCAACAGGAATTTTGTGTTTTGCAGCGTGTCTCCGCCGCCCGGTTACAACATGGATCAGCTAATGGCGATGGGAGCGAAGATTGAGAATGACCTGAAACCGTACTGGAACGCAGACCCGGGCAGCCCGGAGGCAGAGCAGCTGGAATACCCCATCATCAATTACTACTTCTACGTGGTGCGCGGACGCCAGGTGTTTATGGGCTTTCGAGCGGACGACGAGAATCGAGTGCGTGAGCTGATTCCTTTGATTAAAAAGGTAGGCTCGCAGTTTCCAGGCACGATGGCCGTTGCCAAGCAGTCCAGCTTGTTTGAACGAGGTCTCACGGGTGGACGAACCATCGATATCGAGATCACAGGACCGGACCTGGAGCAGCTGGTGGCAATTGGCGGGAAGGTTCTGGCGGACGTTAAGAAGCTGCTGCCGGATGCTCAGGCGATGCCACGGCCCAGTCTGGATCTGTCGGGACCGGAGATTCATATCGAACCGCGGCTGATGGAATCTTCCGAGATGGGCATCAACGCGTCGGACCTTGGATATACGGTTGACGCCCTGATTGACGGTGCCTACGCCGGAGATTTCTTCTCCGGGGGTGACAAGATTGATCTGACAATTGTGGGCCACAAGTCATTCGCACAACGAACTCAGGACTTGAACGAACTGCCGATTTCGACAGCGAATGGTCAACTGGTGCCACTTTCGGCCGTTGCGAATGTCAGTCTCAGCAGCGGTCCCGAACAAATCGCTCGCCGCGAACGACAGCGAGCGATTACGATTCAGGTGACTCCCCCCGTGACGATGCCTCTGGAAGATGCCATGCAGCAGATCAATGAGGCGATCGTGACACCCCTGCACAAAACGGACTTGCTGGATGGCGGTTATCTGATCACGTTGTCAGGGACCGCCGACAAGCTTCGGCTGGCGTGGGCAGCATTGAAGTGGAATCTGCTGATGGCCCTGGCGATCACTTATTTGCTGATGGCGGCGCTGTTCGAATCATGGCTGTACCCCTTCGTTATTATCTTCAGCGTGCCGCTGGGAGCGGTTGGTGGTATACTTGGCCTGACTACTCTGAACCTGTTTGTTTTTCAGGCACTGGATGTCCTGACGATGCTGGGCTTTGTTATTCTGATCGGGACGGTCGTGAACAATGCCATTCTGATCGTGCATCAGTCGCTCAACCATATGCGTCTGGAAGGCATGACGCCGCGTGACGCGATTCCGTTCAGCATCAAGTCTCGAGTCCGTCCCATTTTTATCACGACTCTCACCACCGTGTTGGGATTGCTGCCGCTGGTTGTGTTTCCAGGGGCCGGGAGCGAGTTGTACCGCGGTCTTGGCAGTGTGGTTCTGGGAGGCTTGCTGGTGTCGACGGTGTTTACGTTGTTCCTTGTGCCCAGCGTATTCATTCTGACGCTGGATGCGAAGCAGACGATTGTCCGAGCCATGGGGCTGGCGGCGCCGGACCTGCTGAAGGAGCCAGTACCAACGCCGGGTGACGGATAGAGCAATTTACTTATAGTCGTGAACGATACTGGCTCGTGGGAGTAGCGAAACTGCTACTGAACTATGTCCTTCGCGGCCACAAGTCAGCGTGAAACGCTGTAATCCCTGATCGACGCCGACCGCGAGCAGATGACAATGCCCGGTCTGACATGACATGGTCGAATCTGTCGGCATCAAAGACGGTGACCACCGGCGTCTGTTCGTGACCATAACGAATCTGCCGGGGCGACTTCCCTGACCGCTGATGCGATCTGTGCTGTTATCCTGAGGGCGTTCTCCAATGGCGACGCCCATGGCCCGGTCGTTGCGCGATCCCAGCCACAGCGGGCGATTTCTGCAGCGGGATCGTCGTCGCTGTGCAACGGATCGTCGGGCAGTGCATCGTAGTATTTTCGGAAGACTGTGGTCGAGGCCAGCAACTCCCGCAGACCGTACTGTCCGGCCAGTGCTGCCTGCAGTCGCAGACACGCGTTTTCGCGGACGCGTTGAACGGGATTGTCAATCTGCAGGCCCCAGTCTGGTTTGCTGAGCGACTCCGGGCCTTCGACAAGGGCGTGACATATTTCATGGAAAATCATTTGGGCCAGCGAATCGTCGGCGTCCAGCGTTTCCTGAGTACCAATTGTCAGCACGCCGCTTCCGTTCCACGCCGCAAACACGGTCGTGCCGCGTTCAATTGTCATTCCAAGTTCGCGCGCTGTCTCCGTCCAGACGATTTCCAGTGGATCTCGATAAACAGTGTTGATCGTTCTCACAAGTCATTCCGTAGTGTCTTTGATCGGCCGTCGCACAGATGTGTAAATGGACGATCGGGATTGCTGTGTTCAGTGTCCTGCAACAATCTACTTATTGCCGCAGACGATACTGGTTCGTGGCAGTAACGAGACTGCTATTGAAAAACAATCTTCGCGGCCACAAATCAGCGTGAAACGCTGTAACGTCGGACTGTCAGTCCGAATATCGTATCTGATTCCAGTCTTCAGCAAGATCGCACAGCTTCTGGTTGACCCAGTCGTGTTCGCTGCAGGCGACAACGCCGGGAAACCGCAGCATGTCCGCCCGATTGTCCATCCAGAGTTCTCGGTAGTGAACGGGTTTTCTGTTGTGCGCCCAAATCGCATCGCCGCCCAGCAATCTGGCAATGTGCATGGACACCGGGAAGTCGTAGATGTTTGGCGAATGAATCAGCGATCCGGCGTATTCTGCAGTCGCCATGAGCGGGTAAATGCTGCCATTCATTTCATCGGACGTTCTTCCTGACAGTTGCAGGGCGTCCACCATTCGGGCACATTCTTTGTCGCGTTTCTGGAATCCAATCAGGTAGATTCCCGTGCCGTCCTTGCTGCGGTTGTCCCGCAGATCGGGCAAGTCGTCGAGAACCTGTCGAGCGGTTCCGGACGTGTCATCGGCACCGCATCGCAATCGATCGGGAGCGACCTCCACCCACGTGCCCTGCTCTCCCATCTCCGGTGCGAAGACCAGCGAATAGTACGGCGTTTCGTCGTCGTGCAGATGTACGATGATAGAATAGCCGTTGCCCGAACGATCGCGGTATTGCTTCGTTCCGTCGATCGGATCAATGGCGATGGACAGTTCTGCGTCGCTGGAAAACAGAGCCATGTCGCCCGTTGCTTCTTCGCCTTCAATCCGACACGTGCGCAGAACAGGGTCGGCATCTCGCAGGGCGGCGACCAGAATTTCCTGAACCGAAAGGTCCGCCAGCGTCAGTGCGTCCGTATTGGAATTGCCCGACGACTTTCCTTCCACGGCGATATTGAATTGACGCAGGCGTTTGGCGACGGCGCCACACCAACGCATCACCGGCGGCAACGCGTCTGCAAGGGCAGCAATGATCTGATCAAGGTTGTCATGCATTCGATGGGTCCGGTGTGTTTACAGTACTTTACACCGATTCGTGGCAAAGAAAGTAGCGTTTCGCCCTGAGAAAACGCATGTCACGACCCGGAACGGTTTATGATTGTATGTACATTGTCCTGGTGACTGTCTTCAAGCCAGCGAATAAGTGTTTGCGGGACATCGACGTCGCAGGTTTTTTCCAGGGCTTTCCATCCGGGAACGGCGTTGACTTCAATGACCACGGGCTGTTGATGTTCGTTGTACATAAGGTCGACGCCGGAGAACACGCAGCCGGTGACGTTCGCCGCCTGAAGTGCCAGTTCGCGTTCCACCCGTGTTGGTTGCCATGCTTGACAAACAGCGTCCTGTGCTGCATTGGCCCGGAAATCACCATTGCTGGGTGAACGTTTCATGCAGCCGACGATCTTACCATCAAGCAGCAGGATGCGAATGTCCGTCAGTGGGCCTTGATTGAAACGTTGCAGATAGATTGTTGCCTGCAGTCGTTCCAATGTTCGGAAAGTTCGCAACGCCAGTTCCGGATGGTCCACTCGCATGATGCCGCGCCCTTCGGCTCCAAACAGCGGCTTGACGACCACGTCACCCCCCAGCTGTTCAAAAGCCACCAGAGCAGCGTTGCTGTCTTCGCAGACTGTCGTGTCGGGCACGCGAATGCCGGCGGATGCCAGTTTCTGCGTCGTCAGGTATTTGTCGACAGCGCATTCGATGGCTTTGGGGTCGTTGATGATACGCGCGCCAGTGGCTGCGACGGCCGCCAGAAAATCCATTCGGCAAACGACCTGTTCCAGTGAACCAGGCGGCATGGTGCGCACGATGATCGCGTCCAGGCCTGTCACATCGACGTCGCCGATGTGCAGATGGCTGATGTTGTCACTGACACCGGCTCGCAGCTGCTGAAACTGCAGCGACAATGCTTCATGCCCGGCGCTGGTGGCCGCGGAGCAAATCTGGTCCACGTACCAGCTGCCTTCATTGCCAAGAACTCCAATGCGCATTCCTACCCTTCTGGATCATGTTTGCCACTCAGAGGCAGAACGAGACTTATATCAAAGACGGTATCCACTTTCTCGTAATGTACGCAGAGTTACATAACGGAAATCGAAGTAGGGTCCGCTGTGCGGACCCTACTGCTGTTTCACGGCTTTCATTTATGACGTCGTTTTGACTTCCGTTTCTTTCGACGGCTGCGTGTCTTCGATGATTTGCCGGCTGTGGATTCCTTCCGTTTCCGGCGAATGGAGTCCACGTACCCTTCGGTCAACTGTGTTAGTTCGCACTGACGCAGGTCAAACGTTTCAGCTTCGCCGTGAATGTCTTCGGCGAACACAAACGGCAGGCAAACAGCCAGCACCCGATACGGCTCGCCACTGTTGGACGGAGTGTGCCGATACATCACCGGTTGCTCACGTGCTTCCGGTGACGTGTCACCAATCCAGAGAAACGAAACCAGTTCGGAGACCTGTTGAACGACCGTGACGTGGCTGCCGATCCGTATATCTTCTGCCGCCAGCCTGCGCGAGACCGTCTGCAGTGGTTGTTCAGATTGTGTTGTTGCAGCGGACATGCCAGCGACGAATCATTGGGAACAGGATGGTGGACGCAATTCAAACCAGAAATTGAGACGCTTCGTTGACACGCCCGCGACACTAAGGTTCATTGCATCAATCGAAGTCATACGGAATCTCCTGGCACCTCTGATTTCTTCAACCTGCCACGGCTGCCGATTGAAATTCGTTGGCCTGATAAAGCGTTTCACGCTGACTTGTGGCCGCGAAGAACGCTTTTTGATAGCAGTTTCGTTACTCCCACGAGCCAGTGTCGTCCGTGATAATAAGTAGATTGCTCTGGAATCTGCCAAAACACTCCTGTCACAAAGTCGACATATGCCCTCTCACTCGTTTCGCCCGTATCACCCACCGCGTCTGTCGTCTGATGAAATGCTGGAGCGGGCACGCGCATACTACGACCTGAATGAGAATCGACGCAGCGTACGTCAATTCTCACCGGACCCGGTGCCACGCGAGCTCTGAGTTACGGGCGTCGGAGTGAAATCACCCATGAATGGATTGAGTATCCGGTCGGCATGACGGGCGTGGTTTTCGCCAGGTCGGTCAGCTACGTACCGTCGTGCGTGTTGTGCATTCCGAATGATGTTCGCAGCAGGTCTGGCATCAGTTTTCCGTACTGAAAGGTGTTGCCACTGCGAAGGTTGTGGAAGACGACAATGCCGGGGCTGAACAGAGCTTTGTCCAGTGCGTAGAAGTCGTGGTTGGCCTCTTTGAACAGTTCGAGAAACAGCCTTCCATGCGAATCTGATGAACACGACGGTGTGTCAGCACCGACACTCTGAATCTGTTCATCGTCGCAGTCGACCCACAGGTTAACAGTGCTTCCGTACAGGATCGCATCATTGGTGCGGCCGATGCCGGCGAGATCGTTTTTTGCTACGGGCGGTAGCGGTGCCAAACCTGTCCCGCTGATGACGGTCGCTACCGGGAAACCGAGTTCGTGGAGCTTGTGCATGGCAGTTTCGACAGACCGAGCGACGACCTGAATATTTCCTGCCTGCGATGCTGTCGGTGCTACCGCGATGGAAAGTTGGTCTACGTTGCCGACCTGACCAAGCATCTGGTCGATCGCTGATTGCGTCGGCAGGCTCCCCGCTTCAAGGACGCCGACACAACTCGTCTTGTCTTCAGTGACGCGGAACTCTTTGAACAGTGCTTCGCCGGCCGCCGTAGCCCGCATCGGGCCGGAACCCATTGCAAAAAAGTCGTCCGTGGCGATCTTCCATCCGGCATATTGGGAAAGCAGGCAGGCCTGAAGCGGATGGTCAGTGCTGACAAAGACCTGTGGGAGATCGATCGTCGGACCGGCGGCCTGCAGGCGAACTTTCCCCAGTCCCGACATGCACATTTCGGCAAGGTGCAGTCCGGCTGCCAGGCCTCCGGCCACGTTGACTCCAAAGTCGAGGATTTCGGCTCGACTCTGCTGGACGTGGGCAAGCCTCAGGACATCCTGATCGGCGACCGCCGTTCGATAAAGTCCGTGTGCGCGATTGTTGAGGGGCAAAGGTTCTGCCATGACGCTATCTGTTTGGCGACCGATGAGAATGGATAATACGCGGTTGTTGTTTCCGACCGTACCGTCACCGCTTGTGACGCTGTCTATCAGTGACCCGCGGGCTGAAGGATATCAATTCGTCTGCTGACCGCCACATGCACGACACTTGGGTTAGCAGTTGGTATTCTGTGAGATCGAACAGGAGCGATCAGTTTTTTCCGTGGGAGAGATGCCATGAAGATTGTGCAGGAGCTGTTATTTACCAAAGAGTTCGTCGGGCGGGTTGAGTGGCTTGGCAGCGCCACTGTCCGTGAGGGAAAAATGCAGACTCCGGATCGTGTGGAACTCGTCGCCAACCAGGGCATCAGGGGAGAGCATCACCTCCGTGAATCCGGCACGTCTAAGCGTCAAGTCACGCTGATTCAGCACGAACATCTACCAATGATCGCGGGACTAATGGGGCTGGAAGCGGTGGATCCCGGATTGGTTCGCCGAAATATTGTTGTCTCCGGCATAAATCTTGCTGCACTTCGTCTTCAACGGTTCAGGATAGGAGAAACCGTGCTGAAGGGAACAGGAGAATGCGCCCCGTGCTCAAGAATGGAACAAACCCTTGGCGTGGGCGGATATGAGGCAATGATTGGCCACAGCGGAATCACGGCCGTTGTGGAGTCCGGGGGGACGGTTTGCATCGGAGACGAGGTTCGGGGCGATGAGTCGACAAATGTATAGTTTTTCTGACGTATGTTAGAAGTCGAATGCCGAATCGTCTGTGATCTTCTGTGGGCCGCTCCTTTTTTCGGAATCCCTGACAAAATCTGCTGGGCGTTGCCTCCACGTCCATAAGAGTGTTTTCAATGGATTGAAAACGGTCTTTCCCACGGATCGGTGATTTGATGAGAGTTGAGATCAGGTCGGGTCAATGATTTCAGGTTCCAGATTCTTCAAATCAGTATTCCGTCGCCCCAAACGGTGGCGCGGGAAACGCTGCAATAAGCTGCAGTGTGCCGCAGATTTGCTCGAGCTTCGTCAACTTCTGAGCGCGGTGACGGTGCAATTTGGGGCCTCCCGGGATACCACGATCTATCAGACCGATCCCGATGCCAGCAATGGTGCCGGCGAATTTATTCTTGTGGGAGGCGGGACCCATGGTCTTGTGCAGTTTGATGTCGGTGGGATTCCGGACGGCTCCACGATCATCGATGCTGTCCTGACACTAAATGCGGCCCATTCGTCCATCGGTGGCGGGACTGTCGCAGCGCACCCGATTTCCGCCGCCTGGGGAGAATCCGAATCGAACGCATCGGGTGATGAGTCTGTCGGGGCTCCCGCGCGGGAATTCGATGCGACGTGGCTGTATTCACAATATGATGGCCAGCTTTGGAGTACGCCCGGTGGCGACTATGGGTCTTCCTCGGCCTCAACAGCTATTGACGGTGTCGGGGCATACGAATTGGCGGGTGGTGGCCTGATCGATGATGTTCAGGGATGGCTTGATGACGCTGCTGCGAATTTCGGGTGGTTGATTGAAGCAAGCGGCGGGGCCGTTGCCTCATTTATCAGCAAAGACAGCCCCGATGCCAGTCTTGCTCCACTGCTGGAAGTCACCTACGAAGGGCCACCAGCCATTGTGGAAGGCCGCATCTGGAACGATGTGAATGCTGATGGTGTACAGCCGGATCCGGCGCTTGCTGCATTGGATCTGGATATTGTGGCAGGCAATAACTACTTCAACGCATTTGGTGGCCGGGAATACTGGTTTCGTTCCGGCGAAAACGACAAGTGGTATTTTCTGACGTCAGATGGAACACTCACTGAATGGTCAGGAACCGGCGGTTCACTTGACGGCAGCGTCGTCACCTTGCTTGATGCGAGTCTTTATTACAACAAACCCGATCTGGTCACACGGGCAGCTTCAGGCGAGCTCGAGCCCTGGCTGAACGGTTGGACAGTGGAACTGCTCGATGGGAATGGAGTTGTCATCAGTACAACTCAGACGGAAGGTCGAGACCTTGATCTTGACGGCACCGTCGATGCGGTCACTGAGGGTGGTTGGTACACTTTCGACGTGACACTGGGAGCAACCTACAGCGTACGGCAGGTTGTCCCGGATGGCTGGATGGAAGGAGCCAGGATCGAATTTGATATCTCCAGCGCGACAGCTCGATTGGTGAATGAACTGAAGCTTGGGTTTCGCAATTCGTACTACGAGGACTTCGGTGGGCGGGGTGAAAAATGGGTCTTAAGCCCAGACAGTGGATGGCACTACATTACACCGGAGGGTGGATTGTTTCGCTGGGACGGTGAGGCAGTTACCGAATCGTCGCCGTTGAATGGTACTCTTGTTGCTACTGTCGGTTCTGCGTATTTCGACGATCCCTCGCTGCTGTTCGACGGGCAGTACAGCGACTCACCATCCGGATCAGACACCGGAAGTGTGATCAAACGCGTGGACTTCGGCAACTACGAAACCAACGAGATCAGCGGCCGGGTGTGGCTGGACTTTTTCGGCAATTCAGTGCGTGATAACCTCACACTTTCTCCGGAGTATCTGAAGCTGTTTCCATTGGAAGTACTGTCGGAAGACCACGAATGGTTTTATGACTACGAACACGACGATTGGTACATCATTGATCCTGATGGGCTGGCGAATTACTGGGGGCCGCATCAGGATGAAGAAGGTGGTCCGTTTGACAGACCCGGCACTGATCCTCAGATGCGGGAGTTCATCGAAACCGAGATTGAACCCTGGATCAACCGTCGCAGTGTGCAATTGATTGATCAGAATGGCAATGTTGTTGCGACGACGGAGACGAAGAATGTCGACGTCAACGGCGATGGTTCAATTCAGTTTGAAACAGAGCGAGGCTGGTACATCTTCGAAGACGTTCGGCCGGGGGAGTACACCGTCCGAACCGCTCCCGAGGAGGGCTGGACACAAACGGCTCCACTGACCACTGAGCAGACGACCGCGATCGTGCTGGACCTGCAACTGGACCTTCGCTCGACAGTGAGTGATTTTCTAAACTGGGGCGGTGCCAACGAACGCTGGCTGATGGACGCCAACAATCTTTGGTACTACATCCTGGAAAACGGAGAACTGTATGAGTGGGAAGTCGGCAGTGGAGGAGCGCAGGGACTTAAGGGAACTCTGGTTGGCCAGTTGACGTCAGCGTTTTACCACGACTTAACTTTCCTGACGGATCCCGACGCCGAGTCTGTTTCCGTCAGTGTCAAGAGTGGTGTCAAGGGAGCCGACGTGTTGTTCGGAAACCACAAGCTTCTGGATGAAGTTATTACCTCATTGGAATAATGACAGCCTGTCCAATGGCAGGGTTTGTGTTGATGGCTGGCCCGCGCTCGTTACGCAACAACGTTCGCAGAACGTGTATTTCACACTTGCCAGGTGGGTGTCGCCATCGTCCTTCGAAGTGATGCAGCGAATTCCACAATGACGCCGCCAATTCGAACGACGTCTTCCGGGACGGAGCGTGACGGCCCTGCAGACGTGGGACAGGCCGCACCGACTGTTACCCGTTATACAGGCTTGTACTGACAGCAGTTTGGCAGGCCATGCGTCGTTTACCGCGGCCCGCTTCCTGTGGCTATTCAGTCGGTGCCACGATCACCGTTGCCGATTCAATCGATGCTGCCGATTGAGGTCGATCTCCGTGATCTGTTGGCAGCGAGCCGAGCGTTCGGACCACCTTCATACTTTCCTCGTCCGCAGTTCGACCGAATGCCGTGTATTGTCCGTCCAGGTGAGTGTGTGCTCCCAGGCAAATGAAGAACTGTGAACCGGCCGAATTGGGATCAGACGAACGCGCCATGGACAGGACGCCTTCTACGTGCGGTGTGTCGTTGAACTCGGCGTCAATGTTGTACCCGGGACCGCCGGTACCAGTGCCTTGTGGGCAGCCGCCCTGGATCATGAACCCGCCGATAATGCGATGAAACGACAGGCCGCTGTAGTATCCGATTCTGGTCAGCCCGACTATGTTGCGACAATGTCCGGGAGCCACATCCGGAAGCAAATCCAGCAGAATTCGTCCGTGGGATGTGTTAAATTCGATTTGGTATTTGTTGGCGTTGAAGTCGACATCCTTGATCGCTTCAAGAACTTCCGATTGGCGGTTTGCAGTCATGATTTTGGCTTGGCAGAGAGAATAGGTACCGTCATTGTGTAGGCGGAAGAGTCGTCGATAAGCGACGATGACGCAAGCGTACGGGAATTCGAAACTCGCGCTTATCGCGCATGGGAAGCTGCGTAAGTCCACATCGTTTGTTATTCGATGCGGCCCGACGTGGATAATCGAGTGAAACGTGCCCATTCGTTCAGCAGTTGCACGATTGGCCTGGGCTTCCCAATTGAGTCTTTTGCACAGATGTCTACAATCCGGCCGGAAGCCTCGCAAAACGCCGGCTTATATGAAGTCCATTGCTGTTCACGAGATTTACACAAGCCACAGAATATGACTCATCCTGACTCCTTCGGTGCCGAAGCCACCTTGTCAACCGCGGCCGGCGACGTCAAGTACTTTCGTCTACGCAAGCTGGCTGAAGATGGCATTGGTCACATCGACACCCTGCCCTTTTCCATTCGCGTCCTTTTGGAAGCGTGCCTTCGCAACGTCGATGGCTTCGTTGTGAATTCGGACGACGTCACGAATCTGGCCAATTGGAACGCAGTCGCTCCCGCTCAGGTGGAAGTGCCATTTAAGCCCGGCCGTGTTGTGCTGCAGGACTTCACAGGGGTTCCGGCCGTCGTTGACCTCGCTGCTCTGCGAAGTGCTATGGTCCGGATGGGCGGTGATCCCACGAAAATCAATCCGCTTGTGCCCTGCGATCTTGTCGTCGATCACAGCGTGCAGGTTGATGAATTTGGCAGCCGGTCTGCGTTGAAGCACAACGTGGAAATCGAATTCCAGCGAAATAAGGAACGCTACGAGTTTCTGCGCTGGGGACAGAAGGCTCTGGAGAACTTCAGCGTTGTTCCGCCGGCAACCGGTATCGTTCATCAGGTGAATCTGGAATACCTTTCGAAAGTCGTAATGGTCAGCAACGGTGTTGCCTATCCCGACAGTCTGGTTGGTACGGACAGTCACACCACGATGATTAACGGTCTGGGCGTCGTCGGTTGGGGCGTCGGAGGCATTGAAGCCGAAGCCGTGATGCTTGGTCAGCCGATTTACATGCTGACGCCGGAAGTTGTCGGCTTCAAACTCACCGGCGCTCTGCCGGAAGGTGCGACTGCGACAGACCTTGTTCTGACGGTGACACAAATGCTGCGAGCTCACGGCGTTGTCGGCAAGTTTGTCGAATTCTATGGTGAAGGCATGGCTCGGTTGGGGCTTGCTGACCGGGCGACTCTGGCCAACATGGCTCCTGAATACGGTGCCACCATGGGCTTCTTTCCTGTTGATGGCGAAACGCTTGATTTTCTGCAACGTACCGGTCGTCCGGCAGACCTTGTCGATCTTGTGGAACGCTACACGAAAGAACAGGGGCTATTTCGTTCCGATGATGCTCCGGAACCGTGTTTCAGCAGCAAACTGGGACTCGACATGAGCACTGTGGTTCCATCGTTGGCGGGGCCAAAGCGTCCTCAGGACCGCATCCTGCTGTCAGACATGCAGCCGGTCTGGAAAAAAACACTGGCCGAAACATTTGGCAAAGACGCGCCGGCCAGTCCCGTTTCAGTGGAAGATAACGGGAGCGGCTCCGAGATCACCGACGGTGCCGTTGTGATTGCTGCCATCACCAGTTGCACCAATACCAGTAACCCCAGCGTCATGGTCGGTGCGGGACTGCTGGCTCGCAACGCTGTTGCCAAGGGCTTGCAACGAAAGCCGTGGGTGAAGAGCAGTCTTGCGCCTGGCTCGCGTGTTGTTACTGAATATCTGGCGAAATCCGGTCTGGATCAGCCACTCAACGAACTTGGTTTTCATACCGTCGGCTATGGCTGCACGACCTGTATCGGCAACAGCGGTCCATTGCCGGAGCCCGTCGCAAACGCCGTCACGAACGGTGATTTGGTGGCGGCGTCCGTCCTTTCCGGGAATCGCAATTTTGAAGGTCGCGTCAACCCACTGGTGAAAGCCAACTATCTTGCCAGCCCGCCGTTGGTGGTCGCGTACTCGCTGGTCGGCACTGTCGATATCGACCTGGATACCGAACCGCTCGGTCAGGACTCTGATGGCAACGATGTCTTTCTGCGAGATCTGTGGCCGACGCAGGAAGAAATCGCGGAAACGATCGCGTCTTCCATGACGCCCGAGATGTTCACTGAACAATATGCTTCGGCCGCCAACGGTCCGGAAGAATGGCAGGCGATCCAGAGTCCCGATGCTGACCTGTATGCATGGAACGCGGACAGTACGTACGTTCAGGAACCACCATTCTTTATCGATATGCCTGTTGAGCCCGCTCCGATATCAGCCATTGAAGGTGCTCGGTGTCTTGTGTCCGTCGGCGATTCGACGACGACTGATCACATCAGTCCGGCCGGGGCGATCAAGTCGGACAGTCCCGCTGGCAGTTATCTGCAGGAGCAGGGTGTCGACATCAAAGACTTTAACAGTTACGGCAGTCGTCGCGGCAATGACCGAGTGATGACGCGCGGCACGTTTGCCAACATCCGTCTGAAAAATATGTTGGCTCCAGGCACAGAAGGCAGCGTCAGCATTCATTATCCGTCCGGCGAGCAGACTTCGATTTACGACGCCGCGATGAAGTATAAGGCCGATGGTACTCCGCTGGTTGTCCTGGCCGGCGCAGAATACGGCACCGGCTCGTCACGAGACTGGGCCGCCAAAGGCACGTTCCTGTTGGGCATTAAGGCCGTGATTGCGACGAGTTACGAACGTATTCACCGCAGCAATCTTGTGGGCATGGGAGTGCTGCCGCTGCAGTACCGCGAAGGCGAAAGCCGGGAAAGCCTGGAACTCGACGGTACCGAGGTCTTCGACATCCGCCTGGATGATTCGCTTGAGCCTCGCCAGGCGGTGGAAGTCACGGCACGAAAAAGCAATGGTGAAGAGGTCCACTTCGTTACGACCTGCCGCATCGACACGCCTGTCGAAGTTGACTACTACCGCAATGGTGGGATTCTGCACACGGTGTTAAGGCAGCTGGCGAAGAGTTGAGTGGTGGCATCTTCGATTATCTCCATCATGCCGTTGTTTCCGCCGAGGGATCATGAGAGTCCTGATTAGTGAGAGCGAGATCGGCGAACGCGTAAAATCGCTCGGGCGTCAGTTGAGCGATGAGTATTCCGGGCAGCCGCTCACGATTCTGGGCGTGCTGACCGGAAGTGTCGTGTTACTGGCCGATTTGATTCGTGCTACTTCCGTGCCGCTGCGCGTTGCTTTGATTCAGGCGGCCAGTTATCGCGGCGCTGAAACATCGCCCGGGCGACTGACCATTAACCAGTCACTCGTGCCCGACCTGCGGGGCCGTGACGTATTGATTCTGGATGATATTTTTGATACCGGCAACACGATGGTCGGACTGTATGAGGCCGTGAAGGATTTTCAGCCCGCAAGTGTTCGATCAGCCGTGCTGTTGTGGAAGACGGCTCGCACCGAAGTGGATCTGGAACCCGACTACTTCGGCTTCAAGATTCCCGATGAATTCGTGGTCGGATATGGACTCGATTTTAATGACGATTTCCGCCATCTGCCGTATATTGGCGTGATGGAAGACGAAGATCTGAAACACGCCACAGCAACACCGCAGGATGGATGACATGATAACGAACCAATGGTTGCGACGCACTGTCGTGTCAATCGGTGTCCTCGCCACGCTGGTCAGCGCTCAGGCCGACGCACGCCAACCCAACGTAATCATGATTCTGGCCGATGACCAGGGCAGCGTCGATCTGAACTGCTATGGCGCGACGGACCTTGCGACTCCCGAACTGGATCAGCTGGCATCGCAGGGCGTGCGGTTTACTCAGTTCTACGCTGCTGCTCCCGTGTGTTCGCCTTCGCGCGCTGCCTTCATCACAGGATTGTTTCCACAGCGCGCGGGCGTGCCTGGCAACGTTTCGTCGCATTCGGGGAATGCGGGAATGCCGGCGGCCACTCAAACTGTGGCCGAATTGTTTGCAGCCAACGGGTACATGACCGGCCACGTCGGCAAATGGCATCTTGGTTATACACCGGCAACGATGCCGAACGGTCAGGGATTTGTCGAATCCTTCGGTCACATGGGCGGCTGCATCGACAACTACTCTCACTTCTTTTACTGGAACGGTCCCAACCGTCACGACCTGTGGCGCAATGGACGAGAGGTGTTTCATGACGGCGACTTCTTTCCGGATCTGATGGCGGCGGATGCGGTTCGGTTTATTGAGACCAATAAGGATCGCCCGTTCATGATGTACTGGGCATTAAACACTCCCCATTATCCGCTGCAGGGGACTGACAAATGGCGAACCCATTACGCTCATCTGGATGCCCCGCGCAGAATGTATGCTGCCTTCGTGTCCACGACCGATGAGATTGTCGGTCGCGTCCTGAAGCGAGTTGATGAATTGGGACTGCGAGACAACACCGTTGTCATTTATCAGTCGGATCATGGGCACAGCACAGAAGAACGTACGTTCGGTGGTGGCGGCAGTGCCGGGCCGTTTCGTGGAGCCAAGTTCAGCTTGTTTGAAGGTGGGATCCGTGTGCCTGCGATGATCTCATGGCCAAACGTGATCCCGGCCAGTGCCATCCGTCACCAGATGGTAACTGCCTGCGATTGGCTGCCCACACTGGTTTCTCTTTGCGGTCTGGACGCGGGACAACGTAAGTTTGATGGCAAAGACATTTCCGATGTCCTGCAATCGTCGGACGCCCACTCACCGCACGAGGTCTTTCACTGGGAATCCGGCGGCGGAAAGAAAAATCGGCAGTGGGCCGTTCGAAAAGGTGATTGGAAACTGATTGGTAACCCAAACGACACCAGCGATATGGCTCCCATCACGAACAATGACAGGCGGTTTCTGGTGAATCTTGGTGATTCTGTCCATGAATTGGAAAACCTTGCGGCCCGGCACCCGGACGTCGTCAGAGAGATGGAACAGCTGCACAACGAATGGATCCGGGATGTCAGCCAGCAATGACCAGAGTGTGACCGAGCCTACTGTAGCTGTAGATGCCGCAGTCGCAGATGACTTGCGAATTTCCGCGCAGTGGAAACCAATCGTCGTCACACTGATGGCGGTCGCTCTTCTCCTGCGGGTCATCATGGCATTTGTCGTTGAGCAACATGTTCAATCCGCCGGGCGACCGTTTCTGATTGAAGGGGATGCCAACGGCTATTGGGAACTCGCGGAAAAAATTACGGCAGGCCAGGACTATGTTATCTACGGACGACACGTTCTGCGTGTGCCGGGTTTTCCGCTGCTGTTGGCCGCATCGATTCAGTTCTTCGGGAACAACGTTCTGGCTGCCCGGCTTCTGCTGGCCGTCGTGGGTACTGGCTGTTGCTGGTTGACGTATTGTCTCGGTCGGCAGGTTCACTCAAGACGCGTCGGATTCTGGGCGGCGCTGTACGTTGCCATCTGTCCGCTGCACGTCGGCAACAGTGTGCTGATTCTGTCAGAGACACTGTTTACGTTCTGGATGCTGCTGAGTCTGTTATCACTGCTGTGGTTACTTCGAACCGGCGACGAGGCATGTGATGTGGCTCATGTCAGCACTTGCTCATGGCGAGTCGTCTGTCGATCGCTTCTGACCGGTGCGCTAATTGGTGTGACGGTGTTGTCGCGGCCTGGGTTTCTTCCCTGGCTGATCATCTGCTGCGCTGCCATGCCGTTTCTGTTGAAGCGTTCGTTCGCGTTGCGGGCAACAGTCTGTGCGGGACTTGTCGCGGGGTGTTTTCTTGTGCTGCTGCCGTGGGCTGCCAGAAATGCGACGGTTACCGGGCACTGGGTCTTCACATCACTGTGGTCCGGACCAAGTCTGTACGATGGCCTCAATCCCCAGGCTACCGGTGCCAGCAATATGCAGTTTTTTGAGGATGACAACGTACTGGCCCGGATGTCCGAATTCGAGATGAACCAATACTACACGCAGAGGTCGATCGCGTTTGCGCGGGCAAATCCGGGGCGAGTCATCAGCCTGGCGGTGAGCAAGTCCGCCGCTTTTCTTAGTCCTGTGCCAAATTTTGCAAGGACGGCAGGATGGGGTGTGTGTGTGGTCTGCGTGGTTTGCTGGGGATTGCTGTCGTTTTGCACCATCGCTGGCCTTGCGTCGCGGCAGTGGGAGTATTCCGACGTGTTGGTTCTGCTCGGGCCGCTGCTGCTGTTTCTGCTGGTTCATATGGTGTTCGTCGGGTCGGTCAGGTATCGTCTGCCGGTGGAGTTTCCACTCTCAGTGCTGGCGGCTGTTGGATGGCGTCACCTGGTGCTGAGCAAACGAGACTACAGCGTTTCACGCTGACTTGTGGCCGCGATGAGCGTTTTTCAATAGCAGTTTCGCTGTTCCCACGAGCCAGTATCGTTCACGACTATAAGTAAACTGCTCTAGTGCTTTGTCACAGCCAGGTTTTAGGGTTGGCGAGAAAAACGGGGTCAGGTACCCAAAACCGGAACGGCCCGAAGGGTGCTCCGCATTTTTGGTACCTGACCCCCTTTTCCGGGGAATGCTTCCACCCTGACACTTGCCTGTGACAAAGCACTAGTGCAGCATCAACCCTGTGTTGATGTGTCCCCGGCGGCAGGATGCCACCGTTCTCATGAAAATCGTTCCAGTTCTGAAATGGATGGTCAGACTGACGTTGCTCACAGCGATCGTTGGTGGCGGCGCTGCGCTTTATTTCTGGAACCAAAGAGACCGTTTGGTCCACGACGAGATCCTGAAGCGGTTCAACGAAGCCGCCCCCGAACTGAAACTGTCCGTGGGGGCGACACGACTGGACGGTGCTGACGGTGCCACCCTGACCGACGTCGAAATTCGCGACCGGCAATCCGGGCAGCCGTTGTTTCGAGCGAATGAGATCTCCGTTGACATTGATGCGAATCGGCTGCTTGAGCAGCAACAGGTGTCAGTCAACGCGGTGCATATGGACTCCGTCGATGTCCTGCTGATCAGAGAGGAGGACGGTCGCTGGAACTGGCAGCAGTACGAGTTTCATCCACGGAAGAACAGTCCCATCCAGTTGCCGCAGATTTCCTTGAAGAACATTCGAGTCCAGCTGACGCTGAAGCATGGTGGCGGGATTCCCGAGGCGCGAGTCCTGCTGACAAGTTCTGCGATCCAGGCGTTGCCTGCGTCCCAGAACAAATACGACTTCGACGGCGGCATCAATCTGCCTGGCGTTGGCCTGTTGAACGTTGCCGGGGCATGGGATCTCACGACACGAAACTGGAATCTGGGTGGCCAGTTGAAGGGCGTGCAGGCGAACAAAAGCCTGATGGGACTGGCACAGGCCACCAACCCCGACATTCAGGATCATCTTACGCAGGTCGAGTCGGTACTGGGACGAGTTCTGCCGCAGCCACCGAGCGGCTTGGTTTCAACGCCACGACCGTCAGGGGCGGCACTGCTGATTGGAAACGACGGTCGTACAGCGCCGCAGTTTGTGGGTGTGCTTGACGTGGACTTCAGTGTCAATGGCTCACCGGATCTGGCTGTACCGGCGTTCAAACTGAAAATCGAAGTTCGGGACGGTCGTCTGGTGTCCCCCGTTTTTCCAATCGTGCTCACGGAAGTACAGGCAACATTCTTTAAGGATAATCAGAACCTTGAATTTCGGCTGACTCGGGCAAAGAGCGGTGAGGCACGCCTGTCCGGATGGCTGCAGATGCAACAGGGGGCAGGCTCGCCAGCGGGTCGTGCGCGGTTTGACGTGACGACATTTCGGGTGGACAGGAAACTTCAGCCTCTGATGCCGCCCAGAGTTCAGCGTTTGTTTGACGCGTTTCAACCTGACGCGCTTGTTTCCGGCGGTTGCGATCTTCGGCAACAGCCAGACGGACGATGGCGTCCTGAGAATTTTGAGGCCACAATCGACAGTGGCACTGCAACATATCACAGGTTTCGTTATCCGGTCGATGGCCTGACCGGCACGCTGAAACAGCGGCCGTTTATCAATTCGCCGGAAAACGGGTTTGATCTGGCGCACGGTTATGAGCCCGCAATGACGGAACGTGATGTGATGCTGGACGTGACGATCGCCGGACGCCTGGGGACGCAACCATTTGCGTCCACCGGATGGTGGAAGAACCCCGGGCCTGCAGCGGAGATGCTGTTTGAAATGAGTGTCGATGATTTTCCGCTCGACAGTCGTTTCCGTGATGCGGTGGAAGACAATCAGCGGGCCGTCATCGATTCGCTCAATCTTGTCGGTATGGCGAGTGCGGACCTTGTTTTTTACCGCCCGCCGGGACTTGACAGGCCTACGCATAGCTTTATGAACGCACATGTGTTTGACGCAAAAATGAGGTTTGCTAAGTTCCCGTACGACATCGAAAACCTCAGCGGCACCGTGACTTTCAATGGAAGAACGAAACACTGGCAGTTTTCTGATCTTCAGGGACAGCACGAAAACGGGCGAATTCAGGCGACAGGAAGTTTTCAGGGATTGCCGGCACCTGGCGTTCTGGATCTGACGATTACCGCCCGGAACGCGGCGTTGGATGCCGATCTGTACAACGCTCTGAACAAGCCGCAACGTGACCTTTGGAACATGATTGAGCCGGACGGCTTCTGCGATCTGACAGCGCAGGTTCATTGGACGGCGAGTCCCGGTCAGACGGCGATCGTCGTGTTTCCAGCACATGCTCCGGTACGCATTTTTAACACGCGAATCAGACCGAAACCGTTTCCGCTGGAAATGCTGGTTAGGGAAGCGACGCTCAGTTTCGACCCGAACGACGAAAAGTTTGCCGGTGTTCAACATTGTGAAATTCATTCATTCCAGGCGTTCCACAACAAGACTCCGATACGAGCGACCGGCTGGGCCGATGCCAAGCCGGATGGCGAATGGCAGGTACACCTGAACGACCTGACGGCCGTTAATCTCAAGCCCGATGATCAGCTGCGGGCGGCCATGCCGACGTCATGGCGAGAAACACTGAATCGACTGCACCAGCAGGGATCGGTGTCGATCGAAAACTCAGAAATGGATTTCCGCGGCGTGATGGCCGGCAACTACAATCCGACTGCGCGCTGGGATCTGAACATGCGATTTCGTGACTGTGCCGTGCAGGCGGGGCTTGATGTGACGGGGATTTACGGTCTGGTTACCGCTCAGGGCGCGTGGGACGGATTTCATCTTCACAACACCGGAACGATTCAACTGGATACCGCTGAGGTCCTGGAAATGCCCTTCACCCATGTGGAGGGGCCGTATTCTGTCAACGATGTTGAACTGGTGCTGGGGGCTCGGAAAGTGTTTGTGGACCGTGATCTGACACAAGTCGACCGGAGACAGCGTATCAAAGCTAAAGCTTACGGCGGCGACCTGGTACTGGATGCGCTTGTTGATCTGCGTAAAGACGGTCAGTACCGCTTCTTCACAGAACTTGACGACGCATTGCTGGAAGAGTACGCGGCGCTGCATATTCCTGATCAGAAAACACTTAAGGGTGTCATTAAAGCCTGGATGTTCCTGGAAGGCACGGGCGATTCGGCGGCAGACGTGGAAGGTGAGGGACAACTGCAGATCAGTCCTGCGTCACTGTATGAACTGCCGGTGATGGTCCATTTGATGGGAGCGTTGTCGCAGTTGAAGTTCAACGTGCAGGATCGCACGGCGTTTGACTACGCGAGGATGGATTTTAATGTGGGCCGCGAAGCGTTCAACTGCAAACGCATCGACCTTGTCGGGAAATCGATCAGTCTGTTAGGTCGCGGCACTGTGGGGTTTGCAGGCGACGTGCATTTGGATTTCTTTTCGCGGCCACCGCGTCCAACGGCGGCGTCACTTCCGATAATTAACCGATTGTGGACTCAGTGGACAATGGTCGAAGTCCGCGGCACAACCTCGCGACCACTCACAACGCCGAAACCGCTGGGACAGCTTGATCAAAACATGCAACAGTTCCTGAAAGCATTCAATCCCACGCCCGGTGGCCCGACTCCATTGCTTGTCGTTCCGCGTGCTTTTCCGCAGGGGAACCCGCTGCTGCGACGCACGAGACAGCAATCGGCGGCGGATCAGCAGCGGAAAGAGTAGAGCCGCAGGCAGCGTGTTATGCTGACTCGTGGCCGCGGAAAACGCATTCCAGCCTGGGATAAAAGACGGGCCGTCAGCCAGAGCGGTTCACAAAAACAGGTGCCCTGCTCTACTCCTTCTTCAGCATCGCCTCGTACCGCTTCTTGAACTTGCTGACTTTTGGGCCGACTACCGCCTGACAATACGGCTGCCGTGGATTCAGTTCGAAGTACTTCTGATGGATGTCTTCGGCAGGATACCACTTTTTCAGCTCTTCCAGAGTCGTCATGATGGGATCGTCGAAGTCACCCGCGGCATCTAGATCTTCGATGAACTTCTTGGCGACAGCCTTCTGTTTGGCATCGTGATAGAAGACGGCTGACCGATATTGAGTACCAACGTCGGCTCCCTGTCGATTGAGCGTTGTCGGATCGTGAGTGTGGAAGAACACGTCCAGCATCTGTTCGTACGTAATGACCTTTGGATTATATGTGATTTGAATGCCTTCAGCGTGGCCTGTGGCTCCGGTGCAGACCTGCCTATATGTGGGATTCGGCAGTCGTCCGCCCGTGTAGCCGGACGTGACCTTGCTGACACCTTTCAACCGCACAAACACGGCTTCGGTACACCAGAAGCAGCCCGCCGCGAATGTGGCGGTCTGAGTTCGTGATTCTTCGGCGGAAGTCATAACGTATTCCTTTGTGACATTCGATCCTGTCGTCGAATTCGACGACTGATGACCGTCATCAACAGAGCAGTTTTCGAAGAGATGTTGTCGTCGGCCTGATGGGAAAGCGACTCTCGCACCAGGTAGGAGGATCGCCACGGCCACAAATCAGCATAATACGCAGTAGCTGAGTTGTATGTCTTGTGAGTCGCGAATTCAAAAGACTGGCGAAGATTGATGGCTGAATTCGTCCGACACAACGTTCTCAGTTGGGTGTCGCAACTTGTTTCGCTCATTCCGCGTTCTATGTCATCCGAAGCGCAGGCGAGGCAGTTTACGCAACTTGTCTTCTCGCTCATGCTGCGGGTGGACATGAAGAAGAAGATGGCGATGTGCAGTTAATCCACGAAGATGAATTCGTTGCAGTTGAACAGTGACAGACAAAGATGGGTCAGGCCAACGACGTTACCATGGGCGCTGTCCTCTGACTCTGCCAGGAAAGTCAGCGTCTCCTGCGTCTCTTTCGCTGATGGTCGTCGTCCGAGCAGGCTCAGGAACACGTGCTGGATCCGGTCATCCGCTGGTGAGTCGGCAATCGAGTCTGCAAGCCGCCGAGCCGTCGCCGCCGTAAACTCGGAATTCAGCAAGTGCAGTGATTGCGGTGCCGTCGTCGAAACGCCGCGGTCCGGGCAACTGGCATTGGCGCTTGGGCGGTCGAAGACCTCGAAAATCGGGTATCGCAGGTTTCGTCTGGCAAACACGTAAATGCTGCGACGGTTGTGTTCCGATTTGTCTGGTGTGACGTTCCACTGGTTCTTCAGCAACGTGGCCAGCAGTTCCTTCGGTAGCGGCGGCCGAATACCGGGACCACCTGATTTCCGATTCAGAACGCCTGTCGCATGAAGCATCGCGTCTCGGACGGCTTCGCCTTCCAGTCGCCAGCGAGGATATCGCGACAGCAGTCGAGCGTCCGTATCAGTTGCCAACGATTTCTGCCACCGTTTGATTTCGGCATCCGGGGCGTCGTCCGAAAGACGACTGCGCTGTCGATAGGTGGCGGAAGTCACGATCAGTCGGTGTAGCTTTTTCAGGCTCCATCCATAGTCAACGAACCAGTTCGACAGCCAGTCCAGTAAAGTGTCGTGGCTCGGTTCCGACCCCATGATGCCAAATTCACTGGGGGTGTCGACGATTCCCGTGCCAAAGTGATGCTGCCAGATTCGATTAACGATCACGCGCGCGGTCAGTGGATTGTCCGGTGACGTCAGCCACGCGGCCAGGGCTGTTCGGCGACCGGCAGTATGGCTGAGGGCGACTGGTGAGAATGCCTGTTCCGAACCATTGATCACACGCAGTACGCCAGCGTTGACGGCCGGGCCGGGGCGGCGAAAATCGCCTCGCAACATCAAGTGGCTGGCTGCCGTGAATGGGGGTGTTTCGCGCAGGTTGGTCACCGATCTATTTTTCCGCAGGTGAACGGCCGGTTCAAACACGGCCCGCAGACGATAGAAGTCCGCCTGGCTGATGGGGTCGTACTTGTGGTCGTGGCAGCCGGCACATCCAAGCTGCAGTCCAAGCACCACTTCGCCAATCGTTGACGTGATTTCGTTGAGTAACGTATGACGACGTTCTTCCTGAAGATTAATGTCGGGCATGTCGGGGCCGGACAGACAAAACCGTGTTGCGATCCGCGCCGATTCATCGTCGGGATAGAGTTCGTCACCGGCAATCTGACGACGCAGAAACTCATCGTACGGCATGTCGTTGTTGAGTGCATCGATGACCCAGTCGCGGTATTTCCAGGCGTCCGGGCGCACCTTGTCGTGTTCGAACCCATCCGTTTCGGCGAAGCGAGCAAGGTCCAGCCAATGCTGAGCCCACCGCTCGCCGTAGCCTCTTGATGCCAGCAATCGTTCGACAAGTTTGTCGAACGCGTCATTTGACTTGTCCGACAGAAATGCGTCAATTTCAGCGGGCGTGGGTGGCAGTCCGGCAAGGTCAAAACTGAGCCGTCTGATCAACGTCCGTCGCGATGCAGCCGGTTGAGGTTCGAGTGCGTGCTGTTCCAATCCGGAACTGATGAACCTGTCGACGGTGTTGCGCTGCCAGTGTGTGAATCGGGTGACCGGTACGTCCACCTTTTCAGGCGCGTAGAACGACCAATGCTGGCGGTCGTCCGCGGTCACCGGTGGCTCAGTGTAGCCGTCGCTTTCTTCAGCACTGGCGGCAACGGCCACGAAGAACTGGAGGACGAAAAAACCGGCTATTCGAAGATACAGCATTTACGTCAGCCGATCAAATCGTGGACAACGGGAACTTCATTCGGTCCGGTCAATCGTTTGTCCAGACCGTT
Organism: Fuerstiella sp.; assembly: GCA_024230215.1. Taxonomy (GTDB): domain Bacteria; phylum Planctomycetota; class Planctomycetia; order Planctomycetales; family Planctomycetaceae; genus Fuerstiella. Next base: position 10,902 of record JAAERP010000387.1, on the reverse strand, counting down.
ATGGAAGTACGTCAATTGTTCGTGGTCGACGCCCAGCAGGTGCAGAATCGTAGCGTGAAAGTTATTGATCGAAACTCTGTTGGTTTCTGCACGCAATCCAATGGCATCCGTGGCTCCGTATGCTCGGCCTCCCGGGATGCCGGCACCCGCCAGCCATGCACAATAGCCCCACGGATTATGATCGCGTCCCCTGCCCTGTTCGCTCATCGGCATACGACCAAACTCACCACCCCAGATCACGAGTGTGTCTTCCAGCAAACCTCGCAGTTTCAAATCCGTCAGCAATCCGGCGATCGGTTTGTCTGTTCGACGGCAGTATTCCGTGTGGTTCTTATCAACGTCAGCATGAGCATCCCAGCCATTCGTGTCGCCGGAATACAGCTGTACGAAGCGGACACCGTTTTCAATCATTCGCCGAGCCAGCAGGCAACGCCGACCGAATTCAGAAGTCTCTTTCCGGTCGACACCGTACATCGTCAGCGTGTGTCGCGACTCACCGCCAATGTCGACCAGGGCGGGTGCTTCAGCCTGCATGCGAAACGCCAGTTCGTAAGCCTTCACTCGAGCTGCCAGTTGGTCATCGTTGTCGCGTTGCTCAAGATGCCGCCGGTTGAGTGACTGAATCAGTCGCAGGTTACGTCGTTGTTGCTCCGGACTGACGCCCGCCTGAGGCTTCAGGTCCAGAATCGGCGATTCTCCGGGGCGCATCGTGACGCCCTGAAACGATGCTGACAAATAGCCGCTGCCCCATGCTGGGGGGCCACCTTTCAGGCCACCGCCGGGATCCGGCAGCACAACAAATGTCGGCATGTTTTCGTTCTCAGAGCCGAGTCCGTACGCGACCCAGCTGCCGACGCTGGGATTGCCCATCAGAATGTTGCCGGTATTTGTCTGATACACGGCCTGCGGATGGTTCACACTGTCGCCGTGAAGTGACCGGACCACACAGATGTCGTCCGCATGTTCAGCGATGTGAGGCAGAAAGTCACTGATCTGCAGGCCCGATTGTCCGCGCGGTCGGAATCGCCGCAGCGGCGCGAGCAGGGGGTTTTTTGCGACGTCCCGCCGAGTCATCACATTGCCGAAACTCTCAGGCAGCGGCTGCCCGGCAAATCTTGTGAGCGTCGGCTTCGGATCGAACAGATCCACATGACTGGGGCCACCATGCATAAACAGCCAGATGACTCTTTTCGCCCGAGGTGGAAAATGAGCATGTGCGGTGCCGGCGACCGAACTGGCAGCCGCCATCGCCGAATACGCAAGCATCCCCGCACCACCACCAGCCTGGGCAAGAAACTGTCGTCGACCATTGTTTTCGGTTAAGTACTCAATTCCCATGTCTCACAATATAGTAACTGTGAGCGTCAATTGCCCGGCGAAATCGTCCTTTGCGGAGTTCTGGCACATGCATGGCATGTTTTCGCTCAGCAGTCTTGTCATTCGCCGTCGGTGGTTCAGGTGTGTTTCTACCGGGACGGCGGCCTGGAAGGCCCTGAAGACGCCCAAATGCGAACCGGCAACCAATGATTACGGAGTCGCGTTCAGAACTGCGTGGACACGCAGGCCGCTGTCTTCAAGTAGTCTTTCGTAACAGCTTTCCAGACGCAGCACCTGTTGCTGAACGGAATCAATCGGAGTGTTGGAAAACAGCCCAGTGCTGGAATAGCCGGAATGGTCATGCTTGTGAGAGATCGCGTCATCGACACGCCGATTGGCTTCGCTGATGATGCTGCGAGATTGGCCGTCATGTTTGACCGCGCTGTACTTCTTAAAGGCCGCTGCCAGATCGCCGTTACCGAGTGACGACTGAAGTAAACGTGATTTAAACATAATCCAGTCTTCGATACGGTCAGTGATATCCACATCCAGCGTCACGTGACTGCCGCGAGCGGCCAGAGGCAGTGTCGAAAATCCGGTCAGTTCCAGAATGTCTTCACTGGAATCAGTGCCGACGTTTCGTGATAGAAGGCTTCTTCGACGTGTGCGAACGGAAGCAACTTCGAACGTCAGTCCCCGTCCACCCATGTCTCGGTTCAGTTTCGAGACTTCGAACATCAACAGACCGAGCTGCATCGGACTGGCATCTCGCCGTTGTAACAGCAACGTGACCGGGGCTTCGCCACTTTTTCTGGCGGCTGCGTCGGCTGCATTTCGCTTCTGTTGGACGCGTGTCGATACCGTGTTGTGTACGCCCGTTGTCGACTGCGTTGACGTTTCTGTGGAGAGTTGTTCGATCTCTTCCCGTTGACGCGCAAGCTGCCTCGATTCTCGCCGTAGCTGTCTTCTCCACGCAGCTTTCTCACGTTCAAAATCGTCGATTGCATGTCCCAACTCGTCAAGTTGCCGATTCAGGAACTGTTCGGTGTCACGCCCGAACCTGTCCAGGTGCCTCGCAAGTTCCAACAATTGCTGACGTGTTTTCGACGTCGCTTCGACATCGTTTTCCGGATCAGTGGATATTGCATTCATAAGATTGTTCCCTATCTGCCGTCAATACGACTCCAAAGTCTCGCGATGCGGCTGCTGAGTTTTCGTTCTTCCTTTTCCTGCTGTTCCTGCTGGTGAATTTCTTTCAGGTGTTCCCGCAGAACCTGCAGCTTCAGCGTCGCTTCGTTGGGCCGGGGCCGCGATTCCTCGTGGCGTGCGGCATCCAGTTCCTGCCTCTGGCGCGTAATTTCAGCGCGTTCCTCAGCAAGCTGGACCAGTTCTTCATGCGGCTGCGCGCGGCCTGCCAGCTCGACTTCACGGCGAAGCTGCGCGACTAGCTGGTCTGACTCCAGCAACTGCAGTCGCTGTGATTCCGCGGTATCGCGCAAAGCGGTCAGAACGTTCTGAGCAGCCTCCAGTTTTGTGCTCGAGCAGTCCGCATTGATCGCTGCTTCCGCTCGATCGCGCTCGGCAGCCATTGTCTGGACGTCGTTCTGCAGCTTCTCCCGTTGAGACTGCCATTCCTGCTCGCGACAGCCAAAGCGTTCTTCGATGTCGTGCAGCCATGCGTCAAGTTGTGACCGCTCGTCCCGCTCCGCCCGACTGGCTTCTTCCGCCGCGCCCAGCAGTTCGGTCAGAGTGGCTACCTGTTCGTCGCGTTCCTGCAGCTCCGACAGCAGACCTTCCAGTCGGTTCACCAGCTTTTCTGCTTCATCTTTGGCAAGGACGTCATCGTAGTTCGGCTGGTTGGATCTTTCAGAATCTGGATTTGCGTCGGTCTGGTGCTGTTCGGCAAGAGCAGCTTGCAGATCCATAACCTCCGCCCGAAGCAGTTCGAGCATTTCTTCCTGATACGGATCACTGGCCGATGCAGGCGTCAGCGTGGCTGCTGTCGCAAGTCGATTGTGCAGGACCTCGATCTCTGCACGTGCCTGGTCCAGCTGCAGCTGAAGATCGCTCATCGTCTCTAATGACGCGTCGGGATTCAGTTTGTGCGTTGCCTCGTCCTCAGTTTGATCCACTTCCGGCGGCAATTGTTGAGTGTCGCCCCGACCATTGACCTCTGACACCGACGCGGTGTTGTCTTCGCCATCTGCCGCCGGTGTCCGACGATTTGCCAGAGTCACTAATATGACAGCTGTTCCTATCCGAACTTCAGCGTTTCCGGTCAGTTGGATTTCGCTGATTCGACTTCCATCAACGAACGTGCCTGCCTGAGAGTAACAGTCTCGGACCGTGACGCGTCCGCTTTCCGCACTGATCAGGCAGTGTGATGCTGCCACGTCGTTTTCGAGCAGGCGGACGTCGGAGCTTTCGTCCGAGCCCAGAAGTAATCGTTCTCCATCGTGAATTTCTCGGACGCTGCAATTCCGCCCCGCACCATCCAGCGAGAGTACGGCGACAACCTGGTTTTCACAGAATACGGACGACATCAATTGGCTCCTAAAGAATCCAGGGTCTCAGCAGGTACGATATCCATCGCAGGCTCTTCTTCCGGACCGGCTGCGGTGGTCGTTGCTGCCGAATTATCAAGTACCTTCAGAAGGTCGGCACTGGCATACGGGCGTCGCAGAATATTCTGCGATCGCACTGTATCCGCCAGTGGTGGTGACGGTTCAGCAGGAGCGACCAGAATGACCCTGTGGTCCCCGTTCAGCATTGACTCACCTCTGATCTTCTCGGGAAGATCCAGTTCGTGTTCCCCACCTACGGCGATCAGAACTGTGTCCGGCGACTTTCGCTTCAGGAGCAGTTGTAAACTGAATTCGTCCCGGACAACATTTCCGGTCCAGCCGCTATTGGCATCTTCGATGACGCTGCGAAGCACGTTTGCACTTTGGGCATCAGGCTCGTACGCAAGCAGAGTACGTGACTGCGTGACCACTTTCGTTTCGACCCACTCTGATAGCAGGAATCCTTCCAGGACAAGTGTGGCCTCTTCGCACGGCAGGCCAGTGTCCGCTGCAAGTTCGGCAATGTTCTTTGGTGTCGAATCCAGACGCGAGAGCAGTTGAACGTGTTTTGCTGATAACCCCGACCGATCAAGGTTCTGCCCACGAAGACCTTTCCGAACCCATCCGACGGTGGTGTCTGACGAAGACCTGTCATTCGGCGAGCCGTTGATGGCTCCGTCCACCAGGATGGAAGCCAGGCAGGAATCGATGGCGGCTTTGCCAAGAAGTGCGGGCGGCGTTCGTTCTGGCAGAAAACTGAAGCTGGCGGGATTGTTCAGGAAGCAGTAACGAGTGAGCACGGCTGCCTGATGACGCAGCAGCGTTCGCAGCATTCGAGGGTCAAGGACTTTCTTGTCCATGAGTTCCACAAGTCCGTCGACCTGAGTGGAAGTGCCGCTGCTCATCGTGAATTGCAGCAGAGGCGACAGCTCTTTCATGGACGCGGGCAGTTGATCGGCGACCTCGGCCGCATCGAATGACGGCGAAACGACGCCTTGAATTCGCCCGTCTTTCAGAAAGAAACAGATGCGGTTTCTTTCCGTTTCCACTTCCAGCATTCCGTCCTTACGCCCATTGTTCAGAAAGTCGATCACCTCGCGCAGACCCAGCCAGCGGAAATCCCCGGCCAGAGCCGGCTGATCTGTTTCACCAACGACCTCCGGTACTGCCGTACCATTGGATTGAGACGAGACGATCATCGCGCCCACTTCAAGCGCATTTGCGACCGTCATCTTCAGCAGTTCCGGTGTGAAGGGCTTCGGCAATGAATCCACCACGTTTGCAACATCCATGTACTCAACGTATGCCTGTTTCCGCAGCGTCGAAGACACCACAAAGGGGATGTGCTGGCACTGGGGAAATTCGATGATCTGCCGACAGACTTCGATGCCTGTCGTGCCTGGTAGTTGATGGTCCAGCAAAATCAAATCCGGCTCGATTTCGCATGCCATCTCAAGCCCACGCTCACCGGTGGGCGCAAGCATCACCCGATAACCTTCCTGACTGAGATGGCTGTCGACCATCTTTCGAATGGTGGCACTGTCGTCGATGACAAGAATCGTAGGCGTCGACATTTTCTCGGTTTCCCTGTATCTGGATGTGGTGAGTATTGTCTATGAATGCAGGCAGCGGACACCGGTGATGGATTCCACGATTGCTGCAACCGTTCCATCAGTGACGGGTTTACTGAGTATCGCGGCCGGCTGCAGATGCATGATCTCCGGTCGTATGGACTCCGCATCACGGCTGGTCAGAACCGTGACCGGGATTTCCTGAAGCTGTTTCTGCCGTTTGATTTCCTGCAGTAACTCAATACCGCTCATCCCCGGCATGTCGATATCAGTGACGACGGCTGCGAAGCCTCCGGTTCTCAGTATTCCCAGTGCTTCGCGCCCGTTGCTGGCTTCGTCAACGTCGTAACCCATTGCCCCAAGCTTCTTTGAAAGACTGCGACGAACTGTTACTGAGTCGTCAACAACAAGAAAGCGGCAGTGAATTTCCGGGTTCGTATTCTGAAGTCCGTCGAACGCACTGTGCTCTTCCTCGCTGCCTTGCGAGTGCTCGCTGTCGGCGGGTTCAACCGTTTGGCTCAGTTCAAGAAGTCTGCGTACATCCAGCAGCAGAACGGTTTCCGCACGTCCTGACAGGGTGACTCCTGCGAACAGCTCATTGCGCTGCAGCATTGGGGGAAGTGAACGCACAACAACCTCTTCCACACCGACAACGGCATCGACCGCAATCGTTACGTTATTGTCGGCCCCGCGCTGCGCCCTCTTAGAATTCTGTGCAGAATTACGCAGTGTGACATGACAGCCACGAGTCTTCTGACCGTCTTTGGATCCCAGTATGCGGGTTAGTGGCACTGCGCCGGCATTCGAGGTTGCGTCGGGGCGACCACTTAACGGCACCCGGGAATCTGACGTGCCGCTGACTGTGTGCATCGGCAAGGCGAACAATTGTCCCCCGGCGCGAACAACCATTGCGTGCTCCACGGCAGACCGAAGTGGAATCTGCAGTCGAAATGTCGTGCCCTGGCCGGCCACCGTTTCCACGTCGATGCGACCACGCAGGCGTCGGACCCAGCTGTCGACGACGTCCATGCCCACGCCCCGACCGGAGATCTCACTGACTGACGACTTTGTGGAGAAGCCGGGGTGGAAAATCAGCATCCGCAACTGCGCGCGACTGACGGTTTCATCAAGGGGCAACAGACCCAGTTCTCGACCACGTGCTTCCAACGCTTCTTCATTAAGCCCTTGCCCATCGTCCCGTACTTCAATATGCAGGGAGGTTGCATCTGACCATGCGGCGAGTGTAATTGTTCCAGCGGCTGGTTTTTCGGATCTCACGCGATCGTCAGCAGGCTGGATGCCGTGACTGACGGCGTTACGAACCAGATGCAGCAACGGCTCAAACAGTCGTTCCTGTACAGCTCGTTCGGCTCGTGCACCCTGCCCCTCAAATCTGATCTGTACCTGCTTTCCCTCAGCCTTCGCGGCATCTCTGATCGCACGCTGCAGACGCTGAAACAGGCCGCCGACTGGCAGCCGATGTAGCTCCATCAGTTCCTGCCGAAAGCGGCCAATCAAATGAGACACGGTCGAATTATCGTCGGACAGCGGGTCGCAGACTTCAGCCAGCGAACGACTAAGTTCAGCGGTGTCCTTCGCAACCTCATCCAGAGAACGTGTCAGCAGGCGTGTTTCTGCCGTCGGTCCTCTGGAATCCACATTCTCCGAATCGTCCATCGCAGATGAGGTCGACGTTGACAGCTCGACGGTTGACGTCAGTGCGCGAGTACGCGACGCACAGTGATTCAGCTCGCCGTGGATTGTACGCAGAGACTCAACATAGGTGTCGCGGCCATTTCGCAGCATGACCAGTTCGGCCAGCAGGTCCATCAGCCGTTCCAGGCGCTTTGCCTCCACGCGGACAAAGATCTCACCTTCACTGCTCGTTGCCAGTGGCGACGGTTTGGCGGCCGCTGATGATTCTCCCGCAGAGTGAAGCTGCGGTTGGGCCGCTGCGTTGTTCTCACAGTTCTCGGCCGCGCTGTCTGACGACGGGAACATCGACGATGCGGCAGTGGATATACCAGGAGTGTCCAGCTGAGCACGGACCGCATCCACTCCTTCCAGCAGTTTGTCTACGTCAATGTCGTTTCCGGAAGCGGTTTCGACGTAGCTTTCAAGATTGTGCAGGTAACCGGCCAGTTGCGAAAGTCCAACCGTCCCGGAGGCTCCCTTGAGTGTATGTAACTGTCGACAGAAGTTACGTAGTGCTTCATCGGCTTCGTGTTCTGTCTCCAGGCTCAGAAGACTTGCCTCCATTTCAGCAAGGCACTGCTGAGCATCGTCTGCAAAAGCGGCGACCATCTCCGGGTCGTCGATTGTTTCGACTTCCTGAGGCGGCTGAGGCAGAGGGTTATCTTCGGTATTACACCTTGCAGCCGATGAGGCGCACTGAGTGCCTGGTTTGTCGGACTGGTTTTCTGCCTCCGCAAGTGACGCAAGGATGCTCTCGACGTCAATCGGTGTGGACGTTGCTTCCTCGCCGTCACCAGAATTTGAATTGGCCGCAGCACTGGTGGGCAGTGAGCCCCAGTCGTCGCTGTCGGCTTCTGCCCAGTTGAAGTTCTGCTGACACGTGAACCGTTCTTCCGGTGCAAGCAGTGAAAGGCAATCATTCCAGCGGCATTCGATCTGCTGTTGGATGTCCTCTACCGATCCCCTGGGTTCTGTTTCGGTCATTGCCGGCAGAGCTTCGCGGCGACAGAAATTAAGAATTTCTGCCGACCGATCGTGCGTTGCCGAATCGTCCGCAAAAAGTGCCGCAATGGACAACAGGTCTGCCACCGCAGCTGCGGCAACGACCAGTTCTTCGTCTGACGCGTCCGCGGCGCCGTGAGCCAACTGAACGACGTCTCGGCGCAGGTTCTCGATGGATTCCTGATCGCTTAAACGCTGTTGCGTGTCCTGGATGTCTGTCACTGTGAGAACTCCCCGCCGCTCACGGCCTCCAACAGTTCATCTGCAGTGGCTCCGGACCGTCGTTCGTGGAATCGGGAGCTGTCAGAGACGCCATTGGATCTGCGTTCGCCAGACGGCAGGTCAGAGTCTCCGTAGTGGTACATGGGTGACAATCCTTCCTCCAGATCCAGTGCCGCCTCAACCAGATCGTTTGTCTGATGGCGTGTCGATTCACTTCGTTCGCTGATTCTGCCGGCGATCGTCGACACCTGTTGCATAGCTCGCACGACTTCCTGAGTTCGTTGCAGCTGCTCAAGCGTGACGTCAACAATCTGTCGTGACCTGCCTGCGGCTGCTGTTGACGAACGGCTGATTTCCTCCAGTGCAACTCCCGCGGCATTAACGCGGCTGATTTCCTGCTGCACCTGTTGACGTTCTTCCGATATCGCTGAAACCGTGTCCTGGGCCTCGCTCTGAATCGCATCAATCAGTGCTGCGATATCACACGATGCTTTGGCCGTACTGTCGGCCAGTTTTCTGACTTCTTCCGCGACCACCGCAAAACCTCGACCTTCCTGTCCAGCTCGCACGGCTTCAATGGAAGCGTTCAACGCCAGCATGTCAGTTCTGGCTGAGATATTGCCCATCGTCTCCACAATGGAACTGATCTGCTCAGATTGCTGACCCAACGCCGCCACTTTCTTTTCACTGAACTCAACATTGGTGCGGATGGCTTCCATTCCAAGCACCAATTGATCGACAAGATCAAGCCCTTTCGTGGCCTGCTCCGCAGATTCCCGGGCGGACGACCCGGCGGCTTCCGCTTCACGACTGACGATGTCGATTTTTCCGGAAAGTGTCTCAACGGCGCCGATTGCGTTCTCTACCATTCGGCTCTGCTCATGGGCACCGCGTTGAGTGTCGTGAGCGCCCTTCGAAATGTCATCTCCCAGGGACATGATGCGGCGGCGAAGAAGAAGCCTGCCAAGAGCAAGTGGGTTCAAGCAATGGAGAAGACATTCAAAACCAAGGACAAGGACGAAGATGGTGTCCTGTCCTTCGATGAGTACAAGGGTAAATCGAGGAAACCGGAAGCCATCGAGAAGGCCGAGCAGATCTTCAAGCTGATCGATACAGACGACGACCTGAAAGTGTCGCTAAAGGAGTTTACGAACAAGCCAGCAGAGGCCCGGTTCAAGCAAATGGATCGGAACGACGACGGCAAGATCACGTTCGACGAATACAAAGGGAAGAGAGAGAAGCCAGAAGAAGTCGAAAAAGCCGAGCAGCGGTTCAAGAGAATCGACAAAGACGGCGACAAGAAACTGGCCGTGGATGAACTCAAGGCGGCACAGCGGAAACAGCAGCAGTCGAAGAAGTCAGCCAAGAAGAAGTTTCAGCCGAAACTGTTGGAGGCCGCTGAGAAGAAGTGAAGCCGGTTGTTGGTTGCCGTGGCCGTATGGAAGTTACCTTCACCGGCGACGAGAAAGCACTTTCACTTCGCCAAAGTGACTCTGGCTGGCGGAAACTTCATGTGGTCTGCGCTGCTGTGAGTGACGGTGGCTGAGAAGACAAAGTAGATAGTGATACTACGAAACCTGATTCGGAGAACTGCCATGAGAATGACTTCTATTGTACTGGCCGTGTTGCTTGTGTGTGGCGGGGCCTCGATGTGTGACTCGGTTCTTGCTGCGGATTTGGAGAAGGACGTTACCGCAGCCATCGACATGCTCTCCAAGACGGCGGAAACTCAGACTGCACGTGTCCTCGAAGCGACAGAACTGATTCAGCGTCATCCGAACAAGCAGGCGTTGGCGGCTCTGATTCCGTATTTGGATGATCCCGAACCGACTCGTCGCCGATCAGCCGTCTATTTCCTGCAATTTCTTTCTTGGGATGATGCCAGTCCAGCCTTTCCGGCACTGCGCAAACTGCTGACGCATTCAGAAGCGATGACTCGGGGCATGTCTGGGATGGCTCTAGCGAGTCTCGTTGACGACAAGTCGTTCGACGCCTTGGTGAAGATGCTCAAAGACGATGATGATCCCTATGCCCGCCGATGCGCAGCGTGGGCTTTGGGAGAACTGAAGAATCAGAAAGCGACGGAGCATTTGAAGATTGCACTTAACGACTCGAACGCTCTGGTCAAATCCAACACCCACAACGCTATAGAACGCCTGAATTTTCGTCAGGAGTTTCAAGACGTGACCGGTCCTGCAAAGTCCGTCTACGAAGGCGTCTGGTTGATATCCGGCTCGAACGTCTTCATGAAGACAAGACTCAATCGGGCAGTCGGTATGATTCGATCTGTTGACGAATCGGTGCGTGGACCGATCCTTGAGAACCTCAAGTCAAGCAGGTTGGCGGCGGTGAAGAATTCAGCCACATTTGCTCTGAGCCAACTGTGAGGGCCTAGTTAGTGGGTGACTCGATATTTCATCGGGTGGTTGAAACGGGGGTGAGAACAGCAAAAAGCTCCGCGAAGTTGAGGTGAAGATTCGTATTGCTTGTTGTAGATGCACGCAAAACGGAGTCAACACGCTCAATCTTCG